>PKRC01000026.1 GCA_017577715.1 Clostridia bacterium
ATATGGATGAGAGCAAAATTCCTCTGATGGGAGTTATGGGTGCGTTTGTCTTTGCGGCACAGATGATCAATTTCTCGATACCCGGCACCGGTTCCAGCGGACATCTTGGCGGAGGAATGCTGCTGGCCATACTTCTGGGACCTAACGCAGGATTTCTTACAATGGCATCGATTTTACTCATACAGGCACTGTTCTTTGGCGATGGTGGATTGCTGGCTTATGGCTGTAATGTTTTTAATCTTGGCTTTTATACCTGCTTTGTAGCATATCCATTTATTTATAAAAAATTTGTGCGCAAAGGCATCAATCCGAGGAACATTTTTGCAGGATCTATGGTTTCTTCGGTGGTTGGGCTGCAGCTTGGGGCCTTTAGCGTTGTGGTTGAGACGCTTTTATCCGGGAAGACCGAACTGCCCTTTGGTCAGTTCCTGTTGTTCATGTTACCCATACACCTTGCCATTGGGGTAATTGAAGGGCTGGCTACCGCGGCAATAGTTACCTTTATATGGAAAGCCAGGCCCGAAATACTGGAGCGAGCGGTTGTCGGCGAAACTCTAAGAGGTGTGCCCATCAAGAAGGTCATGGTAGGGTTGGCGGTTGTAACGGTTATAGTTGGCGGGTTGCTTTCATGGTTTGCTTCTGCCAATCCCGATGGCTTGGAATGGTCTATCGAAAGAGTAGCCGGCACAGCTGAACTGGAATCCGCAAGTGGCATTCACCGTATATTTTCTGAAATTCAAAACAGGGTCGCGTTTCTTCCCGATTATGGGTTTAAGACAGTTGAGGATGACACTGCAGGGCAACCGGTTGAGGAGGATGAAAGCTCCTGGCCTTCGGTTGATGCCGGAACTAGCGTATCCGGCATAGTGGGAGGAGCTATTACGCTTGTGCTGACCGTAATTTTGGGATGGATTATAAACGTATCGAGGAAAAGGAAGAGTAAAGCCACTAAAGCTGTTGCTTAATGAAGCTGCTTTAATATTTTTCATTTGGAGAAGGCCCGTATGTCAAATATTACAAATTCGTTATATGATATAGGATTGCTGGATGACCTGGCTAGAAAAAAGACCTTCATCCACCGCATCCATCCGGTGATGAAGCTGCTTACCACCATCGTTTATATAGTTGTGCTTACCTCGTTTGAAAAACATGAGGTTAGCGCTGTTTTGCCTTTTGTCTTTTATCCGGTTTTCATTATTTCTTTTGCCGAGATACCAGTAGTACCCGTCTTAAAGAGGGTATTGCTTGTCCAGCCTTTGATCATAGGGATTGGTATATTAAATCCTTTATTTGACACTTATATCGTTATGCTGGGGAATATCGCCATTTCAAGGGGATGGCTTACTTTTCTATCCATCCTTATAAAATCCAGCTTAGTGGTGATGGTTAGCATTTTATTGGTAGCAACTACGGGTATGGACAGAGTGGCAGTTGCATTACGGATGCTAAAAATTCCAAAGGTTTTTGTCCTGCAGCTTCTATTGATGTATAGATATATATGGTTGCTGATTGAAGAGGGTTTCCGGATGGCCCAGGCCTATTCCTTGCGGGCGCCGGGCCAAAAGGGGATAAAGATGAATGATCTGGGCTCCTTCTTGGGGCAGATGTTGCTAAGAGCTTTTGACAGGGCACAAAGGGTATACCAGGCCATGAACTTGAGAGGTTTTACGGGGGAGTATAATGCTGGCGATGTGTTAAAGGTAAGGTTTAGGGATGTGTTATACTTTGTGGCATGGAGCTTATTCTTCGTTATTGCTCGAATCTATAATATTGCCGCGTTGATAGGAGCATTGTTTACAGGAGTAGGTAGATAGATGAGCTATCATAAACTTGAAGTTAGAAATTTATATTTTTCATATCCGGATGGGCATGAAGCTGTGAAAAATGTGTCCTTTACAATTTATCACGGAGAATCTGTAGGTTTAATCGGTGCCAACGGGGCTGGAAAGTCTACGCTGTTGATGCTGCTGGTAGGCCTTTTACTTCCCGATCAAGGAGAAGTGCTGGTTGGGGATGTCAGACTAACAAAAAAGACGTTATCTGCTATACGCCAGAGGGTGGGCTTTGTCTTCCAGAATCCCGATGATCAGCTGTTTATGCCTACCGTGTATGATGATGTGGCCTTTGGACCACGAAATTATGGGCTTGATGAAGATGAAGTAAAGCTCAGAGTGGAAAGAGCTTTGGAAATGGTAGGGATACCTCATCTGCGCGACAGGGTACCCTTCAGATTATCAGGAGGAGAAAAACGGGTAGTTGCAATCGCATCTGTTTTATCGATGCAGCCTGACATACTGATAATGGATGAGCCAACATCTGCCCTTGACCCCAAGTCGAGGCGGATGGTCATAAATTTGCTTAAAGGCTTTGATCACACCAAGATAATCGCCAGCCATGATTTGGATATGGTGCTTGAGACATGTAGGAGGGTGATTGTGCTAAATGAAGGGGAAATAGCGGCGGATGGCATGACCGAGGAGATCTTGCGCGACAAGAAGTTGCTTGAAAGCTGTGGACTGGAGATGCCCCTTTCCCTTCAAAGGTGTCCCGTATGCGGTACTTCCAAAAAGCCTTTGTAAAGCGGTGACGATGGCATGAGCGCTGATTCCTTCGTTTACTTGCCTTCGATTCTTTTGTCGATAGAGAATTGACCGAAAGGTGGACAATTATGCCGAGGGATGACAAAAGTCGATGGAAAGTTCGATGAAAAAATGAAGGAAGGTGAGACGAATGAAATACTTCGAGATGCCCTGTGTACAAATTCCAACTTTTCCGGATAGGGATTTTGTAATAACCAGTTACGGTGCGGTGGGAGATGGTATACACCTAAACACGCAGGCTATTGCTAAGGCGATCGAGGAGTGCAGTTCTAGCGGAGGAGGAAGGGTGGTAATACCCCCAGGGGTGTGGTTAACAGGCCCTATTACCTTAAAAAGCAATGTGAATCTCCATCTTCAAAGAGGAGCAGTAGTGGTATTCAGCTCGGATTTTAATGATTATCCCGTTGTGATGTCCCATTTTGAAGGGCAGCAGACATTTAGATGTATGTCTCCAATAAACGGTGAAAATTTGGAGAATATTGCCATAACCGGCCAAGGAATTTTTGATGGCCAGGGCCAGGCTTGGAGGCCGGTCAAGAAATATAAGATGACCGATAACCAATGGAATGAACTCATCAATGCGGGCGGATTTGTGGATGAAAACGCTATGGTTTGGTGGCCCTCAAAGGAGGCAATGGAAGGAGCTCAATATTTTAAAAACCATAATGGTAAAATAACATCGCTTGAAGATGCAAAAAGATACAGGGATTTTTTGAGGCCTAATCTGTTGAGCTTGGTTAACTGTAAAAAGGTATTGTTGGATGGCCCAACTTTTCAAAATTCTCCGGCATGGAATCTCCATCCTGTAATGTGCGAACATGTGACCATTCGAAATGTGACCGTAAGAAACCCCTGGTATGCCCAAAATGGGGATGGCCTGGATCTAGAGTCATGCAAAAATGTCGAAATATATAATTCAACATTTGACGTAGGCGATGATGCCATATGCATGAAATCGGGCAAAGACGAGGAAGGTAGAAGAAGGGGAAAGCCATGTGAAAATGTGAGGATATATAATTGTACCGTCTATCACGGTCATGGCGGTTTCGTAGTGGGAAGCGAGATGTCCGGAGGAGTAAGGAATATCCACGTGTCCAACTGTACTTTTATTGGGACCGATGTAGGGATAAGGTTCAAGAGTAGAAGGGGCAGAGGTGGGGTCGTGGAGAACATCTACATAGAGAACATCTATATGAAAGACATAGTGGATGAAGCCATTATCCTTACCATGTGGTACGGCCATAAGGCACAGAATGCAGATGATGCGAAATATTTACGACCTACCGAAGAAACTCCTGAGTTCAGAAATATTATGATTAAAAATGTAGTTTGCATGGGGGTGGGGAGAGCGATTCAGGTTAGCGGCTTACCCGAGTTGCCCATAAGTAGCATTTATTTTGATGATGTGATTGTAACTTCAGAAAAGGGCGTGGAGTGCGTAAACGCAACGGATTTGTTTTTTAGAAATGTTAAGCTTAAGATTGAGAAAAAGCCCGAGCTGGTGTTTGACAATTGTAAGAGGATAGAAATGGTAAATGTAGTGGATTCAGATGGCAATGATATAAAATTAAACCAGTAAAGGATGGGGGGCATAAAAATTGTCTACAAGCGGTCGAAAAGAGATTGCGATTTATATTGCTGGCGATTCTACAGCAGCTAATAAAACCCCTGATGTGTTTCCTGAAACGGGATGGGGACAGGTAATCGGGGATTTTTTTAATGAAAACGTAAAAATAAATAACCACGCGGTAAACGGCCGTAGTTCAAAGAGCTTTGTGGAAGAGGGCAGATTAGAGGCCATTTTGAAAGAGATAAAAGCAGGCGATTATCTATTTATCCAGTTTGGCCATAATGATGAAAAGGAACATGATCCTTCGCGGTATACCGAGCCACAAACCACCTATAAATATTATTTGAGGTTGTTCATCGAGGGAGCCTGCAGCAAGGGAGCTTATCCGGTTCTTTTAACCCCTGTTAACAGAAGGCTGTTTGAGAATGGCAGGATTATTAACACCCACAGGGAATATTGTAAAGCCATGAAGGAGCTAGCTTTGGAGTTGAATGTACCGCTTATCGACGTGTGTGAAAAGAGCAGAAAGCTATTTGAAGAATTGGGCGAAGAAAAGACCAAGGAGATTTTCCTGTGGGTTGAACCCGGTCAATATCCGGCCTATCCGGAGGGGAAACAGGATAATACCCATTTTTCCAGGCAAGGTGCCATTGAAATAGCCAAGCTTATCGTCGATGGCATTAAAAACGATATAGATTTGCCTTTAAAAAATTTTTTAAAGGTGTAGCTTTTAAGGATATGGGATGGAGGAACTTTTCATGCACATAGAAGATAAAATAGCTCTGTATAGAAAAAATGGCTTTCCTAGAGTATGGATATCTGATCAGGGTGATGGTACTTACATAAACCCTATACTTTATTTGGATTATTCCGACCCAGACATCATAAGGGTAAAAGATGACTTTTTTATGGTAGCTTCCAGCTTTAACTGTATACCAGGGTTACCCGTATTGCATTCAAAGGATCTGGTGAATTGGAAAATAATCAATTATGTAATCGACAGGCTACCTTTTCCAGAGTATGACAAGCCCCAGCACGGCAGGGGAGTGTGGGCTCCTAGCATTAGATACCATGATGGGTATTTTTGGGTATATTTTGCAATGCCCGATGAAGGCATCTTCATGAGCAAGACCAAAGACCCATGGGGTAAATGGGAGCCTCTGGTGTGCGTTAAAGAAGTCAAGGGATGGATTGATCCATGCCCATTCTGGGATGATGACGGAAACGCCTATCTGGTCAACGCATTTGCCAGGAGCAGGATTGGATTTAAAAGCGTTCTTGCCATAAACAAGATGAAGCCAGATGGTACTGCTCTTCTTGATGAGTTTCGAATTGTGATCGATGGGAATGTCAATCATCCCACCATTGAGGGACCTAAAATGTACAAGAGAAACGGATATTATTATATCTCAGCTCCCGCCGGGGGAGTTTCAATGGGCTATCAGGTTGTGTTGAGGGCAAAACATCCTTATGGGCCTTATGAGGAGAAGATCGTGCTCCATCAGGGAAACACTCCTATCAATGGCCCCCATCAAGGCGGATGGGTGGAATTGGAGAACGGAGAGACGTGGTTTGTACATTTTCAGGATGACGACGCTTACGGCCGCATCGTTCACCTGCAGCCGGTGAAATGGGTGGATGACTGGCCATTGATGGGAATTGACGTCAACGGCGATGGGATAGGCGAGCCGGTCATGAGATATACAAAGCCGAACGTGGGGCGAGCATATGATATTGAAGTGCCCGATACAAGCGATGATTTTGACGGCAATGTTTTGGGCTTGCAATGGCAGTGGCATGCCAACCCAAGGGACGGATGGTATTCCCTTGTAGAGAGGGAGCACCATATAAGGCTATATATGACAAACGAATTGAGGGGGATAAGGAAAGTATTATGGAATGTGCCCAACCTCCTTTTGCAGAAGTTTCCGGCTCCTGAGTTTGAGGTGACAACCAAGCTGGAATTCAGCCCCCAGATCGATGGAGATCAGGCTGGATTGGTTATAATGGGGATGGAATATGCGGCTGTTGTGGCAAAAAAGGTGGCTGGCCATATCCAGATTTGTCTTATCAAGGGAAACGGGCCCCAGCAGGAGGAACGGCAGATAGAAAGCCACGATATTGGCTCATCGAACCTCATCTATTTGAGGGTGACCGTAAGGAAAAAAGCTAGGTGTACTTTTAGTTATAGCCTGGAGGGAGAGAATTTCATCTCCATAGGCGATGAATTTATAGCCAAGAAAGGCCACTGGATCGGAGCCAAAGTAGGGATTTTTGCCAATAACTATCATTTTGAAAACAGCAAGGGCTTTGCCGATTTTGATTGGTTTTTAGTGGATAGGGCAGAATGAAAAGTAAGAACAAAAGATCCCGGCAATTTAATAAATGCAATAAATGCAACGCTTTTGGTTTCTTTTTGCGCTTACTCATGGTATTTGGGTTTATATAGAGGTGGTAAGTTTGCAAATGCTGTTGCCTGACACTGTATAATGGCTATAGGCGTATCAACTAGGATTAAAAACATGAAAGAAATTGTAGAGTTCATGGGTGAGTATGACTAAATTTACTTTATGGATCGATATGATTTCATCCTACAAAAGGAAGGGGCTTGTTAAAGATGAACTGGGGGATGGGGAAAAGCGCTATGTGGATGAATTGGTAGGTTTTGTGGAGGCATCTATTGGGAGAATGGTACCGGTGATGACTCCCGAAATGCAAGAGGGTAACATCCTCAGGATATGTACCGAGGAATATGGTGAATTGCCTGTGGACAGGGATGGTTTTAAAGGGGAAATACCGGACATCAAGGGCATGATAGCATTTAGTCCCTTTGAATATTACATTCAAAGGAAGTTATTTATTCATAATATGGGACATGTTAACAAACATACTTTTTATTTACGACGACCCTGATTACATTCGGAAGTTCCTCAGGACGGTTTTGCAGGATGCGGATTTTAAGGCATGAAGTTTATGATCTCGGTAACACTTTGGCGTTGTTTACTTTAAAAATACGCTCATCTATCTCGTAAAAGGAAATTACGAGGAGAGACGTTTTTTCTGGACACACTTGGTATGATGTCTCTTCTGAAATGTGAATTGTTGGGATTTTTCTATAATCAAAATCAGCCAGTGAGAGGGGGTAGGGACAGTAACCTATGCATGACAAGCCTGTCTAACATTGGCGATGAACACCTGATTCCACAACGAGGCTTACTGGATATGATATATGTAATCTCAAAAGCAGGAAAACCGCTAATGTCAACTGAAAGGTACGGCAAAGTAAGGCGGTTTTTAAAGCAAGGGTTTGCAAAGGTAGTCAAACGAGGGATGTGGTATTAAGAGAAAACACAACCGGTGATGTAAAATTTCAGTAGATAATAGCAGGGAAATAGGGATAGATATAAGAGAAGAAGAGACATCATCGGGGAAACAAACAAAACCAAGCTAAAAGAAGCATGAGGTCTCATAATAGATATTCGCCAAATGATGCCTTATTGCTTTCTCTTACAGGTTTGCATGTAATAAGGTAACTGCCGTGACATATGTGGTAAGGCTATATTATTGAACGGTGGGGGCTCATCAGGGAAAATTCTTTTGGACTTATCTACTACATCTTGACACGGACGTTTATCCAAATGTTGTTGAAAATTCTTGTATTACTTTGGTATAATTCAGCAGGGGGTGGTCATACCGACAGAATTTTTGACAACCCACTGGGTTACATCTTGATTCGGACACCTACCCAGGGGGTGCTGTAGCTCTTGTGGGGGGCAATATAAACCACAAGGTGCGTGCCGAATCCGTAGTAACCCTATAGTGCTGTATTGTAAAGCTAAGGCCATACCCGGGAACCAGGGTAAGTAAGGGCAAAACCCTTCCGCCCTGGTATTTCGTCTTGTGTGGAAGACCCCAAAAGCAAGAGTATGTGGTATGACCAACCTCATTACAGGGATAAACGGTAAAAAAGAGGAGAAAAGAAAGGTGTCAATTTTGACTGTTAAGAGAAAATAAAATTGAGGTACTGTAATCAATATCTACAGAAGAAGGGGGATACAATTGCGTTGTCGTCGTTGTGGTGAAAAAGCAGAGATATCTTTAAAGAGACATAATGCAATATTTTGTATTAATTGTTTTCAAGTTTACTATTCAAATCAAGTGCTCCGAAACATAAAACGAGAAAAGATGTTTAATACCGACGATCGGATTTTGGTGGTTGTATCTGGCGGAAAAGACAGTATGGCCTTATGGTATATTTTATTAAAAATGGGATATAATGTAACAGGAATGCATATCAACGTGGGTATAGGAGAATATTCGGCTAGATCGCAGGAAGTAGTAGAACATTTTTCACAAAAACATAATGCTCCCGTTATAATTAAAAATACCGAAAAGGAATTTAATTTTAACATACTTGACCTTGCGCGACAACTAAAACGGAGTACATGTTCCATATGCGGTGCGATAAAAAGGTACCTTTTTAACAAGGTGGCCCTCGATGAAGGGTTTGATGTTGTTGCCACGGGACATAATCTGGATGATGAAGCGGCAACTCTTTTGGGTAACGTATTGAGTTGGCAGGAGGGCTATCTTGCCAAGCAGTCACCTGTACTTCCCAGTACTCATCCGAAACTAGTCAAAAAGGTAAAGCCGCTTTATACTCTAACTGAAAAGGAAAATTTGGCTTATGTAACATACAACGGTATTGAATTTTTCCAAGGTAAATGTCCACTTGCTGTAGGAGCAAGTTCGATACTTTATAAAGAAGTTTTGAACAGGCTAGAAGAAGAAAGTCCTGGTACTAAACAACGTTTTCTCATTAACTTCTACAAGAAAGGGAGAAACTATTTTGAGAAAGAGTCAGGCACTGTTCAGCTCAAAGAATGTAGCCTCTGTGGTCAAGTGACCACTGCAGAGGTTTGTTCATTCTGTCGATTGCGAAAAATTGCAGAAAGGAAGGAGAATTAACCGGAGAAATAGACAATTATTGAAATAAGGAGGGTGAGAATGCAATCGGGATTTTCTACAAAAAGGGTGATAATCGGGCCGGATGGTTTTAAAAAGGTCGTGGACATTGCATCGCCAAATAAAGTAGGGCTTCCCAATGGACAAATAGATTCAACTGAGCTTGCCGAAATAAAGCCTGGGAATAGCTTTGAAATAAAGGACACGGTTTATTACGTTTTAAACTGCGACACTTATGATTACGTGATGCACTACTTAAAGCGCAGGACACAGGTTGTCTACCCCAAGGAAGGTGCTTATATTCTCATGCGTCTTGATGTCTTCCCTGGAAAGCGCGTAGGCGAGGCGGGGACAGGGTCTGGAGCTTTTACGGTATGCCTTTCTAGGGCTGTGGGACCTCAAGGGCGAGTGTATACCTACGAACAGCGAGAGGATTTTTACAAGCTTGCAGAAAAAAATTTAAAAGACTTTTTGGAATTCGATAACGTAATAATGTATAATAAGTCTATTGAGGAAGGTATTCAGGAAAGAGATTTAGATGCCTTTTTTCTAGATGTACGAGAACCGTGGGAAGTTATACAAATAGTACGGGAAGCGCTAAAGCCGGCAGGACACCTTGGGATTATCGTTCCTACTACAAACCAGGTTTCCCAAACTTTAATCTCTTTAGAAAAGAACAGCTTCTATATTTCGGAAGTTGTGGAGATCATGATGAGAAAATATAAACTAGTGCCTGAAAGGCTAAGGCCCAAAGATCTAATGGTAGGCCACACCGGTTATTTAATTTTTGCAAGAAAATTGGGCGAATGAGCAACACTGTACAAAGTAAGAGTTTTTTTTTCGTTTTCTCATAATTCATCGATTACCTCGATTTTTTAAATAGTTTTTCCAATTCTGTTTTAAAGCAGCAACAATTTCATCGTGTTTGCTGCTGTAGATGATTTTTTCGCGGTAGGCACGAGCGAAGGCAGACCGGGCTTCAGCATAGGCAACTTTAAAGGTGGCAACTAATTAAAGAGTTTTGCAGGGTTTCTCGGACCAGAGGAGTTTCCTTATCGGTTGATATACAGTTTAACTAATGCGCTTGTATCAAGATATACAATCATTCCCTGACCTCTGATACGAAATCTAAAACACTTCTAGACTCTAAATTGCAATATTAAATGCAACACTTTTTGAAAAAAGTATGATATAGATATCCAAATTTTTACTCTTTCATTTGTAAAACCTTATGGTGTCAAGGAAAGGGTGGAGATTTTCGAGCGTAAGCGAGAAAATACTACCCGACCTTGACACCATTTAACAGATGATATAATTGTTTCCAAGCCAGTTGGCATACCTGCCCACTTGGCCTTAATTGTATTCTATCATCCTAACTCTTTCGATCTCTACGTGAGCTTACTTCAACAAATAGTCCTTCTAATGTTTTGCCTTTTCTCTTACAGATTTCTAACAGTTCCCTGTAGAAACATTCGTCTTTGCCTCTCATTGCTTCCCCTTTCCCATGACGAGTAAGGATGGCTAAAATATGCTTCGCTTCTCAAGCTCTCTAAAAGG
>PKRC01000027.1 GCA_017577715.1 Clostridia bacterium
TGTCGATTGTTTGGTTTATGACTCTTAAACGAGTCATTTCTTTTTGTGTCATGTTGAATATCTCCTTCCTCATGTATGACATTATATCAGAATAATTTCAATATGACATTATCACAGAATAACAACAGGTGCGGATTTTTCTATTGATAAACGTGAAGATCAGGGTATATAATAACAGCAGAAAGTTGAACAGGGATGGGATCTTAGCTCAGCTGGGAGAGCGCCACACTCACATTGTGGAGGTCACTGGTTCGAGTCCAGTAGGTCCCACCACAACAAAAGCCTTCGGCAACTTGCCGAAGGCTTTTGTTTTTGTGCTAAGTATTACGCTAAGTATATGGACCTTGCGGAAAGCGCTCTTTTAGCGAAAGCCGGGGAACATCAATCATCGGGGAATAGGGGCTCAAGGTTCTGGTCCGGGTAGAACCTGGGTACGGGAGCCCTTTCGAACCTCTCGCAGGGATCCTCATCGGTTTCATCCTCACACGGCTCATCGGGAACCGGGCAGTCGTATGCCGGTATCAGCAGCTGAACGGGGAGCAGGGCTTTTACTACCAGATAGTAGCCCAGGGTTATGTCCAAAACTGCATTGCCGTCGTCGTCCTGGGTCAGTACCCCGTCCAGGGCCTCCGCCATCATCTCGAGCTTTATGATGGTTTCCTCGTTTGCGGCGTTGTAATAGCAGACGGGGCTGCTGGTCGAAACCTGAGCCACCGGGCCGGGGCAGTAGAATTTGCCGATCACGTCTGTCCTGTTGATCTCAAACAGCTCGCTCCTGTTCACGCCGTTGGCATCCACGTAGTCTGCATAGAAGGAGATCATGTAATCGATAATGAGCTTTTTAAACCCCGGCTTCGTCCTGTGGGGGTATTTGTCTACCGATAGGAGCTTAATGCTGAAATCCCTGCAGCCTATATACCTCTTGGGATTATCCAGGGGGTTGCTTCTCAGCTCGCAGTCGGTGGTGGAGGTATCTGGACCGTCGGCATAGACGAGGCATCTTTTGATGATGCACTGGTCGAAGACTTTGAGGGCCTCGATGGATACCAACTCGGAGGGGTCCGGCAGCTGGCCCTGCTTGTTTACCAGGCCCGGGCGCAGTACGAAGTTTTGGATATTTATGGCCATGGGAATAACTCCTCCTTTCACGGAACTAAATGGTATGTAAAGCCATACTACATAATATGCAACGGGCGGAAATGGGTGAAAGGGGAAAGGGGAAAAGCAAAAGGAGTACTAAAGGCCCAGGCCTGGAAATATGTTATATAAAGGGCAGGTACATGGAGCAGCTCTTTTTGAATTTTTGGATGGCGAAAATATGGCAGGGGGGATAGGCTGGCTTGTGGCTAAAGGCATGTCAGGCGGGTCCGACTGTTATCTGGTCAGGCAAAAAGGCGGAGCCCTTATAAAGTTCTGCTATGATGAGCAGCACGGGATATACTGGCAGGAATTTGAAGGTGGGCGGTGGTCTGACAAGAAAACCGTTTACAATAATGCTTACGGGTATTTTTGCGTTCTTGTGGACGAGCGCCAACGAATATACATATTTTGCCAGGACATTTGCGGCTGCCTTGTCCTGTGCACGTGGCAAAGGGAGCAACCTGAGGCCAAGCTCCTTTTTAATGTAAACCGGAATGTAATAATGCCCGTTCACATAAGGGCCTTTTTGTGCGGCGGAAATATCCATCTGTTCTATAATATGATAGATCAATACGGCAATGCCGAGGTACTGGTCCAGCAAATATCGCCCGACGGCCTAAAATGGGGCAGCCCGTACATCGTCACCGGATTTGACAGATGCAATGATGTTCCATATCGGATTGTTCAGGATGGTAAATCCAGGCTGTATGTCCTGAAAACCTCTTTTGCAAAATGGGAATATCCGGAAGAGGTGCATTTTGAAGATCAGGCAGCTTATGGGTATCAGCTCAGCTTCCGTACCCATTATGCGGTTGATAACAGCTGGAGCCGTGAGGAAGTCATTCACAGGTGTCCGTATTCGTATAAGGATTATACCCTGCTCGTTAAGGATAATGTGGTTCATTATCTGTTTATCGTTCAAGAAGAGCAAACTGATAAGGTGATATATAAGAATAAACATCTGGGTTTAGGGGATGAAACCGTATTGTTCACGGATGAGAATATCGATTCCTGCTTGCTTATGATCTGCGGAGAAAAATTATGGGCTTTGTGGACCCGTAATGGTGAGATATACGGATGCTTTTCCCGTGATGGTGGCAAAAGTTTCAGCGATCCTAGATTATATGAGCGCTGTGCGGGCTGCATGCCCGAGAAGGTATACTTTCAAGGTTGCTTTGAAGAGGGGGATGATGGTTCCATCGGCCACGGGTTGCATGCCAATGAATTATATGTTCTCAATGCCGACGGCCGGGAATGCTTTTTTATGGATGGGGAACTGAAAAGCCTGTCGAGTTTGGATGCGGAAGGAGAAAGCTCCGGGGGGAGCGTGGGCGATTCCCATTATGATGTTAAGCGATTATGGGAGTTATTGGCCGATATTTGTCTGGTGATTAAAGCCGCGGATGAGGATAAGGTTAGATTGCAGGCCCAGCTGGAGGATATGAAGGGCCAATTGGCAAAATTAAACGATATTGTACAGGCCATTAAGTCCCAATTTCAAACGGCGATGGAAAAACTGGATTTTTACGAAAAGGAGAATATCAAGCTTAAAAAGAGGTGCAATTATCTGGAGCAAAGAATCCTGGCATATGAAGATGCCAAAAAGCTTCTCGAGAAGCGGTTAGCCCAACAGTGCGACGCGAATAAAAATTTAAAGCAGGAACCGGATCTCGTAAAAGGGCAAATGACATCATCGGCATTAGCGCGTTCCGGCGTTTCGAAAAATGGCGTAACCATGGGCAGGGGCGAGGACAATACGTGCGGTGAAGGGAACAAGGCGGCTTTTTGGAATAATGGCAACAGGCGGGGGTTCTCCTTTCTCAAATTGCTGTCAAAATGGATGTAGAAGCTGCCGAATTGGTTTTTTTCCACGACTTGACATTGAATAATCCGGCATGTTATAAATTAGTGTAGGCATTAATTTTGGGTAGGTGAGAAGGGGATGGACGATAACCCGGGAGATAAAAGCAGCTTTAGTATATGGCAACAATTGAAAGGGAAGGATAAAGCGGCTTACCATACAAAGGCAAGGGGAATCTATTTACGGTGGTAAATGGATTCTTTTTGCCTTTTTTTGTTTTTTGATGGGGTATAACAAAATCATAGTTATGGAGGATGAGTCTTCTTGGTTATCCAGTTATTAGGTTTAATCGTGCTTTTAGGGTTAAACGCCTTTTTTGCCAGCGCGGAGATAGCGCTGCTGTCGCTTAACGAAAGCAAGGTCAAACAGAAGGCCGAACAGGGAGACAAAAAGGCTCAGGCGCTTAAAAATTTATTAAGGGATCCCAATAAATTTCTCTCCACCATTCAGATTGGAATCACCCTTGCGGGTTTTCTTGCCAGCGCTTTTGCATCCGATATGTTTGCGGGGAAATTAGCCGATCTGTTGAGCAGGATATCGCTTGGTATCCCCATGACCTGGCTCAACAATATCTCCGTGGTCATTATAACGCTCATATTGTCATATTTTTCTCTGGTTCTGGGGGAATTGGTCCCCAAAAGGCTTGCCATGAAGAGATCGGATGCAATCGCGAGGTTTTGCGTTGGCCCCATTAATGCTTTATCAACCGTAACTGCCCCATTTGTCAAATTCCTCAGCGCGTCCACCAACTTTGTGGTAAGGCTTCTGGGCATTGATCCCAACGAAGATGAAAGGGCGATTACGGAGGAGGAAATCCTTTTAATGCTCGATGAAGGGGAAGAAAAGGGGACCATAGATGAAAGCGAAAGGGAGATGATCACCAACATTTTCGAGTTCGATAATAAAATCGTCACCGATATCATGACCCACAGGACCGATGTGGTTGCCATCTCGATTGATGAGAGCCTGGAAGGGATAGTAGAGCTTGTAAAGGAAGAAAAATACACGAGATTTCCGGTGTATGAAGGCAGCATAGATAATATTGTGGGTATCCTGCATGCCAAGGAATTGATAAAGCATATTGATGTTAAGAATTATAATAAGGTAGATTTTGAACTGTCCAGGATGATCAGGCCTGCCTATTATGTACCCTCCTCAAAGAAGATCGCGGAACTCTTCAGGGAGATGCAGAAGAACAAGGTGCATATGGCAGTGGTTATTGATGAGTATGGGGGAACGGAAGGGATAGTAACCATAGAGGATTTGATGGAGGAGATCGTGGGCAATATCTTTGATGAATACGATGAGGAGGAAAAGGATTTTGAAAAGATCGATGAGAACACCTATATTTTTAACGGCACAATCAACATTGACGAGGTACAGGACTTTTTCAATGTAAAGCTGCCCGTAGATGATTACGACACGCTGAGCGGCTTTGTCATAGGTCAACTGGGAAGGATACCGGGAGAAGATGACAAGCCGGAGATTGAATTTAACGGACTCGTATTCAAGGTTGAAGAGGTGGATGAAAAGCGGGTTGCAAAGGTGAAGATATGCAGGGCGGAATAAAATAGGGGTGAAAAAGCCCCTTCCCGGGGAGGGTAGTGCACACCGGGAAGGGGCTTTTCATATTTTTTCAGTTGGAATCCACGGCCAGCACGCTGAGGGTTCCGCTTATGGTAACATCCAGCCCCAACGCTACGGTGGAGCTTACGCTGGTAAGCTCCAGCGTATAGGTGCAGCAGTCACCGCAGTCAACCCCGCACTGGGTGAAGTCAAAGTTCAGCCCGCGGCTGTCCGGTATATCGATCACGGCTATCGACTGGGATACGCTGAAGCTCCTCAATTGCTCGCGGAAGCCGCTAAACCTGCAGTTTCTGTACAGCGTGAAGTTGAAGGTTAACCCCGCAGCCACCGTTGCGGTGGAGGTTAAAATCCCTTCGAACTTTACCAGGATGTTCGGCGACTTCAGGCAGGAGGTATCGAGGGTGACGCTTACAATGGGCTGGTTAACGGTGGGATTGAGCAAGGTAGCCAGGATGTTTATGGTGGTTGGGCCGAGACTGCCGGTATTGGCTCTTAAAATGGCAGGTCCGGGGAGCGGGCGATTGCGTATTCCCTGGCATGGGTCGCGCCTGTCGATGCAGTTGTTTCTATACGATAGAGAGTTCATGGACGCATCCTCCTTCACATTAGATTTTACTGGCATTTCAGCATCTTTCATGACGGCATGCGGTCGTATATCATGCCGCATATAACGCCATATATCATCCTATGATACAGTATATGAATTACTCATAAAAGGGTGATTTGCCCGGGGCCAAACGGGATCAATCATCGGGGAATAGGGGTTCAAGGTTCTGGTCCGGGTAGAACCTGGGTACGGGAGCCCTTTCGAACCTCTCGCAGGGATCCTCATCGGTTTCATCCTCGCACGGCTCATCGGGAACCGGGCAGTCGTATGCCGGTATCAGCAACTGAACGGGGAGCAGGGCTTTTACTATCAGATAGTAGCCCAGGGTTATGTCCAAAACTGCATTGCCATCGTCGTCCTGGGTCAGTACCCCGTCCAGGGCCTCCGCTATCATCTCGAGCTTTATGATGGTTTCGCCGTTGGCGATGTTGTAGCAGCAGACGGGGCTGCTGGCCGAAACCTGAGCCACCGGGTCGGGGCAGTAGAATTTGCCGATCACGTCTGTCCTGTTGATCTCAAACAGCTCGCTCCTGTTCACGCCGTTGGCATCCACGTAGTCTGCACAGAAGGAGATCATGTATGTGATGACCAATCTCTTGAACCCCGGCTTTGTCCTGTGGGGGTATTTGTCTACCGAGAGGAGCTTAATGCTGAAATCCCTGCAGCCTATATACCTCTTGGGATTATCCAGGGGGTTGCTTCTCAGCTCGCAGTCGGTGGTGGAGGTATCCGGGCCGTCGGCATAGACGAGGCATCTTTTAATCATGCACTGGTCGAAGACTTTTAGGGCCTCGATGGATACCAGCTCGGAGGGATCCGGCAAGTGGCCATGCTTGTTTACCAGGCCCGGGCGCAGTACCAAGTTTTGGATGTTTATGGCCATGAGAATAACTCCTCCTTTCGCGGGACTGAATGGTATGTAGGGCCATACTACATAATATGCAACGGGCGGAAATGGGTGAAAGGGGGAAGGGGAAAGCAAAAGGAGTACTAAAGGTCCAGGTTTGGAAATATGTTATATAAAGGGGGATATTTATGAGGGTTATACATCCTTGGATTTACGTGGATCATTTAAATAACGTATGGAAGTTTTACCTGAATGGTGATAATGACCTGGTATATAGCATCATGTACGATGAGGGGAAATGGACGAAAGAGAGCCTCATCGATACCGGCGTAACGGGGTTTGCCGTCTATATAGATGAGGATGGAACATTACATATCGTTTACGGAAAAAAAGGCGAACTTAGATACTGTACCATGAAGGATAAGCAGTGGTTTGGGAAGCTTCTATACTCCCTAAAAGGCGAAGGGACCGAGATATGCGATATAAAGGTGGAAATATTGGGGGAGAACATGCACATCTTCTGCTTGCTGGTGGATGGTCAACAGGGCAGCCACGGGAAATTGATACACTGCAGGTGGGACGGCAAGGAAACGCATATAAATGTTTTACAGGACATAAAATTAATCTCCTATGTAAAAGAGCATTATGCCGTGTACAGGGCAGAGGATGGATGCATATATGTCTTCTTTGTCACCGCTGATGAAAATAATGTGGCATCGTTAAGGTATTGCAGCTACCGGGACAATTACTGGTCCCCCATAAAAAGGCTTTACAGGCTTGAGGCCGAAAGCCTATGCTTTGACGTGCTGGTTATCCAGCAGGGGATCCATATATTGAATGGTTTTAAGGAGAAATCCAAATACCATCTGGAGCATGTTGCCCTGGACAACAGGGGAATGATCAGCCATTTCAGGATTTATGAAAACGATGCTGAACTGATCGAACCAATGCTATTTATGGAGGAGAATAAGCTATATACATGCTGGATGGAACAAGGAAAGATATGCTATTCCGGATTTAGCGGGGATGCATGGGAGGAACCCGTAAAGATCGCTTTAAACGATAGATTTTCACTGCAAAAGTATAACTGCTTTATCTATTTAAAAGATGAAGAAGGCTGCCTGAGATGGGTTTATGGAACGAAAGAGCCGGATTTTTACATGATTATCCCGAATCGGCTTGTAAGAGTTGAAAGCGGCTTTTTTGAATATCGAAGGAATCAGGATATTATGGCTGCGTTAAGGGAGGATTACCAACTGACCAAGCTTAAGGATAAGTTACTGCAGTTGGAGACGGAAAATGCCGCATTGAAAAAGGAAATTACCGCTTTGAATTTACAACTGCAAAAAAAACAAAGGCTGATTGAGGAATATGAAGAAAATATTGCCAGGATACTGGAACAAAAAAAGGTCATAGAGGAGAGATGCGCCGTTTATGTCGAAGTCTTGGGAAGCATTCAAAAGGAACTGGATGAGGCTAAACAGCAGCTGGCCCATCAGATGCAGGTTACCGAGGAGGTTCAAAAGAAGCTACAGGATACCCAGGAGGAGAATATGCGGCTACGGGAACGGATTGAAGGCTTCATGAATCCCGATGAAGAAGCCGATCAACAATTTACCATAATGATGAGCGGGACCGTTGAAGGCAGGTTTGACGCTGAGGAACCATATGAACAAGTGCACCCGAGAAAGGGCAGGTCTGTTATGGACGCCTTGAGCTGGTTGAGGGAAAAGATGGTTAGGCACAGCACGTTTAGATCGCGGGATAAGTAGGGACCCCATGGCAACCGGGATGGGAGCAAATATGCTTGGCAGGCGTGAGATATATTATGTGTCGCATTTAAGTACGGGCATGGTTTCCATCATAGATGGGAACAGGTTTGAGATAATAAAGGAGATCGAGGTTGGTTCCAGGCCCCTTTCCATCGTCCCGGATGAAAGGAACAACGTCTATGTTGCCAGCGATAGAACCGGTCAGATTACGCTGATCAACGGCCTGCACAAGATCGATAGGGAGTGGCATATACCCAACAACGGCAATATACAGATCAGTTGGACGGGTAAAAGGCTATATGTTTGCAATGCCGATAAAGTGTGCGTATACGATTTGGAAAGCGGGGAGGAAATTGCATGCATAGCCGAATTTGCTGCTGCAAACTGCATAAGGCTTGATAAAAACGGAGAAAGGCTTTTTGTGCTCGATGTTTTGAAAAACGAGCTCAAAATCTATGACGCTTTGGAGCTTGATTTAATATCCCAATTCCGGAATGTCGGACAAAATCCAAGATGTATGGAAATGGGGTACGATGAAAGGCAAGTCTATATTGGCAACAGGGGTGTTCATCTCGATACGGATGCCGGCAATATTTCCATATTGGAGCTTGAAAGCGGAAATATTTTTTATATGGACTTTCCCGCGGGATCCTCTATTACGGACCTGGGCATGTGTGAGAAACTGCTGTTTGCCGTAAATACGGGATTGGGCCAGGTGGATGTCATAGACGTGTCGACAAGGGAGAGGGTTGCCTGCATCAGGCCATCGCTGCCGGAGCCTCAAAGGCTTTGCGTATTTTCCCCTTTAAAAATGCTGCTTGTTACCTCCTGCGATATGTCCTCGGGTATGGGTGCGGTAGATAGGATTGATATATCGCGAATTAAGGTTACGGATACCCTTTATTTCACGAGGAAATACAGCATTCCTTACGCTATAGGGGTGGTATGCGTTCCCGAGGACACATCGATAGCGGATGAAACTACGGCTTTACGCCTATGGAGCGGGACGATGAAAGATAAAGGGGGAACCGCCGTACTTGCCAAAAAAATATTATCGGCTTACCAAGAAAAGATATTTTTTAAAGACGTTTCTGTACAATTGCCTTCGATGGATGAAAAACAAGACAACGCTTCGGAAAATGCTCCGGAACCACATAGAGGGGATGCTGATGGGCGAGGCGCAATAAATGTATTTTTCTATCAATGCGAGATAATCGGGGATTCCATGCGGAAAACCATTCTTGAAGGCAAAAGAAATTATATATTGCTGGAATATGATTTCCGGATTCCGTATACCGTCGAGATAGGCCGCAAATGCATTGTAAGGGACGGGTTAAGGGGCAGGCAGAAAGCGGTCCTGTATATTCCCGATAGCGTGGATATAAACGATGTACAGTTTTCAATCGTTTCTCTCACCCGTGTGGTTGTAAACCCCGTTGTGAGCAATGGCGTCATAAGGTTTTCGGCAAGTTCCCTGATACTGACGAGGGCCTTTGTAGAGGAGATATTTTCTGTGCCAGATTGCAGCAACTGTAAAAGCAACCCTGTTAGGGTTTTCCCGTGATAAGAAAATGAAGCCGCCATCAAGCAGGGGTAAAGCCGAAGGTCCCGGAAAATGGATAAAAGGGAATAATAAAGACAGGGGCCTTTATTGTGCCCCTGCCTATTCGGAGTTTCTCAGTTGGAATCCACGGCCAGCACGCTGAGGGTTCCGCTTATGGTAACATCCAGCCCCAACGCTACGCTGGAGCTTACGCTGGTAAGCTCCAGCGTATAGGTGCAGCAGTCATCGCAGTCAACCCCGCACTGGGTGAAGGCAAAGTTCAGCCCGCGGCTGTCCGGTAGGTCGACTACGGCTATCGACTGGGATACGCTGAAGCTCCTCAATTGCTCGCGGAAGCCGCCAAGCCTGCAGTTTCTGTACAGCGTGAAGTTGAAGGTTAACCCCGCAGCCACCGTTGCGGTGGAGGTTAAAATCCCTTCGAACCTTACCAGGATGTTCGGCGACTTCAGGCAGGAGGTATCGAGGGTGACGCTTACAATGGGCTGGTTAACGGTGGGATTGAGCAAGGTAGCCAGGATGTTTATGGTGGTTGGGCCGAGGCTGCCGGTATTGGCTCTTAAAATGGCAGGTCCGGGGAGCGGGCGATTGCGTATTCCCTGGCATGGGTCGCGCCTGTCGATGCAGTTATTTCTATACGATAGAGAGTTCATGGACGCATCCTCCTTCACATTAGATTTTACTGGCATTTCAGCATCTTTCATGACGGCATGCGGTCGTATATCATGCCGCATATAACGCCATATATCATCCTATG
>PKRC01000028.1 GCA_017577715.1 Clostridia bacterium
CTGGGAGAGTAGGTCGTTGCCGGGATCTTTAAATGGCGTTCCTCAGTAGCTCAACGGTAGAGCACTCGGCTGTTAACCGAGGGGTTGTTGGTTCGAATCCAACCTGAGGAGCCATTCTTTTTTTGGCCCTATGGAATTTAAAGTAGTCTTAATATGGACGAAAAATTAGAAATTTATCATACAGGCCTATCAGAGAACCCGTTATTTTCAGTGGCTTTGTTTTTCAAACTAACTGTTAATATTTCATACTGATGATGAAAATTTGTTCCTTAAATAGCCCTTGAGAGGGCTTTTTTTATTTTTGGTGGAGCTTACTTTCTGAATCCGTTTACTTATTTACCTCCTTGTAGTAGCTTTACTTTTGTGTTGACGGCCAAATGCCGTTGTGCTACACTGAAAATGTAAGCGTTTACATCATAATTGTGCTATTTTTTGTAAACACTATTGTTTGGCTCCATTGTTTGACTCCATTGTTTGATCCCGCTATTGATTTAGACGAAGTCTGGCAACCCAATTCTTCTCCTAATCAAATATGAAAGGAGCTGTTTTGAATGGCAAAAGCGGATATTGGGCTTATCGGCCTTGCAGTAATGGGCCAGAATCTGGTGCTCAACATGGAGAGCAAGGGCTATTGCGTGACGGTGTACAACCGTACGCCCGAAAGGACCAAGGAGTTTATGGATGGCCCTGCAAAAGGCAAGGAAAGGATTATACCTGCCTATACTTTGGAGGAGTTTGTGGCTTCTTTGAGCCGGCCGCGAAAGGTCATGTTAATGGTTAAGGCAGGGAAACCCGTGGATGCTGTTATCGATTCTCTTGTTCCTCTGCTGGACGAGGGGGATATAGTGATTGACGGGGGTAACTCATATTTTAAGGACACCATAAGGCGGGCCGAACAACTTGCGCAGAAGGGAATACTCTTTATGGGCGTTGGGGTTTCTGGCGGCGAGGAAGGCGCTTTGAAGGGCCCAAGCATCATGCCCGGCGGGTCTTACAAGGCCTGGCAACAGGTGGAAAAGATACTGAAGGATATAGCCGCAAAGGTAGCAGACGGCATCCCCTGTTGCGAGTATGTGGGCCCCGATGGCGCTGGCCATTATGTTAAGATGGTACATAATGGTATCGAGTACGGGGATATGCAGCTTATCAGCGAAGCCTATTTCTTGATGAGGGAACTTCTAGGGCTCTCGGCTCCAGAGATGCAACCCATATTCCAGAAATGGAACGAGGGAGACCTCAATTCCTATCTCATCGAGATCACGGCCGATATCCTGGGAAGGATAGATGGAGAGACCGGTCTGCCCATGGTGGATGTCATACTGGATCGGGCGGGGCAGAAGGGCACGGGCAAGTGGACCTCGCAGGATGCATTGGACTTAGGTGTGGCCGTTCCCACTATAGCTGAGGCGGTGTTTGCCCGCTGCATATCGGCCATCAAGGAAGAGCGCGTGGCTGCTTCCAAAGTATTAAAAGGCCCTGAAGCCAAGTTTAATGGAGACCGTGAGCAGCTGATAGAGGATATAGGTCGGGCCTTGTATGCCTCCAAAATATGTTCATACGCTCAAGGATTTGCGCTCCTCAAGCAGGCATCCGAGGCTTATAACTGGAACCTCAGGCTGGGCGATATCGCCTTGCTGTGGCGTGGAGGGTGCATAATCCGGGCACAGTTTTTGGAGCGCATAAAGGAAGCCTACACCAGGAATCCGTCTCTTGCCAATCTGCTACTGGACCCCTATTTTAAAGAGGTGGTGGAGAAGGCGCAGGACAGTTGGAGAAGGGTTGTAAGCCTTGCTGTCCAATACGGCATTCCGGTACCCTGCTTTAGCTCGGCACTTTTCTATTACGACTCCTATCGCAGGGATAAGCTGCCGGCTAACCTGATTCAAGCGCAGCGGGATTATTTCGGAGCCCACACCTATGAAAGGGTAGACAGGGAGGGCACTTTCCATACCGATTGGTTATTGAAAAAATAAATGGAAGGGATTGGTAGGCGTGAACATCCTTGCTTTGGAAGTGAGCACCTCTGCTGCCAAAGCCATGATATACTCCCTTGAAGAGGGGATAAAGGGGGTATTCAGCGTACCTTTTAAGGATACCATAAATGATGTGGTATCACAGGATCCCGAGGGGATTTACCAGGCAGTCATCGAATGTGCCAAAGCGCTTATCGAGCACGAAGGCTGCTCCATAGACGCCATCGGTTTGGGGAGCACCTGGCACAGCGTGCTGTTTTTGGACAGGGAGCGCAAGCCCATGGGCAGGATCAAGACCTGGGCCAGTACCGAAGCCGCTCCCACTGCCGGCCGATACAGAAAGGATGATAAGCTCAGACGCTGGTTTTACCAGCGGACGGGCTGCATGGTACATAGCATATACCCCGTCTGGAAGTACCTTCATGCCAAGGAACAAGGGCAGGTGGATCCCCAGGGCTACCTCTCTTCACAGCCCGAATACGTCTTTGAAAAGCTGACGGGGCAGATGGGGGTTTCTCGTAGCGTTGCCTCAGGTACCGGGTTTATGAACATCCACACTCTGGAATGGGATGAGGAAATACTGGATTTTGTAGGGCTGAAGGTCTCCCAACTGGCTCCCCTTTACGAGTTGGACCATACTGCGCCTTTGAGCCAGGAAGCAGCATCGCAGCTGGGGCTTAAGGCCGGCATACCGGTGACCCTACCCGGCCCCGATGGGGCGCTCAACCAGGTGGGAGCGGGAGCCATGGGCCCGGGAATAATGACCATGTCGGTGGGAACCAGCGGAGCCCTCAGGGTTACCAGCCCTGTTCCGGTATTGCCGGACAATCCATCGACGTGGTGTTATTACGTGATCCATGGCAAAAGGTTAGCCGGTGCTGCTACCTCGGGCGCCGGAAACTGCGTGCAGTGGTTTGGGAAAAGGCTAAACCGCGGCAGCATAAGCTATCGTGCCCTGGATGAGCTGGCCAGCAAGATCGATATCCAGGATGCGCCCATCTTTCTGCCGTTTTTGTACGGCGAGCGCTGTCCCGGTTGGGAAGACACCAGGACGGGAGGCTTTGTCGACCTGAAACCCCATCATGAGGTAGGGCACCTTCACTATGCCATATTGGAAGGGGTACTGTTTAACCTGTATCAGTGTTATGTTGTTCTGGAGAAGCTTATGGGTGTGCCCAAAGAGATCAGGATATCGGGAGGTATTGAGAATTCCCGCTGGTGGCTTCAAATGGCGGCCGATATATTCCAGAGGGAGATCTATACCTCCAACGTGGAACATGCCTCTACCATAGGGGCTGTAGCGGTGGCTTTGAAGGCTACGGGCGCTATAAAGTCGTTGGAGGAATTCAATCCAAGTCAAGGAGAAAAAATAGTTCCAAATGAATCGATGGCCCAAATATACGCTAAAAGGTTTGAGCGCTATATGGAATGGTATGATAAAACGTCAAACAGGGGTGAATAAATTATGGAAGGAATTGTATTGAAAGCGGCTAATAACAGAGGGCTTGATGCGGGACAGATTCGCGCTGCCCTGGAAAAGGCTTTGGAAGGGCGTAAGGATAGCCTCAAAAAGGTGCTTCTTTTGCCGCCTGATTTTACCCGGGCCCATTCGGGGGCAGGAGAGATAACCGCCATGCTGTATGAGATGCTTGGAAGCACATGTCAGGTGGATATCATGCCGGCGCTGGGTACTCACATGCCGGTAAGCGATGAAGAGCGCATAGCCTTTTTCGGAGAGGGGATCCCCAAAGAGCGGTTCATCGTGCACAACTGGCGGGAGGATGTAGTAAAAATTGGGGAAGTGCCAGGCGAGTATATCAAGGAGATCTCCGAAGGGTTGATGGAAGACCCCATAGATGTAGAGGTTAACTGGCGGCTGGTGAAAGGGGAGTATGACCTTATCATATCCATCGGACAGGTGGTGCCCCATGAGGTTGTGGGCATGGCTAACTATAGTAAAAACATATTTGTGGGCTGTGGCGGATACAGCATGATAAACAAGACGCACATGCTGGGCGCCATATACGGCATGGAAAGGATCATGGGCCGGGACCATTCGCCGGTGCGCAAGGTGTTTGACTATGCCGAACAGCACTTTGCCAAAGACATCCCATTGATGTATATATTGACGGTGACTACCCATGAAGAGGGGAAGGTTTTGATCCACGGCTTGTTTATAGGAAGAGAGCGCAGGCTGTTTGAGGAAGCAGTGGCTTTGAGCCAGCAGAAGAACATGCAGTTCCTGGATGAGCCGCTACAAAAGGTAGTGGTGTATCTGGATCCACAAGAATTTAAGAGCACCTGGTTGGGTAACAAGGCCATATACAGGACGCGGATGGCCATTGCCGATGGCGGGGAGCTCATAGTGCTGGCACCGGGCGTGCGGCAATTTGGCGAAGATAAAGGCAATGACATGCTGATCCGCAAGTATGGCTATGTGGGCAGGGAGCGGGTGCTCAAGCTGTGGAAAGAGCAAAAGGACCTGCAGGAAAACCAATCGGTGGCGGCGCACCTAATTCACGGCTCATCGGATGGCCGCTTTACTATCACATATGCCCCGGGCCATCTTACTCGCGAGGAAGTGGAAGGTGTAAACTTCAAGTACATGGACCTTGAAGAAGCCTACAGGCTTTATAACCCTGAAAAGCTTAAGGACGGATTTAACGTGCTGGAAAATGGCGAAAGGATTTTCTATGTAAGCAATCCGGCGCTGGGGCTGTGGGCATATAGGGGCAGGTTCTTCAGCCAATGAGGAGGAAATGGACGGAGTTAGTTGTCATCCTTGAGAAGCTTGGTTTTGACGGCCGAAGTGCATGATGGCACTTGTGCAGTCTAAAGCTCGGAATTCGTCGATGCTGTTAAGGGATAATTTGGCTGCTTGCATATGAGGAACTCAACTTCAGCGAAACCCAGCTTCAGAGGGGGCCAACTTCATATGGAGAACTCAGCTTCATATGAGGGACCCAGCTTCAGAGGGGCCTAGCTTCATATGAGGAACCCAGTTTCATATGAGGAACCCAGTTTCAGAGGCACTCAGTTTCATATGAGGAACTTAAGCTTGTAACCTGGAGGGTATAAGATGAAACAGTTGTTAGAAGTATTGCACAATGAATTTATAGAGCTTAAGGTATGCCCTCAAGTAGGAGCCAGCATATTCTCCTTGAGGTATTGCTTGAACGGCCAATGGGTGGATATAATGAGGCCCACGCCCTATCAGGCGGTTGAGAACAAAGATGCAGGGAAGTTTGCCTCTTTCAACATGATCCCCTATTCGAACCGCATAGAAAACGCTGTTTTAAAATTCAGGGGCAAGGTCTATAATCTTCGAAAGAATACCGCTGAGGGGCATGCCATACACGGAGATGTACGTTTCAGGCCGTGGAAAGTGTTCTATAAAAGTGCCGAAAGGATTGTCATGGGCTTTGACAGCAGGGATTTTGACGACATGTCATGGCCTTTCCCCTTTTATGCTGAGATAGAATATGCCCTCACAGGGGCCAAATTGACGGTACGCCTGATGCTCAAGAATACGGGGACTGAGGAGATGCCGGGCGGAATGGGGATTCATCCCTATTTCATGAGAAAGCTTACGCCTCGAGATGATGCTGTATTTCTACAAATGCCTGCAAAGGGTGTTTATCCCGGCGATACCCCTATACCCACCGGAAAGTGGACAGAAATACCTAATGAGCTCGACTTTTCCAAGGGGAGGCAGTTGGGCTTTGAGCACATCGATAAGTGTTATAGGGCGCTCCATGCCCCTGTGATCATCAAATGGCTAGGCAGCGACGTGGTACTTACAATGGAGGCCGATGAGATATTTAAGCACGTGATACTGTATTCCCCTAAGGATAACCCTGGGTTTTTTGCGGTTGAACCGGTTACCAACTGCAATAACGGGTTCAACATGGCCGAAGAGGGAATAGATGATACGGGGACCGTTTATTTGCAGCCCGGGGATGCTATGGCGGGAAATATAACCATAAGGCTTTTTAGAGGAAGCAATAACGGCTTTCAGAGGGGCTGTTGAGAAGTTATTCTGTTATAATGCTATACTATCTGCTACGTCGTTTGAGAAGGGCAGGTTTAGGTTTACCTCCTGTAGGAAGGAGTGGCATGAATGGTCTAAATGCTCCAATGGAGCTAGATGATTTTGATGCTCAAATGGAGCAAAGTCCAGCCATTGTAGGAGGGTGACCTGTCTGCTATTAAAGTTCTGTCAAGTTGACTATGTGGTAAATTGACAAATGCATTTGTATATCGGAGGATAGGGTGTAGGCTATGAATATTTACGAAATTGCCAAAAAAGCTGGAGTATCCATTGCAACAGTATCCAGAGTAATAAATAACAGCCCGAAAGTTAAGGAGGAGACCAGGGCCAAGGTAGAAGCCGTGCTGCGACAGTACCGGTATACCCCCAATGCCATAGCGCGAAGCCTGGTGACTAAAGCCACCCACACCGTTGGCGTTTTGACCAGCGATGTAAGGGATTCGTATTATGCTAGCGCTATTTATACCATAGAACAGAGCTTTAGGGAGTTGGGGTATAACGTCATTCTGTGCAATACCGGGCTGGAGCTTAAGGAGAAAAAGGAATACCTTCGTTTAATGCTGCAAAAAAAGGTGGACGGTATCATACTGGTGGGCTCGGTCTTCAAGGAAAAAGACGATAATAGCCATATATATGAGGTGGCCACACATGTGCCCGTGGTGATGCTCAACGGCGACCTACAGGGGAATAACATCTATTCCATCGTCTGCGATGATGGAGCAGCTGTTTTTAACATCGTTGAGATGCTTTATTCGAAGGGGCACAGGGATATAGTATACATGTACGATGTGGAAAGCTTCAGCGGCATGGCCAAGATGGAGGGCTTTAAAAGGTGCATGAAGGAGCATAAACTTGAGGTTAATGGTAGAATCATCAAGGTGCCCCAGGGCATCCAGGGCGGTTATGAAGGTGTAGAGAGGCTGGAAAGGGAAGGCGTGCCATACACAGCCATACTGGCCAGCGAGGACATCATCGCGGTGGGGGTACTCAAAAAGCTCAGGGAGATAGGGAGACGGGTGCCGGAGGAGGTAGCGGTGTTCGGATATAACAACTCCCAGTATTCTCTGTGTACCACCCCAGAGCTGTCCACGGTGGACAACAAGGTGACCGATATGGCCTTGGGCGCCGTACAGATGCTGTATGACGTGTTGCAGGGAAAAGAGGTCATCCACAGGGTGGTAGTTACTCCCCAAGTGATAATAAGGGAAAGCGGATGAATTGCCGGAACCACCGTTAAAAGACGGAGGCAAGAGGGCCTTAATCTAATGCTCTACACGCGGTCAATGTAGATGTACAAAAGATGGCTTGGATATAAAGAAATTTTTCAAATAAATGCAACTAATGATTACAAATAATTACATACCAAAAGGAGTGGTGAAATCATGCCAATTACTGATGTCAAAGAGTTAAGAGCTGCAGTGGATGCAGCGGTGGAGCAGGTTGAAATAACCGACGTGCACACCCATCTGTATACGCCCTGTTTTGGCGATATGTTGCTGTGGGGTGTGGATGAGCTGCTCACCTATCATTACCTTGTGGCGGAATTTTTCCGATGGACCGACATGCCCTATGATGAATTCTGGAGCATGTCCAAGAGGCAGCAGGCCGACCTTATATGGAAGACGCTGTTCATTGAAAACAGCCCATACAGCGAGGCTTGCCGCGGCGTACTGACGGTGCTCAACAAGCTGGGCCTTGACGTTGCCGCACGTGACCTGGAGGCATACCGCAGCTATTTTGCAGCGAAGACCATAGAAGAGTACGTTGATCAGGTGTTTGAGCTGTCCAGGGTTAAAGAAGTGGTAATGACCAACGATCCCTTTGATGACAGCGAGCGGAAGGTGTGGCTTGAATCCTATAAGGCCGATCCGCGGTTTAAGGCGGCTTTGAGAATGGATCCCCTGCTCAACACCTGGGATCAGACCTGGGTCAAGCTTAAGGAATGGGGCTATGATGTACAAAAAGAGTTGAACCAGACCACCCTCAGAGAGGTAAGGCGTTTCTTAAACGACTGGGTTGAGCGCATGGAGCCCTTATACATGGCCGTATCGCTGCCGCCTACCTTTGCTTTCCCGGAAAATTCCACAAGGGCAACCCTCATTGAAGAGTGCGTGCTGCCGGTATGCAGGGAGCACAACATACCCTTTGCCATGATGATAGGCGTGAAGAAGCTGGTCAATCCGGGCTTGAGGCTGGCGGGCGATTCAGTGGGCAAAAGCAGCATTGAAGCGGTGGAATACCTGTGTGCCAACTATCCGTACAACAAGTTTATGGTCACCATGCTGTCCAGGGAAAACCAGCATGAATTGAGCGTGGCGGCGCGCAAGTTCAGGAACCTCATGATATTCGGGTGCTGGTGGTTCCTCAACAACCCCAGCCTGGTGGAAGAGATGACCCGCATGCGGTTTGAGCTGTTGGGCGTCAGCGTCATACCGCAGCACTCCGATGCCCGCGTGCTGGATCAGCTCATCTATAAATGGGCTCATTCTAGAAAGGTTATAGCCGATGTGCTGTTCGACAAGTATAAGGACCTGATGGATACCGGCTGGCGGCTTGAAGAGAGCGAGATACGCAGGGATGTGCATAAGCTGTTCAGCCAGAACTTCTGGGATTTCATAAACAAGAAGGTGTAAGGGAGGAAGAAGCCAGCCTGGAAACTTACAGGCTGGCTGTTTCTTTTGTTGTTTTGAAGCCAACACTCCTTTTTTTGCTCAAGTTGAAATATTAACCCAAGCTGAAATATGGTAACCAGGGATATTGAATGGAGCAAAAAGTTATAGTATAATATCATTTAGAAACGCAGTTTCACTATACGAAACAAGGGAGGCAGCATGAGGGATACTGTACAATCCATCGACAGGGCTTTTGATATACTGGAGGTTCTGGCTACCGAAAAGGAAGGCCTGGGTGTCACCGAGATTGCCCGCCGTATTGGGCTTCACAAGAGCACCGTGTATCGATTGTTGACATCCATGGCCTCAAGAGGATATATCGAAAAAAATGAGGTAACCGGCCTTTATCGCCTGGGCTTGAAGCTGGTTGAGCTTAGCAGCCTTTATTTAAACAGCCTTGAGCTTAAGACGGAAGCCCAGCCTTATTTGAGGAAGCTGGTGGCTTTGACTGCCCAGCCAGCTCATTTGGCCATACTGGACAACCATGAGGCGGTGTATATAGACAAGATCGAGAGCTTTAACTC
>PKRC01000003.1 GCA_017577715.1 Clostridia bacterium
TATTTTCTCGCTTACGCTCGAAAATCTCCACCCTTCCCTTGACAACATAAGGTTTTACATTTTAAACAGTAAAAATTTGGATATCTATATCATACTTTTCCTTAAAAAAGTGTTGCATTTAATATTGCAATTTTCAAAGGATATTTTGGGCTTTTCCAAAGGTTGCATAGCGCTTAAAATGTAGTATAATTAATATAATATGAATTGGATAGGCTCTACCTGGAAAGCCGCTTAATAAGGAACAGGTTAGGTTGAGCCAATTTTACAGGAGGTGTTATTGTTGCTGGACCCCAAATTTATAAGGAGCAATCCCGAGCTGGTGAGGCAAAAGCTGGCTACCAAAAAGGAAAATGTGGACTTAGACAGGTTTTTGGAGCTGGACGAGAAGCGGAGGGCTTACATAGCTGAGGTTGAGAAGTTGAAAAACAGGAGAAATGTGGTAAGCGATGAGATTGCCAGGTTAAAGAAGGAGAAAAAGGACGTTTCCGAAATCATAAATGAGATGAAGAAGGTTTCGGATACCATAAAGGAATATGACGCTAAAATCAGGGAAATAGAGGAACAGCTGGAGCAGGTGCTGCTTACCATCCCCAACATTCCTCACGATTCAGTGCCGGTGGGCGATTCTGAAGAGCAAAATGTAGAGGTAAGGCGTTGGGGGCAGCCGAGGGAATTTGACTTTGAACCAAAGTCCCACTGGGATATCGGAGAGGAGCTCAACATACTCGACTTTAAGACCGCGGCAAAGGTGACGGGGTCCCGCTTCGCTTTTTATCGTGGCATGGGTGCCCGCCTGGAAAGGGCTTTGATAAATTTCATGCTGGATGTCCATACAACGCAGCATGGATATGTAGAGGTGTTTCCGCCCTTTATGGTTCATAGAAGAAGCATGATAGGGACGGGTCAACTGCCAAAATTCGAAGAAGACGCCTTTAAAGTAGTGGATACCGATTACTTCCTTATTCCGACGGCGGAAGTGCCGGTTACCAACATGCACAGGGATGAGATTTTGGATGGCAACATGTTACCGCTTAAATATGTGGCTTATAGCGCGTGCTTTAGAGCTGAAGCGGGAGCTGCGGGCAGGGACACCCGTGGTTTGATACGACAGCATCAGTTTAACAAAGTTGAGTTGGTCAAGTTCGTAAGGCCGGAAACCTCGTACGACGAGCTTGAAAAGCTGGTAGCCGATGCTGAAAGGATACTGCAGCTTCTGGGCTTGCCTTATCGGGTGGTTCTCATGTGCACTGCCGATCTGGGCTTTACGGCTGCTAAGAAATACGACCTTGAGGTGTGGATGCCCAGCTATAACAGATACGTAGAGGTATCGTCTTGCAGCAACTTTGAAGACTATCAGGCACGGAGAGCTAATATAAAATACCGGATGAGCCCTAAAGACAAAGCCGAGTATGTGCATACTTTAAATGGATCGGGTTTAGCTATAGGGCGCACGTTGGCGGCTATTTTGGAAAACTATCAGCAGAAAGACGGGTCGGTGATCATTCCCGAGAAGCTGGTTCCATACATGGGTGGCGTTGAAAGGATCACCAAGTGATCTTTTCAACGCCCTTTTATGAGGAGCGTTCAGCATTTTCAAGATGATTGAAGCAAAAGCCGATTAAAGCGGGAAAAATCGTGATTGACATACCACGCCTATTTCTGTTATACTAACTAGCGGAGAGATGTCCGAGTGGTTTAAGGAGCTGGTCTTGAAAACCAGTGACGCCGAAAGGCGCCGTGGGTTCGAATCCCACTCTCTCCGCCACAGTCGATGAGGAGAAGTACCCAAGTAGGCCGAAGGGGCGCCCCTGCTAAGGGCGTAGGTCGGGTAAAACCGGCGCGAGGGTTCAAATCCCTCCTTCTCCGCCAAAGGAAGAGGGTGTAGCTTTTAAGCTGCACCCTTTTCCTTTATTTTCTATTTTTATGTTGCGTGAATATTTTTGGTTTAATTAGGGACAATATATAAAAAATTGGCAAATAGGAGGTAGTACATATGCCTGGTAAAGTGAAATGCGTTGTATGCGGCTATCCAACCGATGAAGATTTAGTGGCGCAGTGCCCCGGTTGCAACAACTATGTATGCGATGAGTGTGCCGACATTTATGATGGTTATTGTCAGAACTGCTTTGACAGGGCGAGGGAGGAGTATTGAACTTATTTAAAAGGACCTTCTTACCAAAAAAGAAGGTCCTTTTGTTTTTTCTTTTTAGCCTTGTAATTGATGTTAACGAAGTGGCTTGCAATTAACGTTAACGGAGTCGATATCAATTTAAGGTTGACATATTAAGACAAATGATTTAAAATAAACTTACGTTGAGATGTGCCCGTAGCTCAGCTGGATAGAGTGTCTGACTACGAATCAGAAGGTCGGGGGTTCGAGTCCCTCCGGGCACGCCAGAAAGCCAGGGGTTTTAAGCCCCTGGCTTTTTATTTTCTATCATTCTGTTGACACTTTGTTGACAGTTGAACTTTTGCGCATCAAAAGACTCCGAGCTTTTCTGCATTTTCATCGTCATAATGGGATATTTCTTTCTTTTTGGCTCTAGAAGGCTTAACAACGCGGGACGCAGGATTATCGGGTATAGGTTTTAGTTTCCTAAGACCAAGACGTATATGACCCAAGGTATGGACATTATGTTGTGGCTCACCAGAATCGTCTATATAGGTACATATACGTTGAACATTCCACCATTTAATTTATATCTTTTTTATTTTAACGTATTTCTTAACGTATTTCTATCAAATACAATGACATTGTTGAGCTTCGCAAGTTCTGACGCTGCTTCAGTCAAATGACTATTTGTAAAAATAATGGCTATGTCGGCATTATAATAGGCTTTTGAGGCTACTTCTGCTGAACCGCATTTATCCCAGATGCTGCTTTTATACCTTCAGTTCCGGTGCAAAATAGCTTATTGTTTGCGGAAGCATTGGGGCGCTGGGCCTCACGGGCGCCATGGTTTGGGGTTAGCACTTGAAGAGCTGCTTGTAAGCACATGGGCCCAGCTTTGTGTCCGCTGGCTTAAGAATCTGAGTTTTTAATCTGTCAAATTAAATTTAGGGAGGGTTTTAACCCTCCCCTTCTATATATGTGGTTAGCTCATCATAAATTGAGAGCGTATTTCTTGTATGTCAGCAGGATTGGCCTGTTTTGCCGGTTGATAATACCCTTTTTGTTTAGCTATGTTGAAAAGGTCATACTGGAAGGTTTCGCAGTTGTTTCTAAGCTGCTGGATTACCTGCCTGAACTGAGGATTTTCGGCCTCGGCGATTACATTGGCATAGGTGGTTATGCTGCTTTTCAGCATGGACAGCACGTCGTTGACCATGTCTTTATCTCTCATGAGAAAATCCCTCCTTTAGCCCAATAGTGACAGTAACTGCTGTTTGGCTCTTTGAGCGTCCTGTGCAGATTTCTGAAACATTTGCCTGATTTGAGGGTCATCAGCCTGCTGAGCATACATTTGCAACTTTTGGTATGCCGTTTCATGAGCACCTATTAGGTGTCTCAAGTTTTGGAGCTCCAGTTGATTAAGCTGTGCCACACACAACACTCCCTTCATGAATTTGCTAATCATAGTATCTTCAACTTAATTGTTAATTATTCGTCATTTGGGAAGGGGTAAAATTTTGAAACTTTTTAATTCCTATCCCCGTCTATTAGAGTGAACAAAAAAACGAGACAGGGAGGGAAGGAAAGTGAAAATTTTTGCCAGATTTTTTGTATGCATGTTGTTGGTTGCAGTGATGCTGATGACCGTTTCCTGTAGTGCAGTTGGTAAATACCTTGGTGATTCTGGTTTATTCGGTGGAGCTTCCATCGGGGCTTCACAGCTGCCTCCTCCTGCTAAAGAGGTGGATGAACGTCTGGTGCAAGCCAACACTAGATTTGCATTTAAATTGTTCAAACAGCTCATTGAACAACAGCCCCATGAAAACGTTTTTATTTCCCCTACAAGCATTGCTATGGCGCTGGCAATGACTTATAACGGAGCCGATGGAGAAACAAAGGAGGCTATGGCTAAGGCTTTGGAAGTGCAGGGGATTGATATCGAGGACTTCAACAAGGCTTATGCCGACCTAAAGACCATTCTTCAAAATCCAGACCCAGCCGTACAAGTGGTCATAGCTAATTCGCTGTGGGCACGCAAGGGGATGTCTTTCTATGATGATTTCCTAAATACAAATAAGAAATTTTACGGTGCTGAGATACAGGAATTGGATTTTAATTTGCCGGATGCTTCCAAAATCATAAATAACTGGGTGAGAAAGCAAACCAAAGATAAGATCGATAAGATTGTGGGAGACGTCATACCTCCAGAAACCATAATGTACCTCATAAATGCGCTGTACTTTAAAGGGAACTGGACGAATGAGTTTGATCCCAAACTTACCAGGGAGGAGGCATTCTTCCTGAGCGATGGTACCCAAAAGGCGCATCCAATAATGTTTCAGGGTGGGAAAAAGTATCCCTATTACAAGGGGGAAAACTTCCAGGCCGTAAGCCTTCCGTATGGTAATGGCCGTGTCAGCATGGTAGTATTTTTGCCCGACGAAGGCGTTGACCTGATGGAGTTTTGCAGCAGCATAACTCTCGAAAAGTGGCAAGAATGGATGAACTCGCTCTCTGAAACCCAGGGTGATGTTGGTCTGCCCAAATTTAAATTGGAGTATGAAGTAGAGCTTAAAGAGGCACTGAAGGCCTTGGGGATGGAGGTGGCGTTTGATCCTGGAAAGGCTAATTTCGGGAAGATGCACCCAATTGCGCCGGGCGCTAATGTATATTTGAGCAGCGTAAAGCATAAGACCTTTGTCGAGACCAATGAACAAGGCACTGAAGCGTCCGGAGTAACTGCGGTAGAAGTGACTTTAACCTCTTTACCCCTTGATAATTTTAACATGATAGTGAATCGCCCATTCTTCTTCGTAATACGCGATAACGAGACGGGGACATTGCTGTTCATGGGTGCCATCGTCGATCCAGTATATGAAAAATAAAGTGTGACGGTAGGTTTGTGTTTGTAAGACCCCCTATGGGATAATTGGTTGTCATGGAAACGATATGGTTGATGGTTCTATTGGAGATGCCCTGCTTTAGAAAAGCGGTTTATAACTATGAAGCAGGGCTCTTTTTTTATTCTAAAGTGATTGTAGTTTTCAAAAAAGAAATTAAAATTAGACAGAGCGGATACTAAATATGATAAAATATCTTTGGAATTTAAACTGAGGGTTCCTGTTTATCTATGCCTGTAAATTTCGGGAATTGCAATATCGGATTATATTATGTCTTGTGATGAGGAGGGTTTGAAGATGAGCGGTGATGCAAAACAAAACGGAAACGGCGCTGTACCCATCTACCTGGATCCAGATCAACCTTTGGAAAAAAGGGTGGATGACCTGGTATCGCGCCTGACTCTGGAGGAAAAGATCTCGCAGATGGTATATGCTTCATCAGCCATACCGCGCCTGGGCATTCCAGAGTATAACTGGTGGAATGAATGCCTTCACGGCGTGGCCAGAGCGGGAATTGCTACCGTATTTCCGCAAGCCATAGGGATGGCTGCCTCGTTTAACGATAAGCTTCTGTATAAAGTTGCCTGTGCCATTTCCGATGAGGCACGGGCCAAGCACCATGAGTTTGTGCGCCAGGGCGATAGGGGCATTTACAAAGGGCTGACATTTTGGTCGCCCAATGTAAACATATTTCGTGATCCCCGGTGGGGAAGAGGCCAGGAGACTTATGGAGAGGACCCTTATCTGACCGGTCGAATGGGCGTAGCATTTATAAAGGGGTTACAGGGAGATCATCCCAAGTATTTGAAGGTGGTGGCAACGCCCAAACATTATGCTGTACATAGCGGGCCCGAACCCCTGCGCCATTCTTTTGATGCGAAGGTAAGCCAGAAGGATTTAAGGGAGACCTATTTGCCCGCTTTTAAGGAATGCATAAAGGAAGGCAAAGCCGAATCCATAATGGGAGCCTATAACCGCACGAATGGCGAGCCGTGCTGTGCCAGCCCAACGCTGCTTCAAAAGATCTTGAGGGATGAGTGGGGATTTGACGGTTACGTTGTGTCGGATTGTGGAGCCATTCATGATATTCATGCTCACCACAAGGTAACCAGCACTCCGGAGGAATCGGCAGCGTTGGCCGTCAATGCTGGCTGTGACCTTTGTTGTGGCAGGGAGTTTAAAAGCCTGGTTAATGCCGTCAAACAGGGGCTTATATCCGAGGAAGCAATAGATAGAGCGGTTAAACGCCTCTTTAGGGCCCGCTTTAAGCTGGGAATGTTCGATCCGCCTGAAAGAGTGCCTTATGCTCAAATACCCTATGAAGTGAATGATTGCGAGGAACACCGCAAATTGGCCCTTGAAATGGCGCGGGAATCCATGGTGCTGCTCAAAAACGAGGGAGGGTTGCTGCCTCTCAGGAAGGATTTGAAGGCCATTGCCGTAATTGGGCCCAACGCTGATAGCAAAAAGGTGTTGCTGGGCAATTACCACGGTACACCCTCGAAATATGTGACCGCCCTGGAGGGAATACGTGCCAAGGTTTCGCCTCAAACCAAGGTGTATTACGCTGAAGGATGCGACCTTACCACCACGCGGCCTAGCTACTGGGGACAGGAGGCTACTGCAGGTTTTGCCGAAGCCTTAACTATTGCTCGGATGGCGGATGTGGTCATAATGTGCTTGGGGTTATCGCCTGAGTTGGAAGGAGAGGAAGGGGATGCTGCAAGGTCTACGGCTGGAGGCGATAGGGACAGCTTGGCTCTTCCTGGCATGCAGGAGGAACTGCTAAAGGCCGTATGCGCTACCGGCAAACCGGTGGTGTTGGTGCTTTTCAGTGGCAGTCCGGTGTCTATAAACTGGGCGCATGAAAATGTGCCTGCCATATTGCTGGCCTGGTATCCGGGGGAAGAGGGAGGTACGGCAATTGCCGATGTGCTATTTGGCGATTACAACCCCGGTGGGAGGCTGCCCGTTACCTTCGTCAAATCGGTGGAACAGTTACCGCCTTTTACCGATTACAGCATGAAGGGTAGAACCTACAGATACATGGAGGACGAGCCGTTATATCCATTTGGATATGGGTTGAGCTATACGACTTTCGAATACAGCAATTTAAAGCTGAGCGCACCGGTCATAGAAGCCGGCCAGTCTCTTACCATTTCGGTAGATGTAAAGAATACGGGGAATATGGCGGGAGATGAAGTGGTACAGCTGTATTTAAAGGACTTGGAGGCATCGGTGGATGTGCCCATTCATGAGCTCAAAGGTTTTTCGAGGGTAAAACTTCAGCCTGGCCAGTCAACAACCGTCACGTTCACGTTGACTCCTAGGCAGATGGCGCTTATAGACAACGAAGGCAGATGTATCTTGGAGCCAGGTAAGTTTAGGGTCATGGTGGGAGGCAGGCAACCTGATAAGAGAAGCCAAGCCCTTGCAAAGACCCAGATTCTCATAGCCGAATTTGAGGTCAGAGGAGAACCTATGGAGTTAGAATATTGATTTTTTAAAACATTGTGCCTGTGGTAACTAAATAGCAAGCTTTTTGAATAATGGTAAATGAAGCAGTAGATTGGGATTTTAATTTGGATGTTTGCATTGATCAATATTGGATGATTTTGATGTACCAGGGGAACATGTACAATTCATACGTGTTCCCCATTTTCATTTGTTAAAGAATATTCAAACTTCCGTGCTTAAAAATGACATTAGCACGTAATTATTGGTAATCTTTCTAGAAAGAGGCATTTTATATACCATATGTTTTTATGATTTGGATTTTCATGATTTTATTAATGATAAATTTGGTCATTGATAAAAGAACTTTATTATGAAAATGGTTGAGGTTATTCAATCACAAAATATAGAACGAATTTTGATCTATATACTTTACCCACTAGAATATTTATTAAAGGTGACAAGATTGTATTTGGGATAAGTATTGATACCGGATGTCCTGTTGGGCATTGTACGGTTATTATGTTGCGCCAGAATAATTTCGATATAACATCATAGAATAATAACGAAATGCAAAAATATTGTTTGACTTTTTAAGCTATTTATCTTATAATATAAGCGTTACAGGAAGAGTAGGAAATATGCGCACCCGTAGCTCAGGAGGATAGAGCACCGGTTTCCTAAACCGGGTGTCGGGGGTTCGAATCCCTCCGGGTGTACCAGAAAAGGCCGGAAAATCGCAAAACGGCCTTTTTTGTTTTTCTGCAATATTTTGATTTTAATCTGCTGGAGAATTATGTTATAATTAAAGTAGAATTGGATTTTGCAACCAAATATACGAGATAGTGGAGGTATTTCATTTAGCGATCCGATTGCCAGGCTAAAAGAGCTCATCCCGGATTTTTAGGCGGTTTAGGAGAGGTTTTTCTTGCTTTAAGGTGAGGAAATGCCATTTTCAAGTATGTTGAATTAGCTTAATATGGCAAACCTGTTTGCGTCAAAATATCTTGATTTTCTATCGATTTATCACCTAAGATTAGTGAGGGGATGGGGCATGCCTATCATAATGCTCTTTGTAATCGGATGCATTTCAGGTTTTGTCTTGTTTGCAAAAGTTTGCCTTATAAACGATGGTCTGCCTCTTGAGAGAAAATATAAGGTCTCGGTCATAATTCCGGCACGGAATGAGGAGAAGAATTTGCCTTTTTTGCTTGAGTCGCTGAAAAAGCAGACTTATCAGCCGGATGAAGTCATTGTGGTTGACGATTTTTCATCAGATAGAACGCAGGAGATTGCAAGGCAGTATGGGGTCAAGGTGATACAAAACGCTCAGCTCCCGGAAGGCTGGACGGGGAAAAACTGGGCTCTATGGAATGGCTTTTTAAATTCGACCGGTGATATTTTGGTGTTTCTCGATGCTGATGTCCGATTGGCTCCAAATGGTCTGGAAGCCCTTATCAAAACGAGAGAAAGGTATGGGGGAGCTATTTCGGTTGTTCCATATCACAAGCCTGAAAGATTTTATGAAAAGCTTTCGCTTATACCATATCTTCTAGGGGTGTTTGCTTTTACTTCGCCCTTTGAAAGAAACAGTTCGGAGAAAAGCTTGTATGGATCCTGTATTATGGTGGCCAGGGAGGATTATGAAAAAATCAATGGCCATTATGGTGTCAGGCATGAGATCATGGATGATATGACCCTCGGAAAGAGATTTTCAGAGGCCGGCATCAGTGTGGAAAATTTCATAGGCTATGACCTTGTCTCTTTTAGGATGTATCCTAACGGCATAAAGAGCGAAATAGAGGGGTTCAGCAAAAGTGCCGTATTGGGCATGGTTAATCTGAGCCGTTCCACTGTGGCCCTGATTGCTCTGTGGGTAATAGGTATTGTTTTGGCTGGGTTTATAACTCCTTTGTTAATAGTAGCAAAACATCCATGGGTATGGCCTTTCTTGGTGGGTTACATCATGTACACCCTTCAGATTTTGTATTTTTTGAAATACACAGGGACTTATGGTAAAATTGTGCCCGTGATGCATTTTCTATCGCTGGCCTTTTTCATTTTGATAATGGTCTATTCCATGTATCAAGTTTTATTCAAAGGGTGTGTATACTGGAAAGGAAGGCAGATTGAAATTAGAAGCAGGAGGGGCTTATGACTGTATTGTATTTTATTATGGAATTTTTATGCGGTTCGCTCATGTTTTCGTACTGGCTTGGCCTTTTAGCTAAGAAGGATTTAACAAAAGTGGGGGATGGCAATCCCGGAGCATTTAATTTGTGGTTAGCGACAGGGTATAAGTTGGGGCTGCTGGGAGTGTTATTGGACTTCATGAAAGGTTATTTTCCCCTTGTGGTACTGATACAGCGCGAGATGATCGCCGATTCATCCATCGCAACGGTGGCATTTGCTCCGATTCTGGGACACGCTTTTTCCCCTTTTCTCAGAGGAAGAGGCGGCAAAGCGATAGCTGTAACCTTTGGGGTATGGAGCGCCGTCACCCAATTTAGAATTTCTCTGGTTTATGCGGTAATTCTGGCGGTCCTTTATGTCATTGCAAGGATGGTATATCGGGGTGAGAATACACCCACCGAAACCGATGGATTCATGGTAGTATTTGGCATGTGGATGCTGGGACTCTATCTATTTTTTAAAGCTTTTCCTTATTATATCAGGTTGTTATGGCTGGAAAATTCCCTTCTCATCACGTATAAAAACAAGGAAAAACTGCAGGTCTTTTTTAAGAACGTATACAGCAAGTATTGGAACCGCGGTACTACTGTTGGGATGTAGGCTTTAAACTGGCCTTATGTAGAATAAATTTTAAAAAATCGTTTTTAAAAATGAGATAATCTAATATAATTGAGACAAACCGCCCATAATGCGTATTAACTGTTTTTGACATTAGAAATAAAAGTGTTAAAATCTTATCCTAGGCTTTGTTAGCACTCGTAATTATTGAGTGCTGATAAGATTTTGGCCTTATTGCATGAAGTAAGCTCCTAAAGAGACATTTTAAGGCATCAAATGGCTTTAAGTAAGCCAATTTTTAGACGTTTTAGCAGATTTGTAGTTGTTCAGCTCCAATGATAATAGTTGATGTTTAAATCTATACAAATGACAAATAAGTCTTCAAAAGTTGTATTGCTTTCTTCAAATTGTTTGATTTTAAATCAACAATTTTGAAGGGGGGAATGCAACTTATGAAGGCATTGTTTCTTGTGGGAGGAATGGGGACAAGGCTGAGACCCTTGACCAATAAAATTCCAAAGCCAATGATTCCTATCATGGGCAAACCGTTACTTGAGAGAAGCATACTCAACCTGAAAAGCGTAGGAATAAAGGAAGTGGTGTTGAGCACTTGCTATAGGGCTCAATATATTCAAAGATATTTTGAGAATGGAGAAAAGTTAGGGATGAAAATTTATCATGTTAAAGAGGATATACCTCTTGGGACCGGTGGAGCGATAAAGAATGCAGAGGAGTACTTTGATGATACCTTTCTGATATTTAATTCGGATATTCTCAGCGACATAGATTTAAAAGAGTTTATCAAATATCACAGGGAAAAGGGAGCTGATGTTACCATTGCTGTGACGCAGGTGGATGATCCGTCCATGTACGGAGTTATAGAATATGACGAGAATGATTATGCCATTTCGTTTAAAGAGAAGCCGCAACCCCATGAAGTTACTTCTAATTTCATAAACGCTGGCGCGTATATATTTGAACCAAAAGTATTGGAGGAGATCCCCGCAGGGCGCGTGGTATCGGTGGAGAAGGAAGTGTTTCCCCAGCTTATTGAAAAGGGCTATAAGATTGCAGTATATAAAGGGTGTTCTTACTGGATAGATATTGGTACGCCTGAGAGGTATCTGCAGGCTCATATGGATATAATGTCAGGTAAATACAGGATAAACGGTTTAAATTTTTCGGGTAAAGGGATATATAAAGGACCGGGTTGTGACATCCATAGTTCGGTGAAGATATATGAGCCGGTTTATATAGGCGCCAATGTAAAGATTGAGGAAAATGCGTCAATAGGTGCAAATGCCATTATAGGAGATAATGTACGCATAGGCAGAGGAGTAAAGATCATGAGAAGCATTATATGGAATGATGTAGTGGTGGAGAATGGAGCCACGCTGATCGATACCATTGTAGCTTCCAATTGTAGGATAAAACAAGGATGTGATTACTACAGTACGGTGTACGTAGGGGAAGACAGCTGTCCCATGGCAATATAGTTTTATATTTTCAAATTTCAAGAAAGGAGTGATGAATGGCTGTGCTCAATAAGGCCAGAAATGTCGTATTTGTAAGCACTTATCCGCCTAGAGAATGCGGACTGGCTACATTTACTCAAGACCTGGTAAACGAGCTGGATGAAATAAATCTTATAAATAAACCCAGGGTTATTGCCGTGAGTAACGGGAATTATCGATACGATGATAGGGTTATCATGGAAATTGAGCAGTATGATAGGGACAGCTACGTAAAAGCCGCTAAGAAGTTGAACAAGACCGATACCGAATTGGTGGTCATAGAGCACGAATATGGAATATTCGGTGGTGATTGGGGAGATTATATTTTGGATTTTGTAGACAATTTGCATATACCCTTTATCGTCACCTTGCATACCGTTCTACTGGAGCCCTCCGATAAACAAAAAGAGATTATAAAGGTCCTGGCCGAAAAAAGCCGAAGGGTTGTCACCATGGCCAACAACACGGTAAAGATTTTGACGGACGTATATGGAATAGATGTTGATAAAATTGAGGTTATACATCACGGCGTACCTTACAAGGCTGCAGAACCCAGGGAAAAGCTTAAGGAAAAATACGGCTTTAAAGGGAGGCAGATAATCAGTACATTTGGCCTTATAAGTCCGGGTAAGGGTTTGGAATATGCTATAGAAGCTGTAGCAGAGGTGGCCAAAAAGCACCGGGAAGTGCTGTACATCATACTGGGGCAAACACATCCGTGCGTGAGGAAGGAATATGGCGAAAGCTATAGGGAGAAGTTAGAAGCATTGGTGAGGAGTTTGAATGTAGAAGAGAATGTACAGTTCGTTAACAGATACCTTACAAAAGATGAAATTATAGAGTATTTACAGCTTTCGGACATATACATGACGCCATACCTTAGTAAAGATCAAGCGGTAAGCGGTACTTTGGCCTACGCAGTGGGATATGGCAAAGCCATAGTCTCTACGCCATATCCGTATGCCAAAGAGATGCTGGCAGATGGCAGGGGCATGCTGGCTGAGTTTGCAGATTCCATATCGCTGGCAAGGTGTATTAACTATATACTGGAGAATCCGGAGGTGAGGGAGGAGATGGAGAAAAAGACCTTAGCTCTTGGTAGGACAATGACGTGGAAGAATATTGCTAACCAGTATGCAGAGCTATTTATAAAGACCATCGAGGAAAACCACTCAAAAGGAGATATGCGGATAGGATGATGCGGTACGATTTGGTTAAGGTGAGAAATGATAAGCACGTTTTCCGCATGACTGACGATACAGGGATGTTGCAGCATGCCAAATATGGGGTACCTGATCCTACCAAGGGCTATACCACCGATGACAATGCAAGAGCGCTGATCATGGCGGTACTCCTTTATGAGCAGAGACCGGTGAAGAGATACGAAACTCTTCTTTACAGATATATTGGCTTTTTGCTTAATGCCCAGAATGAAGATGGCTGGTTCAGGAATTTCATGGATTATGACAGGCGGTTTATTGAAGAAAGGGGTTCTGAAGACTGTTTTGGGAGATGCTTATGGGCGTTGGGGTTTACTATATCCAATGAACATGTGCCTGTGAACATACACCGTGTTGCAAAATATCTCTTGGACAGAGCTCTTCCAAATTGTAATAAGTTGCTTTATCCCAGAGGAAAAGCTTACTCGATCATAGGATTAGGTTTTTTAAATGATGATCAGGCCAAGGAGATGATAAGGAGTTTGGCAAATTCACTCGTACATGAGTATTATAACCATTGCAGGGAGGATTGGAAATGGTTTGAAGGCATACTTACCTATAGCAATGCCATACTGCCATGGGCGATGCTGGTGGCTTTTCAGTCAACCGGAGAGCAGCGCTTTAAGGATATAGGATTAGAAAGCCTTGGTTTTTTAGAGAAACATACCTTTAGCAAGGGGTATTTTAAGCCAATAGGCTGTCATGGCTGGTTTGAAAGAGGGGGTAAGCCTGCCGAATTTGATGAACAACCAGTAGAGGCCTGTGAAATGCTGCTTGCTTGTCTTAAGGCATACGAGATAACGGGAGAAGACGGGTATCTTGAGAAAGCGAAAATATGCTATAGTTGGTATACGGGTTATAACTCTAAAGGTGTTAGCCTCATCGATCCACAGACCGGTGGATGCTATGATGGTATTACAAAAGATGGTGTAAATTTAAATCAAGGTGCAGAAAGCCTTATATCCTATTATATCTCTCTTCTGAGCATTGAGAGGTTTTATCGTGCTTCTGCTAAAAGATATTATTATCTTTCCAAATAGGTATACACTTTATATTCGAAAAACTAACGACTCTATCGGATAAAAATTATTGAAAGCAGCCCACCGCCCCCAAAAGGCATTTGCTATTGGTCACGATTGGAGTGATGTCAATTGTGCAAATGTCTTTTGAGCATTGATTGGGACTATTTTATCTGTTCTAAGGTAAAGGGCTACTCGTATATCGAAAATTCCAGAAATGTGCTCGATGCATGGTATAAGCGCTATTTTATGCTTAAGAGGCAAGGGAAAGCCCTTGAGGATTTATACAGCCTATCCCCGGAAGTAGGAGTTTTCTGGGAGAAAATCAGGCAAAAGTTCATAATTAATCCCAGCGTAAAAGTCTATATATCCGACTCTCATATCCTTTCCTATTACGTTGCTCGGGATACCAGATGTGTTGTTGTTTACCTGTTTGATGCCCATGCCGACCTTGGATATGGAGGCTTGCGGTCCTTGAACTTTGAGCTTAACTGTGCCAATTGGCTGGGTAAGCTTTTGAAAGACGGGGTCATCCAAAAAGCGAGTATCGTATATAGTCCATACACTTTTGAAAAGCCGAGTGATTTTAAGGAAATCAATGGCGCATACAATGTGGAGTATATCAACTGGGAGAGCATTCCGCAGGGCATAGAGCTAGCTGCGGTTCACATATGCAGGTCGGGGGCTTGGACGCCTCCCTGGTATGACGTTAAATTTTTGAAATTCGTTCGAGATTCAGGGCTGTCTAATTTGGAGTTTATAGACTTTACCCCCAGAAAATGGGACACCAGGCATGTAAGCCTGTCGCAGCAGATCAACTATATGCTGGCATAGATTATTTGAAATTTGCAGCCCCTTTTTACCCTGACTTTTGGACTTGTGCATACAAGTGGCGCGGTGATATAATGATATCAAAAGGCCAGTAACCATTCAAAAGGGGGGTAATTTTGTATGACAAACATTCCTGAGGTAAAACTGGGCATTGTAGCGGTGAGCAGAGACTGCTTTCCGGTACAGCTCAGCCAGTCTAGAAGAAGAGCAGTAGTAGAAGCCTGTCGTCAAAAGGGCATTGCCATCACAGAGATTCAAACGGTGGTGGAAAATGAGAAGCATGTACTTAAAGCTTTGGATGAGCTTAAAACAGCGGATGTGAATGCGCTGGTTGTATACCTGGGCAACTTCGGGCCGGAGGGGCCAGAGACCATGCTGGCACAGAAATTTGGTGGTCCTTCCATGTTTGTGGCTGCAGCTGAGGAGACAGAGAACAACTTGATCGATGGCCGTGGCGACGCTTATTGTGGCATGCTCAACGCTTCATATAACTTGGGCTTACGCAAGCTCAACCCATATATTCCCGAATATCCCGTTGGTACGCCCGATGAAGTCGCCGATATGATTGGGGAATTTGTGGATATCGCAAGGGTAATACTGGGACTGTCAAAGCTGAAGATTTTCACTTTTGGACCAAGGCCTCAGGACTTCTTGGCGTGCAACGCTCCCATAAAGCCTTTATACGATTTGGGAATAGAGATCATGGAAAATTCCGAGTTAGACCTCTTCGAATCCTTTAATCTACATGCAAACGATCCCAGGATACCGTCAGTGGTCAAGGATATGGAAGAGGAACTGGGAGAAGGCAATAAGCTTCCCGGCATCCTTCCCAAGCTGGCACAATACGAGCTTACTTTGTTGGACTGGATGGAGAAGCATATCGGTGCATCTGAATATGCCATATTTGCCAATAAGTGCTGGCCCGCGTTCCAGACTCAGTTCGGTTTTGTGCCGTGCTATGTGAACTCCAGGTTGGCTTCCCGTGGCATTCCGGTGGCATGCGAAGTGGATATATATGGCGCTTTGAGCGAGTACATCATTACCTGTGCTACGGGCATGCCGGCAACCCTTCTTGACATAAACAATACCGTTCCCAGGGACATGTATGAAAACAACAGGGATAAGTTTGGAGATTACAAGTTGACTGACCTTTTTATGGGATTTCACTGCGGTAATACCCCTAAGTGCTATCTAAAGGATGGTACTATGAAGTATCAGCTTATCATGCACAGGCTCCTCGAGCCGGATAAGGAACCCGATATAACGAGGGGGACCCTCGAGGGAACCATAAAATCCGGGGACATTACATTGTTTAGGTTGCAGGGCACGGCTGATTGCAAGCTGAGGTGCTATGTGGCCGAAGGTGAAGTAATTGACGTTGATCCCAAATCCTTTGGCGGCATTGGCGTGTTTGCTGTAAGGGAGATGGGCAGATTTTACAGGTATGTTTTGATTGGCAAGAGGTATCCGCACCACACTGGCGTTGCCTTTAAACATGCGGGCAAGACATTGTTTGCAGCCATGAAAATGCTGGGCATCGAGGAAGTGGACTTCAATCGGCCGGCTAATATGCTGTACAAGGATGAGAATCCATTCAAATGAAATAAAAGATGAAGCAGGTGTGATACTTTGTTCAAAGGAGACCAAAAGCCCAAGTATCAGCGCTTAAAGGAATATATAATAGAGACCATACAGCAGAAGCAGTTAAAGTTTGGTGACAGGATTTTTTCCGAAAATGAGCTGGCGGAAAGGTTTGGCATCAGCAGGCATACCGTTAGGCAGGCAATTGGGGAACTGGTGAACGAAGGCTGGCTTTATAGGCTACATGGGAAAGGCACTTTTGTGGGTAATGGCCCCTATGGAAGAGGGAAAAAGATGCGTACCATAGGGGTCATTACCACTTATCTCAATGACTATATATTTCCGGCCATCATCTGTGGAATTAACAGCGTGCTGCTGGAACACGGCTACGATATGCTGCTGAGCTGCACCTATAATCAACATCGGATGGAGCGTTTGTGCCTGGAAAACTTGAGGAACCATTCCATTGCGGGATTGATAATTGAGCCCACCAAGAGCGCTTTGCCCAACCCCAATCTGGATTTGTATCAGGAGCTAAGGCGGAAGGACGTCCCCATATTGTTTATCCACGGTTGTTATGAGAATTTCGATGGCTCTTACGTGGTGGAGGATGATACCTGGGCTGGATATATAGCTACTAAACACTTGATTGAGCTGGGACATACCAGAATAGGTGGCGTGTTTAAAAAAGACGATATCCAGGGGCATTATAGATTTGCCGGGTTTAAAAAAGCCCATGAGGAAGCCGGGCTTGAAATTGCGCCTTCAAGGGTTTTATGGTTTGATACGGAGCAAGCTTTAAATTTTGAAAGCAGCATAATGGGGGACCTGATTTGTTTGCTCAAGGGATGTTCCGGCATCGTCTGCTACAATGACCAGATGGCCATCAAAATACTGGATGTATTAAGGGGAATGGGATTGAGCGTCCCCGAAGACGTTTCTCTCGTTAGCTTTGACGATTCGCAGCTTGCAGTGGCTTCTGAGGTCAAGCTTACCACCGTGGCGCATCCGCAGGAAAGATTAGGCCAGCAGGCAGCAAAGGCCTTGATCGATATGATTGAAGGTAGGCAAAAGCGCTGCAGCATAAAAATGCGACCTGAGCTTATTGTAAGAGGAAGCGTTAAAAAGGTGAGCGAGATGGCGAAGGTATAATAATGGAAGCTGTTGTTAATCCATACGAATAACTCCTTTGTATTTTAATAGACAGCAATGTTTATTAAAATAAAAGGAGGGGATGGTATGAGAGAAGCAACGCTTACCGTTTTGCCGAGGGATGAAAAGGGAAAGAAGGCAAGAAGGGAAGGCTTTATTCCAGGTGTCATTTATGGCAAGGGAATGGAAACCTTACCCGTCAAATTTGTGAAGCGCGAATTTTTAAAGGTTTTGAGGGAACATGGAGCAAGGCCGAGGGTTAAACTGCTAATGGGCGATCAAGAGAAGATGGCTCTGGTTAAATACGTAGATAAAGAGCCCATTACGGGTGAGGTGCTTCATGCCGACTTGCAGCTGGTGGCTGCAGGGCAAAAGATCACCTGCGATATACCCATCAGGTTTATAGGACGTGAAAGGTTAAAATCAAAAGGCCTCATACTTCAAGTTAATATAGACAGCATAAACATTACAGGAGAAGCATCAGTCATTCCCGAGTACTTTGTAGTGGATGTTGGCGATAAGAATTATGGCGATGCTGTGACGGTTGAAGACTTAAACATTCCCAGCGAAATACAGATAAACGATCCGCCAGAGGATGCCATAGCCGTTGTAACGGCAGCCGAGGATGAAGCCTCCGAAGAAGACAATGAGGCTGATGCTGCCAACTGAAGAGAGCAACGCTCAGATTAGCGTTGCTCTTTTTTAATTTCCTTAAGCCTATCATATGCGGTTAATCCAAAGCATATAATACCAGAGGAGCGATGTTTACTATGAGGTGGGAGGAATATTTGTGAGGTCAAGGCCAAGTATAAGGTGTATGTTTGCCGGCAGTAATACGTCCATGGGGTTTGTGAATTTCTTTGGGGAAATACTAGAGGCCAATACCAACAGGATATTCATAATAAAAGGTGGACCGGGGGTAGGCAAGTCTACATTCATGAAAAAGATTGGCCAGGATTTACTTGATAGAGGATATAACGTTGAATACTTTTATTGCTCCTCTGACCCCGACTCCCTCGATGCTGTGGCAGTACCCAGTTTAAAGGTAGCCATAATGGACGGTACGGCTCCACACGTGATGGATCCAAGGTATCCAGGCGCTGTGGATGAGATCATCTATTTTGGCGACTACTGGGATGATGATGTGCTGGTGGCCAATAGGGAGTACATAATAGAATGTACAAATCGAATAAAGGACCTGTTCAATATGGCATACAGTAAGCTAAAAGAAGCCCAAATTGCTTATGACGAATGGAAGGGATACGTTAAAAGGTGCGTGGACAGGACTGAGTATCAGCGATATGCCAACTTGCTCGTGGGAAAAATGTTTAAGAATTTTGATGTTTTGGGCAAGGAGGGCAGAGCAAGGCATTATTTTGCCTGTGCAATTACTCCATCCGGCATAAGGGATTATGCCGAGACACTGCTAGCGCCCGGTATGAATGTATATCCTATTTACGGTGGCCCGGGTTCGGGAGCCAAAGAACTGCTGAGAAGGGTGGCACACATAGCCGAGTGGCAGGGCTTTTATACCGAAAGATCGCACTGTCCGATAGAGCCCGAAGATCTGGATATGGTGATCATACCCGACCTTAACGTTGCCGTCATCAACATATGGGAGCCCTTCCGGAGCGCCGTGCCTAAAGATGCGGGAATAAACCTTCAAGAAGGCTTAGACCTGTCAGCGTGTTTTAATGAGGCAAAGCTGGATGAAGAGAGCAGAAGGGCTTTATCAAGCTCCCGTGAAAGGTTTTTGGGACTGCTCCATCAAGCCATGAATGACATTGCACAGGCCAAGGCTGTTCATGATCAGCTGGAGACCTACTACATCTCAGCCATGGATTTTGAAAAAATTGAACAAGTTCGCCAGCGGATTGTTCAGCGCATGCTAAAGTATGGAAAGGGCTGCTTAAGCCCTTAGTTCTATACAATTTTATGCCTATTTTTTGTGACGCTTTTTCTATGGTAACCCCGCCGATGATGTGGTATAATATAACCAAACCCTAACAAAAAATTACGGGAGGCGGTTAACATGATACATTTTATTATTGGCCCGAGGGGAAGCGGCAAGACCAAAAAGGTGATTGAAATGGCAAATCGGGCCATCGAGCAAATCAAGGGGAATGTGGTGTTTATCGACGGGGATTATCGGAAGATAACGGGACTGAAGTACCAGGTACGGTTCATCAACGCCAAGGAGTTTGACCTGAAAAATTTAAATGTGCTGTACGGTTTTTTATGTGGGATCATTGCGAGGGATTACGATATCGAGCAGGTTTATATTGACGGGGTAATTGAGGATTTAGGGGGAGATGTAAAGAGTATAGAGAACTTTGTATCGGATGTGAAGAAGCTGTCAGATAAATTCAATATACAATTTGTGATCACCATGAGCGGCACTCCCGAAAGCGTGCCTGTTTTCCTAAAAGAATATATGTTAGAAGAATGTATAGCGTAAAGAGGGCTTTAAGTAAACTTACAGGAAAACAAGGTACCTTAGCCGAGGGAAAGCCCTTGGCTTTCTTTTTGATGATGCCTCCCGTACTTTATGAGATATTTCAAATGGGGTTTCAATTTCTTAATTTCACAAACGATGTAGCTGGTAAAAAGGCCTTTTCCCGTAAGCTGATCAAACAGGGGGAAAGCTTTTTTTATTTGACGGGAAATTTGCGTGCTAGTATAATAAATCAAAAATCCCAATAACCGAATGATAGGAGATGGGTATGCTGTACAAAAGCACGCGTGGAGGAGTTTCCAATCTGCCTTCTATGGAAGTTATTAAGCAGGGAATCGCTAGTGATGGAGGGCTGTTTATACCCGATGGGATTCCCTGTTTATCCATGGACGACTATAGGATGTTGGCACAGGAAGATTACCGGGAAAAGGCTGTTAAAATCCTTTCGCTGTTTTTGACCGATTATTCGCAAGAAGATTTAACGAGGTGTGTGCATTCAGCTTATAACCCGGAAAAATTTGACGTACCTGATATTGCGCCTGTCGTAAAGCTTGATGATAAGCTCTATATTTTGGAGCTGTGGCATGGGCCTACCTGCGCATTTAAAGATATGGCCTTACAGCTTCTACCGCATTTGATGGTCACCGCTGTAGAACGTACTGGCGAGAAGGAATATATTGTGATACTTGTGGCCACGTCAGGGGATACCGGTAAGGCGGCGCTGGAAGGGTTTAAGGACGTTTCTGGGACCCACGTTGTGGTGTTTTATCCTAAGGAAGGGGTAAGCTCCATGCAACAGCTACAGATGATAACCCAGGAAGGCGCTAACGTCCACGTGGTGGCCGTGGAGGGGAATTTCGATAGTGCGCAGTCGGGCGTAAAGGCCATATTTGCCGATAGGCAGCTGGAACAAAAAATGCGGCAAAAGGGATACCGCTTCTCATCCGCCAATTCTATAAACTGGGGAAGGTTAGTGCCACAGATCGTATATTATGTATCAGCATGGCTTGACCTGCTTAAAGCTGGCGAAGTTTCGGAAGATGAATTTATCGATGTGATTGTGCCCACCGGCAACTTTGGCAACATTCTGGCAGCCTATTATGCAAAGAGGATGGGGGTGCCGATACACCGCCTGATCTGCGCATCCAACAGGAACAGGGTACTTGCTGACTTTATCAATACGGGCATATATGATCGCAGGAGGAAGTTTTATAAGACCGTCTCACCTTCCATGGATATTTTGATATCCAGCAACCTGGAAAGGCTGCTATTCGAGCTTGCAGATGGAGACCATGAAAGGGTAAAGGCATGGATGAGCAGCCTGCAGGTTAAAGGGAAATACAGCATAGATGCTCAGAGCCTGCGTAGGCTTCAGGAGGTCTTCTGGGGAGGTTATGCAGATGATGGCCAGACCCTCCAGGCCATACGCAGTACCTACCATGAATATAGCTATGTTTTGGACCCCCATACGGCGGTGGGAAAATGGGTTTATGATGAGTACAGGAGGTGTACGGGTGATAACCACAAGGCCATACTAGCCTCAACTGCCAGCCCGTTTAAGTTTGTAGGCGATGTTTTGAAGGCCATACTGGGACAGGAGGCAGTAGATGCCCGTGACGAATTTGAATTGCTGGATATTTTAAGCCGCGTCTCGGGGTTAAAGCCTCCTTCAGCTTTAGCGGACTTGAAACACAAAAGCATAAGGCATACCATTTTATGCAGGCAGGACGAAATGAAAGATGTAGTAGTTCAACTGTTAAAGATCGATGAGGTGTAGACCATGAGGATAGCTTTGGTTCAGCTAAATCCAACTGTGGGAGACTTAAAAGGAAATGCGTTGAAGATTATACAGTTCATAGAAAAGGCCAGGGGTCTGAACTGCGATTTGGTGGTGTTCCCCGAGCTCAGCCTGATGGGCTATCCACCTCAGGGACTTCTTAAGTCGAAGGATTTTGTGCGGGATTGTCAGGCGGCATTGTATCGGGTAGCCCGGCATGTCGATGGGGTAGGGGTGTTGCTGGGCACGGCCATATCGGATGGTGAAAATGGGCTGTATAACGCCGCATTGCTGATAGAAAACCGTGAGATAGTGGGATATGCCGCCAAGTGCAGTCTTAAGGCTTTAAGCGCTTTTGATGAGGCATGCTATTTTAAACCGTTTCGTGAAACCGATACCCTGACCTTTAGAGGGCACAGATTAGCTGTGGCTGTGGGCGACGATGTATACACCTCTGAATGCAGGGATGCCGATTTGATCATTGACATTTCAGCTACTCCCTATCGTTACGGCCAGTTTAAGCAGCACAATGATATTTTGGCAGGTATTGCGAAAAAGATGGGGGTTCCCTTGGTGTATGTGAACCAGGTGGGAGGCAACGATGATCTGGTGTTTGCAGGGATAAGCAGAGTATTTGATGGACAAGGGCAATGCATAGCTCAGGCACGGCCCTTTGTTGAGGAGATGGTGTTGTTCGATTTGAATGATGTTCAGCAACCGTTACCCCCCTTACGGGAGGATATCTCATGGCTGTATAAAGCGTTGGTCGTGGGAGTGCGCGATTATTTTTCGAAGAATGGCTTTAAAAAAGCCGTATTGGGTTTGAGTGGTGGCGTTGATTCGGCTTTGGTGGCATGTATAATGGCTGAGGCCCTTGGGCAGGAAAACGTGCTTGGGGTGTATATGCCTTCTAGGTATTCTTCCGATCATAGCAAGCAAGATGCTCAAGCTCTTGCAGAAAATCTGGGCATACAGTACAGGGTCATACCTATTGAGGACATATTCAAGGAATATTTAAAGGTGTTTAATGGTTTGCCGTCGCCTGTAGGCGATGTGGCTGAAGAGAACGTACAGGCAAGGATCCGCGGCAACCTGCTTATGTTTATATCCAACCGAGAAGGGTGGGTGCTGGTATCCACCAGCAACAGGTCTGAGGCGTCGGTGGGCTACAGTACTATATACGGCGATATGTGCGGCGGCCTTGCGCCCATTGCGGATATACCTAAAACCGTCGTCTACGATATCTGCAACTATATAAACCGTAATCGAGAGGTCATCCCGCACAATACTTTGATTAAGCCGCCATCGGCCGAGTTGCGTCCTAACCAAAAGGATGAGGACTCTCTGCCGCCATATGACGTCCTGGATGCGGTGCTCAGCATGTACATAGATGATGGGTTGTCTGTCGATGAAATGGTGGACAAGGGGTACGACCGCATGCTGGTGTGTAAAATTTTGAACATGGTACAGCGCAGCGAATACAAGCGCAGGCAGGCGCCTTTGGCCATTCGGGTTTTCAGCCCTGTAGAGAAAGCCGTTAGAAATCCGGTGGTTCATGGATATCGCTGGGAATGATGTGGTGAGTGCTTTATGGAAGTATATGATATGCGATGCCCCGAGCTGTTTAGGGAGGACTTCAACAAGGGGGAATTTTTTTCATTCGGGGATTTTTGTCGCAAAATATCCGATCCACCCATACGCTTTTTTGAGGATGAGCCTTAGTCCCTCTTAACGCTTGAGCAATTCCAAAGGGGAGGTAATGGAAGTTGAACTATAACCAGATTATGGTGATATACGGCAGCCGGCCACAAAAGATGGTGCCAGAGTTGCTGGATGCGGTGGGATTGGTCGATGAGCTTAAAAAAGATTTTGTGATAGGGATTAAGCCCAACCTCGTAGTGGCCAAGGAATCCTCATCAGGGGCCACCACCGATCCCGAACTGGTTGGAGCAGTGGTAGAATACTTAAAAGCCCATGGGTTTAACAACCTGCTAATAATGGAAAGCTCATGGGTGGGAGAGAGTACCAGGCGGGCTTTCAGGGTGTGCGGCTATGAAGAGCTTTCGCGCAAATACGGGGTTCCGCTCATAGATCTAAAAGGGGATGCTTGCAGGGAAGTCAAAGTGAACGATTTAACCCTGAGGGTGTGCAACAAGCCCCTTGAAGTTCACTATTTGATAAATATGCCGGTGCTTAAGGCTCACTGCCAGACTAAGCTGACCTGTGCTCTGAAAAACTTAAAGGGATGTATACCCGATAGCGAAAAGAGGCGTTTTCATTCTCTGGGGCTGCATAAACCCATTGCCTGTCTTGGCGCGGCTATAAGGGCGCATTTGACTATTGTGGATGCCATAGTGGGGGATTTGACCTTTGAAGAGGGAGGCACGCCGGTTCAAATGAATCGCCTTATTGCCGGTAAGGACCCTGTGCTGATAGACGCATACGCTGCCCAGCTCATAGGTTATGAGAAAGACGATATACCCTATATTTCTATGGCCGAGAAGCTGGGAGTGGGCTCAGCCGATCTGACAAAGGCCGACATCGTAGAGCTGAATCAGGATACCAGCGGAGGCAGGAAATTTGAGGCATCAAGGCGGGTAGCCAGCCTGGCAAAGTATGTTGTGGAGAAGGATGCCTGCTCGGCCTGCTATGGAAGCCTTATGTATGCACTAGAAAGGTTGAGGGAGAGAGGGCGGCTTAATGAGTTAAAATCCAAATTATATATCGGCCAGGGGTTTAGAGGGAAAAAGCTTGAGGGGATCGGCATTGGTTCGTGTACGCGGGAATGCAGCACCTTTATGCCGGGGTGTCCTCCAAAGGCCAAGGATATTGTGGAGTTTCTTGAAAGCGTAATTTAGGTGAAGCTTGCAGAAGGCTCTTTTGCGAGGATTAGAAGGGGGAATAAAAAGATGCCTGTTATAAGGGCATCTTTTTGTTTTGGGACGGTAACACTTTGACTTTGTGGGAATATAATGTCAAATAGAGAAAAATATATGGGTGAATATATACAAATATGAGGGAGGCATTGTATATGTACTACCGATATTCAAAGAATTATTGGCCACCGGCGTCTTATGGGTACTATGATTACCCGATGAGAAAAGGGCTTGAACTTGCTGAAGCCTATATTCCTTATCAGCAGTATACCACCAGCTTGTCGCCCATGGAAGCGCTGCGTGCGGGAACCATGTTTCCGGAACTGATAAGGCCGTATGACAAAAAGGAGTATGAGGGAGGGGGATGCAGATGAGCCATAATATACATGCTGACGATGAAAGAAGGGAGTTATTGGACCAGATAAGGGCCATTGAATTTATGACGGTAGACCTCAATCTCTACCTGGATACTCATCCAAATGATCGCAGAGCACTCAATGAGTATAATTATTACGTTCGTCAACTGCAGGCCCTTAGAAGAGAGTATGAAATGCGCTATGGGCCTTTGAGCAACTTTGGATCCTCGTTAAGCCAATACCCATGGGCTTGGATTAACGAACCCTGGCCGTGGGAAGAAGATCACTATATGGAGGGATGCTAAGATGTGGATTTATGAGAAGAAATTACAGTACCCAGTAAGGATAAAGAACCCCAATCCCAAGATGGCAAAATATATTATCACCCAGTATGGGGGACCTGATGGAGAACTGGCAGCGTCCTTAAGATACCTCTCACAGAGATATCACATGCCCATTCCGGAAGCAAAAGCAGTGCTAAACGACATAGGTACATCGTTAACGATATTGCTCATCTAGTTATGAATTTCCATTCGTCGTGTCGGCAATATTAAGGAACTTATAGTATGGTACATATTGTACAATATATATAAACAAAACATAAAAACTGCTGTCAACAGCTGGGTTTGGCATACGCAACCGGTGGAGCTGACTAGCAACATGTTTATTAATCTGATAGACCGGAAAAAACACAGGGTTAAGTATCTCTTGGATTGACAAAAGTTTGGTGTATTGCTAAAATAGTGCTAACACTAAAAGGGAGTAGCTCTAAAGATAAGATCAACATGCTGGAGGGAATCCTCCTGGTCTTATCTGCTTTAACGTTTGTTAAAGCGAGCGAGACTTTTAGATTATCGGAATGTGACTGATAATCTAAAAGTCTTTTTTTATTGAATGAAAGGGGACAGAAAGTATATTGGACTGTAATGATTGGAAGAATTATGAGAAAACAGATCGATTTTTTTAATAGATATGCAAAGGAATGGAAAGAGGAGGAATGATATGATTCAGGAAATGATTTGGGCATTTTTATTGATTTTTGTTGCGGAAATGGGGGACAAGACCCAAATTCTAGCCATGGCATTTGCAACAAGATTTCCGGTAAGAAAGGTACTGATGGGAATAGGGTTGGGAGTATTTTTGAACCATGGTCTTGCTGTCGTTTTAGGAAGCTATCTATCTCGGGTGGTTCCCATCAGAACCATTCAGATGATTGCCGGAGCTGCCTTTGTTGGATTTGCATTTTGGACGCTGAAGCCTGAAGATGAGGAAGAAGAAAAAGAGCAAAGGATGCAATTTGGGCCGATGATAACGGTTGCCCTGGCTTTCTTTTTAGGCGAGCTTGGCGATAAAACTCAATTGACGGCAATCACCCTATCAGCCGATGCTAAATATCCGGTGATGGTTCTGGCAGGAACCGTTTCAGGCATGATAGCCACCGGAGCTTTGGGGATTTTGATTGGTAAGAAGTTAGGCGATAAGATTCCGGAACTGGGTATTAAAATACTGGCGGCTTCCATTTTTATGTTCTTTGGACTTCAAAAGCTGTTTCAAACGGTACCTCCTCGATTTTTAAAATTATATACCGTGGTCCCATTCATCTGCATACTAGCTTTAATTACATATTTGATGGTGTGTTCATTGATTCGCAGAAGGCGCGCTGGGATGCAATCTAGCCTTGTGGCTACAGCAAAGCTGCTTCATGACTATTATCTGCATATGAAAGAGGATTTGGACCATATTTGTCTGGGACCGACGTATTGCGGCACATGTGAGGGGAATCAATGCGTTATTGGACACGCAAAGGAGATAGTACAGGCGGCATTGGACAATCAAGAGTGCCAGGCGGTACCCCGGGGGAACGAGGTGGACCACTGGAATAAGCCTTTTACGGAAGAGGAGATTTTAGATTGCCTGGTGGATACCCTTTGGTTGATCAGCATCATTTGGGATGAAAAGAATTTGACTAATGCTCACTTCATCAGAAACCAAATGGAAACAATTCTCCTAGGTCAACCGATAAAAAGATTTGAAGATATTGATTCATACATCGAGGAAGTGAGAAAGGTGGATGCCGTGTTATCCGATAAAATTAGCAGTATGTTTCGAAGAAGAAAGCCCACAGGGGCCAGCAACATGTCTGCTTAAGGCATAGAAGCTAAGGGGTTGTCTAAAAAGGAGCGTTTGCGTTCATGCGCTCCTTTTAGTATTTTGGGCTAATAGCAAAAATAAATGAGGAATATGCCTTGTGCGCTGTATTTAGGCTGCAGCCGGGCTTTAGCTGTCCTGTTTCCATGAGGATGCAGGGATGAGAACTCTCTCGATTCAGATAACAACAAGGTGCCTAGCATTGCGGTTTATATCATTTGTGTTTTTTGCGCGATGAAGTGTCAAGAACGGCGCATTGTCAATAGAATGTAATGACGAGGGCCTTTCGATAAACTGATGAAAAGAGCTCGCAATAAATCTGGGAGGAGAAGCGCTGTGGTTGTGAACAGCAATATAAAAATTAGCATTTCGGATAGAGAAAGAGAAGAGCTGATAAAAAACTTTAAAATAGGGGTATTGTGTCAGTTGCAAAAGGAGGGCTATATAACTGAGGAGCAGCTGGATAAGATGATAAGCGATATAAACAGCGCAACCTCTGCAGATAGGAAGTGTAGTGACCTAAATGCAGTAAGCTTTGAAAAATTCCTGCTTCCAGCGCAATAATGCAAAATAGTTAGAAGGATAAGCGTTGATGTCGATATGGAAACCGATTAGAAGTAACCATGCCCCGGGGAGGGTGTAATGTCCAGCATGTCTGGCACCAAAAAGAGGGTATGTGCCTATTGCAGGGTATCAACCGATAAGGATGATCAGGTAAACTCTTTTGAGTCCCAAAGGCGATTTTTTGAAGAATACATACGAAAAAACGATGAATGGGAACTGGTCGACATCTATGCGGACGAGGGGATAAGCGGCACATCAACCGAAAAGCGCACCGAATTCTTGAGAATGATGGAAGATGCCAAACGCAGGAAAATAGATTTGATTTTGACGAAAGAAATATCGAGGTTTGCCAGAAATACTCTGGATAGCATATACTACACCCGCAAGTTGAGGAGCATGGGCGTGGGTGTAATATTTATCAACGATAACATTAACACCCTTGATGACGATGCCGAGCTTAGGTTGACCATAATGGCGAGCTTGGCACAGGAGGAAAGCCGCCGAATATCCCAAAGGGTAAAATGGGGCCAAAAAAGGCAGATGGAAAGAGGCGTGGTGTTTGGCAGGGCGCCGCTCGGTTATGACCTTAAAGACGGCGTGCTGAGCGTTAATGAGGAAGAAGCCGAAATCGTGCGTATGATTTTCCATAAGTTTACCAATGAAGGGAAGGGCTTGCATACAATTGCAAAGGAATTGTGCCAAGCGGGCATAAGGACCAAAAGAGGCAACCTACGCTGGAGCAATACCACGGTTTTGAAGATCTTGCGCAATGAAAAATATGTGGGAGATCTGTGTCAGAAGAAGACCTTTACGCCCGATTTTTTGACCCATAAAAAGAAGTACAACAAAGGACAGGAAGAGATGATATATATAAGGGACCATCATGAACCCATTATCTCAAGGGAGCTATGGGAAGCCACACAAAGGGAATTACAGCGCAGAAGTATAATCAATGGACAAAATAGTAAGTACAGCAGTCGGTACTGGTGCAGCGGAAAGATATTTTGTGGCAAATGCGGAAGCAGGTTTGTCAGCAGAGTTAGGAGATTGAAAAGCGGGAATACATATAGGGCATGGAAATGCGAAGAATTTGTCAAGCACGGCACCGAAAAAACCGATGGATTGGGCAATGTCATTGGTTGCAGTCAAGGTTCCGTAAACCACGCTGTGTTGGAAGAGATAATCGGGTACCTTCTTAGAAATATCATCATAGATAAAAGAGAGCAGATAATAGATGACCTTAAAGAGCTCATCAAAAAGCATGAAACTCCTGTGAAGATGAGGAGCGTAGATGGCCTGTTAAAGCAAATAGAAAACATAAACAGAAAAAAGGCTAAGTTGATAGACAGCATGCTTGAAGGGGTTATATCCAAGCAGGATGTAGCCTTCATGAACCAAAGATACGATAAAGAGATTGAGGAGCTTAGAAAGAAGATAAAGGAGATAGAGGAAATCAATATAAACAATCAGAAACGGGCCAACGCGCTGAAATCGTATATTGAGAGAATCAATGCCCTGGTTGATGACATGGAAAACCAAAAACCCGAAGAGGTTTACAGAAGAGTGGTCGAGAAGATAGTGGTGCATCAAAATAAGATACTCGAAATATATTTCAACTGCCTTATCAAGCCGATAAAGATAAAGTATAAAGCGACGGGAAAACTGAACTATAGGATTCAAGTGGAACTGCTTGACGACGGGCACCATCGTTAAAAAAGCGGGGCGCCGACTCCCCTAAATTTGGCTAACAGAGAGAAAGCCAATCTGGTCGACGCCCCAGGATAGACGCCACAATGTACGAAACCTTTACTTTAACTTCCACGCCAGGTCGGCCAAGAATAGATCCTTTTCCAGCTGCTCAAGGTTGGTATCTTTGTTTATGTGGACAAACTCGATGTTCTACTGGGGCTAAAGGTGTGCATCCAGGTGATTATACCCGCGCAGTTGTCGCGATAATTGGCCTCTTTTACCACATTGCTGATTTCCTCCGGCGTTTTGGCCGTAACCTTATAAACGATCTTACACGGAAGCCTTCCACTTGCATTGAGCTGGTCAGCCATCTCGGCCGCTCTGGCAGCTACGATTTCCAGCACCTCGGGGCCGTATAAAAACTGGCTGCCCACCACAAACCAAAATTCATAATCTTTCATTGCCATTTGCTGTTCTCCCCTCTATCGAATATGTACCACTGCGGCCTTTTCAACCGCCAGGCCGGCCTGGTATCTTTTAATGTATTGATTGAAGCCTTCCACATCCTTGGCATCGGGTTCAACGCAATTCACGGGCTTGCCGGCAAAAACTTTATTGGATAGGTAATCTTCTAACGTTTCTCCCTCGTCTCTATTTACCATATATGCAGCAAGTAAGGCCATACCCCACGGGCCGCCCTCTCCGGCCGTCTCCATCACGCTGATTGGGATATTAAGAGCGGCTGCCATGAGCTTTTGCCCAACATTACCGGCTTTGAAGAAACCGCCATGGCCCATCATCGAATCGATTTGGACGTGCTCTTTTTCAAGCAAAATGTCCATTCCCAGCCTCAGCGTGGCTATAGCACCATACAGCTGTGCACGGGCGAAATTGGCAAAGGTGAATTTGGCATCAGGTAACCGTACAAACAGTGGACGCCCTTCTTCAAGCCCGGTAATAGGTTCACCGGCGAAATAGTTATAGGAGACTAGACCGCCGCAATCTGCGTCACCCTCCAGAGCCTTATAGAACAGCGCCTCTAGCGCTTGGTGGAAGGTGCACGGCTGTCCCAAAGCTTCAGCAAAGCCGCACAGCATCCTGGCCCAATCATCAATATCCGATGTACAGTTGTTGCAGTGCACCATGGCAACTGGCTTGCCGGTTGGCGTGGTGACCATATCCACTTCTTCATATACGCGGGACAACATCTTTTCCAACACGATCATGGCAAAGATCGATGTGCCGGCAGATATGTTCCCGGTTCTAACTGCTATGCTGTTGGTGGCCACCATTCCGGTGCCGGCATCGCCTTCCGGAGGTGCTATGGGAATACCAGGACGGAGCTTGCCAGTGGGATCCAGCTTTTTGGCACCTTCAGGAGTCAGCTCTCCGCCTTTTTCACCGGCCATCAATACCCCCGGAAGAATATGGCGCAGTTTCCACGGGTACTTCTTAGGCGCGATTAAGTTTTCAAACTGTTCAATCATGTTGCTGTCATAGTCGTTGGTATTGCTGCCAATGGGGAATACGCCAGAGGCATCGCCTATACCCAGCACTTTTTCACCCGACAGCTGCCAGTGCACGTAACCGGCTAAGGTGGTAATAAAATCAATATCTGCTACATGGGATTCTCCATTTAAGATGGCTTGATAGAGATGAGCTATGCTCCAACGTTGGGGAATGTTAAAGTTGAACAGATTGGTCAACTCCGATGCGGCCTTCTCAGTTATGGTATTGCGCCATGTGCGATATGGAACTAGCAGCGAACCGTTTTTATCAAAGGGCAGATATCCATGCATCATAGCCGAGATTCCGATAGCCTTTAGATTGGTGATTTCTACACCGTATTTCTCGGCCACCTCACTGCATAGGTTGCGGTAACTGTCCTGAATGCCGGTCCAGACATCCTCCAATCGATAGGTCCATATGCCGTCTTCGTAGCGGTTTTGCCAGGAATGACTGCCAGAAGCAATCGGATTGTGGTTGTCATCAATCAGTACCGCTTTAATGCGAGTAGACCCCAGCTCGATGCCCAACACAGCTTGGCCATCTGATATCAGCTGCCTGATTCTTTCCCGATTGTCCATATAATCACTCCCCTGAATATTTTACTTATTATCGCTTAGTGCAATGGCTGTTAAGTATATGATGGATGTGGTTTTACTATTAGTTGTACGTACAACTTGCAATTCAATTATACTGCATTTTATCTATAACCTCAATAGAGTTGTATTAATAAGGCATAATTATGACTTTTTCGGCTTTTCCTTTCCAGCTGATAATTTTCTGTATAGCTATAAAATAGCCGGTTTTCCATTTGGTTAGTCAGTGACAAAAAAGGTGCGCTCGCATTTTATCTGGGTTTATTGTTGAGGCAATTTGCTCGGTTTTTAAGAATGGAATTATAAAACCTTAGAAGATGATGTAACTGATTTGACAGATTAAAAATGGGCTGTTGACAATTCAATGAAGGAGGTTTTCCGTAAGACGGTGTTAACAAACATTGAAAAACGGTGTACAATCTAGATTGGCCAATATAGGAGGGGTAGGTGAAGGTGGTTAAGGTAAACGACATAACCGAAGGAAATGTATTCAAAGCATTATTCAGATTGGCTCTTCCCATTATGGGGACATCCTTTGTTCAAATGGCCTATAATATGACCGATATGCTTTGGGTAGGGAGGATTGGCTCCAGGGCTGTGGCTGCCGTCGGAACGGCCGGTTTCTTTACATGGCTTGGAGCGGCCTTTATATTGATATCCAGAGTAGGTGCCGAGGTAGGGGTAGCTCAATCGGTAGGAAAACGGGATATGGCCGAGGTCAGGGCCTATATAAAACACAGTATTCAGCTTATTATTTCCCTGGCTTTGCTATATGCCTTGGTGTTGATCATCTTTTGCAGGCCTTTGATTGGATTTTTTAATATTGGTGAGCAGGATATTGTGGACGATGCGGTCACCTATTTAGTCATAGTTGCCTCGGGGATGGTATTCTATTTTATTAATCCCGTCTTTACTGCCATTTTTAACGGCTACGGGGAAAGCAGGATTCCTTTTACCATAAATTCATTGGGACTGATTATAAATATGATTTTAGACCCGTTGCTGATTCTGGGATTAGGGCCTTTTCCCAGACTAGAGGTTGTCGGCGCGGCTTTGGCGACCATAATTGCCCAGTTTTGCGTCACTGTCATATTCATTATCAAAGCCAGAAGGACAAAAGAGATATTTTCAGGCCTAAATCTATTTGAAGTTCCGGATATGGGCCGCATAAAAACCATTGTTAGGTTAGGATTGCCGGCGGGACTTCAAAGTGGGCTATTTACGGTATTTGCCATGTTCATTGCCAGGATAATCGCCCAATGGGGTCCCATACCAATAGCGGTGCAAAAGATTGGCTCCCAAATAGAGGCTATATCCTGGATGACGGCAGGGGGATTTCAAACTGCCATGAGCACCTTGGTGGGGCAAAACTACGGTGCCAATAAATGGCACAGGGTTGTTAAGAGTTATATTGCAGGAATTTTGGCTATGTCCATAATAGGGATATTGGCTACCGCACTGCTGATCTTTGCTCCAAGGCCACTATTTTCCATATTCATCGACGAAGAAGAGACCATAAGGCACGGAATTGCATATTTACGGATATTGGGGCTTTCACAGCTATTTATGTGCCTGGAGTTAACCTCGGCAGGTGCTTTTAACGGATTGGGCAAGACTGTTCCCCCGTCGGTAGTAGGAATAACCTTCAACGCTTTAAGGATCCCGGCAGCCCTTTTGCTATCTTCAACTAGCCTGGAACTTAACGGCGTATGGTGGGCTATAAGCATGTCAAGCGTCTGCAAGGGTACGGTGTTAACCGCGTGGTTCGTATTTACGCTTATTAGGAATCCCGAAACCAAGGTCCTCAGGAAAGTAAACCTCTTTAATTCCTAATTTACTTTGTACCGTTTAATGAGCAAGTTGCAAAGGGGTTATTTATAAGGTAAAAAGGGGTTATTTTGTAAGATAATGTGTAACGTTAACCGCGTATGGAAATGCTTCTGTTGTATTTTAACTGCCTTGTTAAAATGAAAAGCTAAATGTAAGGCCGCGGGTAAACGAAGTGCAGCATTCAAGTGGAATTGCTCAATGATGAGCAATATTGTTAACGATATAGGTACTGAAGAACTAGCACACTTTGAAATAATTGGTGCTATGGTCTACCAGTTGATGAGAGGGGCTTCACCTGAAGAAATCAAGATGGCTGACGCAGGAACATATTTTGCTGACCATGATAGAGCTGTTTATCCCAGCACAGGTACTGGCGTGCCTTTCACTGCTGCTTATATTCAGTCTAAGGGTGATCCAATAGCGGACCTTCATGAGGATTTAGCAGCCGAGCAGAAGGCGCGTGCCACATATGAAAATCTCATCAAGCTTGCTGATGATCCAGATGTAATTGATCCTTTGCGCTTTCTAAGGGAGAGGGAGATCGTTCATTTCCAGAGATTCGGAGAAGTGCTACAGAAGGTTCGAGAATACATGGAATCTAAAAAATATTTTTAAGTATAGACTTAAATATTCACAGTTTTTTATACTTTGACATATATTGTTTAATAAAGACTGGACCGAAAAGTAAAACAAGAAAAGTATCTAAAGGAGGTATGTTTATATGAGTTTCTTTGGCGGCAGGAGATTAGGCGACGATGACAGCTTGCTCTTTTTCTTCTTGTTGTTGGTGATCATATTCTGCAATTGCGGGTTGTTCAGAGATTCTGACGAGCTGTTATTCTTCTTCCTGATCCTGGTAGTTTTGTTTAATGGGGACGGTATCTTTAGAGGAATTAGAGACTCCAAAGAGTGCTAAAACGTTGACTGTGGCCAAAAGAGGGAGTACTGCAGTATGCAGGCTCCCTTTGTTTTATTGGGGTAGTACCAAATTTTATGCATGACGGAATCTCGAGTTTTAACATAAAATTTGCCAAATGGTATTTAGTTGTGTTCAAATGTATAAGCTTGAATATTCACAGTCTTTTATACTTTTACATATATTGTTTAATGAAAGTAGAGCCGGAAGGCAAAATAAGAAAAGCGTCTAAAGGAGGTGTAATTATATGAGTTTCTTTGGCGGCAGGAGATTAGGTGATGATGACAACTTGCTCTTTTTCTTCCTGCTCCTTGTGATCATATTCTGCAATTGTGGGTTGTTTAAAGATTCTGACGAGCTGCTATTCTTCTTCCTGATCCTTGTGTTGTTGTTTAACGGCGATTGCTTATGCCGGGGATTAGGAGGAGTATCGACAAAAGAGAGCTAAGGAGTTGATAGGAGAAGAAAGGGGGAGTGTTGCAGCAAGCACGCTTCCCCTTTCTTGTATGCATAGGTATTGCCCTTTATCAAGTAAAATTTTCCATAAGTTAACAAAGAGTAAATCACGGTAATTCGCAACCGCAGTTAAATTAATAAACAAATTTGTTTATGACAGGTTATCTCAATGTATAATTATAATGCATAGATTTTATTATAGAGGTGATTTAGTTATGAAATTTAGGGATAAAACTGTCATTGTTACAGGTGGAGCGCAGGGGATAGGCATGGCTATCTCGCTTGCCTTTGCCAAAGAGGGAGCTAACGTGGTGATAGCCGATATTGACGAGGAGGCAGGAGAGGAACACGTGGCCACCATTCGAGAACAGGGTGGACAGGCCATGTTCATACCCACCGATGTATCCAAGGAGGAAGATGTAAAGAATTTGGTTGAGCAGACCGTAAAAGCCTATGGGGGAATACATATTTTGATAAACAATGCGGGTATTGGAAGCAGCGGGACGCTTTTTACCCGTTCCATGGAGGAATGGGATAGGGTGATAGCGGTCAATTTGCGGGGGCCTTATATGATGGCCAAATACTGTGCACCCGAGCTCGTAAAGGCAAACCCGGGAGTGATAATCAATATCGCATCTACCAGGGCTCTCATGTCGGAACCCCATACGGAACCTTATTCGGCTTCAAAAGGAGGCATTTTAGCCCTTACCCATTCCCTGGCCATTAGCCTGGGGCCAAGGGTGAGGGTTAACGCCATCAGTCCGGGGTGGATTGAGGTATCCCAGTGGCGGAAAAAATCTCAGCGCAGGCAGCCCGACCTCAGGCCTCAGGACTTGGCTCAGCATCCTGTGGGGAGGGTGGGCAAGCCGGAGGACATTGCCCACGCTTGTTTGTTCTTGGCATCGCCGGATGCAGGATTCATCACGGGTACCAATTTAATCATAGATGGCGGCATGACTGTCAAGATGATTTATGAAGAATGAGGTAACATAAACCCGTACCCCGCCTCATAGAATGGAAATAAAGGGGGTATGGGGATGACTTATTCTAGCCGGTATTTGAGGATAGCTGATCCTCTCATGGAGGGCATCGATGTTCAAAACGTTCAACAGCGCCTTAAGGAATTGGGCTTTTATGAGGGCGATATAACCGGCGTTTACGATAGGGAGACCGCTGAAGCAGTTAGAAGATTTCAGCAACAAAATGGACTGGTTGCCGATGGCATAGTGGGGCCCGATACCTGGAATGCCATTGGCATAAGTCCGGAATTCTTGGACGTTTTTAACTCCGAGTACAATATCATGGTGGACTTAGAGCAAAAGGAGTTGACGCTCAAGCAAGGCGAGCGGTTTATCAAGGTATATCCTGTGGCAGTCGGAAAACCTTCCACTCCTACCCCCACCGGTACTTGGAAGATCATCCAAAAAACCGTCAACCCTGGAGGTCCTTTTGGTGCCCGCTGGATGAGGTTGAGCATCCCGTGGGGAGGTTACGGCATACACGGCACCGATGAGCCCGAGTCTATAGGGATGGCGGCCAGCCATGGCTGCATAAGGATGTATAATGAGGACGTGATTGAGCTGTACGATATTGTGCCCCTTGGTACGGTGGTCAATATCGTAGGCGTAACCTTTACTGGGAGGATGCTGTATCTTGGCGTAGAACCGGGTGAGGATGTAAGGAGATTACAGGAAATATTGCGGATTTTGGGCTATTACGATGGGCCTCTGGATGCAGTTTACGATGAGGAGGTCAGGGATGCTGTACTTGAGCTGCAAAGGGAGTATGGGTTGACACCCGATGGGGTAGTGGGAGCCAGTACATATGAGATATTGGAGAAGCTAAACGATATACTGCTCAACGATCAGGAACCCTAACCTTTTGCCTTTGCGTGGCTGATTTTAAGCCCTATAGATTGCCATGGAGCTAAGGAGATGGTATCATCTCCTTTTTGTTTTTGAGGATTTTAGGCAATCTAAGGATGTCCAGAGAAGAATTTCTCAAAAATATGAAGATTGAGAAGATGAGTTGCCAAAAATGTGATAAAATATTCAAAGCGGTTGTGACCTGACATTATGCCACTGATTTGTCAGGGACATAGGGTATTCATGAAACTATAAGATGAAGGGGTATAAAAGGTACATGGGAAGCAATATAGGGGATATGCTAAAGGACAAAAAGTATTTCATACTGGATATGGATGGTACCTTTTACCTGGGGGATAAGCTGCTGGAAGGTTCTCTAGACTTTTTGAAGCATATAGAGAGAACTGGTAAAGGTTACCTCTTCTTTACAAATAATTCATCCAAGAATGCGCTGGTATATCAGCAAAAGCTGGCAAAAATGGGGTGTATGGTGGAGCAGTGGAGAATCGTTACATCGGGCATGGTGACAGTTGAGTACCTAAAGAATCACTATCGGGATTGTAGCGTGTTCTTGCTGGGCACCCCTATGCTGTACGATGAGTTTAGAAACGGTGGCATAAGGCTGGTGCAGGACAAGCCCGATGTGGTAGTGGTGGGCTTTGATACCACCCTTACATACGATAAGCTGTGTTGCGCCTGCAAATTTATCCGCCAGGGAGCATCGTTTATTGCTACGCATCTAGATTTGAATTGCCCTACCGAGGATGGGTTCATTCCAGATTGTGGGGCTATTTGCGCTTTTATAACGGCTTCAACAGGGGTCAAGCCTAAGTATTTGGGTAAGCCCTTTAGGGAAACGTTAGAATATCTGCTAAGATATCTAGGTTGCACTAAAGATGATATCGTTTTTATAGGGGATCGCCTTTACACCGATATAGCCATAGGGTTTTATCACGGGGTTACCAGCGTTCTAGTTCTTACGGGGGAGACCAAACGGGAGGACCTGGAAAATTCCGATGTTAAGCCTACTTTGGTGGTTGAACGCCTGGCAGACCTCATCCCATTCATATGATAATTCATATGATAATAAAAAAATGGACCGCGGTGTTGCGGTCCTTGTGTAAGGGGTTTGGGGGTTTTGGGTAACTTTACGCTTATTATCTTAACCAGTTTTTCAAAAATTAAACTCTTTGTTCCGAAAAATTTTTAGAAGCTATAGAACAATTTTTGTGCCATTGAGTTTTACATATGCTACAATGTTAAAGTGTAGTATATATGATGCCAGGGTGCCTTTACATGCCATTGCCATAGCTACCATACCTGATGAAGAGATGAACGGAGAGGGTGGAGCTTGTCGGCAACGAGGTTAGGGAGAAGGCGTGTTCATTAAAACATCTAAGCTGATCGCAGCGTTAAAATAGCTGTATGGCTAAACTGAAAGAGGAGGGAGATGGCGTGAAGGATACCATAAGGCTTGGGATAGTGGGATATGGTAACCTTGGCAGGGGAGTTAGGATGGCAGTTAAGCAAAACCCGGATTTTCAGCTGGTGGCTGTGTTTACCCGCAGGTCACCCGAGCAAGTAGATGCTGATGGCGCCAGAGTGGAACATATTTCACGGATGGAGGAGTATAAGGGGAAAATCGATGTTATGATCCTGTGCGGAGGTTCTGCTACTGATCTACCCGTTCAGGGACCGGCCGTAGCCCAAATGTTCAATACTGTAGACAGCTTTGATACCCATGCCAGGATACCCGAATATTTTGCCAAGATGGATGAAGCGGCCAGGAGAGGTGGTAACTTCTGCTTGATTTCTACCGGCTGGGATCCAGGCCTGTTTTCATTGATGAGAGTGCTGGGGGAGGCCATTCTACCTGAAGGGCGTACCTATACCTTCTGGGGCAAAGGAGTAAGCCAGGGGCATTCGGATGCCATCAGGAGAGTGCCGGGAGTAAAAAATGCCATTCAATACACCATTCCGGTGGAGGACGCCATTCGCAGGGTACGAAACGGTGAGAATCCTGAGCTTACCACTCGAGAAAAGCATGTACGGGTGTGTTATGTGGTTCCGCAAGAGGGCGCCGATCTAAAGCGCATAGAGGAGGAGATAAAGAATATGCCCCATTATTTTGCCGACTATGATACAACCGTGCATTTTATTTCCGAAGAAGAGTTTAAGGCTAATCATTCTGGTATGCCCCACGGAGGAATGGTCATACGCAGCGGCCGAACCGGCCAGGCCACAAAACAAAGGATGGAGTTTAGCCTGGAGCTGGAAAGCAATCCCGAGTTTACTTCCAGCGTGTTGGTGGCCTATGCCAGGGCAGTTTATCGCCTTGCAATGGAAGGACAGGTGGGTGCCCGTACTGTATTTGATATACCTATTGCTTATCTTTCGCCAAAAAACGCTGAAGAGCTCAGAAGGGATTACTTGTAATCCCATAATACGCTTTACTTGACATTTGCTTGACAGATGAAAGAAAGATTGTGATAATTAAAGTATTGAAGCTTGGATATTTTAAAAATCCATCTTTACACGTGAGGACAGCAAGTTGTATATAAAAGTATGGCTAGGAGGTGTACTATGAACAGGATTGAACAGTTATGTATAAACACAATTCGCGTTTTATCGGCTGAGGCAATTGAGAAGGCCAAATCTGGACATCCTGGTATGCCTTTGGGAGCAGCGCCCATGGCTTATACGTTGTGGGCCAGGCACATGAAGCATAACCCTTGTAATCCCAAATGGGTAAACAGGGATAGGTTTGTGTTGTCGGCTGGTCATGCTTCCATGCTCATCTATTCGCTGCTTCACCTCTTTGGGTACGGCCTTACAATTGAGGATATAAAGAGCTTCAGGCAGTTTGGAAGCAAGACTCCAGGGCATCCGGAGTACGGTCATACTCCCGGGGTGGAGACCACCACTGGTCCACTGGGCCAAGGATTTGCTAATGCTGTAGGTATGGCTTTGGCTGAGGCTTATCTTGCCGCCAAGTTCAACCGTCCAGGGTACAACGTGGTGGACCACTATACATACGTCATAGCCGGCGATGGCTGTATGATGGAAGGTATAAGCTATGAAGCCGCTTCGCTGGCAGGTACCCTGGGACTGGGTAAGCTTATTGTGCTCTACGATTCCAACTCCATATCCATAGAGGGACCAACCGACATCGCTTTCAGGGAGGACGTGGGCAAGCGTTTTGAGGCCCAAGGTTGGCAGGTTCTGAAAGTTGAGGACGGGAACGACATAGAGGCCATTGACAAGGCCATTGCCCAGGCAAAGGCGGAGACTACAAAGCCTTCTCTTATCATAGTCAAGACGCAAATTGCATATGGTTGCCCTGCCAAGCAGGGTAGCGCGTCTGCTCATGGGGAGCCATTGGGAGAGGAAAATATCCGACAGATGAAGGAATATTTGGGTTGGCCCAGCGAGGAGCCCTTCTACGTACCTCCGGAAGTGAGAGAGCACATGAATACCTTGATTGAGAAAGGGAAAAAGGCTGAACATGAATGGAATGCTCTGTGGGAGGCTTACTCGAAAGAGTATCCCGAGCTGGCAAGGGAATGGGAGATATGGCACAGCGATACCTTGCCGGTGGATTTGCTAGAGGATGATGAGTTCTGGAAGTTTGAGAAAAAGACAGCTACACGCAACGCTTCTGGAGAGGTCATAAACCGCCTGGCAAAGGTGATACCTAACCTCATAGGCGGCTCGGCAGATCTGGCTCCCTCCAACAAGACCATCATGAAGGGGCGCGGGGATTTCTCCGCGGAGGACCGTACCGGCTCCAACCTCCATTTTGGCGTTCGTGAACATGCCATGGCTGCCATTGCTAATGGAATGGCGTTGCATGGCGGCCTAAGGGTGTATGTGGCAACCTTCTTCGTATTTAGCGATTATATGAAGGCTGCCATGAGGCTGTCTGCCATGATGGGGTTGCCTGTCATCTACGTGCTTACCCATGACAGCATCGGAGTAGGGGAAGATGGGCCCACCCATCAGCCGGTAGAACATTTGGCTGCACTGAGGAGTATGCCCAATATGACCGTTTTCCGTCCGGCCGATGCTAAGGAGACGGCTGCCGGATGGTATGTGGCTCTCACCAACAGGACGGGGCCGACAGCCCTTGTGCTGACGCGTCAAGATGTGCCATTGTATCAGGAAACCAGCAAAGAAGCGTTGAAAGGCGCTTATATCCTCTTGGATTCCGAAAAAGATACCCCCGACATCATACTCATCGCATCGGGTTCGGAAGTGCAGCTTGTATATGAGGCCCATAAGGTCCTTAAGGAAAAAGGCATTGATGCCCGGGTGGTGAGCATGCCGTCGTGGGAGCTGTTTGAAAAACAACCCGAAGAATACAAGCAGAAGGTGCTTCCCGATGCTGTGAAGGTCAGGCTGGCTGTTGAAGCCGGATCTTCCCTGGGGTGGCATCGGTATGTTGGATGGCAAGGCGATGTAATTGCTCTGGATAGGTTTGGAGCATCTGGAAAGGCAGACGTGCTGTTTAGAGAGTTTGGGTTTACGGTAGACAGAGTCGTTGAACGGGCTTTAGAGCTGCTCAAAAAGGTCTAATTGACTGAAAAGGAGTGGTATGTAACGGTATTTTGACTGCATATAAAATACTCTCAGGAAAGCTTGGAGAATGAAAAGGAGCCGAGTTTGTCGGCTCCTTTGGCTTTTTTAATGGCTGTCACAGGGAGCTATGATGCTAAAGGCGGTACAAATTTTTTTACTGCTCCCTCTGATTTTTCTATAGGTACATCCGGCAATTTACTCCGTTAGGTAACAGGCTACGATTTCGCCAAAATAAAACGTGTGATAGTCAGGGGAGCCATACCATGTCTGATCTATCTGTGCATCAAGGTTTCCGGGTATCATATCCTGCTTGTACACCACTTTGCACTCATAATGCAGCGTGCACTCCCCTATAATGGGGGCGTTTACCTTTATGCCGGGAACCGGCGTGAGGTTGCATTCTTTAAACTTGTCAAAATCACGGCCAGATTTGCTGCCGCAAAAGGCTAGAGCTTTCTTTAGATCTCGCTTTAACGGAACGCTGACAGTAAATTCCCCCGACTGCTCGATAAGGCCGTGGGTATATCTTGATTTTCTAACAGGCACTAAAAATATGGGTTTGCCCCAAAAGACGGTGATTCCTCCCCAGCCGATGACCATAGTATTGGCTTTTTCTCCTTTGGAAGACAAAAAGAGGCCTCCGGACTTTAATTGCTTTTCTACTTCTAAAATATACTCGTCATAGGGGACTTCTCTTATGTTGCCCATAGGATATTCCTCCTTTCGGCTTGTGTCAGCATTTTATGGTGCTGAATTAACAGGAGATGTGCGGGCCTAAATATTAGGCTTGACAATTCCAATATACTATATTTTTACACTTTTTTTCAACTTCAATCTTATAAAATAGGTCTTTTTGTCGAAAGAGGAATGAGGGTCATGCTTTAAGGATTGCACTAAACAGGCGCATTTGTAGAATTATGGCATAATAAAGGGGGATACCAGATGAGCTATATGCCGGGAGGTGGCAAACAACAGGGCAAAGGTATATTGAGAAAAAGAATGTAAAGCATTGGTAAGGTAAAAATAAAAGGCAGCTGGTCAATCCAGCTGCCTTCCCGATTCCACCCAAAGCCTGTCTGCGACTTTACCCCATTCTTCGGCTATCTTTTCGCATTTAGCGGTGACTTCGTCTACCGACTCCTTATCTATAGGCTGTGTGGAATAAGCGTTGGAGCGATGAACCATTTCCCTCAATTTCTCAGGATTATCGAGCAATGGGCAGGGGCGTAGATGGTTTTTGTTAAACGGATGATTCTTCTGGTATTCCATGAAAAGCGGCGATTTCAGAGCTTCCAGCAGGCTGACATCTTTTATGTTTACGTTGGCATAGTGGATAAAGGCGCAGGGCTCCACATCTCCATTGGCATTGATGTGTATGTAGTTTCTTCCACCAGCGATGCATCCCCCGACGTATTCGCCGTCATTCCAGAAATCCAGGAGGAAAATGGGTTTTTCATTGCGGAATTTTCTGATCTGATGGTACATATACTCCCTCTGCTCAGGCCTTGCCAACAGGTCGAGGTTGGCGTCTTTGCCCAAAGGCATGTAGGTGAAATACCATCCGAACAGGCATCCTTTATCAATCATAAAATCGATATATTCTTCCGAGCCCACCTCTTCGGTATTATAGCGATGGTAACAGGCCGAAAAGCCAAACCCTATGCCATATTGTTTTAATATATCCATGCTCTTCATTACCTTTTCAAAGGTACCTTTGCCTCGCCGTATGTCGGTGGTTTCACCGATGCCTTCCACGCTGATGGCAAACACCATGTTGCCCAGCCGTTGAACTTCCTTTGCAAACTCCTCGTCTATAAGCGTTCCGTTGGTGAAGGACAAGAACAAACAGTCATTGTGCTTCTCTGCAAGGTAGAGTATGTCTTTTTTGCGTATTAGGGGTTCACCGCCCGATAGGACGTACATATAAATCCCCAGCTCTTTGCCTTCCGTAATTATTCGATCCATGGTTTCGGTGTCTAGCGAGGCTGCTTTGTCGTATTCTCCGGCCCAGCATCCGGTGCACCTCAAATTACATGCAGCGGTGGGATCCATAAGTATTGCCCACGGGATGTTGCATTGGTGTTTTTTCTTCATAGCGTCTATAATGGGGTTTCCGGCCATTCCGGCATTTACAAAGTAGTTGATGAGAAACTTCTTTTGCACGTTCGGATGGGTTTCTGTCAGTACCCTGTGTATCAATTTATTCCAGTTGTTGTCGGGATCGCTTATAATATTTCGGAAAGTGTTGATGGCGTTTTTATGGCTTTCTTTGACTGCTATCTTTTCAGCCCAATTTAATATTTTAGGTAGATTATTGATAGGATCTTTTTCTAGGTAGCTAATGCCTTCTTTTAAAAGAAATGAACTTATTAATTGATTTACTTTAGCCATTTACATTTCCCCCTTCTTTATTATTAACATATACGTCTAAATAGACATATATGTCATTAAAAGCTTAAAAAAAATTATGCTTTAAGGCCGTTGAGCAGAGCATAGATGTTATTCAAATGCTCTTGATATGAGATGTTGTTTACAAAAGCCGCTTGAAGCACAAAGGTCTCAACTAAAGTAAAGATGGTAAAAGCCATGGCTTTGGGGTTGATTTCCTTGAATTCTTTTGCCCTTATTCCTTCATCAAGCAGATGCTCAAACATCCTTCTTAGCACGTTAAGGCGCTTTTCCAGCTTCCACTTTAAAGCATTATTTTCCCTTTTTGAGAGAAGCCACATCTCCACCATCATGAGCATCTTATTCTTTTCCAAATGATATTGAGAGGTGAGCAGGGAGATAATAGTCTTTAACTTGTCCGCGGCCGATAATTTTTTGTCTTCTAATATGTTCATGCAATCGGCTTCTAAATTTTTTGAAAGTTGTTCGGCCGCATATTCGAAAATCTCCTCCTTATCTTTAAAATACTGATATAGCGTCGTGCGCCCCATATTGCACTCTTTTGCTATGTCGGCCAGATTGGTCTTATGATACCCCTTTTCTATAAAGACTTCGATGGCCTTTTGTACAATTTCCTGCTTTCTCTGTTCGAAATCAACGATCTTGGGCAATAAAGCATCTTCCTTTCCTTTTGATTTTTCCAAGTACTTGCATCATCTCGTATTATATTATATTTCATGATAGACATGCGTGTCAATAAAAATGTTGTTTTTAAGCCCACAAGATTCCCTGATTTATCGTTGAGGGATGCGGCGCGGTAAAGTATGCTAAGGATATTAGAAATCTAACTTTTACGGTATAGCTTTTTGGTGTATAATAACTACTAAGCTATTGGTTACTGTTACTGGCGATGGAGTTGAAATGGATGAAGGAACTGCTTGAGCATTTGGAGAGACGATTGCATAAGAAATTTGATGCTCTTGACGTGGGCATGATACATCCTCTTGTCTTGGCATATATAGGGGATACCATTTATGACCTTTTTGTGCGAACCTATTTGGTTATGGCCTATGATGCTCCGGTGAGTAAGCTGCATGTGAGGGCCATAAATTTTGTTCGTGCCAAGGGACAGGCCGATACCCTTCGCCATATCGAGCGGTTTTTGACCCAGGAGGAGCTGGATGTGGTAAGAAGGGGTAGAAATGCAAAACCGGGGACCATGCCCAGAAATGCCACTGTAGCTGATTACAGGTGGGCTACGGGATTTGAGTCGCTGCTGGGCTATTTATATTTGACAGGCCAAGACGAGCGGTTATTGGAAATACTGGACTATATACTGGATAGCGTTAAAGAGGGGGAAAAAGGTGAGTGAGGTTAAACTTCACGTGGAATTGTTGAGCTACACGCCCAATCCGGAAGAGGTTGTGGCTATGGCTGCCAAGCTGTGCTATTCGTCAGCCGATATAGATGCTTTGAGGGAAGGGATTGCGAACAAAGACCAGTCAAAGTTTATATCCAAGCTTGTTAAGATGGGGCATCTGTCACCCATCGAACATGCCAGCTTTACCTTTGGTGTGGAAGGAGTATCCAGGAGCTTGCTGGCGCAGATAACACGTCATCGAATTGCCAGCTTTAGCGTAAAATCCCAAAGGTACGTGTCCGAGAGGTCAGAAGATGGCAGGACTTTCAATTACATAATTCCTGAAAGCATAAAGGCTTTGGGACAGACGTATGTGGATAAATTCAAGCAACAGATGGCCATCATCCAGAGCTGGTACGATGAATGGGTACAGCTGCTGGGAGACAAGGGAGAAGCTTCCAACCAGGATGCCCGGTTTGTCTTGCCTAATGCGGCTGAGACCAAGTTTTTGGTCACCATGAACGCCCGTGAATTGTTACACTTTTTTAGTTTGCGCTGCTGCAACAGGGCTCAATGGGAGATAAGGAATCTGGCCAAGGAGATGCTCAAGCTGGTGCTGCAGGTAGCTCCTAACATCTTTATGAACGCCGGACCGGGGTGTATCAGGGGCGCATGTCCTGAAGGGGAGATGAGCTGCGGAAGGGCCGATGAGGTGAGGAGGGAATTTGAAAGGATTCACAGGGAATATGGAGGGTTAAAATAGAATGGGTGAGATGCAAGGGATGGAAGATTTCCAGTGGCAAGTGGAAGGCAGAAACCCGGTGATAGAGGCTTTGCGGGCGGGTAAGACCATCGAAAAGATTTTGGTGACCAAAGGAAGTCGAGAGGGCGCTGTCAGGGATATATTGAGAATGGCCCGCGAGAGAGGAATTGTAGTTCAGGAGGTTGACAGAAAGCGCCTGGACAGCATGTCCCAGACGGGAGCACATCAGGGCATAATTGCATTGGTTGTGCCCTATACCTACGTTTCGGTGGAGGATATATTGGAGAGGGCTCGACGCACCAATGAGCCGCCCTTTGTGGTGGTGCTTGACTGCATAGAGGATCCTCACAATCTCGGGGCAATAATAAGGACGGCTGAGTGTTGCGGTGTTCACGGCATCATCATTCCCAAAAGGAAGGCGGTGGGGATAACTCCCACCGTTGTGAAAGCTTCTGCTGGAGCGGTGGCATACGTCCCGGTGGCAAAGGTTACTAATGTGGCCTCCACCCTTGAACTTTTGAAGGAACAAGGACTATGGGTGGTGGGAGCAGAGGCACAAGCTACACCCTATAATGTACAGGACATGAAAGGGCCCATAGCTCTGGTCATTGGGAGCGAAGGGAAAGGGCTTAGAAGGCTGGTAAAGGAGAAATGCGATTATCTGGTGGGTATTCCCATGAAGGGAAAGATAAATTCTTTAAACGCTTCGGTTGCAGCCGCCATATTGATGTATGAAGTGTTGAGACAAAGGAGTTGAAGTATTAGAGCGTCTTAAAATGGGGTAAAGTCAGCTAATGGCTTGACTTTGGTATGTCGGATAATATATAATGTAAAATTGATGGCAGTACAAGTTTACCTATAGGGTGTGGTTTGGGGGAGATTGGGGTGAAAGCCGAGGCTGTAGCAAACGAATACAGCCGTTTCCAGCTTATGCTGGATGAAGAAATAGTAGAGGACGCAAAAAAAGGCGATGCAGAGGCATTGGAATACTTGATATATAAATATAAGAATTTTGTAAAGGCAAAGGCTAGGTCCTACTTTCTAATAGGCGCTGACCATGAAGACATTGTGCAAGAAGGGATGATCGGGCTTTATAAAGCTATTAGGGATTACAGGCAGGACAAGCTCTCCTCTTTTCGTGCTTTTGCTGAGCTGTGCATAACCAGACAGATCATTACTGCCATCAAAACCGCTACCAGGCAGAAACACATTCCGTTGAATTCGTATATATCCCTCAATAAACCCGTTTATGATGAAGAGTCTGATCGCACATTGATGGATGTCATTTCGGAAGCAAAGGTTTCCGATCCTGAAGAGCTGATAATAAGCCGTGAAGAGTTCATGAACATAGAGAGTAAGATCAATGAGCTTTTAAGCGATTTGGAGCAGGAGGTTCTCATATCCTATTTGCAGGGTAAATCATACCAGGAAATAGCCGTTGATTTGGACAGGCATGTTAAATCCATAGATAATGCCTTACAGCGAGTGAAGAGAAAATTAGAACGATATCTCGAAGAACGTCACCACGAGGAAGGAAGATAAAAAATTCTAAAAAGATATGTTGACAAATGAATTACGCCAAGTTAAAATATATCTTGCTGCAGGTTATGCTTTAAAAATGCGGGTGTAGTTCAATGGTAGAACTCCAGCTTCCCAAGCTGGCGGCGTGGGTTCGATTCCCATCACCCGCTCCAATTAAATTTTTATTTTGTGCCCATGTAGCTCAGTCGGTAGAGCACCGCCATGGTAAGGCGAAGGTCACCGGTTCAAGTCCGGTCATGGGCTCCATTTATTAATTATCGCAAAAATGTTGCAAAGACGGAGAAGGATATATCTTTATTTTTGCTTTTGGCAAGTTCTAAGCTGAAAAGATGAAAATTGGAAACTGAATGCAAATGTAGCTAAACAGAGGAGGAGGAAGGGAAAAGATGGCGAAGGCGAAGTTTGAGAGGACGAAACCGCATGTAAACATAGGTACGATAGGGCACGTAGACCATGGGAAGACGACGTTGACGGCGGCCATAACGATGGTGTTGGCCAATTATGGCAGGGCGCAAGCTATGAAGTACGAGGAGATTGATAAGGCACCCGAGGAGAAGGAAAGGGGCATAACGATTAACACTGCACATGTAGAATACGAGACTGATAAGAGGCACTATGCACACGTAGACTGTCCTGGGCATGCTGACTATGTGAAGAACATGATAACCGGGGCAGCGCAGATGGACGGGGCCATTTTGGTGGTATCGGCGGCGGACGGGCCGATGCCGCAGACACGGGAGCACATACTGCTGGCGAGGCAGGTAGGGGTGCCGTACATTGTAGTATTTTTGAACAAGGTGGACATGGTAGACGACGAGGAGCTGCTTGAGCTGGTGGAGATGGAAGTAAGGGAGCTATTGAACGAGTATGAATTTCCGGGGGACGAGGTACCTGTCATAAGGGGATCTGCATTGAAGGCGCTGGAGGCGGCGCAGAGCGGGGCAGATGTTGCGAATGATCCTTGGTGCAAGGCGATATTTGAGCTAATGGATGCGGTAGATACTTATATACCGACGCCGCAGAGGGATGTAGACAAGCCGTTCTTGATGCCGATAGAGGACGTATTTTCCATTACAGGTAGAGGAACGGTAGCGACTGGCAGGGTAGAGAGAGGCAGGCTTAAGGTATCTGATACAGTAGAGATAGTAGGATTGATGGATAAGCCGAGGACGACGGTAGTGACGGGAGTAGAGATGTTCAGGAAGACGCTGGATGAGGCGGTAGCAGGTGACAACATAGGAGCGCTATTGAGGGGTATACAGAAGGACGAGGTAGAGAGGGGCCAGGTATTGGCGCAGCCTGGGAGCATTAAGCCGCACACAGAATTTTATGCGCAGGTATACGTATTGACGAAGGAAGAGGGAGGAAGGCACACGCCGTTTTTCAGTGGGTACAGGCCGCAGTTTTACTTTAGGACGACTGACGTGACTGGGGTAATAGAGCTGCCCGAGGGAGTAGAGATGGTAATGCCTGGGGACAACGTGAACATGAAGGTGAAGCTGATCACGCCCATAGCGATAGAGGAAGGATTGAGGTTTGCTATAAGGGAAGGCGGCAGGACGGTAGGCGCTGGTGCTGTAACCAAAATCATCGAGTAATCTTGAATGTTTGATAGCACGGTTTATAAAAGCGCAGGCAGTTGCCTGCGCTTTTATTGTGAACCATCGAAAGGAGCTGGTTTTGAGCTGAAAATTCTCCAAAGCTCATTGACAAGGGTTAAGTTCGTATGGTAAATTAAAATAGTATTGATTTACAAGGGAGTAGACGGCTGAATATAAACTAAAGCGAGGTGTAGGGGATGCGAGTAAATATCACGCTGGCTTGTTCGGAATGCAAGCACCGAAACTATAATACCACAAAGAATAAGAAGAATGACCCCGATAGATTGGAACTGAGGAAGTACTGCAAATTCTGCAAGAAGCATACCATTCATAGAGAGACCAGATAAGCGTAAGATGACAAAAAAGGGTTAAGGGTGTGAAGATGATGGTGAGAAGTACCCGAGATAAAGCCGAGACCAAGGCGGCTGCTCGAAAAAACATATTTAGTAAAATTGGCAGGTATTTTCGGGATGTTGTTTCAGAAATGAAAAAAGTATCTTGGCCCGACCGTAAGGAGTTGGTGAAAGCTACTATTGCAGCACTAGTATTTATTGTGCTTTTTGCAATAGTTGTGGGGATAGTGGACCTGATCTTAGGCCAGCTCCTTAAACTGATTACCTGATGTAAGGGGGCTAAATTGAAAAGGAGGCCCTTGGTTTATGAGCGAAAAAGAGCAAGCAAAATGGTATGTGGTTCACACTTACTCAGGGTATGAGAACAAGGTAAAGGCTAATATCGAGAAGATGGTAGAAAGCCGCGGGATGCAGGATTATATACTGGAGGTAAAAGTTCCCACCGAAGAGCAGATTGAATACAAGAATGGTAAAAAGAAAGTTGTTAGCAGGAAGATATTTCCAGGGTATGTATTGATAAAGATGATTATGACCGATGAATCGTGGTATCTTGTTCGCAACACCAGAGGTGTCACGGGCTTTGTGGGTCCTGGTTCCAAGCCCATACCTCTTACTCCTGAAGAGGTACGCATGATGGGAGTAGAAGATGTGCCCATCAAGCTTGATGTGGAGGTAGGCGATAACGTTCGCGTTACATCAGGGCCGCTGGAGAATTTCATCGGAGTGGTTGAGGAGATTTATCCCGATAAACAAAAGGTAAGAGTTTTAGTTTCTATGTTTGGCAGGGAAACCCCCATAGAATTGCGATACAATCAGATACAGAAGATTTAAGGAGGTGTAAGAGATGGCCAAGAAAGTGGTAGCTATGGTGAAACTGCAAATTCCTGCCGGGAAAGCCACTCCTGCTCCGCCGGTTGGACCAGCTTTGGGACAGCATGGCGTTAATATAATGGCGTTTTGCAAGGAGTTCAATGAGAGAACTGCCAAGCAGGCAGGGTTGATCATCCCGGTTGTTGTTACTGTATATCAAGATCGTTCGTTTACCTTTATTACCAAAACGCCGCCTGCGGCTGTTCTGTTAAAGAGAGCCGCCGGTATTGAAAAGGGTTCTGGTGCTCCCAACCGTGAAAAGGTGGGCAGAGTGACAAAACAGCAGATCAGGGAAATAGCTGAGCTTAAAATGCCAGATTTAAACACGTCGAGCATTGAGGCTGCTATGAGCATGATTGCGGGTACTGCCCGTAGTATGGGCATAATTGTAGAAGATTGATGAAAATTGTGGGAGGGAGATTTCCCGCCTAATACCACAAGGAGGTTGAGTCATGAAGAGAGGTAAGAGATATCAGGAGCTTTTGAAATTGGTGGACCGTACTAAGCTGTACGATCCTGAAGAGGCGGTAAAGCTGGTAAAGCAGACTGCCAACGCAAAGTTTGACGAGACTATTGAGGTGGCAGTGAGATTAGGGGTTGACCCTCGACATGCTGACCAGCAGGTGAGGGGTACAGTGGTGCTACCCCATGGTACCGGCAAAACTGTTAAAGTGTTGGTATTTGCCAAAGGTGACAAGGCAAAGGAAGCTGAAGAGGCGGGCGCCGATTACGTGGGTGCAGAAGAGCTGGTGGCGCGCATTCAGAACGAGGGCTGGTTGGACTTTGACGTGTGCGTTGCTACTCCGGATATGATGGCTATGGTGGGTAGATTGGGACGAATTTTGGGGCCCAGAGGTTTGATGCCCAATCCCAAGGCCGGTACGGTAACCATGGAAGTGGGCAAGGCCGTGCGGGATATCAAAGCAGGTAAGGTAGAATACCGCGTGGATAAGGGAGGTATTGTGCACGTAGCCATTGGGAAGGCATCTTTTGAGGAAGGGAAGCTGCTTGACAATTTGCGAGCTTTGATGGAAGCCATCATAAGAGCCAAGCCCGCGGCTGCCAAGGGGACTTATCTGAAGAGTATAGTGCTATCCAGCACTATGGGGCCTGGAATTAAGGTAAACCCCATGAAGTTCTAGATGTTTTAAAAACCGAAAATAAAATATCATTTTGGAAACTTACCGCAGACAGTAGGTGCCTTTGAGCTTAAATGTGTTTATACAGCCTACCGAGGTAAGATAAAGGGACGGGTATATACTGCCCTCTTACTGTATCGCGGTAAGGGGGCTTTTTAATTTTTCTTACCGCCGCTTTGAAGGAGGTGATACAGGGGATGCCAGTTCGGGAAGAAAAAGCTCAAATAGTAGCCGAGATCAAAGAAAGGCTATCAAATTCAAGCAGCGCCATTCTGGTGGATTATAAAGGCCTTACTGTGGAGGAGGTCAATCAGCTCCGTAGGAAATTCCGCGAAGCGGGGGTAATCTACAAGGTATACAAGAACACCTTGATAGAGATTGCAGCGCGCGAGTTAGGATTGGAAGGTTTGGTTCCCCATCTGGAGGGTCCTACGGCCATAGCCTTTGGCGTGAAGGATCCGGTGGCTCCAGCCAAAATCCTGTCGGATGCTATGAAAGAGCTCAATAAAATGGAGTTTAAGGTTGGAGTGGTCGAGGGGAAAGTAATCGATGTCGAAGGCATCAAGGCTTTGGCCAAACTTCCATCCAGAGAAGAGCTTATTGCCAAAATGCTTGGCAGCTTGAATGCTCCCATTGCAAATCTGGTGGGAGTGCTCAGTGGCCCGATGCGGGCACTGGTATATGCTTTGAATGCCATTAAAGCGCAAAAAGAGGCTTAAACAAAAAAATACGCTGATTTACATCAAAAACAAGTCAATTAAAAATTTTTACGGGAGGTAGTTGGATATGGATAAGAATCAAATTATAGAAGCCATTAAGAATATGAGCGTTTTGGAGTTGGCAGAGCTGGTGAAGGCTTTGGAGGAAGAATTTGGTGTTAGCGCAGCTGCTCCGGTGGCTGTGGCTCCTGTTGCCGGTGCACCCGGTGCTGCCGCTGCTCCAGCGGAAGAGGAGAAGACAGAATTCGATGTTATCCTTACTGAAGTTGGTCCTGAAAAGATCAAAGTTATTAAGGTGGTGCGCGAACTGACAGGTTTGGGCTTGAAAGAGGCCAAGGATTTGGTAGAGAGCGCACCCAAGCCGGTTAAGGAAGGCGTCAGCAAACAGGATGCCGAGGCTGCCAAAGCCAAGCTCGAAGAAGTTGGCGCCAAAGTTGAGATTAAATAAAACGGCGGCAGAATGAAAAGGGACTCTAAACCGAGTCCCTTTTTTATTTAAATTTTAATTTTATCCCGTTGACATCTACCCAGAATTATGATAACATTAAAAATTGCATTAATAGGCAGGGAGGTCATGATTCGCTTACTTTTTTATTCTACCTTTATATTTTACACCGAATAGGGTATAAATTTCAAGGGAATAATTTATGATAAGGCCAGTGTTGGTTTGCGGTTGTATAAAAACCGAAAGGGGCCTTTTTGTCATTTTTTATTTTTGATTCCTCTTAGGTTAGTTTAAATTAAGGATAGATTGCTATGAGGAGGGCACATTTGTCAACCTTTTTAATAAATTTAAGGGGTGAAAATTTATGGTGCGTCCAGTTCAGATAGGAAACAGGATAAGGATGAGCTATTCTCGAATTGATGAGGTACTGGATATTCCCAATCTTATTGAGGTTCAAAAGAATTCGTATCAGTGGTTTTTGAAGGAAGGTTTAAAAGAGGTATTTGAGGAAGTTTCGCCCATTGTCGATTATACTGGAAATCTGGTATTGGAGTTTGTAGATTACAGGCTTGAGAATAATCCCAAGTACTCGGTACAGGAGTGCAAGGACAGGGACATGAATTATTCGGCTCCCCTAAAGGTCCGCGTTCGCCTCATCAACAAGGAGACCGGCGAGGTGAAGGAGCAGGAAGTCTTTATGGGGGACTTCCCTCTGATGACTGAACGGGGCACATTTATAATCAATGGAGCCGAACGCGTGGTGGTTAGCCAGCTGGTCCGTTCGCCGGGAGTTTACTACTCCGAGCAAACCGATAAAAGCGGCAAAAAGATGTATTCTGCTACCATTATACCCAATCGCGGCGCATGGCTGGAATATGAGACCGATTCCAGCGATGTGATATACGTGCGCGTTGATCGTACCCGCAAGTTGCCAGTGACAATCCTGTTGCGAGCGCTGGGGTATGGAACCGACAGCCAGCTTAAAGAAGTGCTGGGCGAAGACCCACGGTTACTCAATACTTTAGAAAAGGATAACACCAAGACCGAAGAAGAGGCTTTGCTCGAAATCTATAAGCGTTTGAGGCCCGGTGAACCACCTACCGTCGAGAGCGCAAAGCAGCTTTTGTTTTCGTTGTTTTTTGATCCAAAAAGATATGACTTGGCGCGGGTGGGGCGCTATAAGGTCAATAAGAAGCTGGCGTTGAGTACCAGGTTGAATGGGTGTGTATGCGCGCGGGATATCGTTGATCCATCCACTGGCGAGATATTGGCTGAAGAGGGAGAAAAGATTACCCGCGAGAAAGCTGAGATGATACAAAATGCCGGAGTCAATCAGGTAGAGGTATTGTTGGAGGACGGAAAAGTTATCAAGATAGTGGGCAATCATTTTGTAGATGCAAAGCATTATTTGAGCTTTGATCCGCGAGAGGTGGGCATCAACGAAAAGGTACACTATCCCGTTTTGAAGGAGATTCTGGACCAGAATTTAAGCGAGCGGGAGCTAAAAGAGGCTTTGAAGGAAAACTTAAGCAGGCTTATTCCAAAACATATAGTAGCAGATGATATTGTGGCTTCTGTAAATTATATTATTCATCTATTTAATGGCATAGGGCACATCGATGATATCGATCATCTGGGCAACAGGCGCGTGCGGGCCGTAGGTGAACTGCTGCAAAATCAGTTTAGAATTGGGCTGTCGCGCATGGAGAGAGTGATCAAGGAGAGAATGACCATACAGGATGTAGAGACGGTGACGCCTCAAGCTCTCATAAATATTCGACCTGTGGTGGCAGCCATCAAAGAGTTTTTCGGCAGCAGCCAGCTCTCTCAGTTTATGGACCAGACCAATCCTCTATCAGAACTCACCCACAAACGAAGGGTAAGCGCGTTGGGGCCTGGAGGGTTGAGCCGTGAACGCGCAGGTTTCGAGGTAAGAGACGTACACCACTCCCACTATGGTCGAATCTGTCCCATAGAGACCCCGGAAGGGCCTAATATTGGTTTGATAAACTCCCTCAGCGTTTATGCCCGCATCAATGAGTATGGCTTCATCGAGTCTCCCTACAGGAAGGTAGATCAGAAAAACAAGAGGGTAACCAATGAGATAGTTTATTTAACTGCCGATGAAGAGGACGAGTATGTCATTGCGCAGGCCAACGAGAAGCTGGATGAAAACGGATACTTTGCAAACGAGCGCGTCATGGCCAGGTTCAGGAATCAGATTTATGAAGTACCAAGGGAACAGGTAGAGCTGATGGACGTCTCGCCCAAACAGGTCGTGTCTGTGGCTGCTTCTCTTATCCCCTTCCTGGAAAACGATGACGCCAACCGCGCTCTCATGGGTTCCAACATGCAGCGCCAGGCTGTTCCACTTATACGCACCGATGCGCCTATAATCGGAACAGGTATGGAGTACAGGGCTGCCAGAGACTCTGGAGTAGTAGTGGTAGCCAAAGAGTCCGGCGTGGTTAAAAAGGTTTCGGCTGACCAAATCATAATTAAAGAGGATAACGGTAATGAACGGGTGTACCAGCTCATAAAGTTTGCCCGATCCAATCAGGGTACCTGTATAAATCAGCGCCCAATTGTAGAGGCGGGACAACGGGTTGAAAAGGGACAAGTCATAGCGGATGGGCCTTCCACCGATCACGGCGAGCTGGCACTGGGGCGAAACGTTTTGGTCGGATTTATGCCATGGGAAGGTTATAACTACGAGGACGCTATCCTGATCAGCGAAAAGCTGGTAAAGGAGGATGTTTACACTTCTATCCATATAGAAGAGTACGAAGTGGAGGCTCGCGATACCAAGCTGGGGCCCGAGGAGATAACCAGGGAAATACCCAACGTAGGCGAAGACGCTCTCAAGGACCTGGATGAAAGAGGCATCATAAGGGTAGGCGCTGAAGTAAGGGCTGGAGATATCCTGGTGGGCAAGGTAACTCCTAAAGGCGAGACCGAACTGACTGCGGAAGAGAGGCTGTTGAGGGCCATATTCGGGGAAAAGGCCCGGGAGGTCAGGGATACCTCGCTGAGGGTTCCCCATGGCGAAGGCGGAATAGTGGTGGACGTAAAGGTGTTTAGCCGTGAAAACGGCGACGAATTGCCGCCGGGTGTAAATCAAATGGTAAGGGTTTATGTGGCGCAGAAGCGTAAGATCTCGGTGGGCGATAAGATGGCCGGGCGCCATGGAAACAAGGGGGTCATATCCAGGATATTGCCCGAAGAGGATATGCCTTTCCTGCCTGATGGTACTCCTCTGGAGATAGTTCTCAATCCTCTGGGCGTTCCATCCCGTATGAATATTGGACAGGTGCTGGAGACGCATCTGGGACTGGCGGCCAAAGTCCTTGGCTGGTACGTGGCTACGCCGGTTTTCGACGGCGCCAACGAAGAGGATATCATGGAAGCTCTTGAGAAAGCCGGTTTCAGCAGGGATGGGAAAGTTACCCTTTACGATGGCCGTACTGGTGAGCCCTTTGAGAACCCTGTGACTGTAGGTTACATGTACATGATGAAGCTAGTCCACCTGGTGGATGACAAGATCCACGCTCGTTCCACTGGACCTTATTCCTTGGTTACTCAGCAACCTCTGGGAGGTAAGGCGCAATTCGGCGGGCAGAGATTTGGCGAGATGGAGGTTTGGGCTTTAGAGGCTTATGGCGCTGCCCATACCCTGCAAGAGATGCTGACTGTAAAATCCGATGATGTAGTAGGGCGCGTCAAGACATACGAGGCTATCGTAAAAGGCGAAAATATCCCAGAGCCGGGTGTTCCCGAGTCGTTTAAGGTGCTTATCAAAGAGCTGCAGAGTTTAGGGCTTGACGTAAAGGTACTATCAGAAGAAAAAGAGGAGATAGCCATCAAGGAAACAGTCGATGATGACATAGAAGAGCTAGGCGTGAATATAGAAGGGCGAGAAAAAGATGAGGTTGTGGAAGAGCCGATAGAAGAAAAAGATAAAGAGAAGGGCTTTGAAGATGAAGAGCTGGATAACTTTGACTTGGACGACATCGTGGACATACCTGGCCTGGAGGATTTGGACGATTTAGATGCCTTGAAGGACATGGACGACGATGAACAAGACTATTAAAGAAGGGAGCGGATGCTTCGGTGGAACTCAATAACTTTGATTCTATACAGATTAGATTAGCTTCCCCTGATAAAATCCGCGAATGGTCTCGGGGTGAGGTTAAAAAGCCCGAAACCATAAACTACAGGACTTTAAAGCCCGAAAAGGATGGGCTGTTTTGTGAGAGGATTTTTGGACCTACCAAGGACTGGGAGTGCCATTGTGGGAAGTACAAAAGGGTCCGCTATAAAGGAATCATTTGCGATCGCTGTGGAGTAGAGGTTACTAAATCCAAAGTGCGCCGTGAGCGCATGGGTCATATTGAACTGGCTGCCCCGGTATCCCACATATGGTACTTCAAGGGTGTGCCTAGCCGTATGGGCTTGTTGCTCGATATGTCGCCACGGGCTTTGGAAAAGGTGCTGTATTTTGCTGCTTATGTGGTAATAGATCCGGGCGATACCCCTCTGGTCAAAAAGCAGCTTTTGACCGAAAGGGAATATCGGGAGTACCAGGAGACGTACGGCAACAGGTTCCGTGCCGGGATGGGCGCAGAGGCCATAAAGGAGCTGCTTCAGGAGATCGACCTGGATGCGCTGTCCAAAGAGTTGCGAGAGGAGCTTAAGACGGCTACGGGGCAAAAGCGCATACGCATCATCAAGCGGCTGGAAGTGGTGGAAGCTTTCAGGAAATCGGGCAACAGACCCGAATGGATGATATTGGATGTAATTCCGGTCATCCCACCTGACCTTCGTCCTATGGTACAGCTGGACGGTGGCCGGTTTGCCACTTCTGACCTTAACGACCTTTACAGGCGGGTTATAAATCGTAATAACCGCCTCAAGAGGTTGTTGGAGCTGGGAGCTCCCGATATCATCGTGAGGAATGAAAAGCGAATGCTGCAGGAAGCGGTGGATGCCCTTATAGACAACGGCAGGAGGGGACGACCGGTCACAGGGCCGGGCAACAGGCCGCTTAAGTCGTTGAGCGATTTGCTCAAAGGCAAGCAGGGGCGTTTCCGTCAAAACCTGCTGGGAAAGCGCGTGGATTATTCGGGACGCTCTGTAATCGTGGTGGGGCCCGAGCTTAAGATGTATCAGTGCGGGCTTCCAAAGGAAATGGCTTTGGAGCTTTTTAAGCCCTTCGTCATGAAGAGGCTGGTAGAAAAGGGTTTGGCCCATAATATAAAGAGCGCAAAGCGCATGGTGGAGCGCGCAAGGCCTGAGGTATGGGATGTGCTGGAGGAGGTCATAAAGGAGCATCCCGTGCTCTTGAACCGTGCACCTACCCTGCACCGCTTGGGGATCCAGGCCTTCGAGCCGGTTTTAGTAGAGGGACGCGCCATAAAGATTCACCCGTTGGTGTGTACGGCGTACAATGCCGACTTTGACGGTGACCAAATGGCGGTGCACGTTCCCCTGTCGGTGGAGGCTCAAGCCGAAGCGCGGTTTTTGATGCTGTCCATCAACAACATGCTAAAGCCATCGGATGGCCGGCCGGTGGTATGTCCCATTCAGGACATGGTTATAGGATGCTATTATCTCACCATTGAGCGTGAGGGCGAAAAAGGCGAAGGAAGGGTATTTACTGGACCGGATGAGGTAATAATGGCCTATCAGACCGGTCAGGTGGGACTTCATGCCCGCGTCAAGATGAGGGTTACAAAGGAGATAAATGGGGAAAGGGTATCTAAGCTGATAGAGGTAACGCCTGGCAGGGTCATATTCAATGAAGCCATTCCACAGGATCTGGGCTTTAAGGATAGGAATAATCCGGATGAAGCCTTTGACCTGGAGATCAATACTGTGGTAGACAAAAAGGTGCTGGAGGAAATAGTTGACAGGTGCTACCGTAAGTACGGCAATAGTCAAACCGCCATAGTATTGGACAAAATAAAGACGCTGGGGTTCCACTATGCTACAAAGGGTGCCATTACAATAAGCATATCCGATATAGTGGTGCCTGAGGAGAAGCAGGAACTTCTCAAACAGGCTGACGAAGAGGTAGCACGGGTTGAGAGGCAGTATCGCCGTGGCCTTATCTCAGATGAGGAGAGATACAACAGGATCATATCAATATGGAATGAGACCACTGATAAGGTGACTCAAGCCCTTTTGAAAGCTATGGATCCGTTTAACCATCTGTACATGATGGCCCACTCCGGTGCACGCGGTAGCATTAACCAGATCAGGCAGCTGGCTGGAATGCGCGGCCTTATGGCCAACCCGTCTGGCGTCATCATAGAGGTACCGATACGCTCTAACTTCCGCGAGGGCTTGACGGTATTGGAATTCTTCATATCCACCCATGGTGCCAGAAAGGGATTGGCCGATACCGCACTCCGTACTGCTGACTCGGGTTACCTTACCAGGCGATTGGTTGATGTCAGCCAGGACGTCATCGTGCGGGAAGAGGACTGCTTCGCAAGGCTTGGAGAAGATGTAAAGGGCTTTGAAGTATCAGAAATAAGGGAAGGCAATGAGGTCATCGAACCACTGTTTGATAGGATTCTAGGGCGTTACGCTGCAGAAGACGTCGTAGACCCCAATACAGGCGAGGTTATAGTACGCACCAATCAGCTCATTGACCATGAAAAGGCCGAGCGTATTGTAAAAGCCGGCATTCAAAAGGTGTGCATACGCAGCGTGTTTACATGCCGTACCGAGTATGGCGTGTGCGCTAAGTGTTACGGCATAGATCTGGCCACCGGTCATCCCGTTAACGTAGGAGAAGCTGTTGGCATCATTGCTGCCCAGTCCATAGGGGAGCCGGGTACGCAGCTGACCATGAGAACCTTCCACACGGGCGGCGTTGCCGGCGAGGACATCACCCAGGGTCTGCCCCGCGTTGAGGAGCTGTTTGAAGCGCGCAAGCCTAAAGGGTTGGCGCTTATTTCCGAGATTTCGGGTATCGTCAAGATAAACGATACCAAGAAGAAGAGGGAGATCATCGTAACATCCCCTGACGGAGAAACCAAGGTCTATGCGGTGCCCTATGGTGCTCGGATAAAGGTAGAAGATGGGCAGCAGATTGAAGCGGGAGATGAGCTTACCGAAGGTTCGGTCAATCCGCACGATATATTAAAGATAAAGGGCGTAAAAGGCGTGCAGGCTTACCTCCTGCAGGAGGTTCAGAAGGTTTATCGTTACCAGGGTGTAGATATAAATGACAAGCACATAGAGATAATCATCAGGCAGATGCTCCGCAAGGTGAGGGTGGAGGATCCGGGCGACAGCGATATGTTACCCGGTGGTCTGGTGGACATATTCGAGTTTGAGAAAGAGAACGAGAAAATTGTGCAGCAGGGCGGGCAGCCTGCTGTGGCCAAGAGGGTGCTGTTGGGAATCACCAAGGCATCGCTGGCTACCGATTCCTTCCTGTCGGCTGCTTCGTTCCAGGAGACTACGCGCGTATTGACCGATGCAGCTGTAAAAGGTAAGATAGATCCTTTGATGGGCCTTAAGGAGAACGTCATCATCGGTAAGCTCATTCCGGCTGGTACCGGTATGAGCAGATACCGGGATATCGAGGTGCGCACCGAGGAAGAGCTCAAGGCTCAAGGGGACGAAAACCAAAAAGCTGAGGAAACAGCTGCTGTATCGGTTTAATTTTGGGGACGGGAATACCCGTGTGTCATATAAAAATTTTCTGCTGGTATCGGAATTGTTCCCGATACCAGCAGAAAAAAGATATATTTTTAGGGCCAAAAGGCGCAAAAAAAGGGCATTTTTTGTATCTAAACGTGTTGACAGCGCTAATTGGCGATGATAAAATATTGCAGTGTGTTGTCTTCTAGAATTTCATTTTTCCGTGAAAGATGGGGGTAGCCATGTTAGAAGAATTAAAAAATGCTTCAGCCAAGACCGTTGGCACGAAGCAGACGCTGAAGGCTATCAATGCCGGTAAAGCGGTGAGGGTATATCTGGCAAAGGATGTAGATGAGTACATTAGCGATAAGGTAAAGAGAGAGTGCGAGAAGAATAATATTCCCATTTTTTACGTAGATTCCATGAAAGAATTGGGTAGAGCCTGTGGCATTGACGTAGGGGCTGCCACAGCTGCTATTTTGAGAGAGGCCGATCGAAAGGAGGTGTAGGTAATGCCGACTATCAATCAATTGGTTCGTAAAGGTAGAGAAAAGCGCCGATATAAGTCTTCCGCACCTGCGTTGAAGGGATGCCCCCAAAAGAGAGGTGTATGTATCGCAGTTAAGACAACCACCCCCAAGAAGCCCAATTCTGCCCTTCGGAAGATTGCGAGAGTCCGCCTTGTGAATGGTATGGAGGTTACTGCATATATTCCGGGAATTGGACACAACTTGCAGGAACACTCGGTGGTTCTGATTCGCGGGGGCAGGGTGAAGGACTTACCCGGTGTACGTTACCATATCATACGAGGTGCTCTGGACGCTGCTGGAGTGGCTAATCGTCAACAGGGGAGATCCAAGTATGGTGCTAAGAAACCCAAGAAGTAATGGAAGGCTAAAAGTGAGTGGATTTTTTGTTAAGGAGGGAATATAATGCCGAGAAAAGGACCTGTTCCTAAACGGGAAGTACTCCCTGATCCCATTTATGGAAGCAAGCTGGTAACCAAACTAATAAATAAGGTCATGCGGGATGGAAAGAAGTCTCTTGCTCAGAGGATTTGCTATGGGGCTTTTGACCTCATCAGGGAGAAAACCGGCAGGGATCCAATGGAGGTTTTTGAGCAGGCCTTGAACAATGTTATGCCTGTACTTGAAGTAAGGCCCCGCAGGGTTGGCGGTGCCACATACCAGGTACCAGTAGAAGTTAACCCTGACAGGAGGCAAACGCTGGGCTTGCGTTGGTTGGTTGAATATGCCAGAGAGCGTAACGAAAGGACGATGGTAGAGAGGCTTGCCGCCGAGATCATAGATGCTGCCAACAATACCGGTGGTGCTGTGAAGAAGAAGGAAGATACTCACAGAATAGCCGAAGCCAACAAGGCTTTTGCGCACTACAGATGGTAATGATATGCTATTATACTATAGGCTGAACCACAGGGGATGCCGGCTTCAAGGAGGGAGGAGGTGCAGCTATGTCGAGAGTGCCAATAGAAAAAGTAAGAAATATAGGCATAATGGCGCATATAGACGCTGGTAAGACGACTACTACCGAACGTATCCTGTTCTATAGCGGCAAGATACACAAGATTGGTGAAGTCCATGAAGGAGCTGCTACCATGGACTGGATGGTTCAAGAACAGGAGCGCGGTATTACTATAACATCTGCAGCTACTACCGTTAGCTGGAGGGATCATTTTATCAACATTATTGACACGCCAGGGCACGTGGACTTCACTGTAGAGGTCGAACGCTCATTGCGCGTCCTCGATGGTTCAGTTGCGGTGTTCTGTGCCAAGGGAGGGGTAGAGCCCCAATCCGAGACTGTGTGGCGTCAAGCCAATAAATACAAGGTTCCTCGTTTGGCTTATGTAAATAAAATGGACATAGTTGGAGCTGACTTTTTCAACGTAGTGAACATGATACGGGAGAGGCTGGGAGCCAATCCGGTCCCCATCCAGATTCCTATTGGCAAAGAGGCCGACTTTAGAGGGATGATCGATCTGGTCAAAAATAAGGCCATATATTACCTTGATGACCTGGGAACACAGAGCGAGGAGACCGAGATACCCGATGAGTTAAAGGATCTTGCTCAGGAATACAGGACAAAGCTTTTAGAAGCTGTCGCCGAGCAGGACGATGAGCTCATGATGAAATACTTGGAAGGCGAGGAGCTTACGATAGATGAGATCAAGAAGGCCCTTAGAAAGGCAACTATTTCTTTCAAGATAGTGCCTGTGCTTTGCGGTTCATCTTATAGGAACAAAGGGGTACAGTCGTTGCTGGATGCCATTGTGGATTATCTGCCTTCACCCCTTGATTTGCCACCGGTGGTAGGCACATCGCCCGATACTGACGAGGAAATAGTAAGGCATGCATCAGATAATGAGCCGCTGAGCGCTTTGGCCTTTAAGGTAATGGCTGATCCATATGTGGGAAAGCTTGTATACGTCCGAGTCTATTCGGGGGTGCTAAAGTCGGGCACCTATGTATATAACACCACTAGTGGCACAAAAGAGAGAGTTGGGCGTATTCTTCGAATGCATGCCAACCATCGCGAGGAGATCTCCGAGGCTTATGCCGGCGATATAGTAGCGGTGGTGGGATTGAAAAACACCGTAACGGGCCATACCCTGTGCGATGAAAACAACCCCATACTTCTGGAGTCCATGGTATTTCCAGAGCCCGTCATACAGGTAGCGATTGAACCCAAGACAAAGGCAGGCCAGGAGAAGCTATCGGTTGCCCTTCAGAGGTTGGCCGAAGAAGATCCCACATTTAGGACCTATGTTGACCAAGAGACCGGGCAGACCATCATTGCTGGTATGGGTGAACTGCACCTGGAAATCATCGTAGACCGTTTGGTCAGGGAGTTTAAAGTAGAAGCCAACGTGGGCAAGCCTCAGGTGGCCTATCGAGAGACCATCAAAAAAGCTGTCAAGGCCGAGGGGCGCTTTATCAGGCAGACTGGTGGTCGTGGTCAATACGGACACGTGTGGCTTGAGGTTGAGCCCCTTGAACCGGGTAAGGGCTTTGAGTTTGTCAACAAGATCGTTGGTGGCGTTATTCCTAAGGAATACATTCCCGCCGTTGAAAGCGGCGTCCGCGAGGCCATGGAGAGCGGCGTGCTTGCTGGATATCCCGTAATAGATGTTAGGGTTACCGTCTTCGACGGTTCGTACCACGAAGTGGACTCTTCTGAAATGGCTTTTAAGATAGCGGCTTCCATGGCGTTTAAGGAGGCTATGCAAAAGGCCGATCCTGTACTTCTGGAACCCATCATGAAGGTTGAGGTAACCGTTCCAGAAGAATATATGGGAGATGTTATAGGCGATATTTCGTCAAGGCGCGGTAGGATTGAAGGTACAGAGCTGCGCGGTAACACACAGGTCATAAAAGCTTATGTACCGTTGGCTGAGATGTTTGGCTATGCTACCGACCTTCGTTCAAAGACTCAAGGACGAGGGAATTACGTAATGCAGATGTCCCACTATGAAGAGGTTCCTAAGAACCTCGTTGAGAAAATAATAAAGAAATGAGTGTTTAAAAGTTTAAGAAGGAGGAAGGGAAAAGATGGCGAAGGCGAAGTTTGAGAGGACGAAACCGCATGTAAACATAGGTACGATAGGGCACGTAGACCATGGGAAGACGACGTTGACGGCGGCCATAACGATGGTGTTGGCCAATTATGGCAGGGCGCAAGCTATGAAGTACGAGGAGATTGATAAGGCACCCGAGGAGAAGGAAAGGGGCATAACGATTAACACTGCACATGTAGAATACGAGACTGATAAGAGGCACTATGCACACGTAGACTGTCCTGGGCATGCTGACTATGTGAAGAACATGATAACCGGGGCAGCGCAGATGGACGGGGCCATTTTGGTGGTATCGGCGGCGGACGGGCCGATGCCGCAGACACGGGAGCACATACTGCTGGCGAGGCAGGTAGGGGTGCCGTACATTGTAGTATTTTTGAACAAGGTGGACATGGTAGACGACGAGGAGCTGCTTGAGCTGGTGGAGATGGAAGTAAGGGAGCTATTGAACGAGTATGAATTTCCGGGGGACGAGGTACCTGTCATAAGGGGATCTGCATTGAAGGCGCTGGAGGCGGCGCAGAGCGGGGCAGATGTTGCGAATGATCCTTGGTGCAAGGCGATATTTGAGCTAATGGATGCGGTAGATACTTATATACCGACGCCGCAGAGGGATGTAGACAAGCCGTTCTTGATGCCGATAGAGGACGTATTTTCCATTACAGGTAGAGGAACGGTAGCGACTGGCAGGGTAGAGAGAGGCAGGCTTAAGGTATCTGATACAGTAGAGATAGTAGGATTGATGGATAAGCCGAGGACGACGGTAGTGACGGGAGTAGAGATGTTCAGGAAGACGCTGGATGAGGCGGTAGCAGGTGACAACATAGGAGCGCTATTGAGGGGTATACAGAAGGACGAGGTAGAGAGGGGCCAGGTATTGGCGCAGCCTGGGAGCATTAAGCCGCACACAGAATTTTATGCGCAGGTATACGTATTGACGAAGGAAGAGGGAGGAAGGCACACGCCGTTTTTCAGTGGGTACAGGCCGCAGTTTTACTTTAGGACGACTGACGTGACTGGGGTAATAGAGCTGCCCGAGGGAGTAGAGATGGTAATGCCTGGGGACAACGTGAACATGAAGGTGAAGCTGATCACGCCCATAGCGATAGAGGAAGGATTGAGGTTTGCTATAAGGGAAGGCGGCAGGACGGTAGGCGCTGGTGCTGTAACCAAAATCATCGAGTAATGATAGGGTTGCAGCTTATGGAATAGACACCTGTGGACGCTGTGGTTACAGTGGATGAAGCAGGTGCCTAATTTAGTTTAAAATGTGGCCGGGTAAAACCTGCGTGGTATTTAAAGGAGGGAGAATATGGCGACTCAAAAAATTAGAATTAAGTTAAAGGCCTATGATCATGTCTTGATAGATCAGTCGGCCCAGAAGATAGTGGAGACTGCCAAAAGGACAGGAGCAAAGGTATCAGGTCCTATTCCTTTGCCAGTGGAAAAGAGCATAATAACTATACTTCGTGCTCCGCACAAATATAAGGACTCCCGCGAGCAGTTTGAAATGAGGACGCACAAGCGCCTGATAGATATATTAAGTCCTACTCCCAAGACTGTCGATTCTTTGATGAAGCTGGACCTTCCTACTGGGGTGGATATCGAGATCAAACTATAAGAGGTGGGAAGCCATTACTAGGGAATGGAGGTTGAGATGAATGAGGAAGGCGATTCTGGGTAAGAAATTGGGGATGACCCAGGTGTTTACCGAAGACGGCTCGCTGATACCGGTAACTGTAGTGGAAGCAGGTCCTTGCGTTGTTACCCAGATAAAGACTCCCGAAAAAGACGGGTATAGCGCTGTTCAGGTTGGCTTTGAGGATATACCTCAAAGGCTTGTGAATAAACCTTTAAAAGGGCATTTTGATAAAGCGAAGGTTCCATACAAGAGGTATTTAAGGGAACTGAAGCTTGAAAATGTTGAGGACTATAAAGTGGGAAGCGAGATAAAAGCTGATATCTTTTCAAAAGGCGATCGCGTTGACGTGACCGGTTATACAAAAGGTAAAGGTTTTACCGGCAACATAAAGAGGTGGAATCACAGCAGAGGGCCAGAGAGCCACGGTTCAAAATATCACAGAGGCCCTGGATCCATGGGTTCTGCCACATTTCCGGGCCGTGTACTGAAGACCAAAAAGCTTCCCGGCAGGATGGGAGTTGAAAGGGTAACCATTCAAAATCTGGAGGTTATTAAAGTAGATCCCGAGAAGAACCTCATGCTGATAAAGGGAGCGGTACCGGGTCCTAAGGGTGCATTATTGATTATCAAGGAAACCGTGAAGCAGGCTGCAAAGAAATAGGGGTAAGAGCTTTTTAGAAGGGAGGAGAAGTTATGCCCAACGTAGCTTTGTATAACATGGAAGGCACCCCTGTAGGTGAGATCTATCTGGATGATGGGGTATTTGGAGTGGAGGTCAACGAAGCTGCTATATATCAAGTGGTAAAGATGCAATTGGCCAATAAACGTCAGGGCACGCAGTCCGCTTTGACCCGCGGGGAAGTGCGTGGGGGCGGAAGGAAGCCCTGGAGGCAAAAAGGTACCGGTCGAGCACGGCATGGTAGCATTCGTTCGCCCATATGGAGGAAGGGTGGTGTAGTCTTTGCTCCCAAGCCGAGGGACTATTCCTACACGGTGCCAAAGAAGATCCGCAGATTGGCCATGAAGAGCGCATTGTCTTCCAAGGTAATGAATAATGAAATTGTCGTGCTTGACTCGCTCAAACTATCACAGCCCAAGACCAAGGAAATGGCAAAGGTGTTGAAAAACCTCAAGGTCAATAGAAAGGCTTTGGTGGTTTTGGCAGAAAAGGATGAAGTGGTACAGAGAGCCATACGCAATATTCCAGATGCCAAGCTTGCTTATGTAAACACTCTCAACGTGCTGGATATCCTCAACTATGATACTTTCATAGCTACGCAGGATGCCGTGCGCCGCATAGAGGAGGTGTACGCATAATGAAGAATCCCCATGACATAATCATAAGGCCGGTTTTGACTGAGAAGAGCTACAACCAGATGCAGCAGAGGAAATATACCTTTATAGTAGACATAAACGCCAATAAGATAGAGATCAAAAAGGCTATAGAAGAGATATTTGGCGTTAAGGTGGAAAAAGTAAATACCATGCGCTATAAGGGAAAGCTCAGGAGGGTAGGTGTCCATGTCGGTAGGACGCCTGCATACAAGAAAGCCATTGTAAAGCTTGCTCCAGACAGCAAGGAAATCCCGTTCTTTGAGGGAATGGCGCAATAAGGAGGGATAAGGAATCATGGGTATAAAAGTATATAAGCCGACCTCCCCTGGTAGGCGCAACATGAGCGTATTAACCTTTGAAGAGATTACAAAGAAGGAACCCGAGAGGTCTTTGGTGGTACCTTTAAAAAAGCATTCGGGAAGGAATAATGAGGGTCGAATAACCGTCAGGCACAGGGGCGGTGGAGTAAAGAGGAAGTACAGAATAATAGATTTTAAGAGGGACAAGGACAACGTTCCCGCTAAAGTGGCGGCCATCGAATATGATCCCAACAGGACCGCCAACATAGCCTTGCTCCATTACAAGGATGGAGAAAAAAGGTATATCCTGGCTCCTGTGGGCTTGAAAGTAGGAGACATTGTGATGTCGGGCGAGAATGTCGACATCAAGGTGGGGAACGCCTTGCCCTTAAGGAATATCCCCGTAGGAACCGTCATCCATAACATAGAGCTGTATCCGGGCCGTGGGGGGCAGCTGGTGCGAGCTGCAGGTGGAGCCGCTCAGCTTATGGCCAAAGAGGGGGATTACGCCCATGTCAGGTTGCCCTCTGGGGAAATAAGGATGATACATTTGGATTGCAGAGCTACAATTGGACAGGTTGGAAACTTGGATCATGAGAACGTCTCCATTGGTAAGGCTGGCCGTAAGCGCCATATGGGCATACGACCCACGGTACGCGGTTCTGCTATGAACCCTGTGGATCATCCTCATGGTGGTGGCGAAGGCAAAGCACCTATTGGACTACCAGCGCCTGTTACACCATGGGGTAAACCCACTTTGGGCTATAAGACCAGGAAAAAGAATAAAGAATCCGATAAGTATATTATTAAACGCAGGCGTTAGTTTAAACGCGGTTTGGTTGGATGAAGGGAGGCGAATGTATGAGTCGTTCAAGGAAGAAAGGTCCCTTTGTAGCTGAAAGTCTGCTTAAGAAGATTAGAGCTATGAATGAGTCGGGCAAAAAGTCGGTTATCAAGACTTGGTCTAGGGCTTCTACAATTATACCCGAGATGGTGGGCCATACCATAGCGGTACATGACGGGCGTAAGCACGTTCCGATATACATCACAGAAGAAATGGTGGGACACAAGCTGGGCGAGTTTGCTCCTACCAGGACGTTTAGAGGGCACGGTGACCATACCGAAAAATCCACGTCACTGAAGTAAACATTGTGACCATTTAATGAAAGGAGGCGGTACACATGGCTACCAGGATCAGGGAAAAGGCGAAAGCTCGCGAAGAAAACAAGGATACGCGTCCCAGGGCGATTGCGAGATACATCAGGATGTCCCCCAGAAAGGTGAGAGCGGTAATAGATTTGATCCGTGGCAAAACGGTCAACGAGGCCTTGGCTATACTGGCCAATACACCACGAGCTGCTGCAAAACCGGTCATGAAGGTGTTGAAATCTGCTATCGCTAATGCCGAGAACAATATGAACATGAGCCAGGACAATCTGTATGTGGCTGAAATATATGCTGATCAAGGTCCTACTCTGAAGAGAATTAGGCCGCGCGCAAGAGGTATGGCTTATATAATCCGCAAGAGGACCAGCCATATTACCGTCGTGCTAGACGAGATCAACAAGTAGGGAGGGATAATTTCGTGGGTCAAAAAGTACACCCCCATGGGTTGAGGGTTGGTATCATAAAGGATTGGGACGCTAAATGGATTGTTCCGAAAAAACAGTTTGCAGATACCCTCATAGAGGATGTAAAGATAAGGGAGTTAATTAAGAATAAGCTCTATACAGCCGGCATTTCAAGGATTCAGATTGAAAGGGCTGCCAACAAAATTAGCATTAATATCCATACCGCCAAGCCAGGGATTGTCATAGGGAAAGGCGGGGCCGCCATAGAGGCTTTGAAAAACGAGCTGGAGAAGTTCACTAAAAAGAGCGTCATAATCAACATCATAGAGATAAAGGTGCCCGAGCTAGATGCCCAGCTGGTGGCGGAGAACATCGCTGCCCAGATCGAGAAGAGGATTTCCTTCAGACGTGCTATGAAGCAGGCCATTTCACGGGCCATGAAAGCGGGGGCCAAGGGTATAAAGACGATGGTGTCCGGCCGTTTGGGCGGCGCAGAAATTGCAAGAAGTGAAAGATACCATGAGGGGACCATACCTCTACAGACATTGAGGGCTGATATCGATTACGGATTTGCAGAGGCCCATACCACATATGGACGTATTGGCGTGAAGGTATGGATCTATAAAGGAGACGTTCTCCCAAAAGCCAAGAACGGAGACTTACCAAAAGTAAAAGGGGGAAATACCAATGTTAATGCCTAAGAGAGTAAAGTATCGCAAACAGCAGCGTGGAAGGATGAAAGGAAAAGCCACCAAGGGCAATACCATTAGCTACGGGGAATATGGCCTACAGGCCTTAGAGCCTGGTTGGATCACCAGCAATCAGATTGAGGCGGCGCGTGTTGCACTTACTCGATATACAAGAAGAGGCGGGAAGGTATGGGTCAAGATTTTTCCACACAAGCCGGTTACCAAAAAGCCTGCTGAGACCCGAATGGGTAGCGGAAAGGGTTCACCAGAATACTGGGTAGCTGTGGTCAAGCCGGGGCGCATCATGTTTGAAATTGCAGGGATACCTGAGGATATGGCACGCGAAGCTTTGCGTTTGGCCAGCCATAAGCTCCCAGTAAAATGTAGATTTGTTAAAAGAGAAGGGTTAGGTGGTGAGGCATTATGAAGGCCAGCAAGTGGAGAGAGATGACCAATGAGGAACTAAATCAAAAGCTCAACGAGCTGAAGAGCGAGCTGTTTAATCTCCGCTTTCAGCTAGCCACCGGACAGCTGGAAAATCCCATGAGGATACGCGAAGTAAAGAGGGATATAGCCCGTATAAAGACCATTCTTCGCGAAAGAGAGTTGAAAACTGCTCAGATGTAATAAAAAATGGAAAGGAGGGTGCTGTATGGCGCAGAAAACTCGAGGCAAAAGAAAAGTCCGTATAGGCATAGTGGTAAGCGACAAGATGGATAAGACGGTTGTGGTGGCTGTCGAAAGAAAGGTAAGGCATGACCTGTACGGCAAAGTAATAAAGCGCACTAAAAAGTTTAAGGCCCACGACGAAAATAACGAATGCCGGGTTGGAGATAAGGTGATGATCATGGAGACCCGCCCGCTCAGCAAGGAAAAGCGGTGGAGGGTAGTCGAAATACTAGAAAGATCCCAGATGGCGGAGCCATTGCCGCTCGAAGAAGGAGGGGACGAAGATGGTGCAGCAACAAACACGCCTTAAGGTGACCGATAACACTGGCGCTAAGGAGATCATGTGTATCAGGGTGTTGGGCGGTTCCAACAGAAAATATGGCAACATAGGCGATATCATAGTCGCTTCAGTAAAGAGCGCTACGCCTGGCGGCGTTGTTAAAAAGGGTGACGTGGTAAAGGCGGTCATAGTACGTACAAAGAAGGGGCTGAGAAGGCCCGATGGTTCTTATATCAAGTTTGATGACAATGCTGCGGTTATCATCAACGAAGCAAAGCAGCCCGTGGGGACCCGAATTTTCGGACCTGTGGCAAGGGAACTGAGGGAGAAGGATTTTATGAGGATAGTATCTTTAGCTCCTGAGGTACTGTAAAGGAGGTGGATTGAAGTTGGCAGCTAAAGCTAAGCTCCATGTGCGAAAAGGCGACCTGGTTGAGGTCATATCTGGAAAGTATAAGAATGTACGGGGTAGGGTAATCGCAGCCTTTCCCAAAGAGGGCAAGGTGATTGTGGAAAAGGTCAACATAGTGGCACGCCATCAGAAGCCTCGAGGGGTGAATCAACCGGGAGGTATAATTCGCACTGAAGCGCCCATATATGCCTGCAAAGTTATGCTAGTATGCACCAAATGCAACCAAAAAACGCGCGTTGGACACAAAATATTGGAAGACGGCACAAAGGTACGGGTTTGTAAGAAGTGCGGTGAGATTTTTAATGACTAGGTCTTTGAAGGGAGGGAAGTGGTGTGGAGCCACGATTGAAAGAGCTGTATAAGAAAACCGTTGTTCCAGCCATGATGGAAAAATTCGGGTATAAAAATGTTATGGAAGTACCCCGCATTGAGAAGGTCGTAATAAACATGGGAGTGGGAGATGCCAAAGAAAATCCCAAGTTCTTGGAGAGCGCTATGGAGGAGCTGGCGGCAATAACGGGGCAAAGGCCGGTTGCTACAGTGGCTAAAAAGTCAGTGGCGGCTTTTAAAGTGAGGGCAGGTATGAAGATAGGAGCCAAAGTTACCCTGCGCAGGAACCGTATGTATGAATTTCTGGACAGGTTGTTTAACATAGCACTTCCTCGCGTAAGGGACTTCAGAGGGGTGTCGCCCAAATCCTTCGATGGCCGTGGTAACTATGCTCTGGGGATAAAGGAGCAGCTCATATTCCCTGAGATCAATTACGATAAGGTAGAAAAGATAAGGGGAATGGACGTTATAATAGTTACCACTGCAAAGACCGACGAAGAGGCGAAAGAGCTGTTAGAATTGCTGGGCATGCCGTTTGCAAAACAGTGATAGGGAGGGAAAGTGAGTGGCCAGAAAAGCGTTGATCGTAAAGCAGCAGAGGAAGCCCAAGTATTCCACAAGGGCCTACAATCGCTGTCGTCTGTGTGGTCGGCCTCGTGGATATCTGAGGAAGTTTGGAGTATGCCGCCTGTGTTTCAGGAAGTTGGCTCATCAAGGACAAATACCAGGCGTCAAGAAGGCAAGCTGGTAAGCAGGAGAGACTGAAAGGAGGTAAGGGAATATGGTGACTGATCCAATCGCAGATATGCTCACGCGAATTCGAAATGCTTTGATAGCCAAACATGAGACGGTGGAAGTACCAGCTTCAAACGTAAAGAGGGCAATAGCTCGGATACTGCTGGAAGAGGGGTATATTAAGGATTTCACCGAAATTGATGATGGCAAGCAGGGTATCCTTAAGATTACTTTGAAGTACGGTCCCAATAAGCAAAGGGTAATTACGGGGCTTAAGAGAATAAGCAAGCCCGGTTTGAGGGTATACGTCAAAAAGGATGAAATCCCAAAGGTCTTAGGTGGATTAGGCATTGCTATCATTTCAACGTCCAAAGGCGTTATGACCGATAAACAGGCCCGCAAGGAAGGATTGGGAGGAGAAGTGCTCTGCTATATCTGGTAAGTTGCTGTAACTTTAACGGGACGGAGGTGTTTTGAAATGTCAAGAGTGGGAAAACGGCCTGTGGTCATTCCCTCAGGAGTCACAGTAAGCGTGGCGCCCGATAACAGCGTTACTGTAAAAGGGCCTAAAGGGGAACTAACCCAGCGCATTCATAGGGATATGAAGGTAGTTGTGGATGGAAACATGGTAAGGGTGGAACGTCCAACTGATGAGAAATTTCACAAAGCTCTGCATGGCTTGAGCCGTACCTTGATTCAGAACATGATTGAGGGTGTAACCAAAGGCTACCAAAAGAGCCTGGAAATTGTAGGGGTAGGTTACAGGGCTCAAAAGCAGGGCAAAAAGTTGGTGCTGTCGGTTGGATACTCCCACCCGGTTGAGATAAATGAAGAGCCTGGTATTGAGTTTGAGGTACCTGCTCCCAACAAGATCATAGTTAAAGGAATCGATAAGCAAAAGGTTGGGGAAGTGGCAGCAAGGATCAGGAGCGTAAGGCCGCCTGAGCCTTACAAGGGTAAGGGCATAAGGTACGAAAACGAGCGAGTAATACAAAAGCAGGGTAAGGCTGGTAAATAATAGGGGAAGGAGTGACGCGGCGTGATTAAAAAGGTGGACAGGAATGAGGCCAGGAAAGTTCGGCATATGCGCATTAGGAAAAAAATCAAAGGTACTGCAGAGAGACCGCGCTTGAACGTTTTTAGAAGCCTGAAGCATATTTACGCGCAGATAATCAACGATGAGATAGGGCATACCCTGGTATCAGCCTCCACCCTTGATCCGGAGTTAAGAGATAAGCTTGCCGGTAAGACCAAAAAAGAGGCTGCCAAAATGGTTGGCCAGCTGGTAGCCAAACGAGCCCTGGAGAAAGGGATCAAAAAAGTCGTATTTGATCGCGGAGGCTATAAATATCATGGAAGAGTACAGGAAGTAGCGGCTGGTGCGCGAGAAGCCGGACTGGAGTTTTAAAGGAGGGTAATGCATGCAGCGGATAGATGCTAGTAAGTTAGATCTTAAAGAAAGGGTTGTGAGCATCAATCGTGTATCCAAGGTTGTCAAAGGCGGTAAAAACTTTAGGTTCAGCACCCTTGTGGTTGTGGGTGATGGAAACGGACATGTAGGCATAGGCCTTGGCAAAGCAGCCGAGATACCCGATGCCATCAGGAAGGCTATAGAAAAGGCCAAGAAGAACATGATTAAAGTCCCCATAGTCAACACCACCATTCCTCACGAGGTGATAGGTGAATTTGGAGCAGGTAAGGTAATCATGATACCTGCTCGTGAAGGTACAGGAGTTATAGCGGGTGGGCCTGCGCGCGCTGTGTTGGAACTGGCGGGTATTCGTGATATCCTGACAAAGTCCATAGGCTCCAACAATCCCATCAATGTGGCATATGCCGTAATGGAAGGGTTGTCTAAGCTCAAAACCGTTGAGGAAATCGCCAGGCTCCGCGGAAAGTCAGTCGAGGAGATACTAGGTTAAGGGGGTAGTAAGCGATGGCAAAACTCAAAATAACCCAGGTGCGCAGTACTATTGGCTGCCGCGACGATCAGATTGCAACCCTTAGGGCTCTGGGACTTAGGAAAATAAGGAGCCAGAGGATTCATGATGATAACCCCACCATTCGCGGAATGATAGAAAAAGTCAAGCATTTAGTGGAAGTTGAAGAGATAAAGGAGTAAAACGGGGAGGTGTATAAGGTGAAGCTGCATGAATTGAGAGCTCCAGAGGGCTGCAACAAAGAGCCGAAGCGAAAGGGTAGGGGAATTGGTTCGGGACATGGCAAGACAGCCTGTCGTGGTCATAAAGGACAGAAGGCTAGAAGCGGCGGAGGAGTCAGGCCAGGCTTTGAAGGCGGACAAATGCCTTTGACCAGGCGAATCCCCAAGCGAGGCTTTACCAATATATTTGCCAAGGAATACAGCGAAGTAAATGTTGGGGCACTGGAGGTATTTGAGTCTGGTACGGTTGTTACCCCAGAGCTTTTGAAGGAAAAGGGCTTGATAAGGAAGATCAAGGATGGGGTTAAGATTTTAGGTGATGGCGAACTCACCAAGAGCTTGATAGTCAAGGCCCATAAGTTCAGCAAAACGGCCCAACAGAAGATTGAAGCTGTTGGAGGTAAAGCAGAGGTGATTTAAAGTGTTTGAAACTTTTAAGAATGCCTGGAGGATAGACGACTTAAGAAAAAAAATCATCTACACCCTCCTCATGCTTCTGGTTTATAGGGTGGGGAGCTTCATACCGGTTCCCGGGATTGACAGCAGCTATATAAGAGATTTGGTACAGGGGAATACTCTGTTGGGGCTGCTGGATATCATCTCGGGAGGAGCTTTTGCAAATTTTACCATATTTGCTATGGGTATAACCCCCTATATCAATGCGTCTATCATAATGCAGTTGCTTACGGTCGCTATCCCTAGGCTGGAACAGCTGGCCAAGGAAGGCCAGGAGGGGCAAAAGAAAATCGCCCAGTACACCCGTTATGCCACTGTGGTGCTAGCCTTCATACAGGCTATCGGTATCACCTATGGGCTTGCTGGGCAGGCGATTCAAAACAAGAACTTTTTTGGGTATATCCTCGTAGCTTTAACCTTGACTGCCGGGACGGCCTTTTTGATGTGGCTGGGTGAGCAGATTACCGATAAGGGGATAGGTAACGGCATATCCCTTCTTATATTCACCAGCATCATATCCAGGCTTCCGCTGGCAGTGGTATCGCTGTGGCAGCTGGCTTTTGTAGCCAAGACTATGAGCCCCTGGAGCTTGCCATTAGTTGTAGTATTTGCAGTTTTGATGGTCGCTGCAGTGATATTTGTGGATTCTGGAGAAAGGAGAATACCCGTACAGTATGCCAAGCGTGTTGTGGGGCGTAAGGTATATGGTGGGCAAAGCACCCATATACCTCTAAAGGTTAATTCCTCTGGTGTTCTCCCTATAATATTCGCGGTTTCGATATTATCGTTACCCCAGATAATATCTCAGTTTTTCCCTGATAGCGGCTTCAATAGATGGGTAGAAGCTAATTTCAATCAGAGTACGGGCCTTTACGGAGTTTTGTATGCGCTGTTTATCGTATTCTTCACCTACTTCTATACGCAGATTACCTTTAACCCTGTTGAGATTGCAAACAACTTGAGGCAGTACGGCGGCTTTGTCCAGGGTATAAGGCCAGGCAAGCCCACTGCCGATTACCTTGCGCGCATATCCAACCGCATTACTCTGGTGGGAGCGTTGTTCCTGGTAGCAGTTGCCATAATTCCCATTGCTGCATCGGCAGCGGCTAGAATACCTATGTATTTTGGAGGAACGGCCATCCTCATTGTGGTAGGCGTGGCCCTTGAGACGGTTAAACAGCTGGAAGCCCAAATGCTTATGAGGCATTACCGAGGTTTCTTAAAGTAGGGATTGTTGTATGATTATCATAAAATCCAGAAAAGAAATCGAGCTTATGCGCGAAGCGGGTAAGATCGTGGCGGGGGCCCATGAGTTGGTGGCAAAGAGTATCGAGGTAGGGATAACAACGGCTGAGCTGAACAGGTTGGTGGAGGAATATATATATCGTCATAATGCTGTTCCTTCGTTTAAAGGATATCACGGTTTTCCGGCCAGCATATGTACCTCGATAAACCACCAAGTCATCCACGGTATTCCTGGACCTGTTCAGCTACAGGATGGAGATATTGTCAGCGTAGACATCGGAGTCATGTATCAAGGTTATCATGGCGATGCTGCAAAGACATACGCCGTCGGAGACGTGGATCCCCGTGCCCTGCAATTGATCAAAACAGCAGAAGAAGCATTTTACCAAGGATTGAAATATGCCCGGCCAGGATACCGCCTCTCTGACATATCCCACGCCATTCAAACTTTTGTAGAGGGAAAGGGTTATTCAGTAGTCAAGGCCTTTGTTGGCCATGGGATAGGTCAGAACATGCATGAAGACCCTCAGGTGCCCAATTATGGCCCACCTGGTAAAGGGGTGCGGCTACGCCCGGGAATGACTTTGGCTATCGAGCCCATGATCAATGAAGGGACTGATCAGGTGGTTATTCTGGATGACGGGTGGACCGTTGTGACGCAGGATGGCAGCCTGTCAGCCCACTTCGAGCATACGATTGCCATCACCGATGGCGATCCCGAAATATTGACACAATGAAGAGCAGGTGAAGGTAATGCATGACGGTATGGATATAGGCAGAGTGGTATTGGCCAAAGCAGGGCGTGATAAGGGCAAGCATTTTGTGATAGTAGGCAGGATGGATGAGAACTATGTTTTGATTGCCAACGGGAAAAGTAGGTCAATAGACAAACCTAAGAAAAAAAAGATAAAGCATCTGGAAGCCAAGCCGCATGTGTTGTATAATGTGAGAGAAAAAATTTTAAGCGGTCAGAAGGTGTTTGATGCTGAGCTTAGAAAGAGCTTAGAAGCGTTGGGATATGAAAAATAGGAGGGTGAGCTGTTTGGCCAGGGAAGATGTAATTGAGGTTGAGGGCACTGTGGTGGAAGCGTTACCCAATGCGATGTTTCAGGTGGAGCTGGACAACGGTCATAAGGTTTTAGCCCACCTATCGGGGAAACTGCGTATGAACTTCATACGTATTTTGCCCGGGGACAGGGTAACGGTGGAATTATCGCCATATGACCTCACTCGTGGCCGAATTACGTGGCGCCTTAAATAATAAGGAGGGATACAGCGATGAAAGTGCGACCATCGGTTAAGACCATATGCGAAAAATGCAAGATCATAAAGAGAAAAGGTAAAATAAGGGTGATTTGTGAAAACCCTAAACACAAACAAAGACAGGGATAATTTGGGAATGTTTTGAAATATGAAGAAAATGGAATAATTAAGAGTACGGAGGTGTGACAATGGCGCGTATTGCCGGTGTTGATCTACCCAGGGAGAAAAGGGTGGAGATTGCTCTGACATATATCTATGGCATTGGTAGGGCCAAAGCCAACGAGATTCTGACCGCAACAGGCGTCAATCCCGATACCAGGGTAAAGGACCTAACTGAAGAAGAAGTAGCCAAGCTGAGGGATTATATTGACAAGAATGTGAAAGTCGAAGGTGACCTTCGCAGGGAAGTAGCCCTTAACATAAAGAGGCTAATAGATATTGGGTGTTATAGGGGAATAAGGCACAGAAGAGGTCTGCCGGTTCGTGGGCAGAGAACGCGTTCCAATGCACGTACCCGAAAAGGTCCGAGGCCGGGTATTGGTACAAGGAAGAAGAAGCAGCAAGGAGGCGTGTGATAGATGGCGAGGAAAACACGTAGAACTGCAAAAAGGCGCGAGAAAAAGAATATAGAGCGAGGAATAGCCCATATTCAATCGACTTTCAATAATACTATTGTGACCATTACCGATACTGCGGGGAATGCTATTACATGGGCAAGCGCTGGTACTGTAGGTTTTACTGGGACCAAGAAAGGGACCCCCTACGCAGCGCAGTTAGCAGCAGAGTCGGCCGCCAAGGCTGCTATGGAATATGGACTCAAAACGGTGGAGGTACACGTAAAAGGTCCTGGAGCGGGACGGGAAGCTGCAATACGCTCGCTGCAGGCTGCGGGGCTTGAAGTAAGCCTTATTAAGGATGTTACTCCCATACCTCACAACGGTTGCCGGCCACCTAAACGCAGAAGAGTATAAAAACAAATGGTTGGAGGTGTTAAGTGAATGGCTAAATATACGGGACCTGCATGCCGGCTTTGCAGGCGCGAAGGCATGAAGCTGTATTTGAAAGGAAGCCGCTGCTATACCGACAAGTGCGCTTTTGAGAGAAGGCCTTTTCCACCTGGACAGCATGGTAGGGACAGGAAGAAGCTTTCGGAATACGGAATCCGGCTGCGCGAAAAGCAGAAGGTCAAGAGAATATATGGCGTGCTGGAGAGGCAGTTTAGAAGGTATTTCAACATGGCTGAGCGCATGAAGGGCGTAACCGGCGAAAATCTCCTGCAGATACTGGAGAGAAGGTTGGACAACGTGGTATACCGCATGGGATTTGCAAGTTCCCGCATGCAGGCGCGCCAGTTGGTCCGCCATGGACACATTACTGTGAATGGCAGGAGGGTGAATATTCCATCTTACTTGGTGGATGTGGGAGATGTGATCGCCGTCGCTGAAAAGAGTGCTGCTAAAATGGAGCATTTCAAAGCCTTGCGCGAACAAGGTCCGGCTGGTAATATAGTTCAATGGTTGTCCGTTGATTTTGACAAGTTAGAGGGAACGGTGACTGCATTGCCTACACGCCAGGATATTGATGCGCCTATTCAGGAGCACTTGATCGTCGAGCTGTACTCCAAGTGATAGATTGTTACAATTTGAAAAGCATCCCGTCCTCGGAGAGGTGTAGTCTAACAACGTGATGAGGAGGGTTTATTTGAATGATTGAAATTGAGAAGCCCAGAATAGAGATTGTAGAAATAAGCGAAGATAATCGCTATGGTAAGTTTGTGGTGGAACCCCTGGAAAGAGGGTTTGGCATTACCCTTGGTAATTCCTTAAGGAGGGTGTTGCTGTCTTCGTTGCCAGGGGCTGCGGTTACCTCCATCAGGGTAGACGGCGTGCTCCATGAGTTTTCCACAATACCGGGCGTGAAGGAGGATCTGGTTGAGATAATCCTCAACCTGAAGGAACTTTGCATAAAGATGGAAACCAACGAGCCCAGGGTTTTGACCATAAATGCCCAGGGCCCCTGTGAAGTGAAAGCGGGCGATATAATCACCGATGCCGATGTGGAGATCGTAAACCCTGACCTGCACATAGCCACCTTAAATGAAGACGGAAAGCTCTATATGGAGATGAACGTCGAGAAGGGCAGGGGCTATGTGCCGGCAGAAAAGAATAAGAAGCCGGGGCAGCCCATTGGCATCATCCCCGTCGACTCGATATTTACTCCCATCAGGAAAGTGAATTTTACGGTGGAGGATACCCGCGTTGGGCAGGTTACCGACTATGATAAGCTGACGTTGGAGGTTTGGACAAATGGCACCATAAAGCCCGATGAGGCAACCAGCCTGGCTGCAAAGATACTGAGCGAGCACTTAGCCTTGTTCATCAATTTGACCGACCGTGTAAATAACGTTGAGATCATGGTAGAAAAGGAAGAGGACAAGGAAGAAAAAGTGCTCGAGATGACTATAGAAGAGCTTGACCTTTCCGTTCGCTCATATAATTGCTTGAAACGCGCCGGAATCAATACGGTGGGTGAGCTCATACAGAGGACGGAAGAGGACATGATGAAGGTCAGGAATTTGGGCAAAAAATCTCTTGAAGAAGTGCAACAGAAGCTGAAAGCTTTGGGCTTGAGCTTGAAGAAGAAGGAAGAATGATTTATGGAATGCAAATATTGCTTAAGAGGGAGGCGATAATATGGCCAGACAGAGGAAATTGGGCAAGCCCAGCGACCAAAGGCGTGCCCTGCTTCGCAATCAGGTATCGGCCTTGCTGTGGCACGGTAGAATAGTTACCACAGAAGCGAGAGCCAAAGAAGTGCGGCGCATTGCTGAAAAGCTCATTCACTATGCCGTAGAGGAGTACGATAAGACTGTAAAGGTACAAAAAGAGGTCAACAACGAAAAAGGTCAGACCGTTACAATAGAGGTTACCAATGATGCTCCTTCCAAATTGCACGCACGGCGAAAGATGATGGCTTTCCTTTATGATTTGCGCGAACCCAAAAGCCGTGAGGAGACCAAGAAGGAATACAAGCAGCGCATGAGAGAGATAAAACATCCTCTTATAGAGAAGCTGTTTAATGAATATGGGCCTAAGTATAGGGCTAGAAATCAGGAGAAGAATTGCGCTGGAGGTTATACCAGGATTATCAAGCTAGGTCCCAGGAGAGGGGATGGCGCTGAACAGGTTCTCATAGAGTTGGTAGATTAATTTTGATAGTGGATTAAGTGTTACACTTAATCCATAATTTTTATCATAGAAGTTAAAATCTTTAAGGAGAGAACCATGGAGCCTATCATCAGGTTACAGGACGTACAATTTGAATATTTGAGCTTTGAAGGGGAGGAGATTGCGGCTCTAAACGGGGTGACCCTTGACATCCAAAAGGGGGAGTTTGTTGTCATAATCGGGCACAACGGGTCCGGAAAGTCCACGCTGGCCAAGCATCTCAATGCGCTTCTGCGTCCCAGCAGCGGCGTGGTATGGATAAAGGGAATGGATACCAGGGATGAGGATAAGCTGTGGGAGATACGCCAAACAGCGGGCATGGTCTTCCAAAACCCTGATAACCAACTGGTAGCTACAATTGTGGAGGAGGATGTGGCCTTTGGGCCAGAAAACTTGGGCCTTCCCCCCGAAGAGATACGCAGGAGAGTGAATGAGGCCCTTAAGGCTGTGGGCATGGAGGAATATGCCCAGGCGGCTCCTCACTATCTCTCCGGGGGGCAGAAACAAAGGGTTGCCATAGCCGGCATCCTAGCCATGAAGCCCGAAATAATCGTGCTGGATGAACCTACCGCCATGCTGGATCCCGTGGGGCGCCGTGAAGTGATGGAGACGGTCAAATATTTGAACAGGCATGAAGGCATTACCGTGGTTCATATAACCCACTATATGGAGGAAGCAGTTGATGCCGACAGGGTCATCGTGATGGAACAGGGCAAGATAGTGCTGCAAGGGACGCCACGGCAGGTATTTTCCCAGGTTGAGGTTTTAAAGGAGATAGGACTGGATGTACCACAGGTGACCGAGCTGGCTTATAGGCTCAAAGCCGAAGGGCTGGATATTCCTCTGGACGTTTTAAAAGTGGAAGAGATGGTGGAGGCCATATGCCGATTATAGTTGAACACTTAACGCATGTATATATGCCAGGCAGCCCTTTTGAATCCCTGGCCTTGGATGATGTCAGCTTTGAGATTAAGGATGGGGAGTTTATTGGACTCATTGGCCATACCGGTTCGGGAAAATCTACCTTGGTACAGCACCTCAATGGCCTTTTAAAGCCGACCAGTGGAAGAATAGTGGTGGACGATATTGAAATTACCAGCACCAGCAAAGTACCCAAGAGGCTCAGACAGCATGTGGGGCTGGTGTTTCAGTATCCCGAGCATCAGCTGTTTGAGGAAACGGTGTACCAGGATATCGCCTTTGGGCCCAGAAACTTGAACCTTCCCGAGGGCGAAGTGGAGAGAAGGGTAAGGGAGGCCATGGCCCTAGTGGGGTTGGATTTTGAGGCCATAAAGGACCGATCGCCCTTTGAGATAAGCGGAGGGCAGAGAAGAAGGGTAGCCATTGCTGGAGTCCTTGCCATGGAGCCCAGTATCCTCATCTTAGATGAGCCTACAGCTGGCCTTGACCCTAAGGGAAGGGACGAGATTTTAAGCCAGATAAAGAACCTCCATGAACAGCGCGGTATGACCATCATCCTGGTTTCCCACAGCATGGAGGATATTGCCAGATTGGTGGATAGGATCATAGTGATGAACAGGGGTAAAATAGCTTTGGTAGGTAAACCGGAAGAGGTTTTTTCCTGCGTGGAAGAACTTCATGCCATGGGGTTGGGGATTCCACAGATAACCCAAGTGATGAGGGGGTTAAAGGCTAGGGGAATGGACGTTCCTGACAATATCTATACCGTGGATCAGGCCGTAAAGGTCATACTGGAGAGGATAAGGGGGAAGAAAAATGCTTAAAGACATCACCATAGGGCAGTTTTTCCCCGGGGAATCAGTGATACATAAGCTTGATCCACGTGTTAAGATAGTATTGACTTTTGCCTTTATAGTGATCATATTTTTTGTTAAAACCTACGTGGGGTATGGGCTGATTTTTGCCTATATAGCCCTAGCGGTGCGGCTTTCAAAGGTTCCCATGCGGTACATCGTGAGGGGGCTTAAGCCACTGCTGTTCATAATAGTTTTGACCTTTTTCATAAACGTCTTTTTTACTCCCGGCAACAAGGTGTTGTTCCGGGTGTGGGCTTTTAAATTTACCCAGGAAGGGTTAAACCAAGGGATTTTTATGACGTTGAGGCTGGCGCTGCTGGTGGTGGGGACTTCTCTGCTTACCCTGACTACTTCACCCATATCTTTAACCGATGGCATTGAACGCCTGCTTCAGCCCCTTCGGGTTATAAAATTCCCGGCTCATGAGTTGGCCATGATGATGACCATTGCCCTGCGGTTTATCCCCACCCTTCTGGAGGAGACCGACAAGATAATGAAAGCACAAATGGCCAGGGGGGCTGATTTTGAGAGCGGCAATCTGTTTCAAAGGGCCAAGGCGTTGGTGCCTCTTCTTGTGCCGCTGTTTATAAGCGCTTTTAGAAGGGCCGATGAACTTGCCATGGCCATGGAATCCCGCTGCTACCGTGGTGGGCAAAATCGTACGCGCATGAAGATACTCAAGGCCACCAAGAGGGATTATGTTGCGGTAGCAGTGACGGTATTGCTGATTGCTGCTATACTCCTGGATAGCTATGTGCTATGATGGACATAAAGTGATTGAGAGCTAGGTTGTCGGTTGGGACATCTTTAGGAGATATATTGATTTGACCGAATAGCCGGAAACGACAAGGGCTGTGACGGATGAGGTGTAGCCTAAAGGCATAACCAGGATGTGGGAGCATGGGGTCATGAGAAATATAAAGCTGGTGTTGGAGTATGACGGTACCAACTACGCTGGTTGGCAAAGGCAGAAGAACGCCCTTTCAATTCAACAGGTGGTGGAGGAGGCCTTATATAAGCTTACCGGGGAAAAAATCACGGTTATAGGTGCAGGACGGACAGATAGCGGTGTGCATGCGCGGGGCCAGGTAGCCAATTTTTTTACGGCCTCCAGGATCCCTGCCGACCGGTTTAGCTTTGCCTTAAACTCACTGCTGCCCTACGATATTCGAGTATTGGAGTCACAGGAAGTTCCACTTGAATTCCATGCCAGGTATTGGGCCAAAGCCAAGCAGTACAGGTATTCAATATGCGCAAGGACGCATGCCCCTGCCATAGGCAGAAATTATTACTATCACGTTCCCGATGTTCTAGATGTGGAAGCGATGAATGCTGCAGCTCAATATATCATAGGTACTCACGATTTTAAGGCTTTTCAGAGCGCTGGTAGCAGCGTGAAAAACACCGTGAGAACGATATACCAGGCCCGTTGGATTTGGGAACCGCCTTGTTATCTGTATTTTGACATTAAGGGCAACGGCTTTTTATACAATATGGTACGCATACTTGTAGGCACCTTTATAGAGATAGGAAGGCATAGGTTGCAGGAGTCCGATATGAAGCGGATTTTGGAGTTGGGGGATAGGGACAAGGCGGGACCCACAGCGCCTGCCCACGGCTTGTGCCTGGAAAAGGTATATTATTGACATTTCCGAATTTTACAGCCAGCCCAGCCAGGCACGGGCAAAGCTGGCGTTTTTTGATATGGGCCCGGTGTAGTTGGAGCTCATTGAATCTGATGAAAATCCAAGTACCGATTGTTAGAAAATTTTTAAGGCAGGCTTAAAACAAATTGGGATTTTTGGCCTTGACAGCCTAAGGGCCTTGTATTACAATATAGAATAGTTTTAATGTGTTCATTAGCCCCGGATATTTATTGAAGATGATACATGTGTTTGGACTGCTGGCAAATCTGCCAGAGTCGGTGCGGGTCAATGGAATTGGCAGGCTTACATCTTACAGTGCGCTTTTGACAAATGGCTTGTTGAAGGATAAGAACTATAAAAGGTGGAAGATAATTTTTTTACGAGAAATTGATCAAGTAAGAGTCGGATGGTGATATGCCGTCACATTAGATAATCGAGCGGAATAGGAGGAAAGGCCATGAAGACGTATGTAGCTAAGCCGGGTAAGGTGGAGAGAAAGTGGTATGTTGTGGATGCTACCGATAAGCCGTTAGGCAGGTTGGCGTCTCAAATTGCCAAAATATTGAGAGGGAAGCATAAGCCGATTTATACTCCCCATGTGGATACTGGAGATTATGTGATAGTTATCAATGCTGAGAAGGTTAAGCTGACGGGTAAAAAGCTTGATAAGAAATTATATCGCCATCATACCCTGTACCCTGGTGGGTTTAAAGAGATTCCTTACAGGAAGCTTTTGGAGACCAAGCCCACGTTTGTAATATATCATGCGGTTAAAGGGATGTTGCCCCACAACAGGTTGGGACGCAAGATGCTTAAAAAGTTAAAGGTATACGCCGGGCCAAATCACAAACATGAGGCTCAGCAGCCCGAAATACTTGAACTGTAATGAAGGTCGGGAAAGGAGAGATATACGTTGGCTAACGTACAATATTATGGGACGGGTAGAAGAAAGACGTCGGTAGCCAGGGTACGGCTTATCCCAGGGGAAGGCAAAATCATCATCAACGGGCGCGATATCAACGATTATTTTGGGATGGAACCGTTAAGGATTATGGTAAGGCAACCTTTGGAACTGACGGGTACTATGGGCAAGTTTGACGTCATAGCGAAGGTTGATGGAGGCGGCTTCAGCGGACAGGCCGGTGCCATCAGACATGGCATATCCCGAGCATTATTAAAGGTGGACGAGGGTTTCCGTCCCGTCCTTAAAAAGGCTGGCTTCTTGACGCGCGATCCGCGAATGAAGGAGAGAAAGAAGTACGGTTTGAAGGGTGCGCGAAGAGCGCCTCAATTCTCCAAGAGATAAATACCAACGGACCGCCAGAAATTGTTTTCTTGGCGGCCTTTTTTATGCTCATCTTTTTATAAATATCGTTCACTTTCCATGTATTTTAAGGTATAATAAACGTGTTGATATTTGCCTTGATATGGGATTTTGCTGAAAATAAGCATAGATTTGGTTGAGGATAACTGCTGGGGTAGGTTGTTCTTACGAGAAGCTCAAAGGAGGTTTTAGCATGTTAAAGGACATAATCATCGTAGGGGGAGGTGTGGCTGGCCTTACCGCTGGCTTATATGCCAAGAGAGGCGGGATGGACGCCTTGTTATTTGAGAGGATGTTTTCAGGTGGTCAGATAGCTACCACATATCTGGTGGAGAACTACCCCGGCTTTGATGAGCCTATAAGCGGCCCCGATTTGGCCATGAAGCTGGAAGCCCATGCCCGCAAGTTTGGCCTGGAAATATTGTACGATGAGGTAGTGGAGCTGGAGCTGGAGGGTAGAATTAAAAAGGTGGTGACTGATAAGGGAGAGTACGAAGCCAAGGCGCTCATACTCTGCATGGGTGCACAGCCCAAGAAACTTGGCCTGCCTAAGGAGGATGAGTTCCGGGGTAGAGGAGTATCCTACTGCGCTACCTGCGATGGTGCCTTTTACAAGGATAAGCTGGTGGCGGTGGTGGGCGGTGGGGATACCGCTGTGGAAGATGCCCTCTTCCTGGCCCAGCACGCCGCAAGGGTATATCTTATACACAGGCGTAACGCCCTAAGGGCTTCTAAGATATTGCAGGATAGGCTTTTTGCCAATCCCAAAGTCGAAATACTGTGGGATTCGGTGGTCGACGAAATACTGGGGGATCAGGGAGTAGAAGGAGTACTAGTGCGAAACTTGAAAGATGGTTCCAAAAAAGAGCTCAAGGTGGATGGATTGTTTGTAGCGATTGGGATACAACCAAACAATGCTTTAGTTCAGGGTAAGCTTAAGATGAACGAAGCGGGGTTTGTGATAACCGATGAGAATATGGCTACTAGCATACCTGGAGTTTTTGCGGCCGGGGACTTGCGGCAAAAGCCTCTGTGGCAGATCATAACGGCTGCAGCAGACGGTGCTATCGCTTCGGTATCGGCTCAGCGATATATAATGGAGGAGTTTGAGTGACGTTTATATCTGATTTGCGATAGGAGGTCTATATATGGCGCGGATGTTTGGTACCGATGGAGTAAGAGGAGTAGCCAACAGGGATTTGGACTGCTACCTGGCATTCAAGCTGGGGCAGGCTGGGGCTTATGTCCTATCAAAGGGCAAAAAGAGGCCCAAGATTTTAATCGGAAAGGATACCAGGTTGTCGGGTGACATGTTGGAAGCAGCACTCATAGCCGGTATTTGTTCGGCAGGCGCTGATGCCTTGGTGGTGGGTGTCATGCCTACTGCGGCGATTGCCTACCTTACACGGTATTATGGAGTGGATGCCGGCGTGGTCATCTCTGCTTCCCACAATCCCATGGAGTACAACGGCATCAAGTTCTTCGATGGCAATGGCTACAAGCTTCCCGATAAAATGGAAGATGAGATAGAAGCAATTATCAAAGGGCAAGAACAGGTAGATATTCCAGCACCTGTTGGGGACGAGATAGGCAGAAAGGTACCTGTTCCTAACGCACTGCAAGATTACGTCAATTTTCTGAAGAGCACCATAGACGTCGATCTGAGCGGATTGAAGCTGGTTGTGGATTGCGCCAACGGTGCTGCTTACAAGGTAGCGCCCATGGTGTTTTCTCAATTGGGCGCTGAGGTGAAGGTCATCAATGACAACCCCAACGGCGTTAATATAAATTACAATTGCGGTTCCACTCATCCTGAAGGGCTGCAGAGGTTTGTGATAGAGGCCGGGGCGGATGTTGGGTTGGCCTTTGATGGAGATGCAGACAGGTTGATCGCAGTGGATGAGAAGGGGCAGCTGGTGGACGGGGACCAGATAATGGTGATATGTGCCCTTGACATGAAGGAAAGGGGAGTGCTCAAGCACAATACGGTAGTAGCTACCGTCATGAGCAACATAGGTTTTGACATTGCCCTTAAGAAGGCCGGGTGTAATTTTATAAAGACCAAGGTAGGGGATAGGTACGTCCTGGAAGAGATGCTCCAAGGTGGATACAATATCGGGGGCGAACAGTCGGGCCACATAATATTCCTGGACTACAGCACGACGGGGGACGGTATCTTGACGGCGCTGCAGCTGCTGTCGGTGATGAAAAGAAATAACCGCAGGATGTCTGAGCTGGCTTCGGTAATGCAAAGATTTCCCCAGGTGCTGGTAAATGCAAAGGTTAGCCCCGAAAAGAAGGATAGCTATATGGATGATCCCATCATATCGGAGGAGATATCCAGGATTGAAGCCAAGTTCAAAGGAGCGGGCAGGGTACTAATCCGTCCGTCGGGGACGGAGCCCCTTATTAGGGTCATGATTGAAGGAGCTGATCATAAGGAGATAGAAGACAGTGCCAGTAGGCTAGCTAGGTTAATAGAAGAGCGATTAAGTTGAGAGCGAAAATTTGTCATTTAGAGAGGAATTTTTGCAAAATATCTTGTATTCAGTGGGGAAGATGTTATACTAATCATGAGGATGAACGAGAAGCTGGCTGCCCTGAAAAAGGAGGAGTTACACATGATGAAAAGGGGGAGCTCCAGAAGAGGCGGGATATTATGCCTATTTTTGCTGGCAGGCATCATAATCGGCAGCGTAGTAGGGAGAATTTTGGCTGCATATTTTGATATACCTCTGTTTACACAGTCTCTTGAAATTGGTACTAAGGAGGGCCCCATAGTTCTTGATTTGCAGATAATGGATTTGGTATTGGGGATTACCTTTACCATTAACTTCGGTACCGTCCTGGGCGTAGTGCTAGGGCTCATATTTTATTTTAGGTCCTAAAGATGTATAAAGGTGTTTTGCTTTGGCGTATATCTAAACGGCAGGGGGCAGTGAGCAGCCTATGAAGATAATACTGGCTTCTGCATCGCCCAGGAGGAGAGATCTACTTCAACAGATGGGCCTCAAGTTTGAAGTTATTCCCAGCGAGCGGGAGGAAGAGGTGCCTGATGGCATTCCCCCTCATAGGATGGCTGTGGAGTTAGCCCTTAAAAAGGTTGAAAGCGTTGCCCAAATGGTACAGGAGCATGCTCTGATAATAGGTGCCGATACCATTGTAGTTAAGGGCAATAAGGTGTTGGGCAAGCCTAAGGATAAAGATGAGGCATTTCGGATGCTCATGGATCTACAGGGGCAGGTCCATGAGGTGATAACAGGGCTGGCCGTCATGGAGGTACCTGACTGCAAATGCGTGACCGCTTACGAAAAGACAGTGGTGGAAATGGCTTCTCTCACCCCTCAGGAAATTGAGGGGTATATTAGAACGGGAGAGCCCATGGATAAGGCGGGAGCGTATGGCATTCAGGGACTGGGCGGTATGTTTATAAAGAGGATAGAAGGATGTTACTACAATGTGGTGGGTCTTCCCATACACAGCCTGTGGATGATACTTAAGCAATTTGGAGTCGAAATGTTGGCTGTATAGAGTTATTTTAACCGGAGTTATCAAAAATGTAATCTTTGGCAATAATTAATTTAGCAATTCAAAAAAAGAATGTGTTTGGAAGGAGAAAAGGATGATATGGGATTGTTGAACATATTTAGCAGGGATTTGGGAATCGATCTGGGAACTGCCAATACGCTGGTGTATATTCGAGGCAAGGGAATAGTAATCCGCGAGCCCTCTGTAGTGGCCATTCGCAGCGATACCAAAGAGGTGTTGGCTGTTGGTGAAGAAGCCAAGAGGATGATTGGCAGAACGCCAGGCAACATCATTGCCATAAGGCCTATGCGCGATGGCGTCATAGCCGATTTCGATGTCACCCAGGAGATGTTGAAGTATTTCATAAGAAGGGCCATGAGGAGGCCTCTAATGGTGCACCCAAGGGTAGTAATTTCGGTTCCGTCAGGGGTTACCGAGGTTGAGAAGAGGGCTGTGTATGAGGCGGCAAGGCAGGCTGGTGCCCGTGAGGCTTACCTCATAGAGGAGCCCATGGCTGCGGCCATAGGCGCAGGGTTGCCTGTACACGAGCCTACGGGCAGCATGGTGGTGGATATTGGCGGCGGCACCAGCGAGGTAGCTGTGATATCGCTGGGCGGCATAGTGACCAGCAGGTCCTTGAGGATAGGCGGCAACAAGATGGACGATGCCATTATATTCTATATCAAAAAGGAGTACAATCTGATGATAGGTGAGAGGACGGCCGAGGAGATAAAGATCAACATAGGTTCTGCCTATCCCAAAGAGGAAGAACAGGAGATGGATGTTAGAGGCAGGGATTTGGTGACCGGTTTGCCCAAGACCTTGAGGATTACGTCGTCTGAGATTCTCGAGGCCTTGAAGGAACCCGTCGGCCAAATAGTAGAGGCCATCAAGCTCACCCTGGAAAAGACACCGCCTGAACTGGCTGCCGACATTATGGACAAGGGTATAATGTTGACCGGAGGGGGAGCTCTCCTCGATGGCATTGATAGGCTCATAGCACAGGAAACCGGCATGCCGGTTCATATTGCAGATTCGCCTCTGGACTGTGTAGCCGTGGGTACCGGACGTGCGCTGGAGGAATTGGAGGTTTTGAGAAGGGTGACCATCTCATCTAAGAATCTAGCTTGAGATGGGATGGTGATGGTTTTGATTCAATTTCTTAGGAAGCATTCGGGGGCCGTTATAGTGGCAGTCTCACTTTCATTATTGCTGCTGGCTATATTTACCTCCCAGCCACGGGGACACATGACCTTTCTGGAAGGGCTAGTGGGGGAGGTCATTGTGCCTATTCAAAAAGCGATATACAGGGCTGTTTCCTTTATCCAAGGGTCAATTGCCGAGATAAATGAGAGGCGTAATTTGGAGAAAAATTATGAACAGCTCAAGGAAAGGGTTGAGCAGCTGGAAAAGGAGCTGCTCAGGATGAGCGAGCTGGAGAAACAAAACCAGCGTTTGAAGAAGCTGCTGGACTTTGCCGTGGAAAGGGAGGAACTGGTGGTCACAGGCGCCAGAGTCACAGGCAAGGACCCCAGTAACTGGTTTAATGTGTTTACCATAGATAAGGGCAAAAATCATGGCGTAGAGGTCAATATGGCGGTGGTAACCGATCGCGGACTGGTTGGGCGCATCATAGAAGTGGGAGCCAACTGGGCAAAGGTGCGTTCTATCGTGGATGCTCAAAGTTCTATAAGCGGCATAGTCGAGAGAACCAGGGACAATGGCATAGTAAAGGGTAACAACGCTTTTGGGTCTGAAGATGGTACATGTAGGATGGTGTACCTTCCACTGGACTCAGAGGTAAGCGTGGGGGATAAGGTGATTACATCGGGGTTGGGGGATTTGCTCCCCAAGGGAATTTACATCGGGGAAGTGATAGAAGTGGTGCGTTATAAAAAGGACCTCTATAAGACCGCTATTATAAAGCCTGGAGTGGATTTTCAACGGCTAGAAGAGGTGCTGGTAGTTAAGTCAAGGTTTGATGAATGATTTTGGATGACAATATGATATTTGTTTTATGAAATCGGAGATTGCAGTGATATGAAGGTTTGGGTTATAGCTGGTATTCTGTTGGGTAATTTGGTGGTTCAATCAGCGTTATTTCCTTTTATTGAAATATACGGCGTTAGGCCCGATTCGTTGATGGCGCTTGTCATCTCCTTTGCCCTTGTGGCAGGCAATCCTACATCAGCAGCGGTAGGCTTGTGCGGGGGATTGTTACAGGATATACTATTTGGCCAAAATATAGGTTTTTACGCCTTGCAGTACATGCTGGCCGGATATCTTGTAGGCCTGGTTTATGGGAAAGTCTTTGTGGGGAAGGTGCTGATTCCCGTATTTTTTGTAAGCATAGCCACCATATTGCGAGGGCTGTTTGTATTTTTATGGATGTATTTTTCAGGGGTAAGCGTTTCCCTTCACTGGTTGCTTCTAAGGACCATATTGCCTGAGATGGTATATACCGCTGTCATAACGCCCGTTATATATTACTATATAGACAAGCTGTACAAACATAAATTCATGAATCGGCGCTGGCATTTCGATTGAAAGGGGTAAAATATTACCTCTTTTTTGTCTGCTTGAATCATGATAAAATAACTAACGCAAATGTATGCTGGTTGCGCTTGATCGTGTGCCGAAATGCGGCGCAGAGGAGGTCAAAGGAATGCTTAAATGGTTTAAAAACCGCTTTTTTTTATTGGGGCTGATATGTACTTTGGGGTTCAGCACGCTTTTGGTCAGGCTGGCTTATCTTACCGTAGAACTAGGGGATACTTACTATGCGCTGTCTATGGAACGAAAATCGGTTGAGATCCCCCTTAGGGGTAGCAGGGGAAATATTTTGGACAGAAACGGCATTCCTATGGCCATGAACAAGCAGATGTTTGTGGTGGAATTGGACAAACAGAGGATGCCTACAGGGGATAAACAGCTTAATGATTTGATTTATAGGGTTGTCAGCATAATAAAGCAAAATGGGGATACCACAAGCCTGATGGATAATATCCCCATAAAGATAGATGAAGGTGGAAGAATATATTATACATGGGAGAAGAAATCTGAGGAGAACCAGAAAAGCGACTTTGAAAGATGGAAATCCGAGGCCGGCATAAAAGTTGACCTGCCAGCAGCCGATATGCTTAAACACCTTAGGGAAAGGTTTAAGATTGACGATGATTTGCCCGACGATATAGCCAGGGATATAATCTCGGTCAGATTGGACATTTACATGAACAGATACCGTCCCAATGCCATAAGGATTGCCACCGGAGTGAGCCAAAAAACGGTGGCCCAGCTTGAGACCTATGCCAGCGAATTGCCGGGGCTCCAGATCTCGGTGGAGATGGGGCGCTACTATCCCATGGGCGATGTGGCGGCACACATAATAGGATATGTGGGCAGGATAAGCAACGAGGATATAGAGGAATACAAGAGGAAGGGCATTGATTTAAAGGAAGAGGGCTATGACCTATCGATAGATCGCATTGGTAAAATGGGGATAGAGAAGTATGCCGAGCAGTGGCTTACGGCCAGCACTAAGGACAAGCACGGCATGTTGTGGGCCGAAGTGAATTCTACAGGCAAAGTGGTAAGGGTATTGAGCGAGACGCCGCCAGAGGACGGGAATGATGTAATTCTTACTATTGACAGCCGCCTGCAAAAAGCGGTGGAAGACATTTTAGCCGAGGAGATACACAAGATGGCAGCAGGCCTGCCACCCTATGAGGGAGATAAACAGGCACCCTATGCCAATAGGGGGGCGGCTGTGGTGCTGGATGTGCGTACCGGCGAAATACTGGCAATGGCCAGCTATCCGTCCTTCGATTTGAATCTGTTCATTCCCGCCATATCCAGCGAGGAATATCAGAAAATTTTGAAAGCTCCGGGAAAGCCGCTGACGGCCATGGCCTTTCAGGAGAGATTCCCTCTGGGATCGGTCATGAAGATGATGGTGGGTATCGCGGCATTAATGGAAGGAAAGGTTACGCTGAATGAGCAGGTATATGATCATTACCAGTACACAAAGTATGGACCTGGAGGCCCACGATGTTGGGCAAGACCAGGTGTGCATGGGGGCGAAGACTTTGTGAATGCTTTAAAGCACTCATGTAACTATTACTTTTGCGAGCTTGCCGACCGGCTGGGGATTTATAAGTTGGTTGAATGGGGAAAATTGTTTGGGCTGGAAGGGTATACCGGCCTTGAAATAGGAGAGGTGGAATCCTTTATAGGTGATCCCGAGAGAAGGTTTGTTTTACGTAGGCCTATGGTGATAGCAAAAATTAAAGCTTTGATGAATGACAATAAAAAGCCGTATTATGCTTTTTTCCAAACCGTGGATCAGGAGAAGAAAAACAAGCTAGCCGAGCGGCTAGCCGACCTGCCAGTTGAGGCGACATACAATGAGCTAAAAAAGGTTATAAAGGAAGAAGTGGGGGATTTTAAGGCATTTGAGATCTTTGCCAGCGATGTATGGGATGGACCTCATTATGATAAAAAATGGGGGCCATATGATACGGTACGAACCGGTATAGGCCAGACCGATGTAAACGTTACGCCTTTGGCTGTAGCGCGGTATATAGCGGCCATAGCCAATGGTGGCAAGGTGATGCAGGTCCATGTATTGAAGCAGGTGGTGTCGCCTAAGGGTGAGATCTTGCATGAGACGAAGCCGGTGGTGGTAAATGACCTAGACGTAAATCCAGAATATCTGGAGGCAGCCAGGCTGGGCATGTATAAAGTGGTAAACGACAGATCTACAGCAGGGGGAGGAGCGGGTACCGCGGTGAGCGCCTTTGCGGGATTGGAAGCGAAGGTTACCGTAGCGGGAAAGACCGGTACCGCTCGAACGACAAGTATTTCTGGCGCTGATAAAGATCCAGAAAAAAAGGAAGAACAGGAAAAACATAACGTTGCCTGGTTTGGATGCTTTTTGCCTTATGAAAATCCCGAAATAGCCATAGCCGTCGTGATTCCCAAGGGTCGTAATTCAAGCAATGCGGCCATAGTGGCACGGCGGATAATCGAGGAGTATTACAGGTTGAAAAATACGCAAAGCCAATTTGATACTGTAAATGAGGTAAACCACTTAAGACAGTAAACATTTTTATGTTTCTTGCAGGATTTTTGGTTTACTTGGCGAATATTGGAGGATGTAACATTTAATGCTGTGGAGGAACGTAAAAGATGAGCCAGAGTTCGGTGGTATTTAAAGGGGTAAAAAGAGGCATAAAGGTCTATATTGACGCTAATTCCGATATGGAGCAGATCATGGATGAGCTTGAGAGAAAGATAAAGGGCAGCAAGCATTTTTTCGTGAACTCACAGATAAGCTTGATATTTACCGGCAGGAGGTTGACGCCACAGCAACAGCAGAATATTGTCGATTTAATTTCCCGGGAAATCGAAGTTGGTAGTATTACGTTTGAGATGGCGAATAACGGGCTTCCTTCAGTCGATCATTTCGAATGTTTCGACGGAATAGAAGAAGGCATGACGCGATTTGTAAGAGGAACGGTGCGAAACGGACAGAGAATATACTATGAGGGTAATGTGGTTGTCATCGGCGATGTTAACCCAGGAGGAGAAATAATTGCTGGAGGAAACATCCTGGTCATGGGGACATTGAGGGGGGTGGCCCATGCAGGGGCCACCGGCAATCACAATGCAGTGGTGGTGGCCTTCAGCCTTCAGCCCACACAGGTGAGAATTGGAGGCATCATTGCAAGGCCACCAGAAGATGATGACGTAAAGCCTTCTTATCCCGAAATAGCCTATGTGAAGGATAATGTTTTAGTAATAGAGCCTTATTTACCGGGGAGAGGGAAGTAGTATATAATGTAAAAGATGGCTGTAGTTGCTATCATAATCTTGTTACCGCAAATCGGTTTCTGTGTAAGTGGTGATGTGTTAAACTTGGTTTGATGTGGAAGTCAGGATAAAAGATATATAGGGGGAGTGGACACATATGGGAGAGGTAATAGTGATAACATCGGGGAAGGGAGGGGTCGGCAAGACCACCACAACGGCCAATATAGGAGCGGCTTTAGCGCTGTCAGGTAAGAAAGTGGTGCTGGTAGACGCCGACATAGGCCTTAGAAACCTGGATGTGGTCATGGGGTTGGAAAACAGGATCGTTTACGATTTGGTGGATGTGGTGGAAAAGGTGTGCAGGCTGAAGCAAGCCCTCATAAAGGACAAGCGTTTCGAAGGGCTATATCTGCTTCCGGCTGCCCAAACAAAGGATAAGACGGCGGTATCGCCGCAGCAGATGCAGGAGTTATGCGAGCAGTTAAAAGAGGAGTTCGATTATGTGCTTATCGATTGTCCGGCCGGTATTGAACAGGGATTCAAAAATGCTATAGCCGGAGCCGATAGCGCAATAGTGGTTACCGTGCCAGAGGTGTCGGCTGTCAGAGATGCCGATCGCATAATTGGCTTGCTTGCCGCTAACGATCTTATGGACCCCAAGCTGATAATAAACCGCATCAGGATAGATATGGTAAGACGAGGAGACATGATGAACATCGACGATACCATTGATATACTGGGAGTGGACCTGCTTGGGGTGGTGCCTGACGATGAGAAGGTGGTCATATCCACCAACAAGGGCGAACCTGCGGTGCTGGACGAGGATTCTTTGGCAGGACAGGCTTATAGAAACATCGCTAGGCGATTGATGGGCGAAAATGTGCCTATCATGGATTTGGACATGGATGAGGGCTTTTTGGCGAAGCTCAAACGGTGGTTTAGCATGGGAAAGAAGAGGTCCTATTAGTGAGGGGGATTTAAATGATCGATTTATTTAAGTTTTTTGGGAAAGGGGAAAGCAAGAGCAAGGATATTGCCAAAGAGAGGCTTAAACTGGTGTTGATCCATGACCGTGCCAATATTTCACCTAAGTTTCTGGATATGATCAAGGATGATATCATTAAAGTTATATCCAGCTATATGGAGATAGAGGAGGCTGACCTAGACATACGGTTGTCCCGTATACCCCAGGATGATGATACATACAGTACTGCCCTGGTGGCAAATATTCCTATAAAAAGGGTCAAAAATATAGGCCCTAATAGGGGTTAGAGGTTGCAGTGCGCAATCTCTTTTTTTATATGTGCCCATATGTTATAATAGTGACGATGGTGACTTTGAGAGCATGTACATGTAAATGGGGGACGTAGATGTTTGACAAAAAGCTCATTAAAAATTTTGACTTTTTGATATTGATCTTGATATCCTTGCTGGTGGGCTTCGGGTTAATAGGCATTGGTGTGGCCATGAGGGAACCCGTTCAAGACGATGAATATCGCCTATTTGACATGATTGGAAACTTTAACTTGCATTACGTCAAGCTGCACCTGCTATGGTTTGGCGTTGGGCTTGTGGCCATGTTGGTAGTGCTCAGCGTCGATTATCATCTCTTTGCTGAGATGTCGCCATATATATATTGGACGGTAGTGGCTATGCTGCTCTATGTGTTCTTTAGAGGGCATATTGCCGGCAATGCGCGTAGCTGGATCAGCTTCGGGTCGTTTTATATGCAGCCATCAGAGTTTGCTAAGATATCCATGATTATATCTCTGGCCAAGGCCATAGCTAAGAAGAAGGATGAGGGAGAAGGCCTGAACAGCATAAAAGACCTTTTGCCATTGCTGGGAAGGCTTGTTATTCCATTGGCGCTCATTATAGACCAGCCCGACTTTGGTACGGCTATGGTGTTTATAGCCATATTTTTTGGGATGATTTTTGTCGCGGGTATCAGCTATAAGCTACTGCTGGGTACAATTGGAGCGGGGGTTGCAGCCGTGCCGCTTATGTGGTATGGCCTGCTATCGGACACACAGAAGAACCGCATACTGGTGTTTTTGAATCCCGGCATGGACCCATTGGGGGCCGGATATCATGTCATTCAGTCCATTATCGCCATAGGTTCCGGCAGAATATGGGGTAAAGGGATTTTGACCGACAACACTTTAAGCCAGCTCAATTATGTGCCGGCCAAAAATACCGATTTTATTTTTTCGGTTACTGTAGAAGCCCTTGGCTTCGTAGGAGGAGCTATAATAATATGCCTGTATCTCTGCTTGATATTGAGGACCATATATTTAGCAACCAAAGCCAAGGACAACTTTGGCAGCTTTTTGGTCATTGGTGTGGTGTCCATGATGGTGTTTCATATATTCGAGAATATAGGCATGACCATAGGTTTGATGCCGATCACCGGGATACCCCTTCCATTCATGAGCTATGGCGGAAGCTCAATGATTACCAATATGATCGCATATGGTTTGGTGCTCAACGTGGGTATGCGCAGGCAAAAGATAAACTTCTAAAGGCAAAGTGAGTTCGTTCAGGGGGTAAAGGACAGATGAGGTATTTTAAAATCATAAACCTGGTCCCCTCCCAATATACTTGTATTGATGAGGAGGGGATGATGTTTGGAAGCGGGGAAAGGGGTTTACGTAAAAAAAGGACTCAGACCGGTTAGACGACGCAGGCTGGATTTGCCTGTCTCACGCCCTGTGCGCCGAAAAGCTTTATACGGGAGAACGGGGACTTCGGATGACCAGCATAAAACGGCCGTATTGATAGTCAGGATGTCGATAGTGGCCATCATTATTGTAGTAGTGATGCTACTCAAGAGCATCGATACTCCCATCACCAAGTGGGCCGTTGACAGAATTCGCGATGCCATAACCTATGACTTTGATATAGATGAGTCGCTGGGAAAGCTCAAGTTCGTGGGCGACTACCTGCCGAGGATTAAGGCGGTGTTTAACCAGCATCAGGCCCAAAATGGAGAGGAGGCCGAAGAAGTCAAGAGAGAATATGAAGGGGCATATCAGCCTGTCCTTGTTGCTCCCGCTGAGGGAAGGGTGAGTGGATTTTTTGGTCAGATTTACGACGATGAAGGCAAAAAGGTGACAAATCAGGGGATAGATATTCTGTCGCAGCAGCAAGGATGGGTTTATGCGGCCCACGATGGAAAGGTCGTCGCCATTGGGGAAGACGGGCCTTATGGCGCATATGTAAAGGTTGACCACGGCGGAGGATGGGTGGCTTTATACAGCGGATGCGAGGACATACAGGTGCAGGTGGGAGCTTCAGTAAAGCAGGGCGATAGAATATGCAAGATGGGCAAGGACCCCTCGGAAGGGTACAGGCTGCATTTTGAAGTCTGGCATGGCGATCAGCCGGTAGATCCCCTCAAGCTCATTCAAGAGGATAACAAGGTGTTTCAGTGAAGCGTGATAAGTACTGTGGCCATGAAGCTGGGTACGCTGTTTGGCATAGACATATACATAAACAAGTTGCTGGTTATACTCATCTGTATAGCCATAGTATTAGGAGAGGGGACCAAGCTGACCGTCATATTTTTAGTGGTATTTGTACACGAGTTGGCCCATATGGCCATGGCCAGGGCATTAAATCTGAGGGTGAGCGAGATAGAGTTGCTGCCTTTTGGCGGCGTAGCCAGGATCGAGAGCTTTTTTGAAATCAACCCGCGATATGAAGTATATATAGCCATCGTCGGCCCTATGTCTAACGGGCTGTTGGTACTGGGCTGCATGGCTTTGAAAAATATGGGACTTATTCCCCCCAGGGATTATGATTTTTTTATTCAGGCCAATCTGATGCTGGCCGGCTTTAATCTGCTTCCAGCTTTTCCGCTGGATGGCGGTAGAATCCTGCGCGCCATCCTTTCTAGAGAGCTGGGGATAAAAAAGGCCACCAGGATTACTACCATAGGCGGGCTTGTATTGGCTTTATTCCTTGTCATGACCGGAGTATATGCCCTCTACTACGGGGTTTTTAACCTTACCCTGTTTGTCATGGCAGGGTTTTTAGCATATTCGGCGGTAAAGGAAAACAGGATGGCCACCTATGTAATGGTAAGGGATCTCACCTATAAGAGGGACATCTTGATCAGAGAAGGAGCCATCCAATCGAGGGAACTGGTGGTGTTGTATGATTTGCCGTTGAGGGATGTGATAAGGAAGTTTGTGCCCCATCGATATCATACCATCGTGGTAGTTGACGAACGGCTGAGGCCCAGGGGCTATTTAACTGAAAAGGATATAGCCGACGGCCTTATGGATTATGGGCTTAATGTGCCAGTGTCTAGGTTGCTTGCACAGCCCAGCCGCAAAAGAGGGGTTAATGGAGAGGCCAGAAGTTGAGGGCAATTTTTTGCTATCAGTGGTGTTACAGCAAAGCGGGAGCTGAGGTAACGGCCAAGGCTGGGCTATCTAAAAAGCATGGCTTGTTTCTTGCAGCGGTACCAGCTTCCCGGTTAAGGGAATGGTAAATGGCTGCAGGGTAAGAATATATGATGTGTACGGGGTTTGTTGAGTAGGTTATGCACAGTATATTGTATCAATGGGAGGCACTGTGTGGATGGACAAGTCTATATTGGACGAGATACTCAGGCAGGTTACTAAGCCTGTTAGATATATGGGAAATGAATACAACATGGTTGAAAAGGACCCTTCAAAGGTGCTGATACGGTTTGCTTTTGCCTTTCCGGATGTGTATGAGGTGGGCATGTCCCACCTAGGGATGAAGATACTATATCATCTTATGAACGATAGGGAAGATACCTATTGTGAGCGCGTGTTTGCGCCATGGACCGACATGGAGCAGCTGATGAGGGAGAAGGGGATTCCGCTTTTTGCTCTGGAAAGCAAAGATCCCATTGCCGAGTTTGACTTTGTGGGCTTCACCCTCCAGTATGAGATGTGCTATACGAACGTGATAAACATGCTTGACCTGGCAGGGATTCCGCTCCGGTGGTGGGAAAGAAATGAGCATCACCCCTTCGTCATCGCAGGAGGCCCTTGCGCATATAACGTCGAGCCGCTGGCCGACTTTTTTGACCTGGTGGTTATGGGGGACGGGGAAGAGGTAATAAACGAATTGTTGGATGCCTATCGGCAGTGGAAAATTCACGGCGGCAGGCGCCAGGATTTTTTGGTGGCAGCTGCTCGTATACCGGGGGTTTATGTGCCGCACTTTTATAGCGTGGAATATAACGATGATGGTACCGTCCGCTCCATTAAACCCAATCGGGAAGGGATACCGGCCGTCATCCAAAAGCGGGTAGTGAAAGACCTTGATAAAGCTTATTATCCCGAAACCATGATAGTGCCGTACATGGACATCGTCCATGACCGCGTAATGTTGGAGGTGTTCAGAGGTTGTACGCGCGGGTGCAGGTTTTGCCAGGCGGGCATGATATACCGCCCGGTGAGGGAGCGTTCGGTTCCCAGGCTTATGGAGCTGGCGGAGAAGCTCATTAATAATACGGGCTATGAGGAGCTGTCCCTTTCTTCCTTGAGCACCAGCGATTATTCCGATTTAGAGAACCTGGTAAAGCAGCTCATGGAGCGCTTTGCGCCGCAAAAGGTGTCTTTTTCGCTCCCGTCGCTGCGCATCGACTCCTTTGCCAGGGAGCTCGTTGAAGAGATGATAAAGGTGCGCAAGGCGGGTTTGACCTTTGCTCCCGAGGCCGGGACCCAGAGGCTTAGGGATGTTATCAACAAGGGGGTTACCGAAGAGGATCTTATAAACAGCGTTAGGCAGGCCTTTGAGCTGGGATGGGATACCGTAAAGCTGTACTTCATGATAGGATTGCCTACCGAAACCCAGGAGGACCTGGAAGGTATTGCCGATCTGGCGAGAAAGGTAAAAAGCTGCTATCTGGACGTAACCGGAGGACAAAGGGCCAGTAGATTGAGGATAACCGTCAGCGTGGCATCATTTGTTCCTAAGCCTTTTACTCCATTTCAATGGGTTGCCCAGGATACGGTGGAATGCATGAACCAAAAGATTGACTTTCTCAAGGACAAGCTGAGGATCAAATCGGTGGAGTTTGACTGGCATGATCCGCGGCTGAGCTTTTTGGAAGCGGTGTTTGCCCGAGGCGATCGCAGGCTGGGCGAGGTGCTACTAAGGGCATGGCAGATGGGCTGCAAGTTTGACAGTTGGGCAGAACATTTCAAGTATGATACCTGGCTAAAGGCTTTCCAGGATGCCGGCATAGACCCAGGGTTTTACGCCAATCGGGTAAGAGCCAAGGAGGAGGTATTGCCCTGGAGCCACATCGATGTGGGGGTCACGCCATCCTTCCTGTGGAGGGAGTATCAAAAGGCGTTGAGGGGCGAGCTAACGCCTGATTGTAGGACCAGGTGCTGGGGCTGCGGCATTACAAGGTTGGAAGGAGGGCTGTGCCAGTGAGGCTGGTGGTAAAGTATGCCAAGCAGGACAGGGTAAAGTATATATCCCACTTGGACCTCATGAGGACACTTCACCGAGCCTTAAGGCGCGCCGGCATACCCGTAGCCTTTTCACAGGGGTATAACCCCCAGCCCAGGGTTGCCTTTGCGCCTCCGCTGTCGGTGGGGATGACCAGCCAGGGCGAATACATGGATGTGATGTTGACTTCAGGCATGAGCCCCCAGGAGTTTTGTCAGAGGATGAATGGCGTACTTCCGCAGGGGATAGCCATGCTCAAGGCGGTGGCCATCGACGAATCGTTCCCCTCGTTGATGAGCATGATCGAAAGGGCGCTTTATCGTATTTCCCTAAATACTTCTGGTTTGCCGATAGAAGGGGTATTGAAGGATTTTCTATCTCGGTCAGATATCACCATAACAAAGAGGGGAAAAAAGGGCGAGCGCATTGTAAACATCAGGCCCATGATACATCGCTTGGAAATAGTTGACCGGGATGAACAAAAGGTAATAATGGAAGCCATGCTGAGCGCTGGCGGTAGGGAATCTTTAAATCCCGGGCAGCTGGTGCATTTGTTGCTAGAATCTGCCGGCGTGGTAGAAGGCTCTTGCTGTTTGCCGGATATCCATAGGCTGGATATGTTTTTGCGGAAGGGGAATAGATGGATAACCCCACTGGAATTGGGAGAGGATGATGGATGTGGCCAAGCAGATTGTGGTGGATATTCACTATGACCAGACGCGGGTGGCGGTGCTGGAGGATGGAGACCTTGTGGAGTTCTACATGGAGGACGATGAAAAGCAGGGGCTAGCGGGGAATATATACCGCGGGCGCGTGACCAATGTGCTACCGGGCATGCAGGCTGCTTTTGTTGATATAGGGCTGGAGAAGAACGCTTTCCTATATGCGGGGGATATAAACGTTGACAATACGGTGTTTGATTTTGGGGATAAGAATGGCGGCAAGGTGATTAAGAACATTTCGCTGCGGGACATCATTAGAGAAGGCCAGGAGATAACGGTACAGATTTTGAAAGAGCCCATGGGAACCAAGGGTGCCAGGGTCACCACGCACGTCACCCTGCCGGGCAGGTATGTAGTGCTCATGCCTACCTTGAACTATGTGGGCGTTTCCAGAAGGATAGAGGATGAAGAGGAGCGCCAACGCTTGAGAAGAATTGCCGAGGCTATTAAACCCGAAAATATGGGGATCATAGTGAGGACTGCAGCCAAAGGCAAGCAGGCCGAGGACCTTATGCCCGACATAGAGGTACTGTGCAGGTTATGGGAGGGGATCAAGGAAAGGGAAAAGCATGGTGAGGTGCCCCGACTCCTGCATAAGGATGAAAGCCTCCTTTATCGCACGGTACGCGATATATTCTGCTCCGATGTGGATAGGCTAATCATAAACGACTATTATCATTACCAAAAGGTAGTTGAACTGGTCAAGGCCATTTCGCCGCCGCTCGTTGATAGAGTGGAGTATGTCGACGCTCAGAGGAACCTGTTTGAGATTTACGGCATTGAGGAAAAAATCGAAAAGGCCATCCAGAAGAAGGTGTGGTTAAAAAGCGGTGGATACATCGTAATAGATGTAACGGAGGCTTTGACGGTTATAGATGTCAATACCGGCAAGTTTGTCGGCAAGGCCAACCTGGAGGATACGGCCTTCAGAACAAATCTGGAAGCCGCCGAAGAGATAGCGCACCAGATACGGCTGCGCGATATAGGTGGCATAATAATCATAGATTTCATCGATATGTCGGAAGAAGAGCATAAGAAGAAAGTGCTGGAAGTCCTGGAACAGGCCTTGAAAAAGGACCGTACCAAGACCAATCTGATAGGGCTGACGGGGCTGGGGTTGGTGGAGCTGACCCGTAAGAAGGTGCGTCCCAGGCTTTCGACGGCTTTTTTGAAACCCTGTCCTTACTGCAACGGGACGGGAAGGGTATACTCCGAGGCCACCGTCATAGCCAAAATAGAAAAGGAGCTGGAAAGGCTATTTAGCGTTCATGATGCCTGGGGAGCCCTGGTGGAGGTACACCCCTGCGTAGCCCGAGCATGGGAAGAAGATAAAGAAGCTCTGGAACAGCTGGAGACTACCTTTAAAAAGAAGATATGCATTAGAGCCGATGACAACCTCCACGTTGAAGATAGTAGAATACAGCTGCTTAAAGGCCCGGGGGATTTAGAAAAAACCGTTCGTTTTTCTTAAACGATGGTTTAAGGAGGTCCGGCGGGGCGTTTCCGAGGGTGCATTTATGTGTGTCTTTGCATGAGGCGTGTGAGAGCTGACCGGCGGCCTTTTTTTATTTTTGGAACAAAAAACGGCCTTTTGAGCAAATAAGGATAATCGTACAGAATATAGCCAAAATCGGTTTTTGTAACATTTTAATAAATTTTTGCTCAAGGAAAACAGCAAACTGGCAATTTTTATTATTGCTAATTGATTTTGTAAATGTTTAAATATAAACTATAAAAAGGGGTTCTACATGCCAATGACGGGGAGGCACAGCGATGGGCCACAGCAGTAAAAGCTTTACTTCCGGCGAGGGGATGACAGCTCATAACCGCCAATTTAACCAATTAGCAAAAGGGTGTAATTTTTATGAGCCAATCGGAATTGTTATACGAATATTTACGGGAATACTTTGGGTATGATGACTTTCGTCCCGGACAGCGCCAGGTGGTAGAGACCATACTTCGAGGAGAAAATGCTGTGGTGGTATTTCCAACCGGGAGTGGAAAGTCGCTGTGTTATCAACTTCCAGCCCTAATGTTTGCGGGTACCACCTTGGTCATATCGCCCCTTATTTCGTTGATGAAGGACCAGGTGGATCAGCTAGGGCAACGGAGTATCCCTTCTACCTTTATAAGCAGCATCCTCTCGGAAGAGGAGCTTGCCGGGCGCATGGACAACCTAAGGCGGGGGAAATATAAGATAGTATACATTGCCCCCGAACGTTTTTATTCAGAAGGGTTTATTGATGCTTTGAAAGGCTTGAATGTGCCGTTTGTAGCGGTGGATGAGGCGCACTGCATATCCCAATGGGGCCACAATTTTCGTCCGGCTTATTTAAAGATCAGGGATTTGATACAGCATTTGGGCACCCCGATTGTGGCAGCCTTTACTGCCACCGCCAACCGTCGCGTGCAACAGGATATAATCCGATTGCTCAATTTGAAAAACTATAAGCTGTTTGTAAGCGGCTTTGATAGGCCCAATCTGGAGTTCAGGGTAGAGAGACCTCGGGATAAAGAAGGGTTTGTTATAAAGTATGTCAAGAGAAATTTGGGCAAGGCGGGCATCATTTATGCCGCTACCAGGAGAACCGTTGAGGACCTTTATAACCTGCTCATCAGCAAGGGCATACCGGCTGGCATGTATCATGCAGGGCTGAGCAGCCGGGATAGGGTTGTGGCCCAAGAGGACTTCGTCCAGGGCAGGACATCAGTTATGGTGGCCACCAATGCTTTCGGTATGGGTATAGACAAGAGAGATATAAGATATATAATACATTACAACATGCCTAGGTCTTTAGAGTATTATTATCAGGAAGTAGGCCGGGCCGGAAGGGATGGCAAGCTGGCCTGCTGTATCCTTCTGTATTCAGAAGAAGATTATCACCTCAATCGGGCTCTTATAAATATCAATTATCCTCCGGTGGGCCTGGTGGAAAACCTATACAAAAGGGTGCTTGAGGCAGGGGCCAAAGGGATAGCACTGGAGGCCCTCCTTAAAGGCAATATATCAAAGCAAATCCTGCATAGCGCTGTACGAAAGCTCATTGAATATAACTACGTAAAGCTAAAAAACGGAGTCGTATACCCGTTTTTAAATGACAGGGAGTTTGAGCTTACCCAGGAGGAGATAGACTGGCATAAAAAAGTGGAGCTTGAAAAGCTGGATAAGATGGTGGAGTACTGTTTAAGCAAAAGATGCTTGCGCTGCAATATCCTCGAGTATTTTAACGAGCAGCCCACATTCACCAAATGCGGCAACTGCAGCGTTTGTGGTTCGGCCGCCGATGGCACCAAGAGAAAGTTCATAGACGACTTGCTGAAGGGCATACTGAATGTCCAGGGAGATGCCTGTAATGCCGAAAAGGATGCTAAGAAAGATGAGGCGTTGCTGGACATCCTCAAGCAGGTGCGGGATAGAATTGCCAGAAAAGCAGGGGTGCCGAATCAGGCGATATTTGACGACAATATCCTTGAGCGGATGGCGGCTTTAAAGCCGGTCACCAGAAAACAGCTTCTCAAAATTGATGCCGGTATAGAGCAGCGCAAAATCGAGCTTTTTGCCGATGAATTTCTGCTGGAGATACACCGCTATCTCCGCAATAAAGGCCATTGTTTGACTGGTGATTAAGCTTTTTATGCTTCTAATCTCCTATACTGGCTTTCTGCCAGAGTGTACAGAATTGCCAAGGTAGGAATGGCCAGAAAGCCCATCGTAAGCCCCAATGCAGCATGTATAATCCACTCTGAAGCCCTCAGTTGAACGAGTAAAGCTGTTAAAATGGCGGATAGCGCAAGTACGGCCAATGTGAATAGTATGCTAAACAGGCCGTTTAAATTTTGTTTTACTGCTTCCTGCGGGTTATCCCACTCAAGCCGGGGATGCAAGAGGTCAATGAGCAGATTGAGGGCGTTAAGGAGCACATTTCCCAGCAGACAGAGGATAAATATTGTAAACATCCTTATAATAGACAGTTTCAGTGCTATTCCAATGACCGCGGTGGTGACCACTACTCCTATTCCCGATATGGCCATGCTGTGAAGCAGCTTGGCAGTCACCTGCTGCCTTGCCGGTACAGGAATCATCTTGGATATCCAGAAGGTTTTGCCTTCCCTTGAGATGGAAGTGCAGGCTACGATATTGATGCTGGATGCAAACAAAACCAGCCCGGCGCTGCCTAAGGTGACCTGCATGGCGAATTGGGGCTGCCTTATTTGCGTGAGCAATGCTTTCATCTCTTCTGCCCGTGCTATAAAAGGCATCAAAATTAGGAAAGGCACCATTATCATGCCTGCCAGCCCGTTCATGGCATAGACCGGGGTTCTCAAAAACAGCTTCCATTCCTTTAAGAACAGCGCTATTACCGGGGATGAGGCTTTTTCCAACTGTGCATTTATGCTTTGAGCTGAAAGCTTTTTTCTACCGCGATTTACTTCTTGACCGGCCAGTAGCCCTTTATAGAAGAACAGATTGCCCAACCACATCAACAAGCCAAACAGCGTTAAAGAGATCAGTAAATAAAGGATAAAATACATCCAACCTTCTAAAGTTTGCATTGCTAGTCCGTAAGTGGCCCATGTGCTAGGAGGGACCCTTTGCCCGATTAATTTTATGACATCAGCGCGAGCCACTATCATGTCCTGTATGAATTGTTGGGAGTTGCCTTCGGGCAGCTTTTGTGCAAAATAGTTTATTGTTAGGCCCAGTAACAAACCCAGCAGGCTGCCCAGCACTACCAGCACATCCCTGTTTTTGCGTATGCTGACAACCCGCATCAGGATGAGGACGAATATTGATACTAGCACCAGGGGTATTACTGGCGTAAGTAGCAATACCAATAGACTTTTAAGCCAATACATCAACCCTGGTCGCATCCCTGTACCGTAAATGATGATAGCAGGAAGCAGCACAGGCCAAGCTACCAAGTATTCGTTTACCATGATTATTATGAATTTACTGGCCAGTATATGGTATGGTTTTAACGGTAAGGGAACCAGAAGGTCGATATCGTTTGAAAAGTAAAATGCTGATATCACGTAAAATATGCCGAATATAAATACCATGAACTGACATGCAAGTATAGCGATGAGCAATACCAGCTCGGGGCTGTTGAGCATCTGACCACCTTTATATACGCCCTGTAAAAATACGGTATAAAGGGCTATTATGGAGCCACCGCCCAGTATGATAGACAAACCTATTAAGATGGGTTCCCAAAGGTGCTTTTTCTCCTTTGTGAACCTATAGCGAAGGGCTGAGATTCCAAAATTCACATTCAGGCTGGTAATCAGTAGGCTGATAAACTGCTTCATTGTTCCGTCAACTCCAGAAATATGTTTTCCAGGGTTTCGGATTGCTCTCCGCGGCGCAGCTCATCGAGGGTACCCACCGCTATCAATTTGCCCCTATGGATTATGCCTATCCTGTCGCACAGGCGTTCGGCAACTTCTAGAATATGGGTAGAAAAAAATACCGTATTGCCTTTTTGGCAATGCTGCCGCATGAGCTCTTTGAGCAGGTGCGAAGACTTGGGGTCTAATCCTACCATGGGTTCATCCATGATCCACAGGGCGGGATTGTGAAGAAGAGCTCCTGCTAGAGCTATCTTCTGCTTCATGCCGTGGGAGTAGCTCTTGATGAGATCCCCTGCGGCGTCGGTGAGGTCAAACATCTCCAGAAAATAGTTGATCCTCTCTTTTCTCAGGGTAACCGGTACCTGATATATATCTGCCATGAAATTGAGGTATTCCATACCCGTCAAGTTATCGTACACCACCGGATTGTCGGGCACATATCCAATGCTCTTTTTTGCCTCTATGGGATTTTTCTGGTTATCGTATCCGTTGACGATGATGCTTCCTTCATCGGGATTTAAAAGCCCAACTATCATCTTGATGGTGGTGGTCTTTCCAGCGCCGTTGGGCCCTAAAAAGCCGAATATTTCTCCTGGCTTTACATGAAGGCTCAACCCATCAACAGCTTTGACTGCTCCCCGGTTGTAGCTCTTGGACAGATTGCTTATCCTGAGCATGGATATGCCCCCCTTTTTTCAAAGTTAGATATATTATACCAGTTATTTGCTGTATTTGCAATTGTAGTCAAATATAGCAGGACTTCAACAATTTAAGAGGATCGAGGTTTGTCTTTTATTTTTGGTTATGTTATAATTCACGTAAAGAAAGGGATTTTATTAAATTAAGGATGGATTTTTTGGGTTTGACGATTCTAACGAGTTACGTGAGAGCGTTTTAAAAATACTTTCTGAAGAGATGAATTTTTTCTCGAGTATGAAAAGTAATAGAGACTTCACAGGTTTCGATGCTGAACTATATTCATTTACGGAAGGATGTGGATAGATGGAGTTGACCTTTTGCGGTGGAGCTGCCGAAGTCGGGGCCAGCTGCTATCTGCTGCGTATAGATGGTAAGAATATTCTCCTGGATGCGGGGGTCAGGATGGATTCGTCTAAGGATAGCCTTCCTGACCTCCGCGTCATTCAAGAAAAAGGCGGTGTGGACGCGATATTTGTGTCCCATGCGCATCTGGATCATACCGGTGCCCTCCCTCTAATAAGCAGGGAGTATCCCCATGCTTCTATATATATGACCCATGCCACCAAAGACTTGGTGCGGGTCCTTCTTTACGATAGCTTGAAGATTATGGAACAGCAGGAAGGCGAGATACCTATATATGCAGAGGTCCATGTCAAGCAGATGATGGATAGGATAATATGTTTTTCGCCCGAATATGCCATACAGCCCTTCAAGGATGCAGAAATTAAGGTCACCTTCTATCATGCGGGGCACATCGTCGGTGCAAGCTGTATCTACATCCAGGGCAAAGAGGGCAGCGCCTTCTATTCGGGGGACATATCGCTCACCAACCAGTATACGGTGAGCGGGGCGTCAATCCCCAAGCTCCGGCCCGATGTGGCCATACTGGAGGGCACTTACGGGGACAAGCTCCATGCCAATCGCCAGATGGAGGAGGAGCGTTTCATCCAGATGGTGGGTGAGGTAATAGATAGAGGTGGGAAGGTGCTGATACCCGCCTTTGCCATAGGGCGCGCTCAGGAGGTCATACTCATGCTGAGGCGGGCCATGAACAAGGGTAAACTGCCCAGGTTTAAGGTGTTTGTCGATGGCATGGTGCGGGAGGTATGTAGGGTATACCGCTTGAATCCCAATTATCTGCATAGCAGTTTAGCCAAGAGGGTGTGGAAAGATAAAGAGGTGTTCTTTGACGACTGGATACAGCCGGTGTCTGACAAGAGGGACAGGGAGGCTGTGGTGGGGCTTTCAGAGCCCTGCTGCATAATATCCAGCTCTGGCATGCTGACCGGCGGGCCGAGCCAGTGGTATGCAGAAAAGCTGGTGGGGGATGAAAACAACTTCATCGCCATAACAGGATATCAGGATGAGGAGGCTCCCGGCCGCCAGCTGCTCAACTTGGTGAACGCCCATTGCGAGGAGAGGTTTCTGGATCTGGGAGAAAGGCGGATCCCTGTCAGCTGCCAGCTTGACAAGTACAACTTATCTGCCCATGCTGATAAGATTGAACTTTTAGGGGTATTACACGCCCTTTCGCCTAGGCAGATCTTTCTAGTACATGGACAGGAAGAGGTCATACAGCATTTGGGGAAGGAGATGCAGGCCGATTTTCAAGGCAGAGTTTATGTGCCCAGAAACGGAGAGACCTATGATTTTCACATCAGGCGTCCAAGAATGCAGATTGAACGGGCTTTGATTCCTTCCCTCAATAGAGAGGGCATTCCTGAAGGCGAGGATATAGAGGTCCTGTGGAGACATATAATGGAACACGGTGGGCAAAAGAGGGCATACAGCCCCGAAGAGCTGCTCTACATCTGGTCGGGGAAGGAACCAGTGCAGGAAGGCGTAAGCCAGCTGAGCAGCATACTGCTGCATTCCGACTATTTTGAGCCCGATAGCTGGCGGCCTTTTTTGTACCGGCCGCTGTCTGAGGAGCGGGTCGCTCAGCGGCTCCAAAAACTTCAAGGCCCGATGGAGGTTAACCGCATGCTGGCGCTGGTTGATGAATATTTTCCGCCCGAGACGGGGCTGTATAAAAAGGGAGCCAGGTTTGAAGAAAAGGTTGCGCTGCTTTACTTCAAATTTCCAAAGGTGGCGGCTCAGAGGTATAGGGATGAAATTGAGCACTTTGAGAAGCTAACCGGATGGCGGGTCGAGCTTAACCGCGAGTGTAACCTTGAAGCTGCAGAAGACCTGCTTGTAAGCCTCCTGCCTGAAGGGGCCTATCTTTTGGGGAGTTTGTCGTATTACCGTGCTGAGGGATATTTTAAAGCTACCATTGAAGGGGATGTGGATGTAGAAGATATAAGGAGGCGGTTTGCAGAGGCTACCGGCCTTGATCTGATCATTGAAGGGCATGTAAAGCCTGATGCCTTTGAGCCCATAGCCGTACAGCCCGGGCAGATGGAGCAAAACAGGGCTTTCAGGCTTATAGAAGAGACCTTTGCGGGTAAACCCCACAGGCTTTACAAAAAGGGGCTCAAACGGGACGAAAAAGGGCCCTATATAGAGTTGACTTTTATATCTCCCGAGATAGGTCAGCAGTACCGGGATGTCATATTGCAGCTGGAGAACAAAACGGGATGGCCTATGAGGATCAACCCCAATCCCAACCAGAACGAGGTCATCAAGCTGGCAAGGCGATTGCTGGAGCAAAGGGGATTGCGTTTGAAGAGGAATCCCGGCTTTTTTCAGCTGGAAAAGGAGGTTAGGGTTGTACCTCTGGGCGATTGGGATTGCCAGGCCTTCGATGACGTTAAAAAGGAATTTGAATCTTGTACTGGCTACAAGCTGGTTATTGAGAAAAATTAACGCGATATATAAAATATTATATATGGGTTGTCTTTCCTGTTTATAATATTTGATTGTTAAGGGGAACCGGAACCGATTAAAGAAGTATGGGAATGGGGGTAATATTATGAAGATAAGAAAGGCCATCATTCCGGCGGCAGGATTAGGAACCAGGTTTTTGCCGGCTACAAAAGCTCAGCCCAAAGAGATGTTGCCCATCGTCGATAAGCCTACCATACAGTACATTATAGAAGAGGCTATTGAGTCGGGAATAGAGGAATTTCTCATCGTTACCGGCAGAAACAAGAGGTCCATTGAGGACCATTTTGACCGTTCACTGGAGCTGGAAGAGGCCCTTCGCAAAAGCAATAGGGAAGACCTCCTCAAGCTGGTGGATGATATCTCAAATATGGTGGATATTCACTACATACGCCAAAAGGAGCCCAAGGGATTAGGGCATGCCATATACTGCGCTCGTTCCTTTATAGGGGATGAGCCGTTCGCCGTCTTATTGGGCGACGATATAGTCTACTCTAAAACCCCTTGTTTAAAGCAGCTCATTGAGGTTTACAATGAATATAAGACTACTGTTCTTGGGTGCCAGCATGTGCCTAAGGAGGACGTTAGCAAGTACGGCATAGTTAACGGTATACCTATTGAAGACAGGGTTTACAAGGTTAAGGGGCTGGTTGAAAAGCCCGATCCCGATAAGGCGCCGTCCACCCTGGCCATTTTGGGGCGGTATATCATCACGCCCAGGATATTTTATCATCTGGCCAATACTCCGCCAGGGGTCGGGGGAGAGATACAGCTTACCGATGCACTGCAGGCTCTGGCTTCGGAAGAAGCCATATATGCCTATGAGTTTGAGGGTAAAAGATATGACGTGGGGCACAAGCTGGGCTACCTGCAGGCCACAGTGGAGTTTGCCCTTCGCAGGGAAGACCTCAAGGAGGAGTTTGGGCGTTATTTAAAAGGTTTGGTGGAAAGAGAATTGAGCGATATTTAAACCATGTCCACAGCCTGTGTAAATAAAACCTTCTTTTATGTTAAACAATAAAATCGTAAATCCTACGAGGTATGCCAGAAAAAGGGGGAAGTTTGGATGGATTATAGAGAGAGATACAGGCTATGGATGGAAAGCCCTGTAATAGATAAAGCCACAAAGGAAGAGCTGGCGGCCATAGCCCACGATGAAAAGGAACTGGAGGACCGATTTTACAAGGACCTGGAGTTTGGCACCGGGGGACTTCGCGGGATCATAGGCGCGGGTTCCAACCGGATGAACAAGTATACCGTTGGCAGGGCCACCCAGGGCCTGGCCAATTATATAAAGAAGCAAGGGTCCCGAGCCATGAACAGAGGCGTCGTAATTGCCTATGACTCCAGGAGGATGTCAAAGGAGTTTGCGTTGGAGACTGCCTTGGTGTTGAATGCCAATGGGATTAAAACTTACCTGTATGATGAACTGCAGCCTACCCCGGTGTTGTCGTTTAGCGTGAGGGAGCTGGGGGCCATAGCTGGAGTGGTCATAACGGCCAGCCATAATCCCCCCGCTTATAATGGCTACAAGGTGTATTGGGAGGATGGGGGACAGGTACCACCCAGCCGTTCCGAGGAAATCATAAAAGAAGTTTACGCCGTAGAGCGCTTTGAGGATATCAAAGTCATCAGCAGGGAAGAGGCTGAGGCCCGGGGGCTCTTTCACATTATAGGAGAAGATGTGCTGAGCCGCTATATCGAGAGGGTAAAGCAGCTATGCATAAATAAGGAGCTGGTCAAGGAGGTCGGCAAGGACCTCAAGATCGTTTATACTCCCTTGCATGGAACTGGCAATAAGCCGGTAAGGCGTGTGCTTGGGGAGCTGGGCTTTAAAAACGTCATGGTAGTTCCCGAACAGGAACTGCCTGATCCTGAATTTCGCACCGTGAAATATCCAAACCCAGAGGAGCCCGAAGCCTTTGCTTTGGCCATAGAGCTTGCCCAAAAACAGGGTGCTGACATAATAATAGGTACCGACCCGGATAGCGATAGGCTGGGAGTTGTGGTAAAGAATAGAGAGGGCAAATACGTAGTGCTGACCGGCAACCAGCTGGGTGCTTTGCTGGTCAACTACGTGCTTGGATCCCTGCAAAGAGCGGGCAGGCTGCCGCGCAACGGTGCTATAGTTAAGACAATCGTGACCAGCGAAATGGGGCGAGAGATTGCCAGGTCGTATGGCATCGAGACAGTAGATACTTATACCGGCTTTAAATTTATAGGCGAAAAGATCAAGGAATTTGAAGAGGCCGGGGATAAGGTGTTTTTGTTCGGCTATGAGGAGAGCTATGGCTATCTTGCAGGGGATTTTGTAAGGGACAAGGATGGCATTATAGCTTCCATGTTGGCTTGCGAAATGGCCGCTTATTATAAATCTAGGGGTATGACGCTGTATGATGGTTTAATGGAGCTGTGGGAAAGGTTCGGGTATTACCATGAAACTCAGAAATCGGTATATCTTGAAGGCAGGGAAGGCATGGAAAAGATAAAGGCCATCATGGAGAGCTTCCGCCAAAACCCGCCCCTCGAGGTAGGAGGAATAAAGGTTGATGTCATTAGGGATTACAAAGAGTTAAAGGCCTATCACCTGCAAGAGGACAAGGTGTTACCGATACCCATGTCTCAAACGTCTGATGTGTTGCGCTATACCCTGGTTGATGGTTCATGGTTTGCCTTAAGGCCATCTGGCACTGAGCCTAAGATAAAATTTTACTTCTCCACCGTAGGCAAAAGCCTCCAGGATGCTGAGGAGAAGATGAACAGGCTGGTAAATGGAGTGATGGCCAGGATTGAGTGATGGGGGGACGAATTTGAGGGAGATTGACACTTTTCTGTTTGATCTTGATGGGACGTTGCTTCCCATGGATATGGATGAGTTTACGCGGCTGTACTTTAAGGAATTGACGAAAACTTTTAGCGATTTGATAGAGCCCGAGCGCCTGGTCCAATATGTATGGGCGGTTACAAAGGACATGGTCAACAATGACGGACAACGCACAAACCAAGAGGTGTTTATGGAAAGCTTTTCCAAACTGGTGGGCCAGGACAAGATTGACGTATATAAAGAAAGGTTTGACGCCTTTTATGATCAAGGTTTTTTGAACACCCGGCAGTGCGTGAAAGACGTCCCATTCATGAAGGAGAGCGTACGTATATTGAGAGAAAAGGGGTATGATGTGGCCATAGCCACAAATCCCCTTTTTCCCAAAAGAGCCATACTCCATAGGATTCGATGGGCAGGCTTTGAGCCGGAGGATTTCATATACATCTCGTGTTACGAGACCAATCGATTTTGTAAGCCCAATGTGGGCTTTTATCGAGAAGTGTTGAGAGATATCGGCAAACAACCCCATCAATGCATCATGGTGGGCAACGATGTACAGGAGGACCTGGTGGCTGCTTCCGTTGGTATGGCGACCTATTTGATCACCGATTACATGTTGCACAGGACGGGAGATCCTATTGAGTGCACTTATAAGGGTTCCTATGGGGATTTTTATGAGTTCGTAAAGCAGCTGCCTGCTGTTGGTAAACATAAAAGGGCCCGATAAGATGGGGGATCTTTTGCATAACGTGCATGCTTGATGGCTCCCAGAAGGTAAGAGGGGATGAGGCTATCTAGAAGATAGTCTTCCCCTTTTTTCGTTTTGAATATTTAGTAAATCCATAAGGGATAAAGGGAGTATAAAGGTTGTAGCGCAATTAAAATTGTGGTACAATTTCCTAAAGAAAGCCAAAGCGTTCAAACAGGAGGAAAAGTATGTGGTAAGGGTTAAAGTACCGGCTACTACAGCCAATATCGGACCGGGTTTTGATTGTTTGGGAATGGCAATTGATGTATACAACACTATAGAAGTCGAAGAATGCGATGAAGGGCTATACATAGAGGTGATGGGACAAGGTTGTCGTGAAATCCCTCGCGACCGTACCAACCTAGTGTATCGTTCCATGCAGAAGGTTTTTGATGAAGTATGCTATCGCCCCAAGGGCATACGAATGACCCTGATCAACGATATCCCCGTTGCTCGGGGATTGGGGAGTAGCGCCGCATGCATTGTGGGCGGTATGGTTGCCGCCAATGCCCTAAGCGGATTTAGGCTGGGCTTGCATGAGCTGATGAAGCTGGCTGTCCAGGTGGATGGGCATCCCGACAACGTGGTTCCTGCTCTGGTAGGGGGTATGACAGCAGCCTGTCTGGAAGGCGATGAGGTCTTATATGTAAAAATGGATCCTCCGCCGGGGATAAAGCTGGCTGTTATGATACCCGATTTTGAGTTAAATACTTCTAAAGCCAGGAGGGTACTCCCCGACGCCATACCCTTTAAGGATGTGGTGTTCAACATAAGCCGTACGGCCATTCTGGTTGCTGCGCTTTTGACCAGAAAGCTGGATATGCTTGCAGTTGCCACGCAGGACAGGTTGCATCAGCCTTATAGGAAAGCTCTGATTCCTCATTGGGACGACATATTTTCTTATGCTGGTAAATGGGGAGCAAAGGGCATATTTTTAAGCGGAGCAGGCCCTGCTGTTGTAGCCATTCTCGATGAGGGTAATGTAGCATTTATCGATAAGATGAAGGAGGCAGTTTCTGCTTTTCAGGAAAAGTGGGAGATACGAATGGTTGGCTTTTGTACCGGCGGCGTGGAGGTATCATGCATATAGGAATATAAAATGGCTTTGGATTTGTGATGGTTTGGAAATTGGACAAAGGGGTTTTGCTGATGCAAAGTAAAAATGAATTCATCGAGCAGCTTAAGCAACGGGGATATAAGCTTACTAAACAGCGGCAGGCCATACTGAACGCATTCATGGACCTGGAAAAGCCCTTGGCTACAGCCCAACACATTTTCGAGAAAGTTGCCGAGATAAATCCTGGTATCAACTTTTCCACCGTGTATAGAAACCTCGATGTACTGGTGCAGGAAGGCATAGCCCGTAAGATAATGTTTGATCAGGGCGCTGCCTATTACGAGCTGATAGATGGTAAACACCATCATCATTTGATCTGCAAGGGCTGTGGTAAAGTCCAGTGCGTGGAATATTGCCCCCTTGGGGATATGCCGATGAAGGAGGGCTTTGTTCCAATTGACCACAGCTTTGAAGTATTGGGGTTTTGCAAGGAATGCGTGCGGGCCAAATTGATGAACGATGAAAGGAGGAGAGAGAGGGAGTGATCATTTGGTATGTTGAAAAGGAGACGCCAGGATACGAGCTACATTGGGGGGTAAAGAGGGTACTGCATGAACGGCAGACCAGGTATCAAAGTTTGCGTGTGTTGGAGCTGGAGGATTATGGGCGCACCCTTATTCTGGACGACGCCATCCAAATTACAGAGAAGGATGAGTTCATCTATAACGAGATGATCGTCCATGTTCCGCTGCTTACCCACCCTTCTCCCAAACGGGTGCTTATAATAGGGGGAGGAGATGGAGGAGCGGCGCGTGAGGTACTCAAACACAAAGGGGTAGAAGAGGTGCACATGGTTGAGATCGATGAAGATGTAATCGATGCGGTGCGCCGGTTTTTCCCTGAGAACGCTTCTGTTTTTGACGATCCACGGCTTTGCCTGTTTATACAGGACGGCCTCGAGTTTATTAAATCTAAAAAAGAGGAATACGATGTGATAGTAGTGGACTCTTCTGATCCCATAGGGCCGGCGGTACAGCTGTTTGAACATCAATTTTACAGCGATTGTTTCAAGGCTTTAAAGCCCGATGGGATTTTAAATGTGCAGTCGGGATCTCCTTTTTACAATAAGGATGTCATGAAAAGGGTAAAGAGGCTATTGAGCGGCCTATTCAAGTTCGTCAATCCATATCTGGCGTGTGTCCCTACTTATCCAGGCGGGCTATGGAGCTTTACCATGGCCTCCAATGCCTACCATTATTCAACAGCTGATTTAAGCCGAGCCGAGGGGCTCAATACCCGGTATTTTACCAAAGAGCTGTTCCATGCGTGTTTTGCGTTGCCTGCCTTCATAAACGACTTTCTCAATGGTGTCTAGCTTGGCGCTGTTTGAACGTTTATCTGCAAAGGATGATTGAGAGCGCTTTGCATGACTATTTTGCGGACGGGTGGTACTGGTGCATGAGGGACACAGGGAGAGGGTTAGGAATAGATTCCTCAATGAAGGTTTGGACAGCTTTGAACCCCATCAGATTTTGGAGCTTTTGCTTTTTTATTCGGTACCCAGGAAGGATACCAACGAATTGGCACATGCCCTGCTGAAAAGGTATGGTTCTTTGTCGGCGGTGTTTGAAGCTGATCCGGCCGATTTGATGTCGGTTCCCGGCATTGGCAAGAACTCAGCCGTGCTATTGACGCTCATACCTTCCTTGGCCAGGATTTATTTTAAAGATAAATGGGGTAAGAAGCCCCGGCTGAATAACACTGCCAAGGCAGGGGAGTATTTGGTCGCACTGTTTTCTGGGAGGCAGTATGAGGCCTTCTATGTGGTGTGCCTAGATGCTCAAAACAGGGTGAATCACCCTTGCATGGTCCATGAGGGGACGATAGACCAGGCGCCCGTATATCCACGATTGATTGTAGAGGCTGCCCTGCGGCATCAGGCCCATAGCGTCATCCTGGCTCACAATCACCCCGGAGGATCGCTGGAACCTTCGCAGGCCGATTTAAACGTCACGCGCAAGATAGTTACTGCCCTTGAAGCCATATCCATAAGGGTATTGGATCACATCATAGTAGCCGATGGCAAATACTTTAGCTTTGCCGACCACGGACTTATATAGGGAATTATATACGGCATAGGGCTTTTGCTGGAAGGTTGGACAGACAGAAATATTGGGGCAATATACAGGAGTTAAAAGGCAAATTTGTGCATGGCACATAGTTGTGAGTCTATTATAAATTTGGGAGGGGATAGGGATGAATGTGCTCATAAAAAATGGCAGGATACTTACCATGGCTGATAAAAACTACGACAGAGGGGACATATTGATTGAAGGGAGTAAGATCAAAAAAATAGCAGAACATATAGATCCTCCTGAAGGTTTTGAGGTAATCGATGCGCAAGGGATGTGGGTCATGCCCGGGATCGTGGATGCTCACTGCCATATAGGTATGTGGGAGGATGGAATAAGGGAGGAAGGGGCCGATGGGAATGAAATGACCGATCCCGTAACTCCGCATCTTAGGGCCATAGACGGCATAAATCCCGATGATAACAGCTTTCGTGAGGCCAGGGAACATGGGATTACTACTGTCGTTACCGGTCCGGGGAGCGCTAACGTCATAGGTGGGCAGTTTGCCGCTCTTAAGACCTATGGGCGCAGGGTGGATGACATGGTTATCAAGGCCCCGCTGGCGCTGAAGGTAGCCTTTGGCGAAAATCCCAAACGGGTATACGGCCAGCAGCATAAAGCCCCCTCTACCAGAATGGCCACTGCTGCCATATTGCGGCAGGCATTGATTCAAGCGCAGGAATACAAGCGCAAGTTAGAGCGTGGTCAGAAAGACCCTGATAAAATGCCGGATAGGGATCTTAAGATGGAGATACTTGTTAAGGTTTTGAACCGGGAGATACCCCTTAAGATCCATGCCCATCGAGCCGATGATATATTGACGGGTATAAGGATAGCCAAAGAATTCAATGTGGATTTTACGCTGGACCACTGTACCGAAGGCCATAAAATAGTAGATTTTCTGCTGGAGGAGAAAGCGAAGGTCATTGTAGGGCCGTTGCTTACGGAGCGCAGCAAGGTGGAGCTTAAAAACCTTACCTTCAAAGCGCCCGCTATTCTGTCAAAAGCAGGACTGAAAGTGGCCATCATGACCGATCATCCGGTGATACCTATACAGTATTTGCCGGTGTGCGCTGCCATAGCCGTGCGGGAAGGGATGGATGAGATGGAGGCCTTAAAGGCCATAACCATATATCCAGCTCAGATAACCGGTTTGGATGATAGGGTAGGAAGCCTGGAAGAGGGCAAGGATGCTGACGTGGTGATATTTGACGGCCATCCCCTGGATGTGCGTTCTAGGACGCAGTGGGTGTTCATCGACGGCAACCTGGTATTCAAGAGGGAATGATAAGGATGATTTTGGACATTGCCTCATATGTACCCATTGGCTATACTACACCATATAAAATAAAATGAGCGAAGGATTGCAGAGAAATGGGCAAATTTATGGAAGCTAACGTTGTCGTATCCCAGATATTCGTAAAAAAGATACCGCTTTATCCTGTCATCATCTCGGTTGTTGTAGGCATGCAAAGAGTTTAGGTTGCTTACAGCCCTTTCAAGGGTGGGAAATAGAAAGCTTACTGTCACTCGCTTTAGACAAGTTCTGGTTCAAAAAAGTACTTGCTAAGTTAGTAGCAATCAGCTATAATTATTGCAAACTGAATATGAAGTTGATGATGAACTATCTTCGGGGCAGGGTGAAATTCCCGACCGGCGGTAAAGCCCGCGAGTCCCTCGAAGAGGGATTGATCCGGTGAAATTCCGGAGCCGACAGTTACAGTCTGGATGGGAGAAGATAGTGTTATTGTGTCTGGCATACAAAAAGCTCCCGATGATAGTGTCGGGAGCTTTTTTAATCCAAATTCAGGTTACGGGAGGAGAGTGGTTTATGCCCAACACAAAATGTAATGGCGCTACAAGGTTAAATTTCAAAGTCCGGGATATTGCCAAAATCTCGTTGCTTTCAGCCATTGCCTTTTTACTTATGGTATTTCTCGAGTTTCCCCTGCCGCTTTTCCCAGCCTTTCTCAAATTTGATTTAAGTGATCTGCCTGCCCTGGTAGGCGGGTTTGCCATGGGGCCACTGACAGGTATTATAATAGAGTTCCTCAAGAATTTGCTTCATTTCCTTTTTAGGAGTACCACTGGCGGCGTTGGCAACCTGGCCAACTTCATAGTAGGAATTGGATTTGTGGTTCCGGCTTCTATGGTGTATTCAGCCAATAGGACCAAAAAGGGAGCGCTGATGGGAATGGCGGTAGGTACTATAGCCATGACTTTGTTGGCCTCCTTGGCCAACTATTACGTCCTAATACCCCTGTATGCAAAGGTATATTCCATGGATGCCATATTGAACATGATGTCTCAGGCCAATAAAGCAATAGTCGATTTAAAGACATATATAGTATATGCTGTTATCCCCTTTAATATCCTAAAGGCGGTAGTGGTATCGGTAATTACCCTGCTCATATATAAAAAGGTATCGCCAATCCTTCGCAGATAGTTAGGTATATGGGTGCAATGCTCCCCGTTTCTGTGAGACGGGGGCTTTTTATTTTAGCCCGTTCTTGTTATGCCATATTTTTAAGGTTATAATATAAAGACGTGATAATCATTTTTGCAAGGAATGGTGTTTTATGGTGGCGTTTGTGACGCATTCGGAGCAGGAAACTGTCGAACTTGGCCAAAAGATGGGTAAGCTGCTGAATGCAGGGGACATTGTGCTTTTATATGGCGGCCTGGGTGCAGGCAAAACGGTCTTGACCAGAGGCATCGCTCTGGGCTTGGGAGCCAGGGACATGGTTACAAGCCCTACCTATACGCTGATGCACAGGTATGAAGGCAAGGTGCCGGTTTATCACTTCGATCTGTATCGGTTAAGCGGGCCGGACGAGGTGTTGGACTTAGGATATGAGGAATTTTTTTACGGCGATGGGGTGTCCATAGTGGAGTGGCCCGAGCGCTTGGAATACCTTTGCCCAGAGGAGTACGTGCGGGTGGAGATAGAAATTGCTGGAGAGGGAAAGCGTGAGATCACTGTGGATGCGGTGGGGGACCGATACTTGAGATTTGAAAAGGAGCTGAAGGGTATATGAGGGTGCTGGCGGTGGAAACTTCTTCTGCTGTCATTTCGGTGGCCATAGTGGATGAACAAAGGTTGCTGGCGGAATACATATTGAATCAGGAGCGAAATCACTCTCAAAAATTGGTGCCGGCGGTGGAGCAGGTTTTGGAGGATGCTTCACTGGCGTTGAAAGACATAGACGTCTTTGGGGTGGCGTACGGTCCTGGTTCCTTTACAGGGTTGCGTATTGGGGTGGCCACCGTCAAGGGATTGGCCCAGGCGCTCAACAAGCCGGTGGTGGGGATTCCTACCCTTGATGGCTTGGCCTTTAATTTGGCAGGTGCTGGGGGGCTGATCTGTCCCATAATGGATGCCAGGCGTGCTCAGGTTTATACATCGGTATATAGGTGGAGCGGAGATAGGCTGGAGCGCATGGAAGATTATATGGCCGTATCCATTGAAAAACTGATGGAGGTGCTCAACGGGTGGAATGAGCCCGTATACTTTTGCGGCGATGGGATATTTGCTTACAGAAGCGTTATAGAGGAGAAAATGGGCGGCCGGGCTATGTTTGCGCCTCCAACCCATGCTATGCAGAGGGCTTCCTCCGTCGCATGGTTAGCCCTTGAAAGGGCGCTGGCAGGGGATACGCAAAACTACTGGGAGCTACAGCCTTTTTATCTGCGCAAATCGCAGGCCGAGCAGAGGTTTAAAAAGTGCGGCAAGGAGGACGGTCGTTAGTGGAGTACGTTATTCGCCCAATTAGGCCTACTGATATAGATGCGGTATGGGAGATAGAGAAGATGTGCTTTTCAGTTCCATGGTCCAGGCAATCCTTTGTGCTCGAAGTGGAAAAGAATGGATGTGCCAGGTATGTGGTGGCTGAGCATTCGGGAACAGTGGTGGGGTATGGGGGAATGTGGCTTGTAGTAGACGAAGCCCACATAACCAACATAGCGGTACACCCATTGTTTCGTAGGAAGGGGATAGGCCAGGCAATCCTTAAAGCTTTGATGGCAGAAGCCCACAGAATTGGGATAGACAAGATGACGCTAGAGGTCAGGGCTTCCAATATAGCGGCTCAAAGCTTGTATAAGAAATTGGGGTTTGTGGAGGTAGGTGTGCGAAAGGGGTATTATAGCGATAACGCTGAAGATGCCATTATAATGTGGAATTTCAGCATAAGCCATACACTGAAGTTGATACAGGGAGGATAAGGCCATGATGAGCCAAACCATGAAATCAAGGGCATTAATATTTTTAGTCTCTTTGACGATAGCATTTTTGCTGGCCTTCATACTTCTGCTCAGCTGCATAGAAATTTCTGCTTTTGACCTTAATTTTTACTGCGCCGAATATGAGAAGCTGAAACGTCCCGAGGAAATTGGTATATCCCAACAGGAGTTGATGGAGGTCACTCAAGCCCTTTTGGATTATATAAGAGGGAAGAGGCCTGACTTAAACGTGAAAGCCGTCATTAAGGGGCAGGAGAGATACGTGTTCAATGAGCGGGAAATAGCCCATATGGTGGACGTCAGGGAATTGTTCATGAGAGGATATCAGTTGCGGAGGATTTTAATCATTGTATTGGTTTTTTTGCTGATCATACTCTATATATTGATCAAGAAGGATATGATAAGGTGGCTATTTAAAGCCCATTTGCTTTTGCTAGCTTTTTTGCTTATAATAGGTGGAGTTTTGCTGTGGCTGATAAACCAGGATTTTACGCCCTACTGGAATTACTTTCATTATATTTTCTTTGATAATGACCTTTGGTTGCTTGATCCGCAGGTTGACGTTCTCATACAGATAGTGCCTGAGAAATTTTTCTATGACATAGTTGTTAGGATAATGACGCATTTCATTTTGGGAATGCTGGCTGTGGGTGCCCTGCTTGGAGGGATTTATACATGGTTAAATGGGTTAAAACGGGAAAAGGGATAGGGGTGAGTTTGCGCCCTATCCCTTGGTCGTATTAAGTAGGAAATTGATTTTTTGCGGGTAGGGTTTGTTGATCGTCAACCTTCGTTGCTGAAAATTTTAAACCCTCCGCAGAAGCAAAATAGGATGATCAAGACGAGGATGAGGGAGAACAAATCATCGTCGAAAGAGCATTTCCCTCCATCGCTGAAAAGCAATAACAGTAAAATAAGTATCAGTATGCTGCTATCGCCGCCGAAAAAATTAAAGAGATTGGCCACCTACCATCACTCCTTTTATTAACTTCAATATCATGTTATGTGTGATTTGCTAGAGTGTTACATTTTAGGATGGAAAAAATGAAGGTTTAGTTTTAAGGAGGCAATATTCATGGCGTATTTTGATGATGTAAAAGAAAGGCTTGAGGCGTTAAGGCATAAAGATGAAATAATCATTTTGGGCATAGAGACTTCCTGCGATGAGACCTCTGCAGCCGTCGTAAAAAACGGACGTACGGTGCTTAGCAACAAAATCTCATCCCAAGTTGGGCTGCACAGGCAGTATGGGGGCGTGGTACCCGAGATAGCCTCGCGGAAGCACGTGGAGGTGATAAGCCCCATAATCGATCAGGCGCTGGAGGAAGCAGGGGTGGGGATTAATGATCTGGATTGCATTGCCGTTACCTTCGGGCCAGGGTTGGTAGGTGCACTGCTGGTGGGGCTGTCGGTCGCCAAAGCGTTGGCTTATGCCCTGCGCCTACCGCTGGTGGGTGTTGACCATATCGAGGGGCATATAAGCGCCAATTACATTGCGCACCCCCAACTGGAACCGCCTTTTCTCTGCCTGGTGGTGTCGGGTGGGCATACGCATCTGATATGGGTCAAGGATTACGGTGAGTATGCCCTAATAGGGCAAACCCGTGATGATGCGGCAGGGGAGGCTTACGATAAGGTGGCTAGGGCCTTGGGCTTGAGCTACCCCGGCGGGCCGGCCATCGATTCCATAGCAAGGCAGGGCAACCCAGAGGCGGTACAGTTCCCTCGGGCCTACATGGAGGGAGATAACTTTGATTTTAGCTTCAGCGGGCTTAAGACGGCGGTACTCAACTACCTCAATGGCCTGAAGCAGCGTAACCAAAGCTACAGCATTGCCGACATTGCAGCCAGCTTTCAGCAGGCGGTGGTGGACGTCTTGGTTGACAAGACCATCGCAGCCGCTCAAAAAATAGGAGCGACCAAAATAGCCCTGGCAGGAGGCGTAGCAGCCAATTCTTCCCTCAGGGAGTGCATGAAGCAAAAAGCCCGGGAATGCGGTTTTGAGCTTTACTATCCTTCACCGGTGCTGTGTACCGATAATGCCGCCATGATAGCCTGCGCGGCCTATTATAATCTCATGAAGGGAAAGATACATGACCTATTTCTAACTGTGGAGCCCAGCTTTTCCAACATCGTGAATGGCCATGCCCAATGTGGATAATGTGGCCAAGAAGTATGTGAATAGTGTGGACATTTTGGGGAAATGGCTATAACAAGCCCACAGCGATTGTGGATAACTATGTGGATAATGTGAATATTTCAGAAAAATCATTATATTCTTTATTGTCGATATTTTGGTGTTTAAGGTGCAAAGATTTGCAGCTCCATAAATTCGGAGATGGTAGTATATCATGGATTGAAACTCGAATGTTGCTTGCAGCTATGTTGAAAGCTTGCGTGGAATAATTGTATAGATGCGAGGAAAACTAAAAAAAGACCGAAAGGAATAAATCGATTTTTGAAACGGGAGGTATAATATGGAGCTGCGGGATATAATGACTACACGTGTTGCGGTTGTGGGACCCGATAATACAGTGCTGGATGCCTGTAAGCTGATGCAGATTCATAATGTAGGTGCCCTTCCCGTCTGCCAGCAGGACGGCAAGGTTGTGGGCATTTTGACTGACAGGGACATTGTGGTCAGAAGCATTGCCAACGGAGCAGATCCGAAGACCACTCCTGTGAGAACTGTGATGACCAAGGAGGTCATTTGCGCAAACCCGACTATGAAGGCAGAGGAGGCAACTGAATTGATGGCCCGACATAAGATTCGCAGGCTGCCGGTTGTGCAAAACGACAAGCTAGTGGGTATAGTTTCTATAGGGGATCTTGCTACCAGGTATCGCCTTGTGGAAGAAGCTGGCGAAGCCTTGAGCGAAATCTCTGAACCTTCCAGACCAGTAAATATAATGCAATGAAGGGAAAGCCGTTTATTTTTAATGGTCCCGTGGAATACTAAGGGCAGACGGGAGGTGAAATTGGATGCTACAGCAATTCCAAAACAACAACAATACCGGTACTAGCAGGAATAGAAAGCTGGTTCCTGAAGCAAGACAAGCTTTGGACCAGATGAAGTTTGAGATAGCCGGACAGTTGGGCATAAATCTCCAGCAGGGTTACAACGGCAATATCTCGGCCAAGGATGCCGGAAGAATTGGCGGCAATATGGTAAAGAGGATGATCGAGCAACAGCAGAGACAGATGGCCGGTCGACAATAATCCTCCTACAAATTAAAAAAAGCAGGGCAAAAAGTTTGCCCTGCTTTTTATGTGTCCTATTATCTTTGCGCTTGCTTTTCCCTTTCACGGAAGAGCAAGCTTATGCAATACGCCCCTGCAACGCCTACTATGGTGTATACGATTCTGCTGAGCAGAGCATCGCGTCCACCGAAGAGGGTTGCCACAAGATCGAACTGGAAGAGACCGATAAGTCCCCAGTTCAGGGCTCCTATTATGACCAGGATAAGGGCTAAGCGGTCCATTCCATCAACTCCTTCGATATTAGAATCTCTTCTTTAGTATTCCCTAAATTTAGGAATTATAATACTATTTTTTCTTCCCTGTTTATGCTTTTAATTTTTGAGAATATATATTGAACCTTCATGTTTTCGGATTTGGTCAGGGTGGCAAAGTCTCCTATCAGTATCAGCTGCTTCTTTGCACGGGAGAGCGCCACGTTTATCCTGCGATAATCCCTCAAAAAACCAGTACGGGTATATGTTCCGGGACCGCTGTAATTGCTTCGTACCCAGTTGATTATGACGTTTTCCTGTTCGCGGCCTTGGAAGGAGTCGATGGTATAGATGTTGTGTTCAACAAAATCTTCCAGCGAGCAGTTAAAGCCGGAGAAATACTTTGCGTTAGCTTTAAATAACTCCTTTAATTTTTCGGTCTGGGCCTTATAGGGCGTAATGATGCATATGTCTTCCAGTTTCTCTCCGGCTTTTAGCAGATCCAGCACCTTCTTGACCGATAGCATGGCCTCGCTCATGTTGTAATAGGTTGAGCTTTCTTCGGTTTCAGCCCGGGTTTGCGGGTCCAAAAACTCGGAGGTATCGATGATCTCTATGGGATGATCGGGGAACAATCGGCGCCTTTTTTGCTCGGGTATTTTGTAATACAGCGAATCGGTGTTGGGGTAGAGCTTTCCATCGTATATCAGCTCCGATATAAATGATACCATCTTGGGGTTTTCGGTGCGGTAGCTTATATCGAGAAATACCGAATTAAACCTGTTTTGGTCAGTTATGAGCTTTTCAAAGAGGCTCTTTTGAAGTTCCTCGCTGGTCTGAAGGTCAATGTGGGGGTCGTACTCCAGCAGTACTTCACTCTGGATGGGGAAGGGCGGTATTTGCATGTGGTCGCCGATTATCACCGCCTTGTCTGCGAATCCCAGGCTGAACAGCGTCTCGGGCACATCCATCTGGGATGCCTCGTCGATGATCACTATATCGTAGCTTTCGGGTTCCATGTTTTTGTCCAGATAAAAGCCCAGGGGAGTGCCCAGTACGATCTTGTTGGTCCCCTTTAGCCTGGCCATATAAGCCGCATTGGAGGTTGAGACGGCTGGAGCATAGGGCAGGGAAGATTTGAACTCTATATTGTTCCCAGTTCGCAGTACCCGCACCTTGTCCTCTATCAATTTTTCAAGTATGTTATCTACGGCCACGTTGGTCTTGGCTAAAACCAGCACGTTTTTGCCGCCATAATAATACTGCAGGGCTATTTCCTTTATCAGCGTGGTTTTGCCTGTACCTGGAGGCCCGTGCACTATTTCAAGCACATGATTGACGCCGTCAAGGGCCAGTGCCAGGGCCACTGCCTGCTTTTGAGCTTCATTGGAAAGCAGGCTTTTGTTGTAATAGGCGTGGTCAGGAAGTAAATTTATATCCTCCATTGATAAAGGTGCTTCCTTTTTAAGGCCCAACACCACCGCCATGAGGGGGGAGAGGGTATCATCCTCTATCTGGCGCGTTAAGCTTTCGAGGTAGCTAAGCAGTATGGCGTCGTTGGAGCTTCTGGTGAAGGTTGTGATCCGCGCCACTTCCTCTTCGGTGACGGGTTCTAAAGCCTTTAGCTCTATGATATAGCCTTCGTTGGTCTTGTGCTCGCGGCATTCAACCACCTCGAACTCGTATCCCGTATTTGATGTGAGCATTTCGCCAGGGAAGAGAGCCGCCTCTATTCGGAATATGAAGGAGTTGCCAAATTCCACCAAAAAGGTACATTTCATGTCGTGGAATTTCCTTATTTTTATATCCAGAATTCTCTTGTACACGTTGAGCTCTTCAATGACGGCTTTTTTGTCTTTAAGCTGTACCAGCTCGGGCTTCGCAAAATTTATCTTATTGATGGGTTTATCAACGGGCGCTTTGATGCCCGCTAGCTTGTAGAGATCCGACTTCAGTAGCCTGTAATCCCCTTTGCGGAGTTTCCTGAGGCCTAGCCAGTCCCTGGGTACCGCCTTTAATATTTCATAGAGGAAATCCAGGTATTGCTTTCGGTTCATGGGCGCCAGTATGGTGACCAGTCCCTTTTTGTATATTCCTGCCTTCTTTGCGTTTTTGATGAATGTATGTTTTCTGCAAAGGCTTTTAAGGTCAAAGTGCTTTAAGTATTCGTTTACTAGCGCCTTTATGTTGGCCAGGCTGTCAAAGTACTTCCGATGGGAAATGTTATCGGTGGTGGCCAGCCTTCCGGTTTTGGGGTTGATGTCAATTCTAGGTATGTTCAGAGTGTTGAATATAAACTCGGTGACCTGCTGGTTAGGGTCATTGAGCTTGGCTGCATAGTGGTAATATAGGCCACTTAAGGTTTTGTTGTTTAGGAATTTGAGCTCCACCGAGTCAAACTCCTTTGTGCCCATGAGCCGGGGATGGAATACCTGCATCTCAATGGCTGCTCGGATTACTATTTCCCTCTGTACCCTTAGGGGAACGCTTTCCCATCTGCACATGTTGCAGTTGGCTATCATGTTGATCCATTCATTTATCGTTAGCTTTTCAACCCCCAGCGAATCGCAAATATATTGTACAACTGGAATTTTGTCGGAAGGTACCCTCAAGCTGTAATATGCATAAAGCCCTGACAGCGTTTTGCCGTTCAGACACTCAAATTTTGTGAGGCAGAAGTCCCTGTAACCCATAAGTCGGGGATTTTTAAGCCCAAGCTCCTGCGCACACCTGTACAGCATTTCCCTGGCAATTTCCTTGGGGACCGATTCCCATGTAACCTTGGAGTTGGGCTCCCCAATCTGAGATATCCATTCTTGTATGTTCAGCGGCGGTATGTTCAGGTCGTCACACATAAAGGTCAAGGTATCCTTACCGGTGTTGAAGGCCAGGGTGCTGTAGTAAGTGTACAGGCTGGTCAGGGGTTTGTTGTTCAAAAATGAGGTGGGCTTGGAAAAGTCTTCAGCCTTCAGCATCCGCGGGTTGGATTTGCCCTCTTCCCGAGCCTTCATAAACAGAATTTTTGCCAGGTAGGGCTTGGGCACCGCTTCCCATTTGAAGTTCTTCTGATATGCAATGAAGTGTAGCCACTCTTCAAAGGTGAGCTCCGGCACTCCATAGACGTCACATATGAAGTCGATGCTGCGCATACCGCCCCTGTTTAAGCCGAAAAACCTGGAGGCAAAGCTGTACAGCGACATGCCGTTCAGGAAATTTAGGCCCACCTTCAAATCATCGGACGACATCATTCTCGGGTTGGAGTATCCAAGTTCTCGCGCAGCCCTAAACAGCAAATTCCTTATGACTTTGTGGGGGATGACATCCCAAAATACGCTTATTGACTGGTCGGTGATATAGGTTATCCAATCCTGTTCGGTGATTTCAATATCCAGCATGTCGCACATGTTTTTTATGACGCTGCCCCTTATATCCTGCGAGATGCTTTTGAAGTAGTTGTAAAATCCGGTGAGGGTTTTACCGTTTAAAAATTTGAACTTGTGCGAAAAATCATCGTTCTTGATGTAAATGGGATGGGGGTATCCCAGCTCCTGGCAGGCCATGAGCAGTATTTTCCTCTTGGCCTCTTTGGGGATGTTGCCCCACGAGAAAATGTTATGCGTGGCTATATATTGGATCCATTCGTCCTCGGATACCTGTGGAATGCCCAACTGGTCACATATGTTGGTGATGACATGGACGCCATCTTTTCTAGGTACTCTATTTTTATAATATGAATACAAGCCGTTCAATGGCTGATCATCCAAAAATTTAAATTTGTGCTTCTCAAGGTCCTTTGAAGCGATGAATCGAGGACTGGGCAGATTGAGCTCCTGCGCTATCATGTAGAGAATTTGCCGGTGCACCTCGTCGCTTACTTTGTTCCACAAAAAAGCACGAGGACGCTTTGACTTGTCCTTTCGCTTTAATATGGACAATACCTCTTGTATATCATCTATTTTTTCTTTCACCTGGTAGTTCAACGTTTGCACTGTTGCGCTCTCCTTTCAGCCAACACCAATGGTAGTATCATATCATAGAAGCATTTTATTGTTACTTATTGCATGAGTTTTAAACTATATGATATTAATTATATACTTTTAGCCAGTTTTGGTATATTGCAAGATTTGATAAAAATGAAAGAAATTTTTGTGTAATTTGTACGGATTGAACTTTTTGGTTATAATCTGTGCTGCACTTGACAAACTAAAAGACGAGGCATATAATGGTAAAGCAAAATGCAAATTATTTGCAATTAGTTGTTGCGGCGATGACAAATGTATTATAAGCAAGGGGGAGCTGGATGAGCCACGTTCACTTGCCAGATGGAGTAGTGCCCACCATATGGTGGGTAGCAGGGTACCTGATTAGCCTGGTGACGGTGTTTGTCATCTTGAAAAGGGTGGAGGCCGAGAAGGTGCGGGGTAAAATACCTGAAATTGCCATGATGGCGGCGGTTATGCTGATTACCATGTCGGTGCCTTTGGGCTTTATACCCTTTCATATGAATTTTGCTGCTTTAGCCGGCATGCTGGTAGGGCCGGGATTGGGCTTTGTGGTAGTTTTTGTGGTGAATTTCATTCTGGCCCTTTTGGGCCACGGCGGGATCACGGTAGTGGGTTTAAATACGCTGAGCGTAGGCGTAGAGGCGCTGGTGGGTGGCGTTGCTTTTAGGCTGCTAAAGGGCAAAATTGGCAGCGTGCCTTCAACCATCATATCAACGACAGTAGCTGTTTTGCTGTCCACCGCCCTCATGGTTCTGTTTTTAAGTTCCATAGGAATGGTGGATATAAGGTCGGGGGAAGGCATGTTACACAGGGACAATCACGCTGGAGATGGGGCCAGCGGACAGGATGAAGGGTTACGCCATGAAGACGCGGCTTATCGTTTTGGTAGGATGGCCTTAGCGGGATGGGCTGCCGTGCTAGTCGTGCTGTGCTTGGGCATCATATCGGAGAGCGCGGTAACTGCTTTGGTCATAAGATTTTTTATGAAGGTACGGCCGGATATGATAAACCCTACGCCCAATAAGGATTGGTAGGGGAGGGATTAGAATTGCATTTGGCTGAAATAGACCGTATGGCTAGCAACGGTACCAGCTTATTCCATCGCGCTGGCGTGCCATCCAAGCTGTTGATGGTGTTATGCTTGTTGTGGACGGTCATGGCAAGCGGCGATGTTTTGACATTGGGAGCGCTGATAGCCGTTTTATTGGTTTTGCATCTGGTGGCTAGGGTGCAATTTAAGGAGATAGCACACCTACTATTTTATCCGTTTTTTTTCAGCCTCCTTTTTGCCCTGCTCAAGTTTCAAGAGTCGTGGGCATCCGGCTTTTTGGTAATATTAAAGGGTACGGGGGCTGCCCTTGCGACCCTGTTTTTGCTGGCTACCACGCCCTGGGTGGAGGTATTTGCCTTTTTATCGGCCTATTTACCCGGGACGCTGGTGGATATATTTTTATTTACCTACCGCTCTTTTTTTATTTTGCTTGACCAGGTGAGTAGCCTGCTGCGCAGCATGAGAGTGAGGGGTGGTTATCACCCCTTTAACGTGGTCATGAACCTTAAGAATATGGCATCTACGGTCGGATTAGTCTTATTGCATTCATTTGAGATGAGCCAAAGGATGTACAGGATATATCTTCTTAGGGGATATGACGGGGGCATCCCGGTAGCGCGAAGATGGTGGAAATTGGGTTATCCTGATGTGGTGGTTATTGTTCTTTCTGTACTTATAGTGATGGGGATGGTGATAGCATGGAGGCTCTTGTAGAGGTTAAGTGCATAAAGCACATATATCCTGATAACACCCAGGTGACGCTGTGCGGCCTGGACTTTGTGGTACGTCCCGGCGAAAGGGTGGTCATTTTAGGCCCCAACGGCGCTGGCAAGACCACGTTGCTTGCCCATGTGATGGGTCTGCTGGCACCCGTTGAAGGCTCGGTAAAGGTCATGGGGCTAGAGCCCCATAAGCATTTCAAGCAGGTGCGGAAAAGTATCGGAGTGGTTTTCCAGAACGTCGATGAACAGATAATAGGGCCAACGGTTTACGATGACATTGCTTTTACTCCGCGAAACGAGAGGCTAAGCAGGGAAGAGGTAGAAAGGCGTGTAATGATGGTAGCGACCAAGCTCGGGATCCAGGATTTGCTGCACAGGATACCCCATTACCTGAGTGGGGGACAAAAGAAAAAGGTGGCTCTGGCAGGCGCCATAGCCATGTCGCCAAGGATTTTGATACTGGATGAGCCGTTTGACGGTCTGGATCCTGCTTCCAAGAGGGAAATGATGGGTCTGCTCAATGAGCTCAATCGTGAAAATGGCACCACACTGATCATTACCACCCATGATGTAAATCTGGTGCCCTATATAGCCGACACGGTGTACGTGATATACGATGGCAAGATACTTACAAAGGGAAATCCTCACGAGGTGTTTATCCAGAGGGATGTATTGGAGTCAGCAAATCTCGAACCCCCTATCCTGGTGGACCTATTTGCGCATCTCAAAGAAAAGAGCTATAATATAACAGTACCTATTACTTTGGAACAAGCCAAGGAGCAACTCGATGCGCTTTTAGAAAACCCTAGATAAAGATGGATGGAGGGAGTTTTTTGGAATTTACAGCCAATCTTCTTGATTTTGCCGAGATGCTGGCCTGCGCTGTTGACCTCATGGAGAGGGGTTCACATCACCATGGGCAGAGGGTAGCGTATATCGCCTTTCGGCTGTTTGAAAAAGTAAAGCCGGGCCATAACCCTTCTGACCTTGTGATTGCATCATACCTGCATGACATAGGCATTGAGTCATTTATGACCAAGGAAAAGGCCAGGAAATTTCACACGGATAAGGAAATCTTATGGCTCCATTGTCATGAGGGCTCTGTGCTGGTCGAAATGGTAGACATACTTAAAGGCATCAAACCTTTCATCCTTTACCACCATACCGACTATTCCGAGATACAAAGCAGTTCGTTAGATGTACCTTTAGAGGCCCAGATCATCCATTTAGCCGACAGGATAGAGGTGCAAATAAAGCCTCATCGGCCGGTATTGACACAGATAGAGGATATCGTGGATACCATTTTGAAATATAAGGGTTCCATGTTTAATCCTGAGCTGGTGGAGGCTTTTTTGAGTTTATCCATACAGGAATCGTTTTGGCTGGATATCGTGAATGAATATCAATCTGCGGTAGAGTACATTGATTTTCCCTCAATGGATATCAAGATGAATGCCAACGATATACGGCAGTTTTCCCATCTCTGTGCAAGGATTGTAGACAGAAAGAGCCCGTTTACGGCGCAGCATTCCCAGCGCGTAGCGTCAATAGCCGTAAAACTGGCAGAGTTTTGCGGCATGAGGGGACAAGACCTGTTCTTTATGGAGATAGCAGGCCTGCTGCATGATCTGGGCAAGCTTGCCATACCCGATACTATACTTCATAAGCATGGAAAGCTGACCGATGAGGAATACCGCGTAATCAAGCAGCATCCATATTATACTTACTGCCTGATCGATCGGCTGAATGTGATGGATAAGGTGCGGGACTGGGCTGCATTTCATCATGAGCGCCTGGACGGCAGCGGTTATCCCTTCCACCTCACCGCTGGCCAGCTGGATCTGGGAGCCAGGGTGATGGCCGTGGCCGATATGGTGGGAGCCATAACCGAAGACAGGCCTTACAGGGCGGGTTATGGGGAGAAGGAGACCATGGATATAATGTGGCGAGAGGTAAAGGATAACCGGGTAGACGGCGATGTAGTGGATATTTTGGGTAAGCACTATGGCGACATCGTTTGCGGTGGATGAATTACCTTTATAAGGGCTGCAAATTCAATTGGCATAAGATATGACCCAATTTAAGCAAAATTGGCAGATCTATCAGCCATGGCCACCGGGGACAATGCAAATTTTACACGAAATACTTGCAAAAATTGGAGCTCATATGCTATAATTTTGATGATTTTAGAGTAAATTGAAAATCGAGAAAATCAAAAATGCAAAAAACTTTTTGTTGATGCAAGAATTTGTGCGCTTTGTTGCGCTATGGTAATGCGGACTAGGTGACGGAAAATCATCTTTTTGTGAGGGTGACAGACATATTTGCAATGAAAGGAATGGTTAAGTATGTCTATGTCTTATGTGCAGGAAGTAATACAGCAGGTAATCGAACGAAATCCCGGTGAGCCGGAATTTCATCAGGCTGTCACTGAAGTGCTAGAGTCACTAACGGTGGTGTTAGACAGGCACCCGGAGTATATCAGGGCTGGCATACTTGAGAGATTGGTGGAGCCCGAGCGCCAGATCATTTTCAGGGTGCCATGGGTGGATGACCAGGGGAAGGTACGCGTAAACAGGGGATTCAGGGTACAGTTCAACAGCGCAATTGGCCCCTACAAGGGAGGTATCCGTTTCCATCCTTCGGTATATCTTGGGATCATCAAGTTCTTGGCCTTTGAGCAGGTATTCAAAAACTCGCTGACCGGTATGCCCATAGGCGGCGGTAAAGGTGGCAGCGATTTTGATCCCAAGGGCAAGTCCGAAGGCGAGATCATGCGCTTTTGCCAGAGCTTCATGACCGAGCTTTTCCGCCATATTGGACCTGATACTGACGTGCCCGCTGGCGATATAGGCGTTGGAGCCCGCGAGATCGGGTACATGTTTGGACAGTACAAGCGGCTTAGGAATGCCTTTGAAGGGGTGCTCACCGGCAAGGGATTGACATACGGCGGAAGCCTTGTTAGGAAAGAGGCTACCGGATATGGCTTGGTGTATTTTACTGATCAGATGATAAGGGAAAAGGGCAAATCTATTGAAGGGGCAAGGATAGTGATATCGGGTTCCGGCAACGTGGCCATTTACGCCGCCGAAAAAGCCATACAGATGGGCGGCAAGGTCATCGCCATGAGCGATTCCAATGGGTACGTTTTTGATCCCGATGGGATAAAATTGGATACCATCAAGCAGCTGAAGGAAGTTGAGAGAAAGCGAATTCGGGAGTATGCCGACGTTCATCCCTGCGCTGAGTACCACGAGGGGCCTGCGGGCATATGGGAAATCCCGTGCGATATCGCTCTGCCTTGTGCCACTCAAAATGAACTGGACGGGAAGGCTGCTAAGGCTCTGGTTGCCAATGGCTGCTTTGCAGTGGCGGAAGGGGCAAACATGCCGTGTACTCCCGAGGCTACGGATGTGTTCTTGAGCAACAACGTGTTGTTTGCTCCCGGGAAAGCTGCCAATGCCGGCGGGGTGGCTACCTCCGCCTTGGAGATGACCCAGAACAGCATGAGGTATTCCTGGACTTTTGAAGAGGTGGATGCAAAGCTGAAGCAGATAATGACCAATATTTACAGGAACATCAGTGCAGCTGCCAGAGAATACGGACACGAGGGTAACTTGATTGTTGGAGCTAACGTGGCAGGCTTTATCAAGGTAGCTGAGGCCATGATGGCTCAAGGCATAGTGTAACGCTGATATGATCAGGGGGGGATGCTTGGAGGTGCTTTATGTGCTTCCAAGCTATTATTTTTGCCTTTGAAAAATTGTATTGATGTATATTTGTGTGATAATATAGATGTACTATATGATCTCATTGGATGCGGTGTTACAATGCAAAGTTTAACCGGTAAGGACAGGGGAGGAATATGTAATGTGCGGCATTGTTGGATATATAGGTGATAAGCAGGCTTTACCGATTCTGATTGAAGGTTTGAAGGCGCTTGAATACAGAGGATATGACTCGGCTGGAGTGGCCGTTCATAATGGCAGCCATATAAACATCAGCAAGGCCAAGGGAAGGCTGAGCGTATTGGAGCAGAGAATAGATCCCGATCAGCTTCAGGGTACGCTGGGAATAGGGCATACCAGATGGGCAACACACGGCGAACCTTCCGATGTTAACTCGCATCCCCATACCAATCAGTCGGGAGACATTGCAATAGTTCACAACGGCATCATAGAGAATTACATGAAGCTTAAGGATTGGCTCCAGAAGGAAGGGTGTGTCTTTGTTTCGGAAACCGATACGGAGGTGGTTGCACACCTTATCAATTACTATTACCGCGGCGACCTTGTGGAGGCAGTGAGAAGTGCGCTAGACAGGATAGAGGGTTCTTATGCCTTGGGCGTCATTGCAAAAGCCCATCCCGACTGTATGGTGGTGGCGCGCAAGGACAGCCCGTTGGTGATAGGACTGGGGGATGGCGAGAATTATATAGCTTCTGATATACCCGCCATATTGAAATATACCCGAAAGGTGTATCTGTTGGAAGACAGGGAAATAGCTTTAATACGCCGGGATGGAGTAGAGATCATAGACCAGTACGGCAGAAAGGTTCAAAGAGAAGTGTTTGAGGTTAAGTGGGATATAGAAGCGGCAGAAAAAGGTGGATACCAGCATTTTATGATAAAGGAAATACACGAGGAGCCAAAGGCGCTGAAGGATACCATGGCTTCTCGCATTGTGGACGGAAGGGTTAACTTGAACGATTTGAATATCACAAAGGAACAACTTGGAAAGGCCGGTAAGATTATAATCATCGGATGCGGAACGGCGTATCATGCTGGAGTGGTTGGCAAGTACGTGATTGAGAAGCTGGCAAGGATACCAGTGGATGTCGAAATTGCTTCTGAGTTTAGGTATAAGGATCCATTGATAAGTAAGGATAACATAGTCATCATTATAAGCCAGTCAGGTGAGACGGCCGATACCATTGCTGCCATGAGGATGTGCAAGAAGGTGGGGGCCAAGGTTATAGCTATCACCAACGTGGTGGGGAGCACGGTGTCCAGGGAGGCTGACCATGTGGTGTACACATGGGCTGGTCCAGAAATTGCCGTGGCTTCCACCAAGGCATATGCTACCCAGCTTTTGTGCATGTATATGATGGCGCTGGATTTTGCCGATAAGATGGGCAAAATATCGGCCGATGAATACCAGCGGCTAATTGAGGAGATCAGCAGATTGCCCGAGCTAGCGCAAAGGGTACTAGATAAAAAGAAGATTATTCAGAGGTATGCTGATGAGGTATTCAATTCTAGCAGCATATTCTACATGGGCAGGGGGCTAGACTATGCGGTAGCCATGGAAGGTTCACTCAAGCTAAAGGAGATCTCGTATATCCATTCGGAAGCTTATGCTGCAGGGGAGCTCAAGCACGGCACCATAGCCCTGATAGAAGATGGCACCCCTGTAGTTACCTTGGCCACCCAAAAGGCGCTGTTTGAAAAGACTTTGAGCAATATAAAGGAAGTGAAGGCAAGGGGTGCCTTTGTCATAGCTGTGGCCATGGAAGGCGATACCGAGATAGAAGAGGAAGCGGATAGGGTAATATATATACCCAGGGTATATGATATTCTGGCGCCCGTTCTAGCGGTGATACCACTTCAACTGTTTGCATACTATGTAGCAGTGGCCAAGGGCTGTGACGTGGATAAGCCCAGAAACCTTGCCAAGAGCGTTACGGTGGAGTGAGAAGCGAAAAAAGTGATTCCTGTTGTGTATATTATTAAAAAACCATTTCCGCCTGCGAAAAAAGGGGTTCTGAAAGGGAAGGGATAGTGGAAAAGGATTAAGAATCAAGTCAGAAAAAGAGGAGGGATAAGTGGGTAAGAATTGAGAGAAGTGTTGAATTTAAGCCCCTTATCCCTTTTTTCTTGAGTCAAAAAATCCCATGTAGAATTCATGCGGGTTTGAGGAGAGGGAAATGGAAAGGGTTTTTTTTAGATTAACATAGTTAGGGGGTAAGAAAAAAAGGAGATAAGGATCAAGTTTGGAATTTGTTTTTGTTTTAAGTTTTCCATGAAAAATAAAGTTGTTCCGTAGAGGGAAAAAGTCTTTCCATTATTGGATAAGAATAAGCTATTGTTAATTTTAAAAAAACCCGTGTTACTCAAACGAAAGAGGTGTTAATGAAAAGTGTTGTTAAGAGAATAAGATTTAAGAGTAAAAAAGTAAAAGAGTTACTAAAAGAGATTGTAAAAATGCCTGAAAAGCCCTAAGAACCAACAATTGGAAGGGATAAGTAGGAGGTCCACTTATCCCTTTTTCCTTGATCCTTGCACCTGTGGTGACATGACATTATTTTAAATTTGACATGACAATTTTTTGATTTTGCGGGTACATTTGAGTGATAAAAGAGACAAATATTTTGAAGAAGTAAAAAGAAGGAAATATGACAGAAGTTAGCAAAGACAGAATTTTCAATAGTTTAAAGGTATCAAACGATACTAGTTTTTTTGAAAAATGATAAGAGTTTGTTGGAGAGGACATAGTTAGAATCAAAAATTTTAGGAGAGAGGATCAAGAAAATTTGATTTTATACCTGTGGGGAAATAGTAAATTGAGTTAAAATTGAAATAAAGTCGTGCTATGGGTAGTTAGGGTAATATAATCTTTATCTTAAAACATTTTATATGTTTGGACTACCAGTTCTTTGTTATCGATAGTTTTATCTATGCGTATTCTATTTGGTATTGGAGTGTCCAATACTATCTGTCTATGTTCTTTGTCATGATGTGCGCTATATACGGGTATCAAAGCTTAAAAAATTTAAAACTGAGGTTGACAAATGAAAATCAAAAGCATAATATATGAGTATAAACGAATATAATCATATAGGTGGTGAGGGAATGAATCTAGTACAGGTAATAAAAGCATTATCTGATGAGACGCGACTGCGAATTTTAAATTTATTAAGACAAGGAGAGCTATGTGTATGCGAGATTGAGACAATTCTAGGCATTACTCAATCAAATGCATCGCGACACCTTAATAGGTTGACATATGCCCGTATACTCGAGTTTTATAAAAAGGCACAGTACGTTTATTATAAACTTAATGAGGATACATTAAAGAGATATAGTTTCATTAAAGAAATATTGGACAATGAGTTGATTAGAGAAGAACTGTACAGGGCAGATTTGGAGAAATTGAGAAGGTATAGAGAAAGTAAGCTTTCCTGTGATGACTTAAGACGTAATAAGGTTTGTTTTGACGAAGAGAATCAAAATTTGTTTATTGAACAGGATAATGCTTATAACTGAATTCGTTAAATGTTGGAGGGAATATGATTATATACGCATATAATCATATTAAAAAGGATTGTTGAAAAAAGATAAAAAATATTTGAATTTTAAGGGGGTGTTAATATGGAAAGTAACGATATCAAAGCAAGTAACAAAGGATTAGGGCTATTTGAGAAATACCTCACTGTATGGGTTATATTATGCATTATAGCAGGTATACTTATTGGGAAATATATACCATCAATACCTGAAACGCTAAACAAGTTTGAGTACTATAATGTTTCCATACCAGTGGCGATATTGATCTGGCTTATGATTTATCCGATGATGCTTAAAATAGATTTTGAGAGCGTAGTTAATGCAACCAAAAAGCCAAAAGGGCTTATAGTGACTTGCGTAACGAACTGGCTTATTAAGCCGTTTACCATGTACTTGATTGCAGCATTCTTTTTAAAAGTTGTATTTAATGCATTTATAGCTGAGAACCTTGCTACAGAATATTTAGCGGGAGCGGTGTTGCTCGGAGCAGCCCCTTGCACAGCAATGGTGTTTGTATGGAGTTATTTAACCGAAGGCGATGCTGCGTATACTTTGGTACAGGTGGCCATTAACGACCTTATAATCCTTTTTGCTTTCACTCCCATTGTAGCGTTTTTACTGGGTGTAAGTGATGTTACAGTGCCCTATGGTACATTGATACTGTCTACCATACTTTTTGTGGTTATTCCTTTGACAGCAGGATACCTAACGAGAAGGTACGTTATTAAAAATAAAGGGATAGAATATTTTGAAAATCATTTTTTGAAAAAATTTGACAAAATTACTATGATGGGACTACTTCTTACTTTAATTATTATTTTCTCTTTCCAGGGTGAAATAATTATCAATAATCCAGTACACATATTGCTTATAGCAGTACCATTGACCATACAGACTTTTCTTATATTCGGTATTGCATATGGATGGGCAAAGGCATGGAAATTGCCCCATAGCATTGCGGCACCAGCAGCTATGATTGGTGCAAGTAACTTTTTTGAGCTAGCCGTTGCGGTTGCAATTTCACTTTTTGGCTTGCAATCAGGTGCGGCACTGGCTACAATAGTAGGTGTATTAACGGAAGTCCCCATTATGCTAACCCTTGTTAAGATAGCCAACAGCACGAGGCATTGGTTTAAATGAATTAATGAAGGGAGTAGGTGTATAGCAGATGAAAAAGAAGGTGGCGTTCGTATGTACCCATAATTCCTGCCGTTCTCAAATGGCAGAAGGCTGGGCAAAGAAATTGGGAAGTGATGTATTGGAAGCATATTCTGCAGGAACAGAAAAGTACCCTGAAGTGAAACCGTTGGCGGTGCAGGTAATGGAAGAGGCAGGAGTAGATATGAGTGGCCATTATCCAAAGCTATTAAGTGATATTCCAGCAGAGGTAGATATATTAATAACTATGGGTTGTAATGTAGAATGCCCTTATGTACCATGCAAGCACAGGGAGGATTGGGGGATTGCTGACCCGTCAGGTGGATCGATAGAAGACTATAGAAGAACAAGGGATATTATTAAAGAGAAAGTAGAGGATTTGATACAGAGGATAAAAAATAACCAGATTTGACAGAATAAACAGAAAGGGTGCAGTGAACAGAAAGGGTGCAGTGAAGAGGAAACTTCATGCACCCTTTTCTTTTTTAACTAGAGAAAACGTAGAATAATTTCTTAGACTTTTACTTGACAAATGCAACAGTTTCATAATACAATTAATTTGAGGTGATTACATGGAAAACCGGGCAAGTGATTATTTGCATGAATTAATTCGAGTATTGGTAAGAAACTTAGGTATATTGGAAAAGAATGATGCAAACTGCTGCGGGGTTACGATTTCTCAATGCCATGCCATTGTAGAGATTGGGAGATCAGGAGAAGTTTCATTAAGTGAACTTGCTGAATTACTTGCATTAGATAAAAGTACGATGAGCAGGACAATAAATAATCTTGTTGAGGACGGGTTAGTAATTAGAGAATTACATCCAGAAGATAGAAGATATGTAAAAATAAAACTGACTGATAAAGGAATGAAAGTATTTAAGAATATTGAAGAAAGTATGGATCGATATTATAAAGCGATTTTTAATTCTGTCCCAGAAGAAAAAAGGGAGCAAGTTCTTGATAGTTTAAAGTTGCTAATTGAAGCTGTAAATAAAAATAAATGTTGTAGGGAGGAGTTTCAAAATGAAAAATAATATTAGAGAACAAGTTAAGGCGTATTATGGAGACATAGCGAAGAAGATAAGTGCTGGCTTAAAAAGTTCATGCGGATGTGACACTTCATGCTGCGGTGATGTAGCATGTTGTAGTTCATATCTCTATACAGATGATTTCGTAGATGGATTGCCAGAGGAAGTTGTTAATGCATCATTGGGATGTGCAAACCCTGTTGCGCTTGCGAATCTACGTGAGGGTGAAGTTGTTTTGGACTTGGGAAGTGGTGGCGGAATAGACGTATTTATTTCGTCTAAATATGTCGGTGATAGCGGAAAAGTATACGGTCTTGACATGACCGATGAAATGCTGCAATTAGCAAATAAGAATAAAGAAAAAATGGGAATTAAAAACGTAGAATTCATAAAAGGATATATCGAAGATATTCCTCTGGATGATGAAACGGTAGACGTTATTATATCTAATTGCGTTATAAATCTCTGTGAGAATAAGGAAGATGCACTAAGAGAAGCATACAGAGTGTTAAAGAAGGGTGGAAGGCTGGCAATCGCTGATATTGTCGTTCTTAAAGATTTACCAGAGCATATAAAACAAAGCGTAGAAATGTGGGTTGGCTGTATTGCAGGAGCGTTACCAGTTAAAGAGTATGAAGAAATACTCAAAAAAGTTGGGTTCAAAGATATTGAAATTACACCAGTAAATATATATACCAAAGAAATTATAGAAGGCATTGCAAAACAGAATAATTTAGGCGATGTATATAGCAAAATAGACTTAGATTTTATTGATGGAGCCTTTGCAGGTGCCTACGTAAAAGCATACAAACTTTAAATGAAAGCGATGGTGTATATTATCAAAAAACCTTTTTCCGCATGCGAAAAAAGAGATTTGAGTTTAAGCTCCTTATCTCTTTTTTCTTGAGTCGAAAAATCCCATGTAGAATTCGTGCAGGTTTGAGGAGAGGGAAAGGGAAAGGTTTTTTTAAATTAACATCTGATGGCTAAGCTATTATAGGGCCCTTATAAAGTGGTAAAGGTGCAAAGGAGATAATGATCTGCTATAATCGTTATTAAATTAACAAAATTTGTTAAAACAGTAAAATACTATAACTTGTTCTATAGTACGCATATTGACAATTTACAAACATCGTAGTACACTATGAATTTGACATGATAAGGCATTGATGTTAGGGGAATGTGAAAGAAAGGGTCTGTTTTTAGATGTATGAAAGAAGTTAAAGGCATAATCAAATGGTAAAAGCAATATGATGAATTTTGATAAAAGCTGTTCTAATCGCAATATTTGTGAAAGAATAAACAACTTAAATGCAAAATATTGATGTTGATTTAATTTGATTTGATCAACTATTTAACAAAATGATAAATGGAAGCTTTCATTAAATGGGGAGGGAGGAAAAGGAGTATGGACGGACTTCAAGAAGTCTATCAGTTTTTAAAGAAATGTGGGACTTATTATCTGGCCACAGTAGAAGGAGACCAACCTAGGGTAAGGCCTTTCGGTACAGTGGACATTTTTGAAGGTAAGCTTTATATCCAGACTGGTAAAGCCAAAGCGGTATCTAAACAACTTCAGGCAAATCCCAAAGCAGAGATATGCGCTTATGCTGATGGAAAGTGGCTAAGAGTAACAGGTAAGCTCATCAGGGATGATAGGGTTGAGGCCAAAAAGCATCTGCTTGACAATTACCCTGAGCTTCAATCGATGTATTCGCCATATGATGATAACACAGAAGTCTTGTACTTTGAGGATGCTACGGCTACTTTTTATTCTTTTACCGAGGAGCCGAGAGTAATTAAATTTTAAAGATTTTTGAAATACGCAATAGCCAAAGCGTTAAAATAAAAAGGCTCTGTTAAATATTTTTGTGTAAACTGATTTTCCTCCTATGTTAGTAACCAAATATATTTCAACACCCAAAAACTTACTTTGTCAAATTTTTTAATTAAATTCCAACGAAGGTAAAATATTACATGGTGATCTTATCCTTGTACATTACCCTTAACCCCTTAACGAATACCAAAGGTCCTGCGGGTTGGTTGTCAAGGGCGTGCATAGCACGGGCTTTAGCCTTTACACTTGACTGCCAGGACAAAGGGCCTTATCATTTCCATTGGCGTTAAGGAGACTATTATATACGTCCTTCAAAGTTAAGTCCATATAATTGGTTAAAAAGGGGTTGAGCCATCCCCACTCCTTCTAGTTAGTTTCCATATGAAAAAGTCGTACTTCAAGATGTTACACTTGATTCATTGTAGTGAAGCGGAACAATAGTGTGGTTACACAGGTTATATTGTTGCCAATATTACGATTTATACATCCCTTTTGCCTCTTATATATCATAATTGAGCCAGTGTCCATAGATTATGAGCCGTAATACCCGTGGCAATCCAAATATCGAATCTTAACATTTTTTAACCTCCTGTCAGGATTTTTCCAACGGGAAGTCGAATATATTATTATTTCCGTTGGACGTCAACCCTGGTTTTATTGTTTTTTATAATTGGACATCCAATAGGGAATTTTTTTGGTTTAATAAATTTTAATAAAATAAAAAATTTTGACTTTTTAATAAGAACTAGCTAGAAGGAATTTACATAATAAATTTGACTTAAACTTCCTCTATGTTAAAATGATACCAGTAAAAATTTCGTAAAACTGTAAAAATAGTGCGTTTTAATATCTGCTATCTTATAGCGTAATGGAGGGATAAGGGATGAAAAAATATTCTACACATTTTGAGGTAGTGCAAGGGCGCGTAACAAAGCGCGGGACTATTATTCCCGCTAATTATGATTTTTGGGAACCATTGATATCTTATTTTATAAAAAAATGTACTCATTTTAGAATTGACTGCTGGAATGACGAAGAAGTGGCAATAAATAGTGCAAAAGTTTTTGGCGAGACGCTTGAGACCGATATAACTAACATGAAGGTTTTTGTTGGAGAAATTACCGAGGAATTCATATTTGAATTGATGCACAATCCTTTTGATGAGGAAGGCAAGATAAAGTGGTTTAGCATCTTTCTGATGGATGGAGACAAATTTGTTTTCTCATCGGAGCATTATGGTAGCGAATTTGCTGCTGAGGGCTTAACTGAAGACGAAATAGAGTATATCCGTATTGAGGTAGAACCCAGCTTTGATGGGATTTTTGTATAAACAGTTTGAATCAGCTTATATTGTTTCGTGTATGCTGCAAAAATTGTTTGCATGGATAATAATGAGTGATTTTGAAAAAACTTTTTCGCAGGTTAGCGCTTTGTTTTAAACTATAGTAAAATAGTTGAGGGATTATGGGAAGTGCTCATCATTAACTTCTCGGAAAATTCCTGTATATAATTCATGAGCGTTTTGGTGGATATAAGTATAACTGCTTATTTTATCATCTTTGCGGAACTGCGGGACAGCTTCCGGCCAATGGGTGGTATATAGGTCTTTTACCTTGGATACGTTCAAAAGGTTCACGAATATGTGCTAAAGTTCTCGTTACCAGTCTTCTGCAAGAAATATGACCTCGTTTCTCTGCTGGCTAACAGCGGCCAGACTTAATTGGCCGTGGTTCCAATCATCGGGTTTGTAAGGCTTGCTGTAAATGACAAAGATTATGACATCTTCCGGCAAATCAAAATAGCCCAGGCTTGTGAATGTACCTGAGAATATGCCGTTTGATTTATATATATAAACGCCAATAACGATGTAAAGCCCAAAACGACGATCAATACGGCTGTTATGGCAGATGAAATGCCCATTTTTAACTTTTCGTTTACGGTAAAAAAGGTGACCAGTCCAAAGGCTATAAAGGGTACGGCGAATATTAAGCCTTTGAGATAGTACGGTTCCACTGTTTCCATGGTTACAAGGGCATATACCCCCGTAAATAGAAGGAAGGAGATTATCGTCATTATGGCCGGGAAAGGTGCCTTTTTGAATATCGATAACAATGGCGCTTTAATGCTTTTTATGGATGCTACCCTCCGAGGTATTAAATTGCTAACGGGTTTTTAGTAGATCCCTACCGCTTTTTCTGAATTAGCCATAACCTGTACTATTAATTACTATACTGGTATACATTGTATTTTACGTTGCTCTTATCGAAAGTTATATGAAAATTCCATATTGCAATACGCCGGCAAGTGCCCAAGGACCATCGGTATTTTCTTTAACCGGTAAATTTTTTATCGCCTCTAAAACGGCATCACTCATATTTACTTCAGGCGTTTGATAGCTGGTTTAAGGGTTATGCATTGAATTATGCAGGCCAATTCGATTACCCCTTTTATAGGCTTTGCTTATGTTGGAAAGAAAAGAAGGGCGGGGTTAAGCCGTGTGTTCGAAGCTAAATTTTCGCATTAAATTTTTTCTTTAAGTAAAAAATAATGGTTAGAATAAGGTTATGACAAGGAGGATAAAGGATGCACAACGGTGAGGCCATAAAATCCCTAAACCAGCTATTACAGGGAGAATATATGGCAGTTGAGAGCTTTAACAACTTTTTATCTAGGTTGGATGAAGAGAATGTCAGGCAGGTTTTCAAAGAAGTACAGAAACAGCACAGGGAAAATATAAGCAGATTGGCAAGTTATATTCAGGATATCGGGGGAAAGCCGGAGGAGAATCTGGGGCTGAAGAGAAAGATGGGGGAAATAAAAATCAATATGGATTTGGGGTCTCACCCGGATACGGCCAAGATCATAGAAAAGGCCATTGAAGGGAAAACTCAAGGGGTCAACATGGCCGAGAAAGTCCTAAGGGGCAACCTAGACGACAGGTCGAGGGACGTTGTAGGCGAAATACTGAACAACGACAGAAAATCGATCGAGAAGCTAAAGAGCCTGCTAAAGTCAATAACAGATAATCGCGACATTTCATACTCAATATTAATTGTACAATAACGGTATCACCACAGTCTATCTATACTGGCTCTTATCCTGGATAACTGCCCATAATAAAATGAAGGGCATATAAAGCCCTTCACCAACGGCTTTTATGATATTTTCGAACTGTACGGCCGCTTTACAGCCTTACGGTTTGACCGCTTTTTATCTCAACGGGCTGATTGTCTACTTTCAACCAAACGGATATGGCCGAGGGGTTATATATTACATCCCCTTTTGCCGAGAATTCAAGGGCTCTTAGCGCTTTTATGTATCTTACTATCTCGATATTGGTAGCGTACCAGATATCCTCCCTGCCTGACATAAGCTTACAAAAATCTTCTATAAGCTGCCAGTTATTCTGCCTTTCAAATTCGAAGCTGTGTCCCCATACATACATAAGCTTTAGCTTTCCTTCATATTTATACTCCAGAAACCTTCGTCCCATCTCCATTAAATTATCGTTATGGTGGCAAGTTGGCGACCAGGTTAAAAAGTTATCGGGTATACGAAAATCTTTATGGGATGTAACGGTCCTTGCGTATTCAATGCCCAGGCCGGGCAGCATGTCTACAATCTTTTGGTTGTAGACCCCAAAGGGATAGGACATTCCTTTTACGGGGTATCCAACTAAGGACTCCAGGGCCTTTCTGTCCTCCATTATTTCTTCCACTACTGCTTCAACGGGTATACAATCTAAAAATGGATGGGTTCTTGTGTGAACTGATACCTCGTGGCCATGGTATAGCTGCGCTACCTCATCTGGCGAAACAAAAGGCTCCTTTCCCAGATTCCCAGAGTTTAAATGGAAAGTCCCCTTTATTCCGTACCTGTTAAAAATTTCAACCAACCTTCTGTCAAATATCTGTCCATCATCGTAGCTCATGGTCAAGGCTTTTGTTTTTCCGTGAGGGAACAGATCGAATTTGATGTTCATCGTTATCACCTCGTTAAACAGCATTTTATTCTTCAGTTGTAAAGGGCGAAGCGGGCAAGCCTTCCCTGTTGTAAAGGTTAGCTCCCTCCGGGTTATCGGCCCATGCATACCGTACTGCAACGGGATTTGGAATATCATCGTGCCAAACTACTACGCGATCATCTTCTATGATGGCCTTTGCCCATACGAACTTTTTATCTCGGCCGGCTATTGCAAAGTGCTTTAGCTGACCACCGCCTTTTACCATCAATCCGCTGCCTATATTGGAAAACTCGATTATAGCTTTGTTACCTTCTACCCTCATGGATTTATAAAGTGGGCCTGAGGCCACCAGGTCTTTTTCGCCGTATGCCAGCTTTCGGGCAAGTAGGGCAAGCCTTTCTCCCACATCTTTTTTGTTTAACGGATGCAGGTCATTCCATTCTCCAAGGTCAATGGCCACGGCCATACCCGTATTGGGAAGGCACAGCGCCCTTCGCTGTTCTTCTCTCAGCTGGGCCCATTGGCTTTCGGAAGGCTGATCTTTTGCCTCCATGAAGTTTGCCAGCTGCACATAGAGAAAGGGAAAATCGCCCTGCCCCCATTTCTTCCTCCAGTCGGCTATCATGGCACAGAACTTTTCGCAGTATCCTTTAGGATCATCGGTGTTGGATTCGCCCTGGTACCATATGACGCCCTTGATACCGTAGTTCAAAAGCGGGGCGATCATGCCGTTGAATAGTCCGGTGGGCTTATATTGAAAGAAGGTCACAGTCGGTAACGGTTCATCAATTGCCACTCCTACCCTGTACTGCCATTCCCCTTCCAGGTTAATTTCATAGCCATGGCCAAAAAGCTTGTATATCTTGCCCTTTACGAATTCACCATTGCCGTCGTTGCTTATGACCCTTACAGTAATTACATTTTTGCCCGCTTTGAGAAGGCCGGCAGGAACCTCATATTTTCGAGGAGGATAGCGGTATGAAGTGGAACCCACTAAAACGCCGTTGACATAAGTCCGGTCGCTGTCCACTATAGTACCCATATAAAGCTTTGCGGGTTTACCGGCCATGAAGGCAGGTACATCGATTTCCTTCCTGAACCATACCGCTCCCTTTATCGAATCCAGTCCCATTTCTTTCCATGAGGCCGGCAGTTTCACCCTTGCCCAATCCGATGCATCATATTCCGGGGCGAACCAAGGTACATGGTCTTTTTGGATTCCCTTGTCGTTTTCGTCTATGCTTTCATACCAGGCACGGACTTTGGCTTCTTCCATCTGTTTTATGCTGTCTATGTATCCGTCAACCCTCAGCTGCTCCACTATTTCCATGTTTCCGGGGAATTGCCTTACCACTTCTTCGCTCATCCAGGCCTCTACCGGTGTCCCGCCAACGCATGCCTTTATCAAACCTATGGGAATACCGTATTTTGCAAACAAGGCTTTTGCAAAGAAATATCCCACTGCTGAAAATCTCAGGACGGTATCGGCATTCAGCGGTTCCCAAATGCCACCATCCAGATCTTCTCTGGGCCCGTTAAAATCATATCTGTCAGGGACTGTAAACTGCCTTATTAAAGGGTTGTCACAATGCGCTATCTCATCCTCATAGATATCTTTTACCCTTTCCATAGGTATAACCATGTTTGACTGCCCGGAACAGACCCAGACATCTCCGATTAATATATCCTTCACGATAATGCGTTGCTGGGATGCCGTTATTTCCATTGAATGGGGTCCACCGGCTGGCAATTTGGGCAGGAGTACCTCCCATTTTCCTTTGGCGTCAGCCGTGGAACTATAAGTTTGGCCCATAAAACTGACCGTTACAGTTTCGCCCGGTAAGGCCCACCCCCAGATCTTTATATCCTTATCCCTTTGTAATACCATACCATCACTTATAAGTCGGGGCAATCTGAGTGCCATAATCAATCCCCTCTTTGAAGTTGGTTTATGCAGTATCCCGCATTATACGCCCTTATGCCATGACTTTTTTGATAATTCCGACAATTATTTAATTGCTTTCCAGTTCGATTAAATTTTAACACGCTACTCTAAAAATAACAAGGGTTCATACGGGGTTGAGCGCCATGTTGTATAGAATTGTGTTAATATTTATAATAAATCAAAAAGCATTTCATTTTAATTTCAATTGACGGCCACTATCCGAATGCGAAAACTATATTGATAATTTAGGGGGGTAGGGAAGTATGTCGATGAAGGGGTACAAAAATTTTACCGCAGCCATCTATTGTCCTGTGGGCGATTTGATCGGCATTACCGACTTGGATGAGTTTGCAAAGCGCTTTGAGTGGATTGAAAAGCACGTCAAAGTGGGGAAGGTATATCTGGAGACCCACAGGCATGGCGTGGTGATCGAACGCCAGCAAATCGAGAAGATCAGGGATTTCTTCAGGAGTAGAGGCATCCAAACTTCGGGGGGCATCACCACCGATGGACCGCCCGATGGTGAAGGAGGCTTTGATCCTCTGTGCTATACCAATCCTGCTACCCTTAAGCTGCTGAAAGAGGTAGCTGAAATGACGGCGTCACTTTTTGATGAGTTTATACTGGACGATTTCTATTTTACCAACTGCAGGTGTCGCTCCTGCATAGAGGCTAAAAAGGACAGGACCTGGGCCCAGTTTCGCCTGGAGTTGATGCGCGAGGTTGCCGAGAAGGCGATAATCGGCCCTGCTAAGAGGGTAAATCCCAATGTGAAGATTATAATAAAGTATCCCAACTGGTATGAGCACTACCAGGATACAGGGTATAACCTGGAAGAGGAGCCGCGCATATTCGATGCCATATATACCGGGACCGAGACGCGAAACCCCACTTATACCCAGCAGCACCTGCCCAAGTACCTGAGCTATTTCATCATGCGCTATTTGGAAAATGTGGCGCCGGGGCGAAATCTGGGTGGCTGGTATGACCCGTTTGAGTGTACGTATAATCTGACTTCCTATGCCCAGCAGGCCTATCTGACACTGTTTGCAAAGGCCAGGGAAGTAATGATGTTTTCGCTTGGTACCCTGCTAAATCCTGAGTATTCCCTGTGTATACCTATAAACGGTCAGCTGTTTGAAGATGTGGATAGGTATTTGGGTCAGCTGGGTAACCCTACAGGCGTTGCCTGCTACCTGCCCTATCATAGCCACGGGGAGGATTACCTGCACAACTACATCGGAATGCTGGGAATACCCCTGGAGCCTTATCCCCATTATCCCAAAGATGCATCGACGGTGTTCCTCACCGAAAGTGCGGCAAAGGACCCCGATATTCTTTCAAAGATTAAAGATAGCTTGATGAAAGGCGCTGATGTCATCATCACCTCCGGTTTCCTGAAGGCTGCCACGCCTATGGGTTTCCAGAACATGTTTGCCAACATAGAGGTGACGCACCGCAAGGCCATGGTAAACCGGTATGCCTATTCCAATGACGGTGGAATAACCTTTGGCGGCTGTGAGGAGGCTGCAAAGCCGGTGTTGATCCCTCAGCTGGAGTTTCAGACAAACGATACCTGGGAGCTGATTGCGGGATTGGGCGAGGACAACAACTTCCCGATACTCACCAAAACGCTTTATGGCAAGGGCAGGCTTTATGTCCTTACAATACCCGAAGATTACGGAGATCTGTATAACTACCCGCGCAAGATACTCATGTTCATACGGCAGGCCTTCAGCAGGCAAAGCCCCGTGTTGCTGGATGCTTTTTCAAAAGTGGGGATGTTCACGTACGACAACGATTGCTTTATACTGCATTCCTTCCAGCCCTGGTACGATGAGGTGCGCGTAGAGCTAAAGGGTGGGCATGTTGCTCTTAAAGACCTGATAACTGGCCGTATCATCGAGGGACAAAAAGAGGGCGATAAAACGGTTGTAAGGCTGCGCCTCTCGCCGGGAGTAAACAGGGTATTTAAGATGGTCAAGTAAAGGTTATCCGCGCCTTGCAATTGTAGTTCAAAAGCCCTTCACCTTCATTTTTGCTTTAAGTAAAAGGGGTGAAGGGCTTAATTTTTTAAAAATTTTTGTTTACAAGCAGGAAATTTCCATTTTTTATAGAATATAAATTTTTGTAATAATTTTGTAACATTTGTGATAAACTTTTAATGAACGAATATTGTTGAAAGATGAGGGAATTTTTATGAAAAATCTCAAAATTGCCTGGATAATGGCGCTGGGCATTTGGGTTGTGACCTGTTTGACGGGTTTTGTATGGGTAGGACGAAATGAAACGGCGGTAGCAGGCTATATTCCAACGCCTTCATACATAATGATGGTGGATGGGAAAGAAGTGGGAGTTGTAAAATCTGCAGCTAAGGGATTGGCGATATACGACGATGTGGTGGCAAAGCTCCTTCAAGTGTATGGCGATGGAGTATTCGTAGATGCCAGCGTGCGCTTCAGAGAAGTGGAGACGGGCAATGTGAGGATCAGTTCTGAAAATGAATTGGCCCGGGCCATAGAGCAGGCCATAGTTGTCAAGTCCAACGCCTATGCAGTGGTTGTGGATGGCAAAAAGGTTTGTTATGTCGAGGACTTGAACGTTGTGCAGCAAGCCCTTGAGGAGATTAAGGATGCCTATGTGCAGGCCGTACAGCAGACAGGGGATAGCCAGCTGCAGGAAGCCTTCTTTAAGGAGAGCATATCTTATCATGAGGAGATAGTACCCGTTAGCCAGATTGTGGGTAAGGACAAAGTTGTCTCTATCTTCAAGCAGGGCGCCGGAGAGGTCAAGGAGTATGAGGTAAAAGAGGGGGATACTTTATGGTCAATTGCCAAGGCACACGGTATACCGTTTTCAGTCTTAGAGCAGGCCAATGCGGATATAGATATAGACCATCTGCATCCCGGAGATAAGATCAAGCTCACAGTTGAAAGGCAACTGGTTACGGTAGTGACCAAGGAGAGGCGGAAAAAAGTAGAGGAGATTCCTTTTGAAACCGAGATACGCTTGGATAGCACATTGGAAAAGGGGAAGACAAAGGTATTGAAAGAAGGGGAAAACGGACAAAAGGAAGTGTATTTGCTGATTACAAAGGAAAATGGTAAAGAGGTAAAGCGCGAGGTGCTCGAGGAAAAAGTCATAAAGGAACCCACAAAAAAGGTGATTCTTAAGGGCACTAAAGTAGTTTCCAAGAAGATCACTACATCTACGGTGTCATCGACTCGAGGGTCGGCGCGAGGTTCAGACGTAGTGGCGTTTGCCATGAAGTTTTTGGGTAAACCTTATGTATATGGCGCTGAAGGCCCCAATGCATTTGATTGCTCGGGCTTTACCTATTATGTCTTTAAGCATTTTGGGATCTATCTTCCCCGTACAGCCTATGGTCAACGCAGTGTAGGCGTACCTGTATCCAAGGCCAATTTAGCTCCGGGGGATTTGGTGCTGTTTTCTAATCCAAACCATGTGGGCATATACATAGGAGGAGGGAAATTTATACACGCATCATCGGGGGCTTATAAGGCTATATGCATAAGCAACCTTAACTCTTCTTCGTATAGCAGGCGGTATGTCGGTGCCAGAAGAGTCCTAGATTAAAATTTCATCTCAAAAAACGGCCGTATTGGCCGTTTTTTTTATGGTGTGCTCAGGGATGAGCGATAACTTGGCAGTGAAAGTCCGCTGAAGGCAGGGTTTGTTTTGAGTTACAGACCGGTCTGTTTTATCGCCTGACATGGTTTTTGTTATTTCTTATGTTCTTTTGCTTACTGTCCTGTCGGTTTAAATCACAATAATCCAGCCTTTGACCATGGAAGACCTCATTGTTTTCTTTGGCTAGCTTTTCAAGAAATTTTCTGATCAATTTAAGCATATGATGTACCACCTTTCCATTATCATCGTATTGCGCTGTATATGCAGGTAATGCCCAAAAAACAGTTAATATGGCTTATTGTCCACATCGTCTATTATATCAGGTGAATGTGAATATTTTGTGAAAAATATACACCAAACCATACGTCCAAAACGCTAATTTTCCTTCCCTCGGCGTATTTATTTATAAATGGGTAGCCGGTAGTCCCAAAACCGACTACCTATTTTGTTGTGTGCCCGGCATGGGCGATAGCTAGGAGGTGGAAGTTGGCTGGGGGCTTGGCAGTGGGAACCACCTCAAAATTTTCTAGAGGGATATATTGACACTTAATAAAACTGAGCGTATAATAATAAAAACACGATAAAGCATAGTAAACATATAGGAATTATATGAATTAGAATTAAAGGGGGAAAATTATTCCTTGGATATTGGTTTTATATTAGAAATCTCATCTCTATACCTTGAAGCAGCCAAGTTTACCTTAAAGCTAGCTTCCATAGGTATTATACTATCGTTACTTATTGGACTTTTTTGCAGCCTGGTGAATTATTATAAGGTAAAGTTTTTGAAAAAAATTGTCAATTGGTATATAGAGCTTTCAAGGAATACACCGTTGCTTATACAGCTATTCTTCTTGTATTACGGCTTGCCGAAAGTAGGCATTAAGCTAGGAGCATTCACCTGCGCTGTTATAGGCTTAGCATTCCTCGGCGGCAGTTATATGGCAGAAGCGTTTAGAGGGGGGTTAGAGGCTGTCAGTAAGGCTCAAATAGAGGCAGGATTGAGCATTGGACTAACTAAAGCACAGGTGACCAGGTATATAATCTTCCCTCAGGCATTGGCTGTTTCAATTCCCAGTATAGGGGCAAATGCAATATTTATTATCAAGGAGACGTCCATTGTCAGCGCCATATCGCTGAAGGATTTGATGTTTGTCACAAAGGATATTATAGGCATTTACTATAAAACCAATGAGGCGCTGCTTATGCTGGTCGTGGCATATTTGATTATTCTACTGCCGCTGTCATTATTGCTAACTTACATAGAAAGAAGGCTGAGGTATGCAGGATTTGGGAATTAGGGTACTTATAGAGGGCAACAACCTGTATAGGTTGATGGGCGGGCTGTTGATAACGATAAGAATAGCCATTATTTCCGCCATTATATCCATCCTATTTGGGATACCTTTCGGAATAGTTATGACGTCAAAAAATAAGTTAGTAAGGTTTGTCTGTCGGACCTACTTGGAAGCTGTAAGAATTATTCCGGTGATGGTTTGGCTTTTCATATTTTATTTCGGCGTGCCAAAGCTTACGGGGATTCATATAGCGGGAGATGTTGTTTCGGTCATCGTATTTTCCATATGGGGGACAGCCGAAATGGGGGATTTGGTACGGGGGGCAGTAACATCGCTGCCCAAACATCAAAAAGAGAGCGGAAAGGCAATTGGACTTACCAACCTGCAAATCTATAGCTATATCATAATACCCCAGTCGATCAGAAGATTGCTTCCGGGTACCATTAATCTGGTAACTCGTATGATAAAGACGACCTCACTGGTTGTATTGATTGGAGTAGTTGAGGTGTTAAAGGTGGGACAGCAGGTTATAGAGTCCTTCGTATTGCAAAGCCCTTCAGCGAGTTTCTGGGTGTATGGCTTTATTTTCTTCCTATACTTCATAATATGCTATCCCATATCGCTTTTTGCAAGAAAACTGGAATTACGCTGGAAGGAGTGATGAATTAGCATGGCTTTGTTGGAGGTTATTGGCTTAAATAAGTATTTTGATGGCTTTCATGTCCTTAAAGATATAAGTTTTTCTGTTGAAAAAGGGGAAGTAGTCGTCATCCTGGGCCCGTCAGGAAGTGGCAAAAGCACTTTGCTCAGGTGTATTAATGGGCTAGAAGAAATACAGTCTGGACAAATAAAATTAAATGGGGAGGTGATCAATGAAGACAGCACAAAATGGCACTTGATAAGGCAAAAAATCGGAATGGTATTTCAAAGCTATGACCTGTTTCCGCATATGACTGTTTTCGAAAATATATTGCTTGGGCCGCTGAAGGCACAAAAAAGAGATAAAAAAGAAGTGGCCAGGCAAGCTGAAGAGTTGCTTAACCGAGTCGGTCTATTGGATCGAAAAAATTTTTATCCCAGGCAGCTGTCAGGGGGTCAAAGGCAAAGAGTTGCAATAGTCAGAGCTTTGTGTATGAATCCTGAGCTCATGTTATTTGACGAGGTGACAGCTTCGCTGGATCCTGAAATGGTAAGAGAGGTTTTGGATGTTATGCTGGAACTTGCCAAAGAAGGCATGACCATGATTATCGTTACTCATGAAATGGAGTTTGCAAAAGCAGTAGCGGATAGGATCATATTCCTTGATGGAGGAGAAATAACCGAGGTGGCGGGGGCCCAGGAGTTTTTTACAGATCCTAAAACAGAAAGGGCAAAAAATTTTTTAAATATATTTAATTTCAAAGAGTATAAGAAAGGAGTAGATAATAATGAAAAAATTTAGCAAGTTTGTCCCATTGGCTATTGCTCTGGTACTCATAGTGGGGGCTTTAACAGCCTGCGTTTCACAATCATCCAATACTAAATCATCCATTGACAGAATAAAGGAATATGGCAAAGTGAGGATTGGCGTTTTCAGCGATAAGCCTCCTTTTGGCTATGTGGATTCAAATGGAGAAGTTCAAGGGTATGACGTTTATCTAGCAAGACGAATTGCAAAAGATTTGCTAGGCGATGAATCGAAGGTTGAATTTGTCTTTGTAGAGGCCGCCAACAGGGTTGAATACTTGCAATCTGATAAAGTGGACATCATCCTTGCAAACTTTACAGTAACGGATGAGAGGAAAAAACTTGTTGATTTTGCACTTCCATATATGAAGGTTTCCCTTGGGGTTGTGTCGCCAAACGACAACGTTATCACCGATGTTTCTCAGCTAAAAGGGAAGAAGCTCATTGTAAATAAAGGAACGACAGCCGATATTTTCTTTACCAAAAATTATCCCGATATTGAACTTCTGAAGTATGACCAAAACACCGAGGCTTTCCAGGCATTGCTAGATGGGCGTGGCGATGCTTTAGCCCATGATAACACAATGCTCTTTGCCTGGGCCAGGGAACATGAAGGATATACCGTTGGGATCACTTCCTTAGGAGGTCAGGATACAATTGCTCCAGCGGTTAAAAAAGGTAATACAGAGCTTTTAAACTGGCTGAACGAAGAGCTTAAAGAACTCGGTAAGGAAAACTTCATGCATAAAAATTATGAAGAGACATTACGTCCGTTCTATGGTGATTCAATAAATCCCGATGATATAGTTATAGAACCTGGAACCTAAAATAAGATGCATGGGTACAAAAAAGTCTCGCTAAGAGACTTTTTTGTACTTCTATAACCAAATAATTGTGCGGTTTGCTTGACAAAAATGCTGTTTCGTGCAACGTAGTTGGCTGTTAAGCCACATATATCCGCACGGCCACGAAGCAATTGAAGCTGTCTTATTCACATCTGTAAATCGTAGTGCATTTTTATATGAGTCATCATATGTTCGCAAATAGATTTACAATGTTGGATTGTCTCAATTAACTCCTGGTGGTGGATATGGTGGCCAGAAGAAGGCATTCCGTATTCATGTTGGTGTTGAGATTAATCCTCTGCATCTTCATAATATTTTCATATTTTTTTAGTATTATTATGAATACAAGGAGACGATGTAAAGCATCACAATTAAACTTAGTAATATTCATGGTAAGGTTATAAACTTTGTGAAGTGTATGAAGTGTAGAACGTTAAGGAAATGTATCAATCAGGGTGAAATTTTTATGATTAAGAAAGGGGAGCAAGAAATATGGATTGTCACGGTAGCCATGGAAATTACGGGAGCAATGAAGATGAGAACGGGCATGGCAAAAAAGGTCATAAGCTACACATGCTTCTAATGATATTATGCTGTGCGCTTCCTGTGATGTCGGCAATATTTCTATCTTTGTTTAGAATTAACAATGCTGACCTAAGGAGTATTTTATCATCTGCCGCATTTTTGCTTTGCCCTCTCATGCATATGCTGATGATACCCATGATGTTCAGAAAGGACCAAAACGGAAGGAAAGATCAAAAAATATAGAGCTCTGGAGATTGAAACCGGCGGGAAAAGAAGATCTGACTGATCCTTATACAGGAGGGAATATGATGGAACAGAGGCTTATACGTAAGACCCTCAAAATAGAAGGGATGAGCTGTACAAGCTGCGAAATGAGGATAGAGAATGCTTTAAAGAAGCTGGACGGTGTAGTAGATGTTAAGGCTACTTTCGGCAGTTCCAGCGTTTATGTTACCTACGATGAAAATGTGGTGAGCCTGGATAAAATAATTGAGGCTATAGAAAAGCTGCACTATCAGGTAAAAAATAAAGCAGGAGAGCAGGTAGTATCAAGACCCGATGCCAAGAAAGCATCTGGAGATAAAATGACTGTGAACCAGTTTCTGGGTATAGGAGTTATCCTGTTTGCCCTATATTTTATTATAAAGAACACCGTTGGCTTTAATTTTGTACCTGAGGTCAACCAGTCAATGGGATACGGAATACTTTTTTCAGTGGGTTTGTTGACTTCATTGCACTGCATAGCAATGTGCGGTGGAATCAACTTGTCCCAGTGTGTTTCCTATAACTTTGAAGAGGGTGGTTCAAGCAAGTTTTCCAGGCTGAAACCCAGCTTGTTGTATAACTCCGGAAGGCTTGTCTCCTATACAATTATTGGGGGTATCGTGGGGGCACTGGGTTCGGTTATAAGCTTTTCCGGTGCTGCAAAGGGAATTGTGGCGATCATCTCAGGTGTGTTTATGGTTATTATGGGACTAAATATGCTGAATGTGTTTCCATGGCTTAGGAAGTTAAATCCCAGAATGCCCAGGATTTTTGGGAATAAGATCTACAAAGGTGCAGGCAAATACGGTCCCTTCTATATCGGATTGCTGAATGGCCTGATGCCATGTGGCCCGCTTCAGGCAATGCAGATTTATGCTTTAGGTACGGGCAGTTTTCTAGCGGGGGCGGCATCCATGTTTCTATTCAGCCTTGGAACTGTGCCGTTGATGTTTGGTTTTGGTGCCGTCAGCTCGCTGATAAGCAGAAGATTTACACACAGAATGATGAAAGTAAGCGCTATGCTGGTAATAATTCTTGGTGTGGTTATGGTAAACAGGGGGTTGAGTTTATCTGGAGTTAATATTGCATTTGCTTCATCTGGGTCAGGGAATGTAGCTAAAATAGAGGGAAATGTGCAGGTGGTTACTACACAAATAGATTCAAACAGTTATGAACCTATCATTGTTCAGAAGGGTATTCCGGTTAGATGGACAATACGGGCTGAAGAAAGTGACTTGAATGGATGTAATAACCCCTTGATTATCCCCAAGTATAACATACAGAAAGAACTGGTTCCAGGGGATAATATTATTGAGTTTACTCCTACGGAAGAAGGCAATATAGTATATACCTGTTGGATGGGGATGATTAGAAGCAACATAAAGGTAGTATCGGATATCAGTAAAGTATCCAAAAAAGACATACAGGATGCTGAAGACTCAAGTTCATCGAGAGCATTTGGTGGAGGATGTTGTGCGGCTGGCTCAAAAGCCACTAAATTTGCCGGCGGAAGGATACCCACCGATGAAATAGCCATAGGGAAAATTAAAGATGGTATACAATATGTAAGCATGGATGTAAATGATTACGGGTTTTCACCGGCGGTTATTGTGGTTCAAAAGGGAATCGAAACAATATGGACAATCAACGGGGAACAATTAAACACTTGCAACAATATGCTGATTTTCCCTGCATACAATGCACAGGTGCCTTTGAAACAGGGAGAAAATAAGCTTAAGTTTGTTCCGGAGGGCGATTTCACCTTTAGTTGCTGGATGGGGATGTTAAATGGATATGTGAAGGTTGTGGATGATATAAACGATATCGATATGGATGCTATAAAGAAAGAAATCGAAAGGTACAGGCCTCCGAGAGGCGCCGGTGGCTGTTGTGGAATATGAAATAAACGAAATCAACAACGCTCCTGTAGAGGAGCTTTTTCTTTAAGGTTTAACGGTTGAGATGAGAAGCTTTAATAATAACGACATTAGATGATATAATATTTTATATCCAACTATATATATCTGTAAGGAGGCGAAAAATGGTCGCTAATCTAAAAAAGATCCTTGTAGTGGATGATGAGGTCAAGATTGTTGAAGTTGTCAAGTCGTATTTGGAAAGCAGGGGGTATCCCGTCGATGTGGCGTACAGCGGCAAGGATGCTTTGGATAAATTTGAAAAAGTAAATCCTTGTCTGATCATTTTGGATCTAATGCTCCCTGATATACCCGGCGAGGAGATTTGCCAAATGATAAGAAGAAGATCAAGGGTACCCATCATCATGCTGACCGCAAAGGTTGATGAAGAGGATATTTTGAGAGGATTGAATATTGGTGCCGATGATTATGTTACAAAGCCATTCAGCCTGAGGCAATTGGTGGCAAGGGTTGAGGCGGTATTAAGGAGAGTGAGCGATGATCCTGTTCCTCTATCCAGCATCATATCCTTTAATAACGGCGATCTGGTGATCGACACTTTGAAACATGAGGTAAAGAAGAATGGAAACACTGTTAACTTGACTCGCAATGAATATAAGCTGCTCATGATAATGATTAAATATCCGGATAAGACCTTTACAAGGGAAGAACTTATACGTATGGCACTGGGAGATGATTTTGACGGCTATGACAGGACTATTGATGCTCATATAAAGAATATAAGGCAAAAAATTGAATCCGACCCCAAGAATCCAAAATATATTTTAACAGTTCATGGGATAGGCTATCGGTTTGGTGGTGAATGATATGAAACATAGTTTGAGGACTAAATTGTCTTTATCTTATGTTTTGGTAGTTCTAATCTGTGTATTTTTGACCAGTGTGCTTACTAACTTGTTCCTTGAAAAGCAGTTCAAGGAATATGTTATAGAAAATCAAGAGCGTAAAAACAAGGAAGTCGTTTCTTTGATCAGCCAGCAGTATAAGCCAGACGGCGAATGGAATAAAGATGTCATAGAGAATATTGGTATAAATGCCTTGGAGCAGGGGATGATAATAAAAGTTGTTGATTCTTTCGGTAACGTAATATGGGATGCAAGGGTGTATCACAACGGGCTGTGCCAGCAGATGCTCGAGCGTATGGCCCGTAATATGGCCAGCCGCTATCCAAACTGGGAGGGAGGCTATGTAGAGAATAAATATCCTGTCACATATAATTTGAGTGAGGTTGGAAGGGTTGAAATCGGATATTACGGCCCGTATTATTTTAATGATAATGATCTTGCATTTATTAATACTTTGAACCGATTATTTGTCAGCGCAGGTATGATTTCTCTCTTCTTATCACTGTTTATAGCTGCGTTTATGGCAAAAAGGTTAAGTACGCCGATTTTAAGAGTTATTGATGCTGCCCAGAAGATTTCTAAAGGATATTATCAAGACAGGATTACTGAGAAATCAGATACAAAGGAGATTTCTCAGCTTACCGAGGCGATAAACAACCTGGCTGAAACGCTGCAAAGGCAGGAGATGTTGAGAAAAAGGCTCACAGCTGATGTAGCGCATGAATTGAGAACTCCTCTTGCTACTCTCCAGAGCCACATGGAAGCAATGATTGATGGGATATGGGAGCCGGATATTGACAGGCTTAAAAGCTGTCATGAGGAGATTGTGAGAATAAACAGATTAGTAGGGGACCTTGAAAAGTTGGCCAAATACGAAAGTGAAACTCTGATTCTTAATAAAACAAACTTCGATATTTCAGAGGTCATTCAACATATTATTAAGAACTTTGAAACGGATTTTCTCAATAAAGGATTGGATATTAAGTTCTATGGTGAGAAGGAGATTATTTTTGCTGATAAGGATAAAATAAGTCAGGTAATTGTAAATCTTTTATCCAATGCATTGAAGTATACTTCCGAGGGAGGAAGGGTTGAGGTAAAAGTAGAAAGTACTGGCGATTTCACTAATATCATAGTTAAGGACACCGGGAAAGGCATCTCGCCGGAGGATTTACCGTATATCTTTGAACGGTTTTATCGTGCCGATAAATCCAGGAACAGGTTGACGGGGGGAGCCGGAATTGGGCTTACGATAGCAAAAGCCATTGTTGAGGCACATAAGGGGAGAATACAAGCGATTAGCAAAATAAATGAAGGAACCGAGTTTATAGTATCGTTGCCAAAACAGGTAGGTTAAAATGCCTACCTGTTTTTTCTTCATTGCGCCCGGCAATGTGCGATTGCTTGACGGTGAAAGTCTTGAAAACACATCAAATCATTTTATGTTAACGTAAGGAAGAACTAACTTTATAAGCTTTTTAATTAGCTCCAGCTCCTTAGAGGAACACCTGCCAAGTAGCTCATTTAGTTCTTCATCGTTTAGGTTTCTGTATTCAGCGTGGGGTTCATTAACCGAAGGTTGAGCATCCACAATTTTCCCAAAAACGAGATAATCCAAAGATGTATGCAAACACTTCGCTATTTTAACTAGAACTGGAAGGCTCATCTGCCTTTCGCCTCTCTCCAACTGTCCTACATAGTATTCGGACAGTCCGATGATCTCTGCCAGCTCTTCTCTCGAAAGGTTGAACTTTTTTCTTTCGCTACGTATTCTTTGGCCAATTGCTTTGTTATCCGGTTCCATTCTGCTTGACATCTTATTCACTCCCAACATTGTATATCTTTACTTTACCTGATTTTGATGTGTACCTGAATTTGCAAATTGCATATTTTTATATTTGCCAAATAGCCTATATATAATGTAAAATTATGAATGACGCATACTGGTGGGGTGGTCATGTGGACGCAAAGACCAGGATTAAGATAGCCCGCAATTTGCTCAATAACGCCATTGAAATGAACATCAACAAAAAGGTCATTTTTAAGATAAGCCAGAGGATAGATGAATACATTGTAATGTATTATAGAGAGTATGAGGATTTAAAAGGTGAATTTAGAAAAGAGAAAAAGTAGTGAGCTAAGCTTTGTTGTTTTGATATCGATAACTTCAAAAACATAAACGACATATACGGGCATGTCGTGAGAGATTTGTATTGTGGCAATTTGCTGAAATTTTGCCAAGCAAGGCAAGGAAGGACGATATTATTGCTCTCTGGGACGGAGAGGAATTCGTGATGGCCTTACCAAGCGGCATCTATGCCGTACAATATGAAAAAAATTATAAAAAAAGTATTTAAAATCCCGAATTTTTATGTTATTATTTAACTGTATTGTTCGGTAAACAGATGGTATTATCCCACTGCATAATATGGATATATTATCGAATATTTTCACATCAACTGAAAAAATTATTAGTTTTGAAGGAGATAAGATAGCCATGAGCAAGGTAAGGCGGATATTCGTTGAGAAAAAGAAAGGCTTTGATGTCGAAGCGCAAGCGCTTTACAGGGATTTAAAGTACAACCTGGGGATAAAAGGGTTAAAATACGTCAGGGTCATAAACCGGTATGATGTGCAGGGACTTTCTGATGAAGAATACATGGCGTGCAGGAACACTATATTTTCAGAACCTCCGGTGGATGTGGTATATGATGAGGAGTTCCCTTTGAGGGATGGCGAGCAGGCCTTTGCCATAGAGTACCTGCCCGGGCAGTATGACCAGAGGGCCGATTCGGCCAGCCAGTGTATACAGCTTTTGACCAGGGGCGAAAGGCCACTGTGCCGTACAGCCAAGGTCATAATCTTAGGTGGTAATGTATCCAGGGAAGAGCTTGAGAGGATAAAGGGCTACTGCATAAATCCTATCGAGTGCAGGGAAGCCTCTTTTGAAAAGCCGGAATCGCTTGAAGTCGAGGTTGAGCCCCCAGCTGATGTGGAAACGATAGAGGGATTTACTGAGTGGGAAAGAGAGAAGCTGGCCGAGTTTATAGACGACAGGGGCTTTGCTATGTCATTGGACGACATGGAGTTTTGCCAGGATTACTTCAAAAACGTGGAGAGGCGGGATCCTACAATAACCGAGCTTCGCATGCTTGACACCTACTGGTCCGACCACTGTCGCCACACCACATTTTTAACCAAGATTGAGGACATTGCAATTGAGGATGGTAAGTATACACATCCGATAAAAGCTGCACTTGAAAGCTATCTCGATACCAGAAAGTTCATCTACGGGGACAAGGAACAGGATAAGGATATTTGCCTTATGGACATAGCCACCATTGCCATGAAGGAGCTTAAGAAGAAGGGCATGCTGGATGACCTAGAGGAATCTGATGAGGTAAACGCCAGCAGCATTGTGGTTGACGTGGATGTAAACGGCCAAAAAGAGCAGTGGCTTGTAATGTTCAAAAACGAAACGCACAACCATCCTACCGAGATAGAGCCCTTTGGCGGGGCGGCCACGTGCCTGGGAGGGGCCATAAGGGACCCACTGTCGGGACGAGCCTATGTATATCAGGCCATGAGGATCACGGGAAGCGGCGATCCCAGAACCCCTATTGAGAAGACCCTCCCCGGCAAACTGCCGCAGCGAAAGATAACCACGGTGGCTGCTCAGGGCTTTAGCTCATACGGAAATCAGGTAGGCCTTGCCACAGGACAAGTGGTAGAAGTTTACGATGAGGGATATGTGGCAAAGAGGATGGAGCTGGGTGCGGTAATCGGTGCCGCACCCAGGCAGAATGTAGTGAGGGGAAAACCGGAGCCGGGCGATGTCGTGATACTCTTGGGCGGGAGGACCGGCCGTGATGGGTGCGGTGGCGCCACAGGGTCGTCTAAGAAACACGATGAACAGTCGCTGGTAAAGTCGGGTGCTGAGGTACAAAAAGGGAATCCTCCTACCGAAAGGAAGATCCAAAGGCTTTTCAGGAAGCCTTCGGTGAGTCGACTTATTAAGAAGTGCAATGACTTTGGCGCCGGCGGTGTGGTGGTGGCCATAGGTGAGCTGGCCGATGGCCTTGAGATAAATCTGGATGCCATACCCAAAAAGTATGAGGGGCTGGATGGCACAGAGCTGGCCATATCCGAATCCCAGGAGAGGATGGCTGTGCTGGTATCGCCCAAGGATGTAGGGAAGTTTATCTCAGCTGCTGTACAGGAAAACCTGGAGGCCACACCGGTTGCGCGCGTTACCAGTGAGCCGCGGGTCAGAATATGGTGGCGCGGGAAACTCATAGTGGATATAAGCAGGGAGTTTTTGAACACCAACGGAGTCAAAAGGAAGAGCAGGGCGGTTGTATCAGCTCCCCGGGAGGAAGGCTACTTTTTTGAAAAGCTGCCTCAAGAGGTGTCTATGTGCTATTTCGACCTCAAGAAGACATGGCTCAACAACCTTGAGAGGCTCAACGTTTGCAGCCAGAAGGGTCTGGTTGAGAGGTTTGACAGCACCATAGGCGCAGGCACGGTGCTCATGCCTTTTGGGGGCAGGTACCAGCTAAGCCCTGCCGAAGGGATGGTAGCCAAGATACCGGTGCTTGAGGGGGATACTACCACCGGCACCATCATGACCTTTGGGTATAATCCGGCATTGTCGAAGTGGAGCCCGTTCCATGGTGCCCTCTTTGCAGTTGTAGAGGCCGTTTCAAAGGTATGTGCTCTAGGGGGAGACTGGCGGCGTATAAGACTTACCCTTCAAGAATATTTTGGTAAACCAGGAGACGATCCGATCAAATGGGGGAAGCCGCTGGCAGCTTTGCTGGGAGCCTATTATGCTCAGATAAAACTCGGTTTGCCCTCAATTGGCGGCAAGGACAGCATGTCGGGAACATTTAAGGACATGGATGTTCCACCGACGGTGGTGGCGTTTGCGGTGGATACCGTCGATGTAAGGTACGTGATTTCCACCGAATTCAAAAAGGCGGGCAGCACGGTGGTTCTGGTGCCCCTCAATAGGGACTGCTATGGACTGCCAGACTTTGAGCAGTTTAAAGCCAATTACACCCGGATCCACTCTCTTATAAAATCCGGCAAGGTATTGGCCGCGTGTGCCGTAAAGGCAGGCGGTATAGCCGAGGCCATAAGCAAGATGTGCTTCGGTAACATGATAGGTTTTATCTTTGAGAGGGTGGATGATTGGAGAGCGCTTTTCAGGCCTGATTACGGATCCATCATCCTCGAGGTTTCGAAAGACGAGGACCTGACAAGCTTGTTTGACGGTATAGAGTACAGGCTGCTGGGCTATACCCAGGAAAATCCCGAAATAAGGGTAAACGGGGTGAACATAAGTTTACAAGAGGCTTTAGAAAGCTGGGAAAGGCCGCTGGAGGATGTATTTCCCACAAGGGTTCAAGGAGATGAACCCCAGGATAATCCCGATATGGGGCTGTTTACGCGGGGTATACGTCAGAGGCCAAGGATCAAGGTTGCAAGGCCCAGGGTGTTCATACCGGTATTTCCCGGGACAAACTGCGAGTACGATACCGCCAGGGCATTTGAGAAGGCGGGCGCTGTGGTAGATGTCTTCGTGATAAGGAACCTGACACCTCGGGATATAGAGCAATCGATAGAGGAAATGACAAGGCGTATAGACAATTCCCAGATCATAGCCATAGCGGGTGGCTTCAGCGGAGGGGATGAGCCCGACGGTTCAGGCAAGTTCATTGCAACAACCTTTAGGAATCCATACATAAAGGAAGCGGTCATGAGGCTTTTGAAGGAGAGAGATGGGCTTATTTTAGGCATATGTAACGGCTTTCAGGCCCTTATAAAGCTGGGCCTGGTGCCGTATGGCGAAATAAGGGATATGACCGCGGACAGCCCAACCCTTACTTTTAATACCATAGGTCGTCATGTATCGCGCATGGTATACACCAAGGTGGTGTCCAACCTTTCGCCGTGGTTTTCCAAGGTCAAGCCGGGAGATATTCACGTGGTCCCCGTATCCCATGGCGAGGGCAGGTTTATTGCCCCGCCTGATAAGATATTGGAGCTGTTTAAGAATGGACAGGTGGCCACTCAGTATGTGGACTTTAAGGGCAATCCCTCTTACGATATACGCTTTAATCCCAACGGCTCTATGATGGCCATAGAAGGCATAACCAGCCCTGATGGCCGCGTGCTGGGCAAGATGGGCCATTCGGAGAGGACAGGTACCAATGTCGCCAAAAATATACCGGGAGAAAAGGACCAGAGGATATTCGAGGCAGGCGTTGAATATTTTATGTAAGGTGAGGTCATTTTGCTCTTGTGCGAGGGTTAATAATGTTATAAGATATAAAAATAAAATAAGATGTTACACTGAGACATGGCGCTGTGGCGTAACCGAAATTTATGCTCAGGCAGTTTGGGATGTGGAGGAAATACTCACAAACAGGGGTTGTTCATTGGGAGGGTACGGTTTAAAAGCGCTGGAATGTCGAAGGCGCTTTTTTAAGAAACTCACAGGATGATGGTATAATAGATGGAAATGTATAAATGTAGACGAAAATATGGTGGGTGATGTTGTCGGGATGTTTGCAAAGCGCATAATTCCCTGCCTGGATGTTGATGGCGGAAGGGTGGTCAAGGGTACAAATTTTGTCAACCTGCGGGATGCCGGGGATCCGGTGGAAATAGCAAGGCGGTACGACCAGGCCGGTGCCGATGAGCTGGTGTTTCTGGACATCACCGCGTCGGTCGAGGCGCGCAATATAATGCTGGATGTGGTTGCAAGGACCGCCGAGCAGGTTTCCATTCCGCTGACGGTGGGCGGAGGCATACGCAGCCTATCGGATTTCCGTGACATACTCAAGGTGGGTGCCGATAAGGTCTCAATAAACTCCGCGGCCGTGCATAACCCTGATCTCATAGAGGAAGCGGCATCGAAATTCGGCAGCCAGTGCGTCGTAGTGGCCATAGATGCCAAGAGGCGGCAGGATGGTACAGGCTGGGATGTTTACATCAACGGCGGAAGGATAAACACCGGCAAGGATGCCGTCGAGTGGGCTGTAGAAGTTGAAAGAAGAGGTGCGGGAGAGATACTGCTGACCAGCATGGATGCCGATGGCACCAAGGATGGGTACGATATAGCTTTAATCAGGGCAGTGACGCAGACTGTCAACATACCCGTCATTGCGTCGGGCGGCGCGGGGAAGTTGGAGCATTTCTACGATGCCATAGTGCATGGAGGGGCCGATGCCGTCCTGGCGGCTTCGCTGTTTCACTATGGGGAGCTGACGATTGCTGAGGTAAAGGACTATCTGGCTGAAAGGGGCATACCCGTCAGAAGATATAAGCTGTGTTGATGTGATTGTTGTGCTATTGACAACCCAAAAAACGCTTTGAGGAAGCTTTGTGCAAGCGATGTTTCGCTTGCTCTCGTTTTTTTGTGCTTAAAGCTATTAAAGTTGCTAATTTATAAAAACAAAATTGTTGTAGTAAGTTCAATGTAAGGCTCATTAATCTGAGCATAATATATCTGGATATCGGTGGATGCGATGGATAAATTCTATTTTTTATTAATGTATGCTTTATCCAATCTTTAAAAAGGAAAGGAGTATTTGCCTTGAAGCATGAAGTCGTGGCCATACTGGACTTTGGAGGGCAATACAGCCAGCTTATTGCCAGACGGGTAAGGGAAGCCGGGGTATACTGCGAGATACTGCCCTTTAATGTATCTATTAACAGACTAACAAGCTTGAACCCCAAGGGGATTATATTGACGGGGGGGCCTGCATCGGTTACCCAGCCCGATTCGCCTTTGTGCCATCCCGGGGTGTTTGAACTGGGCGTGCCGGTGCTGGGAATATGTTACGGCATGCAACTCATGAGCGTCATGCTGGGCGGCGAGGTCATAAAGGCCGAGCAGAGGGAATACGGTAAGACCGAGGTTACGCTGGATCCTTCCAGCCAGCTCTTTTATGGCATGGAAGAGCAGACCACAACCTGGATGAGCCATACCTATTATGTGAGCAAGCCGCCTAAAGGCTTTAGAGTTACGGCAAGGTCGGTCAATTGTCCTGTGGCGGCCATGGAAGATCCGCAGAGGAAGCTGTATGCCGTGCAGTTTCATCCCGAAGTGGAGCATACCGTTAAGGGGAGGGAGGTTCTAAAAAATTTCCTTTTCAGGGTGTGCGGTTGCTCGGGGGACTGGAAGATTTCGTCCTTCATTGAAGATACTGTAGAGGACATACGCCGGAAGGTGGGCGATGCTTCGGTGCTGTGTGCCTTGTCTGGCGGCGTGGATTCTTCGGTGGCAGCATTGCTGGTGCATAAAGCCATAGGGGACAGGCTTACCTGTATCTTTGTGGACCATGGGCTTTTGAGGAAGAATGAGGCTGACCAGGTTGAAAATGTGTTTAAAAATAGATTTAATATCAATTTCATAAGGGTGGATGCAGCCGACAGATTTCTGTCCAGGCTGGCGGGCGTTGTTGACCCTGAGAAGAAGAGGAAGATCATAGGGGAGGAGTTCATAAGGGTCTTTGAGGAAGAAGCTAGAAAGCTGGGCAAGATTGATTATTTGGTACAGGGCACCATATACCCCGATGTGATAGAAAGCGGTACTGGTAATGCAGCGGTTATAAAGAGCCATCACAATGTCGGTGGGCTTCCGGTTGATATAGATTTTAAGGGGATTATCGAACCGCTGAGAAGCCTTTTCAAGGATGAGGTAAGGAAGGTGGGAAGGGAGTTGGGCCTTCCCGAAGAGATAGTTTCGAGACAGCCTTTCCCGGGCCCAGGCCTGGCGGTAAGGGTGTTAGGCGAGGTGACGAGGGAGAAGCTGGAGATCCTCAGGGAAGCTGACCATATATTCAGGGAGGAGATCGAGAAAGCCGGGCTGTCAAAAGACATAAGCCAGTATTTTGCAATACTTACCGGCATGAAAACGGTGGGCGTCATGGGTGATGGGAGGACATACGATTACGTTGTTGCACTCAGGGCGGTTGTGACCACCGACTTTATGACGGCCCAGTGGGCAAAGATACCCTACGATGTGCTGGAAAGGGTGTCTACCCGGATTGTAAACGAGGTAAAAGGCGTAAACAGGGTGGTTTACGATATCACTACCAAGCCACCTGCTACGATTGAATGGGAGTAACGGCAACAAGCCCTGTAAAACCTTGGAGGGTTTACAGGGCTTGTTTTGCTTATGCCATACGTTTATCCATTATGCACCTGCATACCGATGTGTATAGATCCTCCTTCGCCACTTTTTAAATATCCCACAATTATCTGATTTAGGTGCGGATATTCTCCTATGTCTTCCTGTGTTCTTAATAAAATTTCATCCTCCATAACAGCTACTATCCTTGCATTCCTTATATTTTCATTTAGCCTTACTATCCTGTGCTTGTGCTTTGCATCGTCTATGGTATCGGTATAGAGTATTCTGCCGTTTTTTATTATGGCAAAGCTTGTGGCGTATTCCTCCAGTTCAAATATTTCATGGGATGAGAGCAGAATGGTCCCGCCCATTTCATTGACATACTGCTTTATCAGGTGTATGAGTTCGTACCTTGATGCCGGATCCAGATGCTGGGTGGGTTCATCCATGATTATCAGCCTTGCGCCGGTTGCCAAGGCAAGTATTGACAGTATAATGGTTTTCTGCCCTCTTGAAAGCTTCTGCATTTCCTGCTCAAGATTGAAACCGTACTTTGAGAGAAAATTCTTAAAAAATTGATCGTTCCAGGAAGGGTATAGGGTTTTATACATATTGTAGTAATCTTCAAGCCTCAAGTTGTCAAATACCCTTCTGTCCTCGGTTACAAAGGCTATATCAATTTTTAACGAGGCATCAAAAGGCCTGTCAAATACGATTATTTCTCCCGAGTCCTTAGGTACGGCGTTCATTATGCATTTTAGCGTTGTGGTCTTGCCGGCGCCGTTTGGCCCCACCAGCGCCAGTATTTCCCCCTGCGGTACTGCAAAATTTATATCTGACAGAATCTGCTTTCCGTCAATCTGTTTGCTTAAGTTTTTTACCTGCAGTGCATACATTTCAATTCTCACCGCCTTTTCTTATGAAAATTAAATAGCTTAAAAGACAGATTGCGCAGGATGTCAAAAAGGACAATACCACATTACCCTGTTGAGTAAAGCTGATGAGGCTGTAGGGATTGAAGTTGAAAGCATTGATGTCTGAGGAGCCTAGGTCCCCGAGTATTGCATCCAGGATGACCATAAATATGGCCCAGCCCAATCCGTCCCTGCCTAGGCCTGAGAACAGCATTGTTATTCCAAATATTGAAAGCAGTAGCGTTAAACTGTTTAGGATGAATATAAGCCTTGAATAAATATCAGTTTCTATAAAGATCTGGTTGATTACAGAGGTTGCGGCGACAAGGATGGTCAGGAAAATTAGATTATAAAGATACAGCTCCTTTTTAGAAAAGGGCAGCAGATAAAGAAGTTCTGCGTTTTTATGCCTTATATTATAAGCAAGCAGCGAAGCAGAGAGAAAGAGTATAGCTATCGTTTTTATAAAAAGGTCAGGGATTAAAAGAAGCAACGTGAGAAACACAAGCCGTCCGGTCTTCTCTTTCAGTTCTTTCTGTATATATACCTCCATCTTTGAAAGGCGTTTTGAAAAATCCGCATAATTACCCATTTTTCCATACCTCCTCAAATATCAGCATTGCCGTGTGAAAATCGATGCGATCGTCTTTAAGCTTTGAAACGCATTCCCTTATGGTTTCGATTATCTTTTGGTCTATATAAACATCCCTTTTAATGAAATACCCTACTCCTTGTTCGGCTTCGATGTATCCTTCGGCTTTGAGTTTTTCCAAGGCCTTTAAAACGGTGTTTATGTTTACATCGAAGATGTTTTGCAGGTCCCTTATCGTGGGGAGCTGGGCGCCTTTTTGAAGGTTTCCAAGCAGTACTTCCGATTTTATCATGTTTACAATCTGGATGTAGGCCGGTATTCCGCTGTGTTTATCGACCTTTCTCAGCATTTGGCATCATCACTTCCTTTGAATTTTTACAAACCCGGTGGATTCAATTTCAACCGGTGCATCGTTTTTGCTGTCAACGGTTAAATTACCACCCGTTGCATCTATATAGAGCCCGGCACTTTGAGTCTGAGGGTTTGACACTTCGATTATGCCGTTTAAGCCGTTTGAATCTATCTCAAACCTGTCAAATGTTGACTTTATGGCCAGATTCATACCGGTTGAATTGAGCTGAATTTTGCTGAAATTGAGCTCCCCGGTGATATTGGTTCCCAAACCATCTATGTCCAGCGTCTTTCCTTCCAGTTTCCCACTGATGTCGATGCCGGTGCAGTCAATTCGTATATCGTTTTCAGATGAGATTCGTGAATTTATTAAGGCCCCTGTACAGTCCAAGGAAAAATCCTTGAAACTTCCATTGCCGTGAATTTTGATGCCATTGCAATCGATAGCTACGCTTCTGAGGGTTGCCGTGCCCATCTTTATCACGTAGGTATCGTTTGTACGATAAGGCTCTGAAATGGTAAGATTACCGTCGGTTTCTTCCACAGTTAACCTGGCAGGGTAATACAATACATCGTCATCTGTAAGTTCGAGTTCAATTCCTGAATTTACGTTTATGGTTATATGATTTATGCGTTCTATGGGTATTTCGCTGTTGGGCAAGATCTTGTTTTTGCCATCCGGTATTCCAAAATGAAAATCAAATCCGATCTCAGGTTTTGCAGAATGGTCTACAATTACGCTGGTACAATAATTATAAATTGGTGCTGCTACTATTCCTACTGCTAAGAGAATCAAAACTCCGATCAAAACAGCCTTGAAAGCGCTTACTTTCCTTTTGACCATAAATACGCTGAACAAGGCAACAATTGCAATGCCGAAAAAGACCTTTTTCAAAGACGTCCAGGGCAAAAACCATGCAATAAGCCCGCTTATCATGGATATCATGATTTTAACCGTCACGCTTTCTTTTATCTTTTTTGCCACGGCCGAATTTGAGTATTTGCTGAAGAATAATAGGACAGCACCCACAAAGATAAGCAATATGGCTGCAAAGAATACTATAGATTTAATCAGGTTTTCGTTTGAAGCGATAGAAGACTTTCCGACCATCGCGTATAACTGACGTAAAGCATCCATAAGTTAGCCTCCCTCAAGTTTAATAGTGTTATATAATTATATAACACTATTAAAGGTTTGTGTCAATGGGTTTTTAAATTTTTGTGGTCAAAAAATAAAAACATTATACGGTATATCTTTAAAAATTAAGTTTACCGTTTACAAGTCTTCCTTCCGTCCTATATACAGTAAATGCTCGCAGCTTCCCCATACTTCTGGATTTGAAGATATGGCTTCAAAGACATCCAGCCAGTGCTGGAAGTCTTCTTCTGGCAACTGCATTAGCTTTTCTTCAACCAATGCTCCCAGTCCTTCCACAGCAATAATTCTTAAAGTCTCCAGTTTAAATTGGGACATAAATCTCTCAATGTCAGCTGGATTAAAGAAATACGCATCGGTAAATCCCTCACCCACGGTTGAATAATGTCTCCCGTCTTCAAGATACCGTAGCAATCTGCTCTTCAACCGACTGATATCCTGTGGATATGCTTTCAAACAATCTATGATAGGAGCATAGGCCGATATAAAGGATACGATAAGGACTCCACCCTTCTTTAATAAACCCATACACTGATTTATCGCTTCTTTTCTCTGGTTTTCCTCCAGCAAATGATACATAGGTCCCATACAAAGTACAGCATCATATTTTTTTCCTGGCAGCAACTTACTTAATTCAAGAACGTTTCCTTGAATACACCCTTTCAATACCACTCCTGCTTCTTTTGAGTTTTTAGCAGCCTGTTCTACCAGTTTTTCACATAGGTCAACAAGCGTAACATCATGACCTTTTTGTGCGAGGTATATGCTATACCTTCCGGGCCCTCCGCCAACATCCAGGACAGAAGCTCCCTCCGGTATAAACCTATCAAGCATTCTTTTTGTCATCTCAAACTCGATCCTATGCCTTAACAGCCGTCCCCATTCGTCATAGTTGCTGTAATACTGCTCAATATTGCCCATGTCAACACCCCCTAAAAATACTAAAACCAAGCAGAATCACCTCTTAGGCGACTCCATGGGATATTATTCCACGTATAGGGCTTCCGTACCCTGTGCAGCTAAAGCATCCTACTGTTATCCACACTTCCCATTTATTTCAAAAATTATTATACATTAGGCTTGGATTTGTCAAGTGCAACCTGCAAGTTTCCTGCAAACTTCTTATAAAGCTCATAAATATTATAAAATCAGTCCATCTTTCAAAGATAATATCTTCACCGGGAAACTCTTCAGGCTGTTTTAAAAATGCTATAACGTGTCTATCATCCTCGTAAAATACTTCAGGATACTGCTCTATAAATTTTTCATTGGCTCTTTGAAGTTTGCTGCAGTATTTATCACAGTTTTACTTTTCATATCTGTTTCCCCTTATTCTGTCATTTTGGTTCTAAACGGCAGCTTTAATTTTGTTCATATGGTTTGTTATGCCTCATTCTCGGTCTTAGATAATAAAGCTATTATGAAAAATTTTTTTGAATAAGTTTAGTCGTATGGTATTATATTTTTAACATTGACAATACCTATAGCATTTATCATTTCGGTGTTAATGAATACGGTTATTGAAGATTCAAAATTTAACTGTATAAAATTTAAAGTTATTCCGATTTTCAAATTCCAAGAAGTTCGGATCGTATTATGTCGGTCCAAGCGGGAGAGGGGGGAGCAGATCCTATGAAGAGAAAGAAGCTGACAAGGCGTAATGCTTATCTTAAAGATTTAAATGAATGGAATGATCATAAGTATAGCCCCGGCCATTGGACCGGTGGTAATATACCTCCCCATGTAAAATATGGTGGAAAGCCAATGGGCATTGTGATGTTCGTTATAGGTTTGGTAAATATAATTGCTGTTATTGCTGCTGTTTTGTTTTCAAGTAGGTTTGATTACAGCATGATTCTTGTAGTTGGGTTAAGTATTATAATGTTTATCGGTGGTGCAAGAAAAATCAAAAGACGTTAAGATTTGGTTACAAGAATTGATGAAACTTTGAGCGATTCAAGACATTGAAATTTAATTTAAAGGGGAATTATAATGGTAAAGTCAAGATGTGGTCTCATCTGCTCAGATTGAACCTACAGGGAACTTTGCAACTGCGGAGGCTGCATTCAGACCAACGGACATCCTTTTTATGGGTAATGTCCATTAGCAGCATGCTGCCAAGTTAAAAGGGTTTGAGCATTGTGAGTAATGCCATGGTCTTCCTTATGTCATGTAAATAATTAGATGCCTGGTGCCCTCGTTATAACGAAGAGGGCATAGAATCTTTGACGATAATACATAGATGAAAGCACTATTCATTTAAAGCAGAGTTTCGTTATATTAAGATAGGTGGGATTGTTATGGGGAATAATAAAAAAATTATACTAGACACTGATATAGGCGGTGATATTGATGATGCCGCCTGCCTTGCATATCTTCTTAAGCATCCTAATTGTGATCTCATTGGAATCACAACAGTATGCGGATATCCTGTGGAAAGGGCGATGATAGCAGACGCTATTTGCAAAGTAGCGGGCAAAACAATTCCAATTTTTCCTGGGCTTGACCCTAGAACGCCTAACGGTTGGTATCCTGCTCCAGAGGGTGCTGTAAAACTTAAAAACTGGGAGCACAGCAAAACCTTAATTATTTTAAAGTAGTTAAATCATAGTGTATTAAAGAGCAGTTAAAGAGTAGGGTGTTTATGATAAATAAGGCATTGCGATAATTTCATAAGGCTTAGGAATATACTCGCGTCGAGGATGCAAAAAGGAAGACCCAGATGTTGGATACCGGCAATACAAGAAATGGAAAGGATTTAAGAAACGGATAATCCTTAAAATATACGCATTGAGTCTAGGTGTGGATAAAAAATAGATGATTTTGATTTTGATAAAACCACTTATGCCAGTAAAGAAAGGAGCTGAAATATAATATGACACTTGAAGAAATGAGCGACTTTTTTACCAAACGTATTGAGGATTATGAAGAGCATATGCTGACCGAAGTTGAAGGATGCAAAGAAGGGTATATGAAGATGGCCGAGTTGATTCCCCAGTCAACCAAAAGATTGTTAGACTTAGGTTGTGGGACGGGGCTAGAACTTGACGAGATATTCAAGAAACTGCCTCACGTAAAAGTAACTGGAATTGACTTAACTCAAGCAATGTTGGATAAATTAAGAAAAAGGCACCCTGATAAAGAACTAACGTTGATCAATGCAAACTTTTTTGATTATTATTTTGGTATCGAGGCGTTTGATGTGGTCATTTCCTTTCAAGCATTGCATCATTTTTCGCATGAGGATAAAATTGCATTATACACAAAGGTTTGCAATGCGCTAATCCCAAATGGAATATACATAGAGTGCGATTACATGGCGCCTAACCAGGAGTATGAAGATTTTTATTATAAAGAATATGAGCGCCTTCGTGCAGAAATGGGTTTGCCTGACGGCGTGCTTTATCATTACGATACTCCTTGTACCGTTGAAAATCAAATCAAAATGCTGCTTATGGCCGGATTTTCAAAAGTAAATAAGGTGTGGCAGAGGGAAATACTGTTATTTTGGTGGCTACAAAGCACTGAATAGAATAATAATTGAGTGACCATCTATTAGATGATCAAATTTTTTGTAATTACGTGAAAAATATCGGTATTCCTGTTCGTATACATAGTGAAAGGAGTGGAGTGCAGGTGAACCAACCAAGGGGACTGAACGAATTTGTTAGGTGTGCTGTAGAGAAATATTCTAAAACAGTGGCAAAAACTGCATTTGCTTATCTGAAAAACACTGCAGACGCAGAAGATGTAACCCAAGAGGTATTTTTGACGCTTATGCAAAAGGCACCTGCGTTTGAAAGTGAAGAACATTTAAAAGCGTGGCTTATTAGAGTTACAATCAATAAAAGCAGGGATTTTTTAAAAAGTGGTTGGTTTAAAAGCCGTACTCCACTATATGAAGAATTACCATATTTAACTTCCGAGCAAAACGATCTTTTGGCTGCGGTACTCTCTTTAGATGTAAAATATAGATTGCCAATCCACTTGTACTATTATGAGGGATACTCCATAAAAGAGATTGCCGAAATTCTGGGTGAGAGAGCTACAACTATCGGTACGCGGCTTGCCCGTGGTCGTAAGATATTAAAAGATATCTTAAAAGATAAGATTGGAGGTTTTGAAGATGAATAAAGACATTTACAGATCGGCAATAGACAACATCCAGTTCAGCCAGGATTTAAGTACAAAAGTGTTAAATTATTTGATGTCGCAACCTCAGAAAAGAGCGATGACTATAAAAGCAAAACCAACTATTGCAACCCTTGCGGTTGTAACCTGTGTGCTTTTTTTAGTATTTTGTATTCCGCTTTTTTCCAATGGAAACAGCGATTTTGAACTTAAAAATTCCAGAGGTAATGTTAGGGTCAAATATGTAGATAATGTGCCTGACAGTGCATTACGAAGCTTATCTGACTTGGCGTGGTTAACGGAAGAAGAATTATTTCATAAGTGGAACACTTCTATTTTTAAAGGAACTGTGGAAGAAATCAGAAACATCAGGATTGATTTTAACGGTTCTACGGAGTACAGAGCCATTGCAAAGATTAAAATTGATAAAGTATACCGCGGAGATGAAAGTGCCGGACAAGTTGTTTCTGTATTATTACCCTCTCCCGTTGGTACTGGTTTGTGGATAGAAGATACCGATGTTATTTCAGCAATGAGAGTAGGAATGACGGGTATTTTTATGCCTATCAAGTATGACGATACGTTCTATTGGGAGCAAAATGACACGAAACTTTTCTTGAGCGATATTGCTGAATATGGATTTTTAGATGGAATGCGGTATGCTTTTCTGGCTTCTGATGACAAAGGTGTAATATTTGACCGCTATTCTTATCCATCTATTGCTGCAGCAAATTCACTCGATGAAATTGAACAATATGTTGTGCAGATGCTAAACATAAACAGATAAGGGGACCAAGCATACTGGAGGTTCATGCCTTATATTTTTAAGTTCAATTTTATTCGCTTTTGTAATCATCAATTAAAGGGTCATGTATACTCGGGTTGATGGTTTTTCATTACATGGCGTACATCCTAAACCTAATAATTGAATCATGCAAGCTAAATGATATTTCATCGCGATAATTTACACAAAGGTGACATTGCGCAAGAAAACATTAAATAAAGCTACTATTGACAAGTATGTTCTATAATAATAGAATAAAATTACAAATATTCTATTACAACAGAACAAAGGATGTACAGGAGGACTGAGATGGATATAAAACTGTTTGATTCAGAGTTAAAAGTCATGGAAGTTTTGTGGCAATATGGCGATACCCCTGCAAAGCGAATTGCCGAAATTTTAAATAAACAGGTGGGATGGAAGAAGACCACTACTTACACGGTAATCAAAAAATGCATTGAAAAAGGTGTCATTGAACGGCGAGAGCCTAACTTTGTGTGCCATCCGCTTGTTACCAAAGAACAGGTACGGGAGTTTGAAACCAACGAGCTTATCAATAAAATGTACGGCGGTGCTGCCGATCAGCTTGTTGCATCTCTCTTAGAGAGTAGAAAATTGACTCCGCAAGAGATTGAGAGGCTTAAGCGGCTGGTAAAAGATTTGGAATGAGGTAGCGGCGGAATGAGTGGTTTGGCAAAAACAATTTAAATCGAGGTGTTGGGTGTGAAGGTCTTGCAAACCAGCCTTTCGGCCGCTGTTCTTATTTTGGCTATTGTGGTAATCCGCACGCTGGCAATCAATAAGCTGCCCAAAAAAACTTTTCTTATCCTTTGGGATATTGTTTTATGTCGATTGCTTATCCCATTTTCCATTCCACTGCGTATGAGGGCATATAATGGGCCGGGCAATATTTCTGAGGTATTAGCGCAGGAAGATATTATATGGATTGTCCCCAATACGTCTTTACAGTATAATACCGCCAATATTGTGCCTGCAGAGGTGGCTAAAGCGCCATCGACGCCTTCGGTCGTTTCTCCTTTTGTACCCAATTGGTCAGCTTTTGTATTGGTATGGTCAACAGTTGCAATCATCATGGCAAGCTTTTTTCTGGTGACGCATCTCCGGTGTCTGAAGAAATATAAAACCGCACTTCCGGCACTTCCGGTCAACGGTTATGTTTTCAACCGGTGTTTGAGAGAGCATCCGATAAGAAGAACCGTTCAAATTAGGCAGTTGGATACCATTGCGGTTCCGCTGACTTACGGTATATGGAGGCCGGTGATACTTCTTCCGAAAATAATAAGCAGCAAAGATGAATGGCGTCTGAAATACATTCTTGCTCATGAGCTGGTACATATCAAACGGTTTGATACGCTGAGAAAATGGCTGCTTGCGGCAGCATTGTGTATTCATTGGTTTAACCCTCTGGTGTGGGCGATGTATGTGCTTGCCAACCGTGATATTGAGCTGGCATGCGATGAAGCGGTTGTGCGAGCATTTGGTCAAACCTCAAGGTCGTCATATGCTTTGGCTTTGATCGGTATGGAGGAAGCCAAGATTGGATTGGAGCCGCTGGCCAGCAATTTCAATAAGAAGGCAATAGAAGAACGGGTCATATCGATTATGAAGACGAAAGAGGCTACCGTTTTCAGTAGGGTGTTGGCGTTCATACTTGTAGCGGTAATGATGCTCACCTTTGCCGTTTCTCTAGTAGAAGCCGAGGTGGAGCCAAAGTCGTTGGGGCTGTTTAGAAAAGCATTTGGCGACGATGTGTACAAGTATGCCGACAGCATCAACGAGATTGCGGAAGAGAGCGCGGCGGTGGTAACTGAGGACTGCACCATCCGCTTACAGAACATTATTTTTACCGACCACAATGTGTATGCAATCATGGCGGTGGAAGGTGAGCTACCGGAAGATTTCAGCATAAGCGGACGCATTGTGGACCCCGAAGACACCCCGAGGATACCCAGATGGAAGTATATGCTGTTTGGCAGCATGGAGGAGATAGGCTATCAGGACGGGGTGCGATATTTCCTTTGTTCAGCTACAATTACAGATTGGCTGTATATCAAGCCGCAGGATATAGATGAAGAGTTTATTAAAGCACATACCAGTCCTGGCTCTGATTACTTGAAATACGAAAGCCTCAAGGATTGCGAGGGCAAGATCCTTGAGCTTACTTTGAATCTGAATGGAAGCAAATACATCCTTACAACTGTTGTGACCAATGTTTTTACCAAGAATATTGTTTTTTATCCTGAACCGGATTTATACGATGGCTATTGCATTGAAGAGATTATGCTTACGCCCTTTGAGCTTAAGATCAGGGGCTGCAGCCGGGAAATAGGTGAACACTCCAAGAGCACGGGTGAGTACAGTAACGAATGGATTGAACCCCATATCCGTGCAACGATAGTTTTGGTTGATGGTCAGGAAATCAATCTTGATTATGACGATAGAAGATTGTTTTTTTACCAGCGTCATCCCATCAGCGTAATACGCAATTATGACACCAGTACCGGCAAATTCTATCGTAATTGGAGGTTTAGTCGGTGGGAGCTTGATTTGAGCCAGGTAGTTGCTATCACTGTTAACGGTATAACTTATCGGGTTGACCGACAAGAAGATTAACAGAAGGCTTCATCCGATTAGACTTTTTTGAGCCTTTGGTTTGCTCACGGATATCCAGCCGGTTTTCAGACGATAACTTAAACCGCCATTCATCCTTCGATTTTAATCGGAGATGAATGGCGGAACTTTTTTAAAATGTAAAATATATGATTCATTTAAAGTTCCTTGATGGATCAAATGCAGTGTTGTATAGCATTTGTATATTCAAAATATCATCATAACGCTTGCTTACTTTATGGTAAATCAAATCATCTATTGACAACTCTATTCTATTGTGATAGAATGACGCTGTAAATATTCTATTGTGATAGAATAATATCACGGTTATTTCATTGATATAAAGAGGCATATGTCAATGAAACACATACTAACATTAAGCTGTTTGATTTGAAATCAAAAACGGAAAATGGAAGCTTGATCTGAACCGGGTAGCCACTCTCACTTTCAACGGTAAGACGTATGCGTTGAAGGATGAGAAGTAAAAAATTTGCTATTACTTATTTAATTTTAGAGTTTTACAAAAGGCTTAGGGTTTTACACTAGGCTATTGATAAATAAAGATAGGAGGATGGCAATGAAGAAAATTATTGCGTTTAAGAAAATCCTTGTACTGCTCATTTGCCTTGCGTCATTGATATCAGCTTCGGCCTGCGGAAAACAGCAGGTGAATGAAGGACGGCTTGATGAACTGGTTGTGGATTTGCCGGATAATTTTTTCATTGGGTTTGATGCATCAGAAGTCAAATCTGTGGATTCTGCCAAAGTATATAAAGCGGTGTCCCTGGAGTTTGATGCTGACGAAGTCGCTAAAAAACTGTTGAAGAGAGAAATCGTATCGACTAAAGTGTATGCTCAAGGACCGTGGTTTGAGACTGGCGATAATGAATTGAAGGAATATCTCACCGTTTATGACGGAGGCAAAAGCTTTGGGGTTGATTCCGGAGTTGTAGGCGGTCTTACTTATTCAATGGATGTAAATGGGGAGTCGCTGAGCGCCAAGCTGTCGAAGTTGATATCGAATGAACCGGGGCCGCCAGATAGCATTGCACAGGAATGGGGTTATAACCTGAAAAGTGATTATGCATCCTTTGCAGACCTTTCTTTTATGAGCTACAAAGATGCCTTGGCAGAAGTGAAGAAGCTTTTGTGCGATACCTTGGGATTTCCCGAGCTTGAGGTTGCGGAAGCCTATTCGATGGATTTGGAAACCATGCTGGAACACTATGAGCTTTACCTTGAGTCATGGAGCCACTTTGGCGGCGATAAAGAAGAAATAACCTTAACCAAGGATGACGAGTGTTATGTGTTCTTCTTCCGGCAGGTGATAGATGATATCCCTGTGATAAATGTTATATGGCAAGGCGGGAGATTAGCAAATTCGGCTGCAGGGGATTCTGATTCGGCCATTAGGATTGCTGCTGGAAACCCTATGCCATGCACTAGTATAAGCGTGTGTTATGATAGGAATGGTGTGAGGGATATACGTGCTCATGGCCTATACAAGATTGTGGAGAGCAGAGAGGATAAACCGCTCGTCAGCGCTGCAAAGGCTTTGCAGGTAGTGATAGACGATTACTCGGAGATTTTGCTGGCAAGTGAAACAATTGTGGAATCAATGGAACTGTGCTATGTGGGAATTCCTTCGGCAGACGGCTATCAACTTATTCCCGCGTGGGTCTTTTGCATCGCCAAAGCGAATAAATGGTCGAGTCCGGCGGACGGCAGGGTGACCCCCGTATATTCCTATGAATATTACGTAGTAGACGCCATAACTGGCGAGAAGCTCAGCTCCTGATTGGGCTGCTTTTAGCGGGGTGATGGACTGTGAAACTGTTTTTTTCCCTTTTGGCCGTCAATGTACGCCGGGCAGTATTTTCTCCGCGTTTTCTTCTCAGCGCCTGCAGTGTTACCTTGGTCATGTTCTTGACGGGTTTGGGCCTGCTGAGCAATGCTCATGACGTGATATATCTCTGCGGGCTGAGCAGCGGAAGTGAAAACCTGATGCTGATTGTGGGCATATTGCCTCTGTTTCCCTTTGCCACTACTTTTGCCACCGAATGGGAAGAGCGCGCTACTGCGTTCTGGATGATACGCACAGGGATATGGAACTACGCGGTGTCCAAGGTATTGGTGAGCGCATTGTCCGGCTTTTTGACTACAGCCGTAGGTATCATTCTTTTTGTGCTGATTGCATTAACCAGGTTTCCTCTATTCACGAAGGTCTCTACCGGTGATGCTTATTCGGTTCTACTGGATGCAGGGAAGCCGGTGCAATACCTGTGCTACTATATTGCGCATATCTCCCTTTCTTCGGTGCTGTTTGCCGTGGCGGCAGTGTGGATATCTACATATATCCCAAATAAATATGCAGCGGTGGCCGGTCCACTGGTGTTGTATTTTGTGGCTCATCGTTTTACTGCGACGCTGAATATCCCGCAATACCTGAAAGTAGGCACAATTGTGGGATGGGTATATGGTATAGGCACTCCTCAAAAAACGCTGCTGTTGAAACTTGGTATTGTCGTAGTCTTATGTTTACTGATGGGATATGGCGCCGTAAGGCGTATAAGAAGGAGGGTATTTCGTGACTGACCTGAAAACAATACTGCTGTGTGCGCTGGTGAATTTCCGCAAGTGGACGGTAAATCCCCGTATTTACACCCTTGCCGCTGTAACAATCGGTTTTCTGGCGTGGCACTCGGCGGGGCTATCGGAGCTATCGGCCGCTGTGGGCATTGCCGTTACACCGTGGGTTTTTCCAAATTTGATTACAACATCGGCTATGATAGCGGTTTATTGCTGCTTTATAATGCTGTTTTTCTGCGATGCGCCGTTTGCGGACAGCCATACGCCCTTTCTTATTATCCGTACCGGCCGGCGCAACTGGGTGATAGGCCAACTTCTGTATATCATACTGGCGGCTTTTGTCTATACGGTGTTCTTTTTAATCGTGTCGGTTGTGGTACTGATACCCAACGTGCAGTGGGACACTGACTGGGGGAAGGTTTTAAAGACAATTGCCGCAAACCCGAGCATTGCGAATGATTACGGCATCAAATTGACAATCTTTGTGCACCCACTGATCATAACCATGTTTTCGCCGATTGAAGCGACGCTCATCAGCTTTGGGCTCTTCTGGCTGACATCTGTGTTCATAGGTGTACTCATATTCTGCGGTAATGTGGTGATAGGGAGGATGGGCGGCCTTGTGATGGCAGGTGCGTTTCTGTGCATCTCATTTTTTACGGCCTACCTTGGTCCGCTGACGCTGGGAGGATATTGGGTACGCTACTTGTCGCCCATCAGCTGGTGCACCATGTACTCTTTGGACTGGGGCGGAAGAGGTGAATGGGGTGGAATGGGTGAGTTGGTTTCGCCATCTTATGCAGTGATTTCATTGCTGGTGGCCATCCTGTTTATGAGCATAGTTTCGATAAAGGTGTTTTGCAGAAAGGATCTAAACATACAGAAACGGAGGTAATAAAATGGCGGAGTATATGGTAGAAGTTTTGGATGCCGTGAAAAAATTCAAAGAAACGGTTGCGCTGAATCATGTGACGGTCAAATTTGAAACCGGCAAGATCCACGGGATAATCGGGCGCAACGGTTCGGGGAAGACCGTCCTTTTCAAATGCATCTGCGGATTTATGCAGTTAACTTCTGGCAGCATTTTGATAGACGGCCGTCCGGTAAAGCCAGGTACAGCCCAGGAAATTGGAGTTATTGTTGAGGACCCAGGTTTCATAGGTTCCCTGAGCGGATACAAAAACCTTAAACTGCTAGCATCCATACGGCGGAAGATATCGGATGACGAGATTCGCAAAGCGCTTGTGCGCGTGGGGCTTGATCCCAACCTCAAGAAGCACGTCAGCAAATATTCTTTGGGAATGAGGCATAGGCTTGGAATTGCACAGGCCATAATGGAAAAGCCAAAGCTGTTGATACTGGACGAGCCTATGAACGGCCTTGATAAGCAGGGCGTTTTAGAGATTCGCGAGGTACTCAAAGAATTAAACAGGGAAGGAGCTACCATTATATTGTCATCCCATTATGCCGAGGACATAGAGGCGCTTTGCGATACCGTTTATGAGATGGATGCCGGCGTTTTGACGCGAATTGGTTGATGCGTAAAGGAAATGACTTTTTGAGATCTGGATATGTCTATTTTGCGTAGTGCTATAAAGGGAAGGCATATGCGTTATTTTTTACTTTGCAGCCTACTATTGTGCACAATGCTGTCCGCCTGCAGCGCAGCCTCTACATCGCCAAACGGTGTATCGGATTCATTGCCTAAGATGAGCGAGCATGTGCAGTTCCTATTTTCCATTAGTAGAATTTATGCCAAATTTGCATTATAATATTATCAGATAACATTATGGTGATGGGTATTTAATCGGTAGCCACACCAAAGAGTCAATAGGAAGCTTGTATAGAAGCAGCGTTGCTCCGGCTTACCGTTTTCTATAATTCCTGGCTTTGCTGTTTTTCAAGATCGGCTATGCTGCTTAAATGTAGAGTTGGTTATGTGCCAATGGATGGGGTGGTTTGCCGTGTTCAGGTTGTTTTTTGCTGGTAAGGATGACCCGCTGCTTTTGCAAAACGGCCCCTATAGGCCTTTTACTGTTTCTCATATCTCGGCAATGCTGTTGCTGTTTATTCTGATTTATATAGCCGTTGCTCATGTTAAGTATAAGGAATACCGTTTGCGGTTTTTATGGTCTGTTTGGGCTTATGTCTTTTTAGTCTTTCTCAATGTTTGCAGGTTTGTATGGGATGTATATACGGGGATTTTTGACATAAAAGAAGATTTACCCCTTCAGCTTTGCGGCATACAGATGTTTGCCATTCCGCTGGCCCTTTTTCTGCAGCGCAAGGAAGATAAAATGCCTGGTCATTTCGATGTTTCCGGCGCTGCTGAAGCTTCAAAGTGGGTGTGGAAGATAGGGGAATATATATGTGAGTTTGTTTATGCGTATGGGACGGTGGGGGCTATTTTGGCCCTAATAATTCCCCTTCCCACCCTTCAACAATATCCGGTGTTCCATTTTCGGAGCTTTCAAAGCCTGCTTTATCACGCAGTTATGGGGTTTATCGCATTTATGCTTCCCTATTTGAACTATAGACCCGATATAGGAAATGTGAAGAAGGCATATTGCGTTCTTATGATATGTGCGCTGTTTACCGGAATGGTGAATATGCTTATAGGCAGCAACTATCTGTATACCGCTTATCTTCCTATTAAATTTGATCTGCTGCCATGGCCGAAATACCTGCCGTTTTTGTTTGCCTTTGCTCTGTTTGTGGGGCGCTTGCCTTACTATGCCTACGCCTTTTTCCACAGGACGCATTCGGAGAGCGTAATGGATATGCTGCGTCAAGGCAGGTCAGGCTTTTGAACAGCTTGAGGTGCCGATGTGGATTTTTCTATTGACAAATGCAGAGTTTCGGGTATATAATAACAATAGCTGAATAGGGACGGGATCTTAGCTCAGCTGGGAGAGCGCCACACTCACATTGTGGAGGTCACTGGTTCGAGTCCAGTAGGTCCCACCAATTAAGTCTACACCTTCGGTTTTGGCCGAAGGTTTTTTATTTTGTACGGCTCCTATGTATTGGTGGTGGCTCTAGGGACTTGCTATGAAGGAATTTATGGATGCTTTTCCTATGACAGCGGTAGTAGTTTCAGCAAGCCCAAGCTAGAAGTTAACAACCTCATTCTTATTCTCACGCAGCTGTTCATAGGAAAAACTGATATATCCACTGTTAAAAAAGATTTTTTTGTTAACAAAAGAAAAGAGCCTTTACGGCCCTTTGGCATGCATTACTCAGTTATATAGGTGTCTAAAATTTCTTTAGATTGATTAAATGTTTGAAATAACTGCTTTTCTGGCTTTTCATACGGGTTCAACCATCCTTTATTTGCAGCCAGTTGCGTTAGTGCAGTGTGTTCACCAATTATTTGTGTTAAGTTTGCACTAAACAGCTGCCTTAATTCTGGCGTTACCGCCTTAAGCGTTGCTGCTAGGTATGCATTTGCAGCCGAAGCTTTCACAGCTAAAGCGTTATTCGCGATAGTTTCATCGGATAAGTTCGTCACTTTCTGGCCTAATACCTCTTTTAATCCCATTTAATGTAACTCCTCACTGTTTAAAACTTGATTTTCATTAATGAATTGCTGCATCCCTTTTATTCTTGCTTCCGCTGCCATTATACCTGCTTCTGCAGACTTTTTTAAATCGCTGTCTTCAATCAACATAAGAGTTGCTCTGGCTGTTGCGAGTCCCTCAGCTTCCATCTTTAACAACTCTGTCAACATCAATAGTTCTGCCTCAGATAATTTTCTCACTACTTTTCCCTCCATTGCTATTAATTTTGGTTATTACTAAAGTAAACACTATTAGTATTAATAAATAAAATAGCAATTATTCATAAAGTCATAAGGCCATAAAGCCAATTGTCTATTTACCTAAATTTTGTGCAAACGGAACCTTGGCAAATAGTTAAATAAGGAAGCCCAGCTGGACATACTTTGGTTTTGATAATGCTTCTATAACTCTAATTCTGCAAAAACAAAAGTGTAATTGGTAGCATTACCAGAAATTAAACATGACATATTCGCTGATCCTGTTTTGACAATGATGAATAAAATAAATTACACCTTTATGGTAACCTTTTTAGGAGCTCTGAGAAGGCAACCTGCAGAGCTTTCAATATGGCTATTGGCTTGATTTATGTCAAAATTTGAAGATAAATTAAAGCTATTGCACTTTAAAGGAGAATATGATACTATTATGAGGGTATTTTGTACTTATAACTTTCATTTTATATATGCTGTCATTATATTGTATTTGTTGGGAATGTGTTACGATGGCTTGAAAATCTGTGAGGCGGAAGGAAGAGGATGATGGAGATTTCGTTTATAGAATTTTTACAGCAGCTCTTCACAATTCCTGCACTCTTTGTAACAAGTGTGTTAACTTTGGCAGTCATACTTGTCAACGGTTGGACTGATGCGCCAAATGCTATTGCCACCTGCATTTCCACACGATCCTTGAATCCGCGCGGAGCCATAGTGCTGGCCACCGTATTCAATTTCTTGGGCGTGCTTATCATGACTATCCTAAATAATTCCGTTGCCATGACGGTATACAATATGGTGGATTTTCGCGGAGATACCCATACGGCACTGGCGGCCTTGTGTGCTGCTCTATTTGCTATAGTGACGTGGGCTACCGCTGCCTGGTGGTTTGGGATCCCCACCAGCGAAAGCCATGCCCTTATAGCTGGCCTTTCGGGTGCGGCCATAGCCCTTCAGGGAGGTTTTTCGGGAATAGATGGGGCAGAGTGGGTAAAGGTCATCTATGGCCTTGTTTTGTCAACATTTTTAGGATTTGGCCTTGGCTTTGTAACCGTTAAAATGGTGGGATTTTTATTCAAAAAGGTAGATAGGCGAAAGACGCAGGGATTCTTTAGAAATGCACAGATATTTGGCGCTGCGGCCATGGGCTTCATGCACGGCGCACAGGACGGGCAGAAGTTCATGAGCGTGTTTTTGCTAGGTATGTTTTTGGTAAAAGGACAGATTGAGACGGGACAGATTCAAATTCCCTTATGGCTCATAGTACTGTGTTCGCTGGTCATGGCTCTGGGAACCTCGATTGGGGGATACAGGATCATCAAGTCGGTAGGCATGGATATGGTGAAGCTGGAAAAATATCAGGGATTTTCTGCTGATTTGGCTGCGGCTGTATGCCTTCTGTTATCCTCCTTGCTGGGTTTCCCGGTGAGCACCACCCATACCAAGACCACTGCTATCATGGGCGTAGGATCGGCCAAACGCATTTCCTCGGTAAAGTGGTCACTGGTGCAAGAGATGGTGCTTACTTGGATTTTGACTTTCCCAGGTTGTGGCCTTATCGGCTTTTTAATGGCCAAGCTGTTCATGTGGCTCTTCTGATGAGCCATTTAGGCGTTTGCTTTCTGTTTAGTTCAGGAATAAATGTGAAATGTAAAAGTATATAAATTAAAGGTAGGAGGTACAGATGTTAAGGCGAAAAGGTTACGACTATTATGCAATGTTTAAAAAAGTGGCTGAGCGCGCATGTGAAGCCTCCCAAATGCTGCAAAGCACCATCGACAATTATAAAATTGAAGGGCTCTCACAAAAGATTGCTGAAATCCACAACATAGAGCATGCTGCCGATGTTGAAAAGCATGAGATGTTACGCCATCTGCTAAAGGAATTTTTGCCTCCCATAGAACGGGAGGACATAATCAGGCTGGCAGACCAGCTTGACAACGTGGTGGATTCCATTGAAGAGATATTGATGCGCCTTTACATGTATAATATAAAATCCATACGCCATGAGAGCATTGAGTTTGTAAGGATAATATCCAGGTGTACCCAAACTCTAAGGGAATTGATGCATGAGTTCCATAATTTCCGTAAATCTTCTACCATTCACAAATACATCGTAGAACTCAATGACATGGAGGAAGAGGGCGACAGGCTGTACACCGCTGCTTTGAGGAGGCTTTACGTCGAAGCCCAGGATCCCATAGAGGTGATAGCCTGGACGCAGGTGTTTGAATGCTTCGAAAATTGCTGCGATGTATGCGAAGAGGTGGCCGATATAGTTGAAAGCATAATAATGAAAAACATTTGATAAGCGGCTTCATAATTAATTATCTGAAGTGGGAGTGCAACCCGGGGTGAAACCCCGATGAGAGCAGCGGGGCGACGGTCTTGCAGCATTGCGTCATGAGGAAAGGATTTGAAGGAAGAGTCAGAAGGGGGAGTCGCCATGGCCTTTATAGAGATATTTGAGCACATGGGATGGTTAATGGCGGTGTTGTTCATACTGGGGGCTGTGCTGGTGGCCATCGAATTTATGACACCTGGCTTTGGCGTAGCGGGTACAATAGGCATTATCTCGCTGATAATAGGCGTAGTGGTTGCCTCCCGCGTGGTTTCCCCACCTGTTTTGATCGGCATAATAGCTGCCGTACTGCTGGTCATCGCATCGCTTTTGGTATGGGCTTATCGCTCAGCCACAAGAGGAGGGAAGATATCCCGCACATTATTGCTTCATTCCAGGCTGGATAAGGAGCAGGGGTATAATAGCGTCCCGCCCGAGGAAAGCCTGATAGGGATGGAAGGCGTCACCCTGTCCATGCTCAGGCCATCGGGAACGGTCCAGATCGGTGATCGCAGGATAGATGTGATAACCGAAGGGGAGTTCATTCCCAAGGGCACAAAGGTGAAGGTGATCAAAGTAGAAGGGTTCCGCATTGTGGTGGCGCGGGTCGACGGCTAAACATATATCTTCTCGGTGCTGCATTGGGTTATGATGACACGCCCATCGTTTTCCACGAATTCTATGATGCTAGACAGCATGCTATCTACGTGTTCCCCTTCGTTGGACACGCATGCTATGCCCAGCACAGAAGTTTGCCATTTGTCGTTTAGATCTACCTCCGCGATGGAGGCATTGAAGCGGCTTTTGAGGCGCTCTATAAGGCTTTTGAGTATACGCCTTTTTTCTTTTAATGAAAATGCCTCTTCCATGAAGAGATTTATTTTGCATACCCCAACTACCATGTAGGCTCACCTCTTGTACTGCAAAAGCCATAAATTTTACTTTTTACTTTATCATATGAGTTAGTTTATCATATAATAAGGGTATCCAGAATTACCATTACGGCAAATCCTACAAGCACGCCATAGGTAGCGATCCTGTGCTGGCCACGCCTGTGGGTTTCAGGTATCATCTCATCGCTGATTACAAATAGCATGGCGCCAGCTGCAAAGGCTAACGTGATCGGCAATATGGGGCGTGCCAGCTGGGTTAGGCCTAAGCCTATAAGGGCACCCACTGGTTCCACCAACCCCGTCAGCAGGGATATGAAAAAGGCTTTGCCAAGTGGGTAATTCTCCTGGGTGGCTAGAGCCATCGCCACGGCCAATCCCTCAGGTATGTTCTGTATGCCTATTCCTATGGTGAGAGCCAATCCGTTGGCGTAGTCAAAATCTCCAAACCCTGCACCTACCGCCAGCCCTTCGGGAAAATTGTGTATGGTGATGGCGATTATGAACAGCCATATTCGGTTCCAATTCTTTTGTTTGCCTTCCATGCCTGCCACCGTGTGAAAATGGGGTATGGCCTTATCTATGTAATCCAGAAATAGACCGCCCAGCACAATGCCCACCAAAATGTTAACTACTCCCATGAGGCCTCCACCGCTCTTTTCTATGGCTGGCGTTACCAGGCTAAAAGATGTAGCGGCCAGCATCACCCCTGCGGCAAACCCCAGCATTGCGTTTATGGTTTTATCGGAGATCTTACGCGTGAAAAATACAGGTATGGCTCCCAATCCAGTGCCCAAACCGGCTACTATGCTGGAAATCATCCCAATTAAGGTGAGGTTTTGTTGAGACAACCAATCTGTCATTATTAATGCTCCTTTCTGGTTTATGCTTAAAATTTGAAATGCATATGTGGCTGTTGTGCATAATTATTTTGCTGTACGACTTACTTATAACACAGAACCATTAACTTTTCAACCTTTGATTTTGCCGTAAAAGCACTTAAAAAGTATAAATCAAGATAGGGACTTGTGGGAAAAATATATAGAGAATTTCAATGAAATAATGAAGAGGAGGAATGGAGTTGAAAGTAATCGTTGATCAGGACCTGTGCATAAGCTGCGGGCTATGCGTAAGTACATGTGAGGAGGTATTTCACTGGAATGACGACGATAAGGCGGAAGCCATAGATGCCGATGTTCCGCCCGAGCTGGAGCAAGACGTCCAGGAAGCCATGGACAGCTGCCCGACCGGGGCCATTAAACACGCCTAATATTAGCATAAATATTTAGTCTGCCATTAACTTATCATGTCGATGTTTAGGCGATGGTAAGGGAGTTAATGATGGGAACATCTATATGAAAAGAGAGGGGTTGCTTTTGTATTCCCTCTCTTTTTTGCATTGATTCGGGAACCTTTACCGTTTCGAGGATTATGTTGGCAGCAGCCAGCGAAAACAGCGAAGCGCAATTTTCGGCGACGCCATTTATTGCCATTACAGGGGTTTATAATGCTTGGCCTCTTCGATCAATGGCTGATGACGTGTTTTCCCCGTTTGAGGCTGCTGTAGGTTTTCTCCTTTTTAGATTAACTATATAAACGCCAACTATCACTATTGCTCCGCCAAAAATCTGCTGCAGGGTTATCTCTTCTCCAAGCAAAAATGCGCTGCCTAGGGCGCTTACCACTGGTATGAGATTTACATACGACGAGATGACCACCGAATCCAGGTGGGAGAGAGCATATATATAGAGGAAATAGCTTATGGCGCTGCAGCATACCGCTAAATATATTATGTTTGCCCACGCTATGGGAGGTATGGGGCGCCATAGCTCATATTCCAGGAGAGCCAGTGGTAGGAGGAATAAGGCTCCAAACAGGCTCTGGTATGTGGTGAGGGCTAGCCCCGAAAGCCTGCCGTTTAAGCCTTTGCTTATCAATATGTATGCAACCCATGACAGGCAAGCGCCCAGCATGAGCAGGTTACCCCAGAGGGCCTGCGGGTTGTTGTCACTGGCTTGGCCCCTTTTGATTATGAAATACACTCCTGCAATGGACATCAGTACTCCAAGCCATTTGACGGCCGAAATATGGTTTTTGTAGATGACGTATTCGGCACATATGGTAAATACGGGTACGCTGGCAATGATCATGGATGCGCTGGCTGCCGATGTCAGCTTTATTCCCCAGGTTTCAAACAGGAAGTATATGGTTACTCCAGAAAGGGCGCTCAGCAACACAGGAACCCTATCCTCTTTTGATATATGGGCATGAGGTTGATTTCGCTTTAGGATAGGCAATAAAATCAGGGAGGCTATGAAAAAGCGGAGGAAGGCCATGGTAAATGGAGGTACGCCTGCGTTGAGAATGGCTTTGGAGCTTACAAAGGACATTCCCCAGAATATGACGGTGGCTATTATGGCCAGGTTGGCAAGGACGTTTTGGGCAAATTGTGGTCTTTCTGATTTAGCGGTCAATGTTATCCCCTCTTTCGCAAATTTCCCTCTAAAAATAGAATATAGCATAAAAGCAGCTATTGCAATGACTGCTTTTATGGATATTTCCAGTCTCAGGGAGTTACCATGGTGCCAATCCCTTTGTCGGTGAATATCTCCAGCAGGATGGGATGAGGGATAGTGCCGTTGACGATATGAGTGCGTTTGACGCCCTGCTCTATGCTCTTTATGCACCCCATTACCTTCGGTATCATGCCGCCGGTGATTATACCCCGATCTAGTAGGTCGTATACCTCCTTTACCGTTATGACCGATATGACGGATTCGGGATCTTGCGGGTCCTTTCTTATCCCATCGACGTCGGTGAGAAATATCAGCTTTTCGGCCTTTAGAGCCGCAGCTATCTCTCCGGCTACCGTATCGGCGTTTATGTTGTAGCTGTGTCCGTCTGGACCTACTCCTATGGGGGCGATTACGGGGATGTATTCATCCCTCGCCAGTATTTCCAGCACCTTGCAGTTTATTTTTTTGATCTTTCCCACATAGCCTAAGTTTACTTTACCTATGGGTTCCATGGGTTCCACCTCAATCAGATTGGCATCCTTCCCGCACAGGCCTATGGCTTTACCTCCTAAGGAGTTTAGCTGGGAGACTATATCCTTGTTGATCTTTCCTGTGAGCACCATTTGGACTACTTCCATGGCTTCTTTGGTTGTGATGCGCAGCCCATTGTGGAATTTCGATGGAATGTTTAATGCCTCAAGCATTTTAGTAATCTCGGGCCCACCGCCGTGCACCACGATAGGGTTTACGCCCACATATTTGAGAAGGGTGATATCCTGCATGATGGTGCGGCTTATGTCTTGGCTTATCATGGCGTTCCCGCCATACTTTATGACCACCGTCTTGCTATTGAGCTGCTGTATATAAGGTAAGGCCTCGGTCAATATGTTGGCTTTGTGAATCAGTGCATCCATAAACCTTTCTCCTCTCCCATATGACATCTGCTTTTTGGCGGTTAAATATCCTCTCGAATTCAAAAATTCTCAAGCAATGCTCTTGAACATGGCGTACTATGGAAAGAAGAACCTTTTATAGGTACCATCCGGGACTACGCAGGCCGACAGTCTCATCTAGGCCAAACAGTATGTTCATGTTCTGTATGGCTTGCCCCCCTGCGCCTTTTATTAGGTTATCTATGGCTGTCACCACTACTATCCGGTTAGTACGCCTGTCAACCACAAATCCAATATGGCAGCTGTTTGAACCATTTACGTGTTTTATCTCGGGCAGGCTTCCTTCATGGTGGAGCACTACGAACGGCTCTCCCGCATAAAATTGGCTGTACAGGCTGTAAACGTCCTCAAAGTTCAGCGTTTTCTTTAGGTTGGCGTATATAGTGCTCAAAATTCCCCGTTTTACCGGCAACAGATGAGGGGTAAAGGATATGGCCAATTCCCTTTGGGCCAGTATGCTGAGCTCCTGCTCTATCTCGGAGGTATGGCGGTGAGTGGCTACCTTATACGCTTTTATGTTTTCATCTACTTCGCAAAAGAGAAGGCCTTGTGATGGTTCCCTGCCGGCTCCCGTTGCTCCCGATTTGGCGTCGATGATGATGGAATTTAAATGGATCAATTGATGTTTGACAAGCGGAGCCAAGCCTAATATGGCGCAGGTGGGATAACAGCCTGGGTTGCCCACCAGCCTGGCTGTTTTGATTTCATTCCTGTGCAATTCCGGAAGCCCATATACCGATTCTTTCAGCAGGTCGGGGTGTCCGTGGCGTACCCCATACCACTTTTCATATACTTTTACTGATTTATATCGAAAATCACCGCTTAAGTCGATCACCTTTTTGCCCCTTTGGTATAGAGCGGGGATTACCTGGTTTGAGATTCCGTGGGGCAGCGAAGTGAACACCACATCGCTTTCCTCTGCGATCCTGTCGATATCCAGGCTGCTGCACGTTTTGTCCAGCAATCCTTTGAAGTTCGGGTATATGTTGGATATGGGCTGCTCGGCGAAGCTTTGGGATACCAGATGTACCAGCTCCACCTGGGGATGGGAGTAAAGCAGCCTTACCAGCTCTATTCCTGCATATCCCGTTGCGCCAACGACGCTAACCCTGATCAACCTTAAATCCTCCTTTGGCTTTTTGATAGGTATGTTATAATTATACATATCATTGCATAAAAATACAACCGTTGAACGTGTTTTAAAAAATTTTTTTGTCTCACATTTGCCGATATTTTATTGAAATGGGCTGTAATAGGTTGTAAAATAGAGATGTATAACAAAGATATTCAACGATTTATGCAATACTTTCAAAAACCCATCCTCTTTTTTTGTTAATAATATATATAGTCAGATTGTCCTGGAGGCTTTATAATATAGTTATACCCGGTATTTAATTTTTTAAATTTTGCATCCTAGGGGTGCGGAAAATACTGTTATGTGGAGGGGTTTAAATGGCAAGTGTAACTTTTAGAAACGTGTCCAAGGTATATCCAGGAGGGGTTACTGCTGTAAGCAATTTTAACCTTGATATCGCCGATAAAGAATTCATAGTCCTGGTAGGCCCTTCTGGATGCGGAAAGACTACGACGCTGCGTATGGTCGCCGGTCTGGAGGAAATTACCGAAGGAGAACTTTACATCGGTGATAGATTGGTCAACGATGTAGCTCCCAAAGACAGAGATATAGCTATGGTTTTCCAGAACTATGCTCTGTATCCGCACATGACGGTGTACGACAATATGGCTTTCGGACTTAAGCTCAGAAAGGTACCCAAGGCCGAAATTGACAGGCGTGTAAGGGAAGCCGCAAGGATGCTGGACATTGAGCATCTGTTAAACAGAAAGCCCAAGGCTCTGTCTGGTGGACAGAGGCAGAGGGTGGCTGTAGGACGTGCTATAGTCCGTGAACCCAAGGTGTTCTTGATGGATGAGCCCTTGTCCAACTTGGACGCCAAGCTGAGGGTGCAGATGAGAACCGAGCTTACCAAGCTGCATCAGAGATTGCAAACCACTTTCATCTACGTAACCCACGACCAGACCGAAGCTATGACCATGGGTACGCGCATCGTCGTCATGAAGGATGGTCTCATCCAGCAGGTAGATACTCCTCAGAACCTGTATGATTATCCCGTCAACTTGTTCGTAGCAGGATTCATCGGCAGCCCGCAGATGAACTTCATCAATGTACATCTCGTAAAAGAGGGCGACGACGTATATGCCGTCTTTGAAGGCAACAAGATCAAAGTTCCGGCAGGCAAGGTGAGGAAACTGAAGGATCCTTCCTACATTGGCAAAGAAGTGATAATGGGTATTCGTCCTGAGGACCTCCATGATGAGGAGATATTCCTGGCAAGCGCTGCTGACAGTACGGTAAAGGCCCATGTGGACGTTGTGGAGCTGTTGGGTTCCGAGACCTTCCTGTATCTGACGGTGTCTGGCAGGAACTTAGTGGCAAGGGTTAACCCGAGGTCCAAGGCAAGAGTGGGCGACACCATTAAGATTGCCTTTGATACCAACAAGCTGCACTTCTTTGATAAAGATACTGAAGAGAGCATCTTGATGAGATAAATATTTTAATTAAATTAATTTATAAATTAAAAAAGAGGATTTTTGCAAAAAAAGCAGAAATATTGTCTTAGTGGATAATATTTCTGCTTTTTTTATCCCATGAATTAATGTATACTTATATTTGGGTGGTAATATTATGCTGACCGAGCAAAAGATGCAAAAGGTACTGGACAGGGTGGCCAGCAGTATTGAGGTAACCATCGATATTGTAGATGCTAGCGGGATGATTGTGGCCAGCAGTGACAGGGAAAAAGTGGGGCAAGCTGAACCGGCAGTCAGGGACTACGATGCCATAAACGCGAGTCTCACATTTGTTCACAATGGCAGGACTTATTTGAAGTTCAGCATCGATAATGCTATGGCCTATTTTATAGTCATGGATGGCGTAAGCAAAGCTATTAGGAATTATTGCATGCTCCTTGCATCCATCATCGAGCTTTATTTGAAATCCAATATACAAAAGCTCAATCGGGAAGAAGTCGTGCGTAGGATTGTACTGGATCAAGTATCCGACCTTGAGCTTCAGGAGCTGGCTCGAGAGTACAAGCTTGAGCCCGACATAGCTAGATGCGTGCTCGTCATACGTACCGACAATATGAAGGCCGAACAGGTCTACAAGCTGCTTTTAAAAGTTTTCCCTAAAAATCATGGAGATATTCTGGTGCTGTTTGACAGCCGCACGGTAATACTGGTTAAGCGGATATTTGACGAGATGGATGAGGATGAGCTGGAGCAGATGGCAGCTGCCATAGAGGAAACCGTCCTAAATGAGACTACCGTCAAGATCTGCATTGGAATAGGCAGAATTAAGCCCAGCATCTTTCAGTTGAGGGAATCGTATCTTGAAGCCATGCAGGCCATAGAAGTAGGGTTGATGTATGACGTAATAGGACGGATATACAGATATGACAGCTTGCTTTTGGAGCGTTTTCTCCATGAAATTCCAGTGCAAATTTCTCGAAAGTATTGTGAATCCATCTTTAACGAAGAGGCTAAAAAGGTGCTCAACGAAGAAATGATAACCACCATCAATAAATTTTTTGAAAACAATTTGAACTTGAGCGAAACGGCTAGGCAGCTTTATATTCACCGTAACACTCTGGTGTATCGCCTAGATAAGATACAAAAAGCCCTGGGGCTTGACCTCAGAAACTTTCATGATGCCGTTACCTTCAAGATAATGATGATGTTAGATAAGCAGAAGCGGGAGTGTTACTCTTGATACAGTTTAAAAACGTAACAAAGGTTTATCCCAATGGTTTATGTGCTTTATCAAATGTCAGCTTTACAATTGCAAACGGCGAGTTTGTCTTTGTAGTGGGGGCCAGCGGCGCGGGTAAGACTACGCTGATGAAGTTGCTTCTCAAGGAGATCGAGCCCACATCGGGCAGTATAATTGTGGATGATATTGACCTATCTTCTTTGAAAAGAAAGGAAATCCCCTATTACCGGCGCAAACTGGGGGTGGTTTTTCAAGATTTTAGGCTGCTTCTGGATAGGACGGCCTATGAGAATGTTGCTTTTGCAATGGAGATTTTAGGAGCCCCTCCCAGGGAGATCCGCAGAAGGGTGCCCATAGTGCTCAATATGGTGGGGTTAGGTGCCAAAGCCCATGCCTATCCATATCAGCTATCGGGAGGAGAGCAGCAGCGAGTGGCCATTGCCAGGGCCCTTGTAAATAACCCGTCAATACTCATCGCAGATGAACCGACGGGTAACCTGGACCCAGCAACAGCTATGGAGATTATGAAAATATTGAGCCTTATAAACCGGCGGGGCACTACGGTGATCATGGCGACCCATGCTAAAAATATAGTGAACGCCATGCGCAAGAGAGTGCTTCAATTCCGCAAAGGGGTCCTTATAAGGGATGAACAGGAAGGAGGATATTTTGATGAACCTTAGTAGCTGGAGGTTTTTCGTTGTCCACGGGTTTCAAAATATCCTTCGCAATCGGATAATGTCGTTGGCATCGGTTACCGCCATAATGATCACTTTGATTGTGCTGGGATTGATATTGATAGTTGTGGCCAATCTAGATGTGATGGTAGATGAAGTGGAATCGAAAATGGAGGTTACCCTGTTTTTGAAGGATGGCCTAACAGATCAGCAACGTTCGATGCTGGAACAGGACATAAGGAATTGGCAGGGCGTTTACGATGTTGAGTTTGTTTCTAAACATGAAGCCCTTGAGAAATGGAAGCGGGAGTTGGGAGATAAAGGGAGCTTGCTTGATGGGTATAACGGAGAAAACAATCCTCTACCCGATTCTTTTTTAGTGAAGATAGAGAAGCCGGAATATGTGGATGAGGTTATCCAAAAGACAAAAGGCCTGTATTATGTAGAAGAGGTCAATTACAGTAGCAAGGTAGTTGAATTTGTGGAATGGCTTGCTCGAACTATCCGTATAGCGGGTGCGGGGCTTGTGGTTATTCTGGCGGCAGTAGCTGCCATCATCATCGGCAACACAGTAAGGCTGACGGTATATTCCAGGCGAAGGGAAATAGGTATCATGAAATACATTGGGGCTACCGACTGGTTTATCCGCTGGCCTTTTATCATAGAAGGGTTAATGCTGGGGGTGATAGGGAGCGTAATAGCCACGGGCGTGGTAGCGCTGATTTACAAGTTTTTGCTTGACAGGAGCAGTTATATGAACTTAAAGTGGGGATACCTGGGGATATTTCAATTACTGCCTTTAAGCGATGTAATTCTGTATGTGGTTAAGGTGTGCTTGGTGGTAGGAGCGTGTGTAGGTGCTCTAGCAAGCTGTCTGTCCATCAGGAGATATTTAAAGGTGTGAATCCTTGCTTTTTAATTTTATTATTTAACAAAAAGGTTGGACATGCCTATAGATAGATGATAGGGAAGTGCAGCCTTTTTGCCCGTTTAAAGGGGTTTATATTTGTTCGTATATGCGCAGTGGACAACTTAGAAGGAATGATTCAGGGGGTTGAGGGGATGCGACGCAGGGTAATTGTATTTCTATTTGCCATTTTATTTGCTTTGACAGGGGCCACGGCCATTGCTGATACCAATACCTCTAGCAAGATCGACAAAAAGAAGCAGGAGCTTAAAGAAATAAACCAGGAGATAAAGAACACCGAAAAGCAGTTGGAGGAAGTTAAGGAACAACAAAGCGATGTGGCTGCCAGGTTAAAGGAGATAGAAAAGCAGCTGAAGCAAAAGGAGCAGGAACTAAGTCAGCTGGAGGAAGAGCTGCAGTATACGCAGGGAGAGCTGGAGAGGACGCGCAAGGAGCTGGAGAAAGCCATTAAAGAGGCTGAAAAGCAGGAAAAGTTGATGGCTGATAGGATAAGGGCTATATATATGAACGGCAGCTCCTCGTATTTGGAATTGCTTTTGGAGGCAAAAAGCATAAACGAGTTTTTGGACAGGATGGTGATGGTGCAACAGCTGATAGCCTTTGATGTGGAAGTCCTTGATCAGATGAAGCAGTATCGGGACCAGGTGGATCAAAAACGAGCCGAACTTGAGGAACTGGAGAGCTCCCTTCAACAGAAAAAAGAGGCGGTGGCCAAGCAGAAAGCCGAGATTGAGCAGAAAAAGAAGGAACAGAGCCAGCTGTTGCAAAAGTTGAAGGAAGAACAGGAACGCTATGAGCGCGATTTGGATGAGCTGGAAAAGACGTCAAAAGAGCTCGAGAAGACCATACAGGAATTGCTCAAAAAGCTGGAGGAGGAGCGGAAAAAGAAAAATCAATCCAGCCAAAAGTATACGGGTGGTATACTGACGTGGCCGGTGCCAGGATTTTATAGGATAACCTCGTACTTTGGTTACCGTACCCATCCTGTTTACGGCACTAAAAGGATGCATACCGGCATAGATATTGGTTCAAATCCGGGGCAAAGCATATACGGCCAGAATTTTGTGGCCGGCGCTGATGGAACGGTTATATTTGCAGGGTGGTACGGCGGTTACGGCAACTGCGTAATCATTGAACATGGAGGAGGTATAACTACCCTCTATGCCCATGGATCCAAAATTCTGGTATCAGCGGGACAGCAGGTAAAGAGAGGGCAACCGGTGATGAAGGTGGGCAGCACGGGTGTATCAACCGGACCCCATGCGCACTTTGAGGTGAGGAAAGACGGGGTGCCCGTCAACCCCCTGCCGTATTTGGGACGATAAAGGTTATGAGGATAGAAAATAAAATGCCTTAATGAAACCAGAATAGGTTTCATTAAGGCATTTTATTTGGTATATATGTTTACACCGTATAGCAAGCAATATCATTCTCACAGCATTTTAGTTGCAATCATTAATATACGTTCTTCCATTCTCCTATGTTGCTGGCATCAAACTTGAATGGGTCACCCAGCATGATTTCGGTTCCATCACCAACTTGAATTATTTCCCTTTCCCCTAGCTTTCCTGCCGTAAATTTTTCACCAGCTTTTCCTGTAATCTTTCCGGTTACTAGGGCATCAGCAGCGTAGCCTGCCAGATATCCTAGATCGATGGGGTTCCACAGGTACATCCACTGGCAAACGCCGCTTTCGATATATTCGGCCATCTCGCTGGGCAGGCCAAGACCGGTAAGTTGCACTTTTCCTTTAAGGCCTTTGTCGGTAAGGACTTTTGCTGCTGCGGCGATACCCACGGTTGTGGGAGCGATTATGCCCTTCAGGTTGGGGTAGGATTTTAATAGGCCTTCCGTTTCGGAGACGCTTTTGTCTCTTAAGTCATCGCCGTACGCGATTTTGACCAGCTTTACCTTCGAGTATTTGGGATCTTTCAGCTCTTCTTGCATCCATTTGATCCAGGTATTTTGATTGGTGGACTGGGAGGTAGCGCTCAAAATGGCTATTTCACCTTCTCCACCGATCATCTCATATATGGCTTGCACCAAGACTCGCCCGATTCTTTCAGGATCCGCTTGCTGTACATGCACCATACGGCTTTGAGCATTTACAGCTGAGTCTACGGATAGCACTTTTATGCCCTGCTTCATCGCCTTTTGAAGGGCAGGTTGCAGTGCATCCGGGTCATTGGCCGATATGGCGATTGCATCGACTTTTTGTGCTATCAGCTCTTCTATCATCTGAATTTGAGCTTCAGCAGTTGGCTGTTCAGGCGCCTTTATAATGGCTTGGCCGCCCGTTTCTTCAACTGCAGTTTTAAAACCTTCAGCCATTTTTTCCATGAAAGGATTCCCTGTACTTTTTACGATAATGGCCATCTTCTTTTGAGCGTTGCCGCTCTTCCCGTTGGGTGTGGACCCAGTGTTAGTACATCCTACCAACAATGCTACGACTAAAATGGTTGAAATAATGGTAACAAGCCACCTTTTCATGAATGTACCCCCTTTTAATTTTTGTATTTATATATACGCCAGCTTTTGCTGGCGTATATTTTTGTTATGAGAATTCTGTCAATCACTTTTATCATTAGCCATAGCTAAATTCTGTTTGGTAGCTTTTTTGATGGTAAGTCTCACATTGGGGATCATTACTGAAAATACTAGCAATAGGCCAATAATTACTAAGATGGTCTGGGAAGGCAGGTTCACAAGCCCTAGGCCGTAACGAAGCATGCCTATGAGAAAAGCTGAAATTATAGCCCCTATCATTTTACCCTTGCCTCCCGAGGTGCTTACGCCGCCAAGGACTACCATAGCAATTACATCTAGCTCATATCCCAAAGCTATGTTTGGCCTTGTACTTCCCATCCTTGAGGTAAGGAATAGGGCGGTTACACCTGACATAAAGCCGGTAAGGGTAAAGACTATAATTTTGATCTTATCGACTTGTATGCCCGAAAATCTGCTGGCGGTAATGTTATTCCCCATGGCATATACATATCTTCCGAAAGTAGTTTTATGGAGTAACAGGGAAAATATAACAGCGCATATGGCGAATACTATGATAATAAAAGGTATTCTGCCTACATAGCCCCAACCGAGGAAGCTAAACCATTGTGGGAAATTCCCTGAGGCCTGGTCTTTAAGGATGATGTAAGCTATCCCCCGGTATATAATCTGGGTGGACACCGTGACGATAACCGCCGATAGCTCCTTGAATTTTACTATCAATAAACCGTTTAATAATCCACATAAAGTTCCCACTATCAGGCATAATATCATGGCAAGTTCCATAGGAAGGTGTAAGTCATTATATGAAACGGCCATGATCACTGAAGATAATGCCACTATGGAAGAGACCGAAACATCAATATCCCCCAGTATTATCACGAAGACCATGGGCAGTACGATAAATGCCTTATCGAGAAATGTCATGGTTGCATCCAATAACCCGCTGATATTGGAATAGTAAGGTGAGATGGACGCATTTATTATGTTTATTGCTATGAATAGCAATACCAGGACCCATTCCCATTGGAAGAAAAAATTTTTCAGTTTTAAAATCTTGTTATCGTTATTTTGATGTGCCATGACTTATACTTTCCTCCTCATGAGGTTTTTTCTTTGGACTCTTTGCTTGACTATAGCGTTAACTATGACAGCAACGAGTATAACGACTCCCTGAATTGCCTGTTGCCAGAATGGCGAGACGTTTATCATGGGCAGGGCATTATCCAGCATTCCAAATAGGAGAGAGCCAATTATGACTCCCGAAACCTTGCCGGAACCTCCGGATATGCTTACTCCGCCCAGTACGCAAGCTGCAATTACGCTTAGTTCGTATCCCATAGCGGTGTCGCCCTGGGCCGAGGCAAATTTTGAAACCCAAAGAACTCCGCACAACCCTGCCAGCGTACCCATGATGGTATAGACTAGCCACAGGATTTTATCGATGTTTATTCCGCTTACCATGGCTGATTCGGGGTTGCTGCCCACTGCGTAGATCTGCCTTCCGGTTCGGGTATAATTGACGAAATAGAAAAAGATCACATATATTACGATGGCAAGGAAAAACAAAGTATTGATTCCCAAAATCGAACTTGTGGCGATATTTTTAAATGAGGCGGGCATTTGATGAGCGCTTACCCATCTACCACCGCTTATGATAAAGGTGAGTCCCCTGTAAGCGTTCATCATCCCCAAGCTGGCGATGATGGGAGGAAGTTTCCCTTTTGAAATGAGCAGTCCTATTATGCTCCCGCACATCAATCCTATTGCCATTCCTATCATGATAGCTACTACGGGGTGCATTTCAGGGTTGGCGCTTACCGATAGGGCTGATATCATGCCCGATAAAGCTAGAGTAGAGCCAATGGAAAGGTCGATACCTCTGGTTATAATGACCAGCATCATTCCAATGGCGAGTATGCTGAGGATAGCGGTGTTTCTTAACATATCATTTATATTTTCGATGCTTAAGAAATTAGGGTTTCGTAGCTGTACTAAAACCGAAAGAACGATGATAAATACCAATAAGCCGAGTTCTCTAAATCTACTGATGTTGGTTATGGCTGATTTGTTTTTCAAAGTCGGCTTCATAAGCAAACCTTCTCCTTTTACTGTATTGGTGTATTATCTTTATTTACCATTGCTGCTTCAAGGATGGCTTCCTGAGTGGCATCCTTTCTGTCAAAGATAGCAGTAACTCTGCCTTCGCGCATAACAACGATTCTATCGCTCATGCCCAGTATTTCGGGCATTTCGGACGAAATCATGATTATGCCATACCCTTGTTGTGCTAAATCGCTGATGATCTCATGGATGGATGACTTAGCTCCCACATCCACTCCTTTGGTAGGTTCATCCAATATGATGACCTTTAGGTCTAATGTCAGGAGCTTGGCAAAGACAACTTTTTGTTGGTTACCACCAGAAAGGTTGCTTGCAAGGGCAAAGACGTTTTTGGCTTTAATGTTGAGCTTTTGCGCTAATTCTCTTGCCGTTTTTATTTCCTTTTTGACATTTAACCATCCTCTCTTGGAAAACCTTTCTAACGCCGGTAAGGTGATATTTTTGCTGATTTCCCACTGGAGTATCAAACCCTGCTTCTGTCTATCTTCGGGCAGATATCCTATGCCCAATTCCATAGCCTTCCATGGGGAATCGATCTTCACTTCTTTGCCTTCCAGATATATTTTTCCTTTATCGGGAGGTAAAAGCCCGAAAATAGACTGGCACACTTCTGTTCTGCCGGCACCAACGAGGCCTGTTAAACCGAGGATTTCCCCTCTATGCAACGTAAAGGAAACATCGGCAAATAATCCCGCCTTGGTTAAACCTTCCACCCTCAAGATTTCAGGTCCTTTCTCCACCTGCTTTTTGGGGAACAGTTGAGTGATCTCACGACCCACCATAGCAAAGATCAGCTTTTCCCTTGAAATTTCATTGATGTCCCAGGTACCTATATATTTTGCGTCGCGGAGTACGGTTACCCTGTCAGCCAGCCTGTACATGTCCTCTATTCTATGGGAAATCAATATGATTGAAGCGCCGTTGTCTCTGAGTTGTTCGGTTATCCTGTACAGCTCTTCGCATTCCCTCTTTGTGAGGGCTGCTGTTGGTTCATCCATTATGATGATCTTAGCATTTGTGGAAAGCGCTTTGGCAATTTCAACGATTTGCTGCTGGGCTATGCTGAGAGAGCCCATTTGAGACCTGGGATCGAATTTAGCGCCTAAGGATTCAAGCAATTTTTCAGCTTCTGAATGCATCTCATTCCATAGGATCTTGTTTGAATATTTTTGTGTTATTTCGTGTCCCATAAATATGTTTTCAGTAACGGTAAGGTCGGGATAACAGGTGACATGTTGATAAATTGCTGCAATCCCCAGCTTTTTGGCATCGTTGGGGTTTCTTATGTGTACCCTTTGTCCTTCTACATATATTTCTCCTTCATCGGGAAGATGAACTCCCGTAATGATTTTAACCAATGTGGATTTTCCTGCTCCGTTTTCCCCCATTAGAGCATGAATTTCTCCACGTCTAAGTTGGAATTGGACGTTGTCTAGAGCTTTTACCCCAGAAAAGGCTTTGGAGATCCCTCTTAATTCAAGTATGTGTTCAGCCATAGCGTTCTGCTCCTATCTTTTTAAGATATTTTTGAGGATGTAAGTGATGTAAGTTTTGTAAGGATGAAGCAGCAAATTTTAGAACAAATGTTTGATTGAGTATTTTTGTTTTCGATTTTGTTCTTTTATGTTTATTTTATATATTCTATGCATTTTCTAAAAATCCTTCTCTAACTTATAAAATTTTTATAAAAACTTAACTTTTGCTTTAATCGTCTTTGCCCCCCGAAGCATAATACAGTATTTTTTGTTCGGTTGCATGCTCTCTATCCAATACTTTTCGTATTTCCCCATTGTACATTACCAATATCTTATCGCACATGCCTATGATTTCTTCGATATTGGATGAAACCATGATGATGGCTGTTCCCGAGAGGACCAATTCATTTATGATGTTGTATATATCCACTTTTGAGCAAATGTCTATGCCGGCGGAGGGTTCATCGATGATAAAGATTTTTGAGTTGGTGAAGAGCCATTTTGCAAAAATGACTTTCTTTTTTTTACCTCCGCTCAATATGCTGATTATATCGTTTTCATTGCACCCTATTTCCAACCTTTCTATCATATCCCTGGCATGATATGACTCTGCAGCGTTGTCTATGAATCCCATTGTGGAAATCCGTTGTAGATTTGTAATCGTTATGTTGACGTTTGTTGGCATATTGGATATGAGGCCTTCTTCGGTGTCGATGGCGCTTACAAAGCACAGTCCGTTTATTTTAGCAGTATATGGGTCCATGGATTTAAAAGCTTTGCCGTTTATGTATATTTTTCCTTGGAAGGGCCCAACTATTCCAAATAGTACTCTGGCAAGAACGTCTTTGCCCGAATCGGTCAGTCCCGTAATTCCCAGGATTTCGCCTTCACTTAATTCGAAATTGATGTTTTTTATTTTGTCATTGTAGGACAAATTTTCTACCCGTAATATGTTTTTACCGGTTTTGACTTTGAGTTTTGGATATTTATCATATACTTCCTTACCGGACATGGCTTTGATGAGTTCATGTATATTCGTTGTGTTTATATCTTTCGTTACAATCAATTCTCCATCCCTGATTACCGATACCAGATCGGCGATCTTCTTTATCTCTTCCACTCTGTGAGAAATATATATGACGGTTATTCCAAGTTTTTTAAGGTCTTTGATGACTTTAAAAAGCAGTTCGGTTTCCTGCTCCGTCAAAGCTACGGTTGGTTCATCCATTATGATGATGTTGGCATTTTGCGATAGGGCTTTAATGATTTCGATAAATTTTTGTTGTCCGGCGCTTAAATTGCTTACAGCCGTTTTAGGATTTATATTAAGGCCAAAATAATCCAGGTATTTATAGGTTTCCTTATGGGCCTTGGCCCAGTCGATTATTTTGATGAATTTTAATTTCTTGAGAGGTTCCCGGCGAATGAAGATGTTTTCGGTGACGTTTAAATCGGGGAAAAGCCGACATTCTTGATAAATCATGGCTATGCCCAACTCTTGGGCATGTTTTGGGCCATTTATGTGTACCCGCTGTCCATTTATGAAAATGTCGCCCGAATCGGGTGGGAACAGGCCGGCCAGAATCTTCATCAGCGTAGTTTTTCCGGCGCCGTTTTCGCCTATGATGGCATGAACTTGCCCTTTATCAGCAAAAAAGTTCACGTTTTTTAGGACAACATTTCCGTTAAACTGCTTTGTAATATTTTTCATTTCCAGAAAGTGTCTCAAAATACTCCCCTCTTTCCCCTGCCCCTATGGGAAGATACAGCGTTTATGCATATTTACTTAAATTCGAAAGTCGTATATAGCTTTATTCCTTTTTCAAAAAAGAACTTTTTGTATTCCGGGGGCACCTGTTTGTTTGTTATGATTTTTTTGGCCATGGTTAGATTGCCCAGCTTGGCAAAAGAAGTACGGTTAAATTTTGTGTAATCAGCCATGATGATGAATTCTTTGGATATCTCTCTGATTTTTTCAATTATCATTATTTCTTCTTTGCTACCTAAAGTGTAACCCGCATCGAAATCCACGCCCTTTACGTTGATGAAAGCCTTGTTGATATAAATTCCATTCAGGGTTTGAAGGGTGAACTCCCCTACGAGGGTCGTTGTGGAGTGGATTAAAGTTCCACCGGTGACTATGACTTTCAATCCCGGCTTATTTTTCAACTCATAGGCTATGGCCAGATCGTTTGTAACCACAGTAAGGTTTTTGCTTTTAAGGTGTCGGGTAAGTTCAAAACAGGCTCTACCAGGGCTTAAATAGATGGCCTCGTTGTCCTCCACCATTTCAGCGGCAATTTTGCCTATCATTTTGTTTTCTTCTATGTTATCCTTTTCTTCATATTCAAATGATGAGGACTGCTGGAAGATATTTTCATTTAAAACGGCTCCTCCATAGGTTTTAATGGCAAAACCTTCCTTTTCAAGCTTATCCAGATCTCTTCGTATGGTGACCTCTGTTACCGAGAAGAGTTGGCTCAGCTCTATTACGTCTACCCTTTTTTCCTTGAGCAAAATTTCTTTAATTTTGTTCAATCTTTCAATTGCAAACATCTCGTACCCCTTGTGTTAATTGTTTTACTAATAATAAGCAAATGTTCACAAAAGATAATGATCGTAACTATATAAAAATATTCTACTAAGAGCTATAAAATCCTCTTTTTTATGACAAGTTTTATAACTAGTTTTATGTAACCCAAAAATGATGTAATGACAAAGAAGAGTTTTGAAAACACCATGATAAGATGATATAATTATAAAGTCAAAAATTAAAAAGTCAAAAGAATTATTGATGCCTAGGTAGAGTATAAAGAGGAGGAGTTTTTTAATGATAAGCAAAAAGGCCGCTGCATGGGGAGCCGTTGTCATCATCCTCATCACTGCATTCTTTTCATCCTTTTTGACCTTTCAGGTTAGCAAGTATATCGACATCCAGAGTGGGAACAGGTATGTGGTGAGTAAGGAAGTATATCAGCTGCTTGAGAAATACCAGTTGCTAGAGGAAGTGAGGCAGACCATTGAAAAGGATTATATAGAAGAACCCGATAAGGACAAGCTGTTGGTCGGTGCTATAAAGGGCATGGCAGCCGCGCTGGAAGACCCATATACTTCTTATTTTACTGCCGAAGAGTACAAGGAATTTATCGTGCAGACCCAGGGAAGCTATGCTGGCATAGGTCTTATGGTCACAGTGGATGAAGAGGATAACCTGATAACTGTTGTTAGGGCTTTTAAGGACAGCCCCGCTGCCAAAGCCGGTATACAGCAGGGGGATAAGATCATCAGAGTCGAGGATATGGACGTAAGCGGGAGCGAGTTGGAAAAAGCGGTTAGCATGATGAAGGGGGAACCGGGTACAAAGGTGAACATCACCATCTTGAGGGATGGGAAGGAGCTTAACTTTACGCTAGAACGGGCTATCATCGAAATTCCTGACTTGGAATACAGGATGTTAGACAGCGATATAGGCTATATATGGCTGTACCAGTTTGATGAGAATTCGCCGAAAAACTTCAAGAATGCCATAGAGGACCTCAAGGGCCAGGGAATGAAAGGGCTTATACTGGATTTACGCGGCAATCCCGGTGGCCTGTTACAGGCATGTACTGAGATTGCTGATATGTTGTTGCCCGAGGGGTTGATTGTATACAGCGAAAATCGCCAGGGAATAGGAGAGAAGTACTATTCCGATAAGGAATATCTGGGGATTCCTTTGGTGGTGTTGGTCAACGAATACAGCGCTAGCGCCTCGGAGGTGTTGTCGGGCGCCATTCAGGATTATGGCGTGGGTACCATAATCGGAAAAACTACCTTTGGAAAGGGGTTGGTTCAAGGATTGCGGGGTCCATTTAAGGACGGTTCGGCTCTCAAAATAACCATTGCAAAATACTTTACTCCAAAGGGAAGGGATATACATCAAAAAGGCGTTGTGCCCGACATCGAAGTGGACTTGAGCGAGGAAGCTAAGAATTACCTAAGGGAAAATTCTGGCGGTGAGCTGCCGGAGGAACTGGATAACCAGCTACAAAAGGGCATTGAGGAGTTGAAGAAGATGCTCAGCCAGCACGAATAGGGGGTTTTTGGCTTGGCTTTGATAAAGCTCATATTTTCTTCTTTTGCGCAGGCTATAACCAGTTTGTTCTTTATTGGCATTGTGATGGTGGCTTATCTGTATATACAGAGGAATGCGCGGCTTGAGGAGTCGTGGCTGGGGGTTTTGCGTAATCCAGTGTCTACCCAGCTTGCTGATGTGGTGCTGTATGGCATGCTGGTGGGGCTGATGGCCAGCATCCTCATAGTGCTCATCGGCATCGCCATCGATTACAATGCCATACTCTTTATTTGGCCTCTAGCGCTGTTCCTTATGTTGTTCAATCAAAGGTATATATGCTTTTCCTATGCCGGAGGGATAGTTTCGCTGGTAAGCTTGCTTACCGGGTGGCCTAAAATAGACGTATCGTCCTTGATCGCCCTGGTTGGGGTATTGCACCTGATGGAGAGCTTGCTCATCATACTGGATGGCTATAAGGACAGCCTTCCTGTATGGACTGAACATAAGATGTTCAAGCCTGTGGGAGCCTATCTCATGCAGAAGATGTGGCCCATACCTTTGGTGGTGTTGGTGGTACCCGAAGCCAGCACCAGTCTGGCCCCGGGTGGGGCCGTTGCGATGCCGGACTGGTGGCCGCTCTTTAAACCGCAAACTATGTCTCAGGTATTTGCGCTCATACCCATTGTGGCCGTTTTGGGGTACGGCGATATTGCCATAACCCAGCTGCCCAAGGAGAGGGCACGGGAATCAGGATTTTGGCTGGGGGTATACAGCACGGCCATTCTGATCATGGCCGTGGTTTCTTCCAGGATTTACTGGGTAAAATACCTTGCGGCGGTGAGTACCCCTCTGTTTCATGAGCTGTTCATCATTCTGAGCAAACGGGAGCAGTTGCGCGGCAAACCGGCCTTCACGGTTCCTTGGAAGGGGCTTAGGGTGCTGGAAGTGATTCCTGAAGGCCCGGCGCAGAGAATGGGTATTCAACCCGGAGATATACTGCTTAAGCTTAATGGAAGGGATATAAACAGCGAGGATATGGTGGAGGAGGTTTTAAGCCAGTGCGGAGGCTTCATATGGGTGGACGTCGAGCGCAAAGGGAAGGCCATGACCCTGGAATACAGGGATTATCAGAAGGGAATCGATAACTTGGGCATTGTGTTTGTTCCACGCAACACCGGTAAATACTTTCGTATAGATGAACAAAAGGGGCTCATATTCAGGCTGTGGAAGGGAAGACGGCACAATTTAAAAGAGGCACAGGAAAAATAGCCTGTGCCTCTTTTAAATCGCTATGTTAAAAGGCGGGGTTTGATAGATGGTTTGCTGGGCAACAGGTTAAACTATAGATGAGGGATGAGCACAAAATTGAGGAAAGGGGAATATCGATGTCACAGGAAATGCAAAACCCAAAGGTAGGGCAGGGGAGTATCCCTAAATCCACCAATCCCTATGGACGTATAAAGCACGTGGTGGCGGTGATGAGCGGCAAAGGAGGAGTTGGCAAGTCATCCGTGACAGCGCTGCTTGCCACGTGGCTTCAGGATAAAGGATATAGGGTGGGAATCCTGGACGCTGATATAACCGGCCCTAGCATACCCAAGCTGTTTGGAATAAAAGGCAAGGCAAAGAGCAGGGAAGGTGCGCTGCTGCCAGCCGTTACAGCTAAGGGCATTGAGGTCATGTCCATAAACTTGCTTCTGGATAGGGAGGACCAGCCTGTCATATGGCGCGGCCCCCTAATATCGGGCGTCGTCAAACAGTTCTACGAGGAGGTGGACTGGGGCGATCTGGATTTCCTCATGGTGGACCTGCCGCCTGGAACGGGCGATGCTCCGCTGACGGTTATGCAATTCCTTCCTCTCGACGGGATGGTGGTGGTCACCTCGCCCCAGGAACTGGTGGGCTTGATAGTAAGGAAGGCTATACACATGGCTAAAATGATGAGCGTCAAAGTTGTGGGCTTTGTGGAGAACATGAGCCATCTTCAATGTCCCAAGTGCGGGGAGGTAATACAGCTTTTTGGTCCCAGCAAGGGAGAGCGGGTTGAAAAGGAAACGGGAATCCCCTTCCTGGGCAGCCTGCCTATCATACCCGATATAGCGCAGCTCGGCGATGAGGGGCGGATCGAGCTGGTACATCACCTGTATCCTGACTTTTTTGAGCCGGTTGCTCAAAGGTTCATGGAACGGTTTGAAGATTTTAGGGGCCAAGCCGGTGGAAAGCCATGACGCGTTAAGCTCCCCGGCTAAAGCCCTGGCTTATAACTATGGGCTGCAGTTGAGGAAAATCATAGATGTTTAGCGGTATTTCCTGGAGCAGCTTTACGGTGCCCTCCAGGTCTCTGACCAAGTCCAGATCGTTTTCAAAGAGTATTTCCCTTAGGGAGGTGTTTTCCCACTCCACCCACCTTACATATCTTTCCCTTTCTCTCATATACGCTTCAAAATTGCGATCGCTTTTTATCTTTTCCATGACCTCGTTGCACAGGAAAAGGTTGCAGACGTACGTCCTGTAGCGCGGCGGAAGGGAGCATCCGTAGCCGCTTTTGACAAAGGGGCAAGCCTTGAAGAATATGGAGTGGTCCCTGATGCTATCGGTATCGATCTTGTTTCCGCTTTCCATGTATTTCATATAGCCTTCCTCATCAAAGTATCCTTTGGCATGGATCTCAAAAGAATGTATTTCCGATGAAGGAAGCTTACTTATAGATTTTAATATGTGCAATCCTTTCAGCGAATGAGCCATCCTCTGTATGTCCAAAAGGGTGAATCTGGGGTAGTAATAACAGCACCCCCTGTTTTTAATGCTGCACAGGCTTATGCCCATGATACTGGTACAGTTTTTGCAACCGGTATAGACATATTGTGGTATACCATGATCTACGTTGACATATACCATTTCCATATCCAACCATCTTCCATTTTATTCAAATTTTTTACTTTTCTTATTATATTTTTGCTATTACGATAATGCAAGTTGTAATTTCGGGAAGAATATGCACAGAAAAATGTTAAAACGCATAAAGAGGTGAAAAATGGTTGCTGAGCTCCTTCAGATGAAGTGTGGTTTAATTATATTAAACCATAGTGAGCCGCCTGTATGTTTGTGGTTGTTGAATATCTACACACCATACAGGATCTCTCACTATGGTTTTTATTATTTTTAAATATGGCATTTAGTTTTACAATGAGCCATCCCGCATTTCCAGCGTTTTCACGGTTACATTTATGGTTTTGAATCAGGGTTAGGGATGAGACATAGAAAGTACAGTATTGACAAACGGCCGTTTAGTTAACTTTATCCTTAAACTGCTTTAATAACCGCAAGTAGTGGTTGGCTTCGCGCAATGTGTGATCAGCCAGCAATGGAATGATTATAGATCTGATCTTGCATTCCAGTAATCCCTGAGTTCCCTGGGCTTTAAAATCTCGAATTTCTTGGGTTGCTTTGAGGCTTTCTTCCGTAACCTTTGCTGGTGACGTTGTCTTTTCCAATGCAGCCTTTGCCTCTTTTATCAATTGGTCAAACTTATTCCCCAGATCATTGGCCTTCTTAAATAACTCCTCTTCGGTTGGGTCAAGTAATCCTCGGATGAATTTGGCGTGTTCAGCCATTATCCTGTTCCAGAATAGCTCCTGTTCAAGGGCTTCCTTAGCAAGATCGATTTTTTCTCCCCTTTGAATTCTCTTAATCGTCTGTAAATAGAGCTCTGCTTCCCTCCGAATGTGCTCAATCAACAAAGGATAGTTGATTGTAAACATGTCACAAGATAGAACGCGTGATAAAATTGCCGTCTTAAAGCTTATCAATCCGAAAATCAAGTTAATTGCCTTTTGGTTAAGCATAAAAACCCTCTGCTCAAGTAGCGGATTGATTCTTATCATATCTCGACTTAATAGCCTGTACTCCGCTTCAGTTAAATCGGTTGGTATCGGAATCCCTGTTAAATATGAAGAAACTGTTTCAGCTTCAAGCGTGTATTGCGTTACTACTTCTCCCGACCTGAGTACATCGGGGCTGACAATTCCATTAGAAAGGCAGATGGTCTCCCTTAAAAGTCCATCAAAAGCCATTCTAAAATCATCTGCTTGTTGGGCAAAATCCATATCTCTTGGGGTAAATCCTAATTGAAGGAAAAAAGAATGCTCTTTCATGATACGCGCAAAAAAAAGATGTACATCAATTGATTGCTGTACAAATTCCTTACTTGCAAACATTACCTATCACTCCCTGATCCTGAATGAACTGAAAATTACACTTTATTATATGTGTGGATTAAATGAGGTGTTACTGATGGTTTTATAAATGCTTATATATCAATGATGGGAAAAGCGTTTTTCTACAATAAAGTTTAGGTTGTACATCATTTGTGGTATAATTGACCTTAAAGAGGTGAAAGCTGCATTATGCGTTTTAAGATAAAGTCGGATTTTAAACCCCAAGGGGATCAGCCCAAGGCTATCGAGGCCCTGGTGGAGGGTTTGAATAGGGGCGAGAAGCACCAAACCCTGATAGGGGTTACCGGTTCGGGCAAAACCTTTACCATGGCAAATATAATCGAGCGCGTCCAGCGCCCCACTCTGGTACTGGCTCACAACAAGACGCTGGCCGCTCAGCTGTGTAGCGAGTTTAAGGCCTTTTTCCCCGACAATGCGGTAGAGTACTTCGTAAGCTACTACGATTATTACCAGCCGGAGGCTTATGTGCCGGCCACCGATACCTATATCGAGAAGGAGACCTCCATTAACGACGAGATAGAGAAGCTGCGCCATTCGGCTACGGCGGCCCTTTTTGAGCGCCGTGACGTGATAGTGGTGGCCAGCGTATCCTGCATATACGGCTTGGGTAATCCAAAGGAATACAGGGACCTTACCCTGTCGTTGCGGCCCGGGATGGTAAAGGATAGGGATGAGGTGCTGCGCAAGCTGGTGGATATACAGTACCAGCGAAACGATGTAGACTTTGTTCGCGGGACCTTCCGGGTAAGGGGCGACGTGGTGGAAATATTCCCAGCGGGGTCTTCGGGCCGAGCCATACGGGTGGAATTCTTTGGGGACGAGATCGAGAGGATTGCCGAGATCGATGCCTTGACCGGGGATGTGCTGGGATATCGCACTCATGTGGCCATATTCCCCGCTTCCCACTATGCCTCGTCCCGCGAAAGATTGGAACGGGCCATTGAGCAGATAGAGCGCGACCTAGAGATAAGGGTTAAGGAGCTCAAGGATCAGGGACGCTTGCTGGAAGCCCAACGCCTTCTACAGCGCACCAATTATGATATCGAAATGATGCGAGAGACGGGCTATTGCAATGGCATAGAGAACTATTCACGGTACCTGGATGGCAGGAAACCAGGTGAGCCGCCTTATACCCTGTTGGATTATTTCCCCGAGGATTTCATAATGTTCATAGACGAGTCCCATGTCACCATACCGCAGCTGCGGGCCATGTATGCCGGCGACCGCTCCAGGAAGGATAATCTGGTGGAGTACGGTTTCAGGCTGCCTGCAGCTTATGACAACCGGCCCCTCACCTTTGAAGAGTTTGAGAGCAAAATAAACCAGGTCATTTACGTTAGCGCCACGCCGGGACCGTATGAGCTCAGCAAGTCGTCACGCGTGGTGGAACAGATCATAAGGCCTACGGGACTGGTGGATCCCGAGGTAGTGGTACGGCCTACTGAAGGCCAGATCGATGACCTGATTAGCGAGATACGCCAGAGGGTAGAGAAGAATGAACGGGTGCTGGTCACCACCCTCACCAAGAAGATGGCCGAGAGCCTTACCGAATATTTGAGGGAAATGGACATAAGGGTACGGTATTTGCACTCCGACATCGATACCATCGAGCGCATGGAGATCATCCGCGATTTGCGTAAAGGGGAATTTGACGTCCTGGTGGGCATTAACCTGCTCAGGGAGGGCTTGGATCTTCCTGAGGTGTCGCTGGTGGCCATACTCGATGCCGATAAGGAAGGCTTCCTCCGTTCCGAGACCTCCCTTATCCAGACCATTGGCCGTGCTGCCCGAAACGTCAACGGCAAGGTCATAATGTACGCCGATACCATAACCGACTCTATGCGCAGGGCCATAGATGAGACCAACAGGCGACGCAAGCTTCAGATGGAGTACAATCAAAAGCACGGGATTACCCCCAGGACTGTTGTGAAGGGCATACACGACATCATAGAGGTTACAAAAGCGGTGTCCGAGCAACCTGCCGATTATGATGTGAAAGAGCAGCTGTCGGTTGAGGAGATACATTCCCGTATAGAGAAGCTGGAGAAGGAGATGAGGGACGCCGCAGCAGCACTGGAGTTTGAAAAGGCCGCTCAAATCAGGGATGAGATATTCAGGCTGAGAGAAAAGCTGCAGGATGCGAAAGAACAGGGCAAGAAGCAGCAGAAGCAGCTGACCCAAAAATCCGGTTCAAAGAAAAAGCGTAGGTCGTTGTAAGCCCACCGAAGTCCACCGCATTTGTTAGCGGTGGTTTTTTATGTATTCTGCAAAGTTAGTGTAAAGTTAAGTTTTGCTGTTTCAAATGAAATCCGCAGTTTTGAAGCAAAATTGGCAGCAAATGAAAAGATTAAGTGTGCAGCAAAATCAAATTCGACGCAAACTCGAGTAACATGAAAAATGGTTTCAAACACGAAATTTGGGTGTATTAATTGTATAAAAGGTTTGCAGACTATAGACCAATATATGGAGGTGCTTTAGATGTCGCAAAAGATAACTGAAAAAGTCACCTGGGTGGGCAAGATAGACTGGGAGCTTAAGAGGTTTCACGGCAACGAGCTCTCGACCCACAGGGGTTCCTCGTACAATTCCTATCTCATAAGGGATAAGAAGACCGTCCTGATAGACACGGTATGGAAGCCCTTTGCAGATGAGTTTGTCCGAAACCTGAAGAAGGAGATAGACCTCAACGAGATCGACTACATTGTTGTAAATCACGGGGAGATAGACCACAGCGGTGCACTGGTTGAGCTTATGAGGGAGATTCCCGATACTCCAATATATTGCACTGCCAATGCCGTAAGGTCGTTGAAGGGGCACTATCACCACGACTGGAATTTCGTTGAAGTGAAGACCGGCGATACCCTGGATATAGGGGAGAGCAAGCTGATTTTCATCGAGGCGCGGATGCTCCACTGGCCCGACAGCATGTTTACATACATGACGGGTGAGAACATTCTGTTCAGCAATGACGCATTCGGCCAGCACTACGCCTCGGAGCGCCTCTTCAACGATCAGGTGGATCAGGATGAGCTGTATTACGAAGCCATGAAGTATTACGCCAACATATTGACGCCTTTTAGCGGCTTTGTCACGAAGAAGATTAAAGAGATCATGGATATGGGGTTGCCCATTGATATCATATGTACCAGCCATGGCATTATATGGAGGGACAACCCGCTTCAGATTGTGAACAAGTATCTGGAATGGGCCGACAATTATCAGGAAAACCAAATCACCATCATATATGATACCATGTGGAATGGCACCAGGCGAATGGCAGAGGCAATTGCAGAAGGCATAAGGTCTTCCGATGATGCCGTGGTGGTTAAATTGTATAACGCTTCTAAGTATGACAAAAACGATATAATAACCGAGGTGTTCAAATCCAAGGCTGTGCTGGTGGGTTCGCCTACCATAAACAGGGGAATCTCCTTCTCCATATCGGGCATTCTCGAGATGATAAAAGGTTTGGGCTTAAAAAACAAAAAGGCGGCCGCTTTTGGAGCCTATGGCTGGAGCGGCGAAGGCGTAAAGATTATCACTGAGGAGCTGAAGGATGCCGGCTTTGAGGTTGTAGATGAGGGCATAAGGGCTCTGTGGAACCCCGATGAACAGGCGCTGCAGCAGTGCAGGGAATTTGGCCAGCGCTTTGTAAGGAATTTGTGATGTTTTGGCTGAAAAATTTACACGGGATAGGAATGCCACACAGCTGCCATGCATGGGCTGTTGCCATGTTATATGGCTGTTAAAGACAAGTGGTCACGATGGCGCATCTTGTAGTACTGCAATGACAGGATTGTACAGCAGGCGTTAAAGATAAGTAGCCACAGCGGCAGCTTGTAGCGCGTATGACCGATAATTATGCGCTGCTATTTGCTTCCGCGACAGGCAAGAATGGGAGCCGCACTTTAAATACGCGGCTCCCATTTTCTATTTAATGAGCACACGGATTTTTTAAATGCGAATTTGATCCAGGTCAAAGAAATTGCAGCAGATATTTATTAAAATTGAGTCACAAAATATAAAAAAACAAAATTTTTGAGGAGGATGACCTTTATGACTACAAAGAATTATCAGCTGGAAACCTTGACCTGCCCTTCGTGTATGGCAAAGATTGAGAACGCTTTGAGGCGTACCAAGGGCGTCGAGAGCGTTGAAGTGCTGTTTAATTCCAGCAGGGTAAAGGTGACATTCGACGAGCTTGTGGTGTCTTCAGATGATGTCAAGCGCGTCATCGAAGGGCTGGGCTACAAGGTACTGGGCGAAAAGTAATTTTTCAGGTGGTTGTCCTATAGCCTTTAACTGGTGTATAGGCAATTTTGTTTACAGCCGGGAGGAGAATGTGATGGGGACTACAAAACTCCAGAGAGTGGTGCTGTCCGGAATGCTGATAATAGTTTCCTTTGTATTAAAAAGGGCAGCTGTGTCTCCGGTGATTGCCGATGTGTTTATGCTTGGAGCGGCCATGGTGGCAGGTATTCCCATTATGAGAAAGGCTATTGCGGGAATCAAATACAGAATACTGGGCATCGATGCCTTGGTATCGTTGGCTGTGATAGGTGCGGTATATTTGCGGGAATACTGGGAGGCCGCGGCGGTTACCTTCCTTTTTACCCTGGGCGATTACCTGGAGTCCAGGACCCTTGAGAAGACCAGAGCATCCATTAAGGCGCTGCTCAATATGATGCCTGACATGGCGAGAGTGATAAGGGACGGCCAAGAGATGGAGATATTGCCCCAAGAGGTGGTAAAAGGGGACACCGTCATCGTAAAGCCGGGCGAGAGGATACCGGTGGATGGCACCGTCACAGAAGGCAATGCCTACGTCAACCAGGCGGCAATCACCGGGGAATCCATCCCGGTAAACAAGGAAACCGGGGACACGGTGTTTTCTGGAACCGTCATTGAATCGGGGTATCTCAAGATAAGAGCCGACAGGGTGGGAGAGGACACCACCTTTGCAAGGATACTTCAGATGGTGGAGGAGGCGCAGGACAAAAAGGCCAAAACCCAGAAATTCCTGGAGACGTTCTCGAGATATTATACCCCATTCATCATAGTTTTTGCCGTTCTGCTGTTTATATTTACCAGGGACCTGCGGCTTTCGCTTACGCTGCTGGTCATAGCCTGCCCGGGTGCACTGGTGATAGCCACGCCGGTTTCAATAGTGGCGGGGATCGGCAACGCGGCAAGGCATGGGGTGCTGATAAAGGGTGGCGAGGTCATGGAGAAGCTGGGGCAGATAAGGGTTCTGGCTTTCGACAAGACCGGTACCCTGACGGAGGCAAAGCCTAGGGTTACCGGGATAAAGTCCTTTGGCATGGAAGAGGATGAACTGTTGATGATAGCTGCCATCGGCGAAAGCTATTCGGAACATCCGCTGGCCAAAGCCATAGTAAGCGCTGCACAGGAGAAGCTGGGGCCGATAGGCGAGTTTGCCGAGACGTCAGAGATCATACCCGGACAAGGTTTGAAGGTGAAGGTCAGGGGACGGGATTATCTAATAGGCAACAGGAAGTTGATATTGGAAAACGGGGTGAGGATAGAGCAAGAGCAGGAGGAGTATATAAGGCAGGAGGAAGAGCGCGGCCAGACGGTGGTCATCATTTCAAATGTCGAGAGGGTACTGGGCGTCATATCCATAGCCGATGCGGTACGGGCTGATGCAAAGCAGCTAATTGCCGATTTAAAGCGGCTGGGTATAAGAAAGATTGTGATGCTGACGGGAGATAACAGGAGAACTGCGGCGGCAATAGCTCAGCAGCTTGGCATAGACGAACATTACGCCGAGCTCCTTCCCGAGGACAAGGTTAAGGTGCTTGAGGACGTTTCGCGGCAGTTTGGCCCCGCTGCAATGGTAGGTGACGGGGTCAACGATGCCCCGGCCCTGGCTTCGGCTGATCTGGGAATTGCCATAGGCGGTGCAGGTACCGATGTGGCCGTGGAGACCGCCGATGTGGTGCTGATGTCAAACGAAATAAAGAAGCTGGCTTATGCCATTGGGCTGAGCAGGGCCACGGTGAGAAATATGAAGCAGAACATATTTTTTGCTATAATAGTAGCAGCGCTTTTGCTTGTAGGGGTGCTGGCCAAGAAGGTGTTTCTGTCATCCGGCATGCTTGTTCACGAGTTAAGCGTGCTGATCGTCATAATTAACGCTATAAGGCTGCTGGCCTACAGGCAGTAAAACCACTGGAAGTTCAGAAGTATAGTACAACAACAATATAGTAAGAAGTTTACAAGCATAAAATAAAAGCCCAAATATAAAAAGTTACAAAGCAGTAAACAGCATGCTGTGTACTACAATTTTCAACTGTATGCATGCTTAACTAGCCTGTATATGGGAATGACGTTGTACGGGAAGGGGGGATATTCCATGGATAGGAGTTGTAACTGTGAGAAATCGAGGCAGAGCTGCGTATATCTGGTCCCTATATTCAATGCGTTGAACAGCCAGGAGATAACGGAGATAGAAAACATCACCTACAGCAGGACTTATGCTAAAGGCGAAATGGTCTATATGGCCGGAGAAAAGGGAGAAAAGCTGTTTATCATCCACAGGGGCAAAGTGAAAATAACCAGGATTTCCGAGTCGGGCAAGGAGCAGGTGGTCAGGGTACTGGGGCCGGGGGATTTCATGGGTGAGCTATCGCTGTTTGTACACGTACCCTTGGCGGACAATGCTCAGGCCTTAGAGGATACCGAGGTGTGCGTGCTGGATGGCCAGAGCATGAAGCAGCTCATGATGAAATACCCTGCTATAGCTTTAAAGATACTGGAAGAGCTTAGCATGAGATTGGAAAAGGCCGAGAGGTTGATTGAAGATTTAACCACACGCAGCGTGGAGGCCAGGATTGCGCGGGCCTTGCTCGAACTTGCGACGCATAACGACGAGGTGGCCCTTGAGCTAAGCAAGGGCGACCTGGCGTCCCATACCGGCATGTCTCCCGAGACGCTCAGCAGAAAGCTGTCATACTTCCAGAAGATGGGCTGGATAAAGCTGGAGGGGCGAAGAAAAATCGTCATACTGGACAAACAAAGTCTGGCATCCCTCATATAGGGATGCCATTTTGATGCCTAAATTTCACTTTAGTGGAAACAAAGGCAACTCTTCTAAAAATATTATATCATCCCGCTGGGCAGCGTCTCCCTCGGCCAGGATGGCCGCTTTTGCAACAACTATTCCTCCGGCTTTGGTGACCAGCCGTTCGACGGTCTGTACCGACTCTCCTGTGCTTATTACGTCGTCAATTATGGCCACGCGCCTGCCCTTTACCAGGGAGGCATCGTTGTGGTCCAGACACAGGATTTGCTTTTTCTGTGTGGTTATCGATACCACTTCATCCACAATGGGTGATTCCATATAAGGTTTAACGCTCTTTCTGGCCACGATATAGCGTTTCATTCCAAGCAACCGGGACATTTCAAACACAAGGGGTATCCCTTTGGCTTCTGCCGTAACCAGTATATCAACTGGCGGAAGCTTTTTGACCAGCTGGGCCGCAGCGGCGCACACCAGCTCTGTATCGCCCAGTATCACAAAACTGGCTATGGCCAGGTCATCGCTGATCTTCACAATTGGCAGTTCCCTTGTGATGCCAGCCACTTGAAGCGTGTAAGTTTTTTGTGCCATAAGAAAACCTCCTCACCCATTCTAGTTGTATTTACAGCCCTATTATGGACCCAAGCAGCTTGAGTACAAGGCCTGCAAGCATCCCTAGGAAGGGATCGGTGATGGCGGTAACCGTCATGGTTACTCCTCCCACGATGGGCCCGCCGGGTATCTCGCCACCCGCCAAAGCATTTGCAGCGTTTGTAGGTACGGTGACTATTGCGCCTAGCACAAACAGGAATCCTGCAATGGACTCGCTGGGGATGAATCTCCCTATCTTGGGTAACAGTCCCGCCAGTAGCATAACGGCCATTAAAGCCATCATGAGTACCCCCGACCAAACGGGATGAGGGGCACTGCCAGTTGCAGATATGATCGACTCCACAGGGCCACCTCCGAATATGGAGGAAACCATATCGGCCAGGCTGCTTATGACAGACAGGTGATCGACGTTTACATCGGTTTTGGCAATTTGTCCAGTTATCTTCCCGAAGGCTATGTTGGCACCGATGTTGAGGCATACCATGGCCATAGCACCGCGTACCACAGTTGGATTGATTTTAAATTTCTGCAGCACAAATCCTTCTTTTTCAATTACCTGAATATCCGACTTTTTCTTAAGCATAAGCGAGATTGCGCTGGACACCACTACTGAAACCGTGATAGTGTATACCAGGTTTTTGGTGAAAATGTAAGTGATAAAACCGACTATCATTGAGCTGAATCCAACGATATGGTTTTTCCTGGCCATATCTATGGATACCTTTGCCAGCATGATGCCCACGCCGGCCATCATGCCGCTGGTAATAACAGGGCCCACAAAATCCACGATCCTTTCTAAAAGCCCAAACAGGCCTATTAACGTCATGATGCAGCCGCCCAAAAAAGTCATGGATAAGCGTTCACACCTGTCCTGCCCCATGGTTCCAGCTACTGTTATGGTTTCGGCTTGGAATGATATGGGAGCGACAGATCCCACCAGCGCGTTGCCGACAGCGCCAACTATGAAAGCCAGGGCAGTTGGTATCGATGCAAAACCATAGGATAATGCCAATAGACCTTGAGGCAAACCGTTTAATATTACGCTCAAAGCTGCTAGTATGTCTTGTAAAATTTCCATAGCTTCTAACTCCTCCTTTGTTGTTTTTGTATTTTTCCATATCCTTTTGCCTCTTGAATTGTGCTAAACAATTGTTTTGGTATGTATAAGAAAATATACCATATTTTCAAACGAAAAGCAATATTTTTTATAAAAAGTACGGAACATATCCGTATAATATTCCATAATGGCGATAAATGTTCGGGATTTGTAAGCCGCGAGTTTGAGTACAATGATGAGGCCATTGGCCTGCTCTCTAATTTGCAAAGCCGCGGTGAAAATTCTGATAAATTAAATAAACTTTTAACTGGAGAGAGATAATTAATCTTGAAGGTACATGATGAGCAAATGATGTTTGCTTTAATGCTGATTTGAAGGCTGTGGCTGGGCGTTAAAATAAATAGAACAAATTTCCATATATGTCAATATTATTTATGAAAAATAGTATTGACATATTTTTTTTTCTGTGTTAAAGTGTGTGCTGGGTTTAAAATGACTAAACAAAAAGTTTAGTTTGCAAAAACTTTTTATACTCAATTTTGGGAGAAGAAAATGACTATGAAAATAGGGGAGAAGATCAGACAACTGCGGCTTAAGGCGGGTTTGACGCAAGAAGAACTGGCGGACAGGTGCGAGCTGACCAAGGGCTTTATCTCTCAGGTGGAGAGGGAACTGACATCGCCCTCCATTGCAACTTTGATAGACATACTGGAATGCCTCGGCACAAATCTTAAGGACTTCTTCAGCGATGCCGTGCCCGAGAAGGTGGTGTTCAAAAAGGACGATGTCTTCATAAAGCAGGACGAGGAGCTCAAGCACTCCATAAAATGGCTGGTGCCCAACGCCCAGAAGAACGCCATGGAACCCATACTCATGGAGATAGAACCCGGGGGAAGTTCCAGTGAAGATAACCCACATGATGGGGAGGAATTTGGCTATGTGATATCGGGCAGCATAAATCTTTATCTGGGAAACCATAAATATAGGGTGAAAAAAGGAGAGAGTTTTTATTTCAAAGCCAACCAGGTTCATAGGATAGAAAACGCTGGGAAGGCGAAGGCAGTTGTGCTGTGGATATCATCGCCACCCAGCTTTTAATATTATGAAGGTTTGAGGGGGGAGGTATATATGACAGAAGAGCCTATCATAAGGCTAGTGAATGTTTCTAAAAATTATGATGGAACAGAGGCGCTAAAGAACATCAACTTGTATATACGCAAAAACGAGTTTCTCACTTTGCTTGGGCCTAGCGGATGCGGTAAGACTACAACCCTTCGCATCATTGCGGGCTTCGAGAAGCCCGATTCAGGTGCAGTGTTTTTTGAGGGTAAGGACATAACCGACCTACCTCCCTATAAGAGAAAGGTAAACACTGTGTTTCAAAGATACGCCCTGTTTCCGCATATGAATGTGGCTGAGAACATAGCCTTCGGGCTTAAGATAAAGAAGCTGGATAATAAGACCATAGAGAGAAAGGTAGCCGAGGTGTTGGAGCTGGTAAATCTCAAAGGGTTTGAGAAGAGGAGGGTAGACTCATTAAGCGGAGGGCAACAGCAGAGGGTGGCGATAGCCAGGGCATTGGTCAATGAGCCGGAAGTGCTTCTGCTGGACGAGCCCCTGGGAGCTCTGGATTTGAAGCTCAGGAAAGACATGCAGATTGAGCTTAAGAGGATTCAAAAGATGCTGGGCATCACCTTCGTGTACGTGACCCACGACCAGGAAGAAGCCCTGACCATGTCGGATACCATCGTGGTCATGAAGGATGGTACCATACAGCAGATCGGTACGCCCGAGATGATATACAACGAGCCAAAAAATGCGTTTGTGGCTGATTTCATCGGCGAGAGCAACATCATCCCGGGCAGGATGCTCAGGGATAACCTGGTGTATTTTGCTGGCCGTGAGTTTGAGTGCGTTGACTCAGGCTTTGAGCTCAACGAGGAAGTGGATGTGGTCATAAGGCCAGAGGATATAAAGCTGGTGCCCATAGGAGAGGGTATGCTGCAGGGAGAGGTGGAATCGGTTACCTTCAAAGGGGTGCATTACGAGATGATAGTGCGCAGCGAAGGGATAGAGTGGACGATACACAGCACCCTTATGAAGCCTGTGGGAAGCAGGATAGGCTTGCGCATACTTCCCCAGGACATCCACATAATGAAGAAGGTGGCCGTAAAATGAGAAGGACGTATTACGCGTACCCCTACCTGGTTTGGATGGCTATCTTCATAGTGGTGCCGCTATTTCTGTTGCTGTTTTATACCTTTACCGTTACTACCGAGGAGGGTATAAGGTTTACCCTTCAACACATAAATCGCATATGGGAACCCATATACCTCACAGTGCTGCTGCGCTCAATACTGCTTGCTCTCATATGCACCGTTATATGCCTTTTGATAGGCTACCCCGTAGCTCTGATCCTCTCAGGGAAGGAATACAGTCAGAATAAGATTTTGGCTTTGCTGTTTGTGATCCCCATGTGGATAAACTTTCTGGTGAGGACCTATGCCTGGATGAACCTGCTGGGGAAAAATGGCGTGATCGATATGGTGATGAATTTTTTGCACCTCCCCTCTTTGCAACTTTTGTATACCGATTATGCGGTGGTGCTGGGGATGGTGTACAACTTTTTGCCCTTTATGGTACTCCCCATATATTCGGTTTTGACCAAAATGGACAAGAGCATCATTGAAGCGGCGCAGGACCTGGGAGCAGACTATATTACCGTGCTTAAAAGGATCATTGTCCCTTTAAGCATGCCTGGGGTCATATCGGGCATCACCATGGTTTTCATGCCGGCGGTAACCACATTTATAATCTCAAGGCTGTTAGGCGGCGGACAGTATATCCTCATAGGCAATCTCATTGAGCAGCAGTTTATCGTGGTAGGCGATTGGCACTTTGGTTCGGCTATATCCTTTGTGCTGACGATTATAATACTGATAACCATGGGCATCATGCGCAAATACGATAAGGACTATGAGGGGGGTGCAATATGGTAGGGCGTGTTATCAAGAGGATATACCTTTACCTGATTTTTCTCTTCCTGTATGCACCGATAGTCCTGCTGGTGGTATATTCCTTTAATGAGTCCAGGTCCATGGGGCGATGGAGAGGCTTTACATTGAAGTGGTACGCCGAGCTGTTTAAGGATACCGAAGTATTGCGCGCCCTATATAACACCCTGGCCGTAGCAGTTCTGTCTGCCGTTATAGCTACCGTTATTGGCACAGCGGCGGCCATCGGCATACACGAGATGGGCAGGATTAAAAAGGCAATAGTGATGAATTTGACGTATCTGCCTGTTATAAACCCGGATATTGTGACAGGTGTGTCGCTCATGCTGCTTTTTGTGTTTACCAAGTCCTTTACCGGAATAGGGCTGGGCTTTTTCACTATGCTGCTTGCCCATATCACCTTTAATATACCCTATGTGATACTCTCTGTGATGCCCAAGCTCAAGCAGCTTGATAGGCACATATATGAGGCAGCCCTTGACCTGGGTGCAACCCCTTTTTATGCCTTGAGGAAGATTATAATTCCGCAGATAATGCCGGGAATAGTGACGGGATTGTTGCTGGCCTTTACTCTATCCATCGACGACTTTGTCATCAGCTTCTTTACCACCGGGTCGGGGGTATCCAACATAGCCATATACGTTTATTCCATGGCAAGGAGGGGCATTAACCCAAAGATAAACGCCTTGTCCACCATCATGTTTGTCACAGTGCTGGCGTTGTTGCTCATAGTCAACAAAAGGGTGAGCAAAGATAATCCAAAGCCAAAGGAGGATATGCGATGAAAAAGGCATTTAAAATTTTCGGGTTGGTTATTATGGCAGTAATTGTAGTAAGCGTTTTTGCCGGGTGCGGCAGCGCTCCAAAGGCCCAGCTTAAAGTGTACAACTGGGGAGATTATATCGGCGAAGGCGTCATTGAAGAATTTGAAAAAAGGTACAACATAGACGTGATATACGAGACCTTTGCCACCAACGAGGAGATGTACGTAAAGATAAAGGGCGGTGGAGCCGACTACGACGTGGCCATTCCGTCGGACTATATGATCGAACGCATGATAAAGGAAGATATGCTTGAGAAGATAGATTTCAGTAACGTTCCTAACTATAAATATATAGATGAGAGATTCAAGAATCTTCCCTATGACCCCAACAACGAGTATTCCGTTCCCTACATGTGGGGTACTGTTGGCATCTTGTACAACAAGAAGATGGTAGATGAGCCCGTTGACAGCTGGAAGATACTATGGAACGAAAAGTACAAGAAGCAGATCTTAATGCTGGACAGCAGTAGGGACTCCATAGGGGTAGCCCTCAAGATGCTGGGATACTCTTTAAATACCAGGAATATGGATGAACTGGAGCAGGCAAAGGAAGCGCTTATCAGGCAAAAACCCCTGGTGTTGTCCTATGTGGGTGACGAGGTTAAAGATATGATGATATCGGGTCAGGCCGCTCTTGCAGTTGTATGGTCAGGCGATGCCGTCTATACCAAGAGGGAAAATCCCGATTTGGACTTCGTAATACCAAAGGAAGGCAGCAATATGTGGGTCGATGCCATGGTAATTCTAAAGGGCACTAAGAATAAGAAGGCAGCAGAGCAGTTCATCAATTTCATGTGTGAGCCCGAGATTGCCTTTAGAAATACCGACTATATAGGGTATTCCACCCCTCATACCGAGGCTAAGAAGATGTTGGATCCCGAGGTTCTCAACGATAGGGCTGCCTATCCAACCGAGGAGGATTTGAAAAACTGCGAGGTATTTGAAGCGCTGTCGGACGTCATAAAGGAGTATGATAGGGTGTGGACAGAGGTAAAAGCAGCCAGATAAAGGGATATTGTAGATGGTTGACGATAGCTGCGGGAAGAGCCCGCGGCTGTTTTTGTTTAATCCTGGAGGCTCAGAAAGCATTAATAAACGGCATGCGGGAGGGATAGAGCGATGAAGATAGGGTCCTTGTTTATTCCTACCAACGTATTTTTAGCGCCCATGGCTGGAATTACCGATATGCCCTTTCGCCTGCTGTGTAAGCAGCAGGGCTGTGGCATGGTGTATACCGAAATGGTGAGCGCCAAGGGCCTCTACTACGGCGATGAAAAGACCTGGAAGCTTACACAGGTTCACCCTGACGAGCACCCCGTGGGAGTGCAGATCTTTGGCTCTGACCCAGATATAATGGCCGAGATAGCCGCGAAGCTGTCCCAGGCGGGTATAGATTTGATAGATATAAATATGGGATGCCCTATGCCCAAGATAGTGAAAAACGGAGACGGAAGCGCGCTCATGCGCCAGCCGGAAAAGGTCTATAGAATTGTAAAGGCGGTGGTAGGGGCTTCTTGCAAGCCTGTCACCGTCAAGATAAGGAAGGGTTGGGATGATAATAGCGTCAACGCCGTCGAAATAGCTAAAGCAATTGAAGAGGCGGGGGGAGCTGCTGTAACGGTGCATGGTCGTACCAGGGAGCAGCTTTACTCCGGTGCTGCCGATTGGGGCATCATCGGTGAGGTAAAGCGAGCTGTATCCATACCCGTCATAGGTAACGGTGACATATTTGCACCCCAAGATGCAAAGCGCATGCTGGATGAGACGGGATGCGATGCCGTAATGGTGGGGCGAGGAGCCCAAGGCAATCCATGGATTTTCAAGAGGATAATCCATTATTTGCAGACGGGGGAACTGCTACCTCCTCCTACGCCGCGGGAGAAGATAGAAATGGCCTTGCATCACTTGGACATGATGATACAATACAAGGGAGAGGAAGTGGGAGTCCGGGAGATGAGGAAGCATATAAGTTGGTACATTAAAGGGCTGCCCAATGCAAACAGGGTTAAAAACGTGGTCAACACTTTGAGAGAAGTAGATCAGATCCGTAAGCTGCTAGAAGAGTATCTGCTTGAACTTGAAGGAACTGTGTAAAAGCGGTTTTAAACGAAAGTTTTTGTTAGCATATTTGATGGGCCCCACAATGGGTATAATCGTAATTAGCGAGGAATGAGTTGAATAAAAATGATTTATAGGAGGATGGCATGAAGAGGATTATTAGCGTAAGCATAGGGGCCTCTTCAAGGAACCACAGCGTTACCGCCAACATCTGCGGGCAGGACTTTCTCATAGAGAGGATAGGGACCGATGGGGACTTGAAAAAGGCCGTCCGAATCATTGAAGAGCTGGATGGGAAAGTCGATGTGTTTGGCATGGGAGGAATCGACCTGTATCTGTACGGCCGTAATGGGCGAAGATATGTCATAAGGGCGGCCTTACCCCTTGCCAGGGCAGCACGAAAAACGCCCATCGTCGATGGTTCGGGGCTTAAAAATACGCTGGAGAGGGATGTGGTGAATTTCCTGCACAGGGATTGTGGGTTGGAGTTGAAGGGCAAAAAGGTATTGCTGGTGTCGGGCATGGACAGATTCGGCATGGCAGAAGGGTTTACCCGCATGGGCTGTGACATGATATTCGGGGACGTGATGTTTGCCTTAGGTTTACCCATACCGATACGCAGTTTAAAAAATCTACATCGCCTGGCAAGCGCCTTGATACCCATCGTTTGCCAGTTGCCCTTTCACTGGCTGTATCCAACGGGGCATGAGCAGGAGAAGGTTTTGCCTAGGTATAACAAGTATTACCAAGATGCTGATATCATTGCGGGGGATTTTTTATATATAAAGCGCCACCTTCCGGAACGCTTGGAGGGGAAAGTAATTGTGACCAATACCGTTACCCCAAGCGATGTGCACATGCTTCAGCAGAGGGGCGTGAAGCTGCTGGTTACCTCAACCCCCGAATTTAACGGGCGCTCTTTTGGCACCAATGTGATTGAGGCCCTGATTGTTAGCCTTTCGGGCAAAAGACCCGAGGATATCACCGCCGATATGTATGCCAAGCTGATACGGGAGTTTGACATTACCCACAGGGTCGAATATTTGAATTGAATGGGGAGCGAAAGGTGAGAAAGTTTGCCGTTATGACCTTTCGGCAGGCCGATGGTCTGTCGAGAGCTGATGCGGGACTTGTGGGCAGGTTAATGAATATTTTAAAGGGCGGGAGGTTTAACAAGACCCTTCAGCCAATTGGTACCGTCTCTTTCAAAGAGGATGGCCAGCAAGTGGGGTACATACTCCAATTGCCCGATTTTATGATCAACTGGGATGAATTTTCGTCCGGCAGGCGCCGCAGGAGGCTTCTTAAGTATTTAAGGCTGTTGGAGAAGTTGGACATTGAAGTGATATGCATCCCATATTGCTGTGATGATTTGCCTGAGGAAGCCATGAAGGCTCTGAGCGAGGGTTTTGTTGTGGATTCGGCTTATCGGATGCGCATCCTGGCACTTATGGACTCCATAAAACATCTGCTGAGGATTCTAAAGGAGCGGGTTGTTGGCATAGAGGTGGGGATTTGGGGTGCCGATGGCTGGGGTGGCAGGCTGCTTGCGAAAGGGCTGGCGCCTTCCATAAACCAGATGGTGCTGGGGGGTACGGATGAGAAAGAGCTCTATGGGCTGGCCGATGAGATCCTGCAGGAGACCGGCCTGGCGTGTCCGGTTACTACCGATGCCGCCCAATGCCTTAAGGGTAAGCAGCTTGTGGTTATAGCCGATGAGTGCGACTTGGGTTTGGTAAGCGGCGCTGCCATTGTGGTATACGCGGGGGCAATGGATTTAAAGCATATGAGAGCCCTGAAAAGCCATGGAGGGCCTTTATGGATATTGTCGGGTTGGGCGACTTTGCCCGATGGAGTGGTGGCCGATGTGGAGCTGTTGCCATGGGAGACCCTGGGAGTGTTGCAGGCCTTATCCCTTAGGGAAGGGGAAATGGATGGGGTCGGACATGCTCTGAATACCGTAAAGATGCGCGGGTTTATATTGCCAGAAGGTGCAATGACCTATGATACCTTCCGCATTCGCTATTTGAGGAAAAGAGACTGATTTTATTTTCTTGACAAACCACCTTTGCTTTTTTATAATTTTAGATAATTCCACTACAAATTTAGAAAGATTTTCAAGCACTGGCACAAATGGTATTTATGTCAGTGCTTATTGTATTGCTTATGGGTATAAGGTTTTTTGGAATTAAAAGTATGCTTTAAACGCATATTATCATTAATATAACCATGAAAATTTACATGAAGGGGAGAATCGATTATGGCAGAGGATTACAAAGAAACCATATTAACACAGGAAGGCGTTGCCAAATTGGAGGAAGAGTTAAAGTATTTGAAGACTGTCAAGCGAAAAGAGGTGGCAGAGCGCATCAAACAGGCCATAGCTTTCGGGGATTTGAGCGAAAATTCGGAGTATGACGAAGCAAAAAATGAGCAGGCCTTTGTTGAAGGCCGCATCGTCACTTTAGAGAACTTGCTTAGAAACGCCAAAGTGATCGATGATGAGGATATCTCTACCGATGTGGTAAGCATTGGCGTTACGGTAAAGCTACTGGATGTTGAAACCAATGACGTAGTGGAGTATACTATTGTGGGGTCTACCGAAGCCGATCCGAGCGTGAACAAGATATCCAATAAATCCCCGGTGGGCAAAGCCCTGCTGGGCAAACCGGTGGGGGCAACGGTGGATGTGCACGTGCCAGATGGAGTTATAAAATTTAAAATACTGGAAATTCACAAGTGAAGGTGTGAAACGCGGGATGGATGAAACGAGGATGGGAGTACAGTTGGAGGAACAAAATTTAAACGATATACTGCTGGTCAGGAGAGAGAAGCTGAACAAGCTCCGCAAGGAGGGCAGAGATCCTTTTGAGATCACCAGGTTTGGCGTCACCCATTATTCGCAGCAAATAAAGGACCATTTTGATACCATGGAAGGTCAAGAGGTAACGGTAGCCGGTAGGATCATGTCGAAAAGGATGATGGGCAAGGCAAGCTTTGCCCATATTCAGGATAGTGCGGGACAGATACAGATATTCGTTCGCATAAACGATGTGGGCGAGGAGCAGTATGAGGACTTCAAGTCCTTTGACTTGGGCGATATCATAGGGGTGACGGGAGAGGTATTTAAGACAAAGACGGGAGAGATTTCGGTCAGAGCTAAAGACATGGTATTGCTCGCCAAGTCGCTTTACCCTCTCCCTGAAAAATGGCATGGGCTTAAGGACCCTGACCTTCGTTACAGGCATAGGTATGTGGATTTGATCGTAAATCCGGAGGTACGCCGTACCTTTGAAACGCGTTCCAAGGTCATACGGTGCATTAGAAACTATCTCGATAGCAGAGGATATTTGGAGGTGGAAACGCCTATCCTCCATACCACTGCAGGTGGCGCTGCAGCCCGGCCTTTTATTACTCATCATAATACTCTCGATATTGATATGTATCTCCGCATCGCCACCGAGCTCCACTTAAAGCGGCTTATCGTCGGCGGTTTTGACAAGGTTTATGAGCTGGGGCGCGTGTTCCGCAATGAAGGGATGTCCATCAAGCACAATCCTGAGTTTACTTCCATAGAGATATACAGGGCCTATGCCGATTATATGGACATGATGGAGCTTACAGAGGATATGATAGTTACCGTTGCGAAAGAGGTGTTGGGTACCACCAAGCTAACCTACCAGGGCCAGGAGATCGATCTCACGCCTCCATGGCAGCGCATGACCATGATCGAAGCTGTCAAGAAATACGCAGGGGTGGATTTTTCGCAGATCGATACCGACGAAGAGGCCAGGGAGGTGGCAAAGCAGGCAGGCCTGGAGCTTAAGAAGGGCAATACGTGGGGGCACATACTCAATGCCTTCTTTGAGGAGAAGGTGGAACAGCATCTGATACAGCCCACATTTATACTGGACTACCCCATTGAAATTTCACCGCTGGCGAAGAAAAAGAAGGATGATCCGAGGTTGACCTATCGCTTCGAACTATATATAGTGGCAAGGGAAATCGCTAACGCCTTTTCGGAGCTAAATGATCCCATTGATCAGAGAGAGCGTTTCATGGAGCAGGCCAGGCAGCGTGCTGCAGGGGATGAGGAAGCCCATATGATGGATGAGGACTTCGTACATGCCCTGGAGATAGGTATGCCGCCTACCGGTGGCGTGGGCATAGGTATCGACAGGCTGGTGATGCTGTTTACCGATTCCTATTCCATAAGGGATGTGATATTGTTCCCTACCATGAGGCCAAAAGAATAAGGCAAAGAAATATTTACAGGAGAAGCCGAAGAGCCATGGAGCTTTTAAAGTTCCATGGCTTTTGTATGTGCAAGGTACAACATAAATATAGGTAGTAATTGATTGCCAAGCATGATTGCCGTTATGCGAAGGTTGGTTGGGTTTTTGTCATGTCGGTTGCACTTTAAAATAGGCATTTTTATTATGCTTTTAAAGTCGGAATCTCGCCGTACTTGTTGAACACTTACATTTGGTGTATAATTCATATGTGTAGTATAATTCTTCAGGTAGGTGGTATGCTCCATGTATCGGGTTGTAATAAATAGGGAAACGCTGCGGAATCATCTGCATTACGATTGGTGGAAATATGTTGTTGGCATAGTGGTTACGGCCATGCTGTGGAATTTAGTATCCACCATGCTTAGGCCACAAACCCCGCCGGATAAAAAGGTGGATATCGTACTGGTAGGAGATTATATGTTGGAGGAAAAGGCCAAGCCCATAAGCCAGCGCATGCTGGAGGACTTTCCTGAACTTTTGGAAATAAATTTCTTAAATATACCTTTGGGCGGAAATATAGATCCAGAGATTGAGATGGCAGGACGGCAAAAGTTGGCCGCAATGATGATGGTACAGGAGGGGGATATATACGTATTGAGCCGTCAGGAGTACGAGACGTTTGCTAAGCAAGGGGCGTTTATGCCGCTAGATGAATACATCGATGACGAAATGACCAAGTATATATCCCTCGAAGAACTTGAGGAATACAAGTTGAGCGTTCAAGATGAAAATTTTCAGGATAATCAGCCTCACGTTTACGGTATCCCGTTAAAAGGCATTACTCTGTTTGACGATACCGGCTATAACGTGGAGGATAAAGTGATGTCCATTATGGTGCACAGCAAGAACAAAGAGAAAGCCGTCGAAGTTATGAAGTGGATAATGACAAAAGGAAGATGAATGAGAATTAATGCGTATAGTCTAGAAAAAAGAAGATAGAACGAATATTTTCTCAATAGATGCTAAAAATAATTACAATAAAACAGTTTAAATGGCTTGATTATATCATAGGAGCTGTGGTATAGTAGTACTCGCCGCTCGAGGGGGGCGGCTTTAAGATTGGTCCTTGAAAACTGAACAGTGGGAGAAGCCAGGTCAATTCCGGAGAGTGAGCCTTGAGGCTCAAAGCTTGAAGGAATAAACGGTGTAAATAAAGATTTGATATAAATTTAAGTGAAGAGTTTGATCCTGGCTCAGGACGAACGCTGGCGGCGTGCCTAACACATGCAAGTCGAGCGGGGATGAGCTGGTCAGCTTGCTGATTGGCTTATCCTAGCGGCGGACGGGTGAGTAACGCGTGAGCAACCAACCTTGTACTGGGGGATAACAGCTGGAAACAGCTGCTAATACCGCATAAGACTACGGCACCGCATGGTGCTGTAGTAAAAGGTGCCGGAAGGCGCCGGTACAAGACGGGCTCGCGTCCCATTAGCTAGTTGGTGGGGTAACGGCCTACCAAGGCGACGATGGGTAGCCGGCCTGAGAGGGTGTACGGCCACACTGGGACTGAGACACGGCCCAGACTCCTACGGGAGGCAGCAGTGGGGGATATTGCGCAATGGGGGAAACCCTGACGCAGCGACGCCGCGTGAGCGATGAAGGCCTTCGGGTCGTAAAGCTCTGTCCCTGGGGAAGAATTAAGTGACGGTACCTGGGGAGGAAGCCCCGGCTAACTACGTGCCAGCAGCCGCGGTAATACGT
>PKRC01000029.1 GCA_017577715.1 Clostridia bacterium
CATTGCAGGGTATGAAAACATGAGTTAAACAATAAATGGCTTGAAAGGAGGAAGCGGCACGTTTCTGCGCTATACGGCGTAACTCGAGGAAAGGTGCCGGTACATAATGAACTGGAAACTGTTTTTATTGTCGTTCTTTATGCTGTTTATAGCCGAGCTGGGCGATAAGACGCAGCTGACTGTCTTTACCCTGGCAACTCAGCATAAAGAGCCTCTGCCGGTGTTTCTCGGTGCTTCTTTAGCTCTAGTTGTGGTTACTCTGCTGGGTTCTTTTTTGGGTGGAGTGGTAACCAGGTATGTTCCCACATCTTATCTGCAGCTTTTAGCTGGCCTCCTGTTTGTAGGAATTGGAATTTTTATTTTAAGAGAAGCTTTGCCCCAAGTATGGAATATGCTTATTATGAGGAAATAGACTTTCCCAGACCTGATTGTGGTCTGGTTTATTAAAAATTTTTAAGGGGGAGAGTGGCTGTATGAATCGGGTTATAAGCCTTGAGGGGACATGGCGGTTCTGTTCAAAAAAGGACAGGCGATGGAAAGAAGGCAAGTTGCCGGGCTGTGTTCAGCTGGACCTGATGGCCTTGGGAGAGCTGGAGGACCCGTTTTACCGCTTAAACGAGGTGGAGTTTCACAAGCTGGAGGAGGAAGAGTGGATATACCGCAAGGAGTTTGAATGGAACGACGCTCTTCCTGTACCAGGAAAGGTATACCTGGTATTTGAGGGCATTGATACCCTGGCAGATGTGTATATGAACGGGCATTATCTTGGCAGAGCCGAAAACATGTTCATTCCTTACCGCTTTGACGTAGGAAAAATCCTGAGGGCCGGATTAAATGAAGTGGAGGTACATTTTGATTCCCCGATTAGGACAATTCGGGCAATGGAGCGCAACAGCCCGGTTTCTCTGCGCGGCGGCAGCGAGATCGGCAGGCCATATGTGAGAAAGGCGCAATATTCCTATGGCTGGGATTGGGGTCCAAGGATTGCGCAGGTGGGGCTGTGGAGGCCGGTGTATCTGGAGGTCATTGAAACTGCCAAGATACGCTATCCTTTCTTTGAAACCCGGCATATCGATAAAGAAGGGGCTTTTGTAGCAACGGGCGCCGAGATTGAGATGGTTGTCCGTGATGATGGGAAGGCAGTTTCATCTGATGAAATGGAAGCGTTTGTGGAGATACTCTACGATGGAAAAACCGTCGTCTCGGAAAAGGCAAGCATCGATAGATTCAGGGGTAAGCTGCAGATAAGCTGGCAGGGCGTGATCGAAAAGCCGGCGCTGTGGTATCCCAATGGTATGGGTCAGCAGCCGCTTTATGAGGTAAAGCTGCGCCTTATGTATAATGGCAAAACCGTAGATGAGCACAGCTTTTGCACAGGCATTCGCACTGTGAGGCTTGTACGGGAACGGGATGAGGAAGGAGAAAGCTTCATCTTTGAAATAAATGGGGAAAAGGTTTTTGCAAAAGGGGCTAACTGGATACCGGCTGACAGCCTTCTGCCCAGGCTGACGGAAGACGATTATTACTATTACATAAAAGCAGCAAAGGACGCAAACATGAACATGCTTCGCATATGGGGCGGTGGCATATACGAGCATCCCGCGTTTTACGAGGCATGCGACAGGATGGGCATCATGGTATGGCAGGATTTCATGTATGCCTGTGCTCAATATCCAGACCAGTTTGATTGGTTTCAAAGGTTGGCCGAGGTGGAGGCCGAGCACGTGGTAAAGAGCCTGAGGATACATCCATCCATAGTGCTGTGGTGCGGCAACAACGAGAACAACTGGGGATTCCATTCTTGGTGGGGCAATGGCGTTCCCAAATATTTAGGCAACTATATATACCAGGAAATACTGCCCAGGGTTTGTGCCGAGAATGACCCTTCCCGTCCTTACTGGGTGTCCAGCCCATATGGAGGCGAGGACCCCAACTCGATGGCCGAGGGGGATCGCCATTCCTGGACGGTGTGGAGCGGCTGGGCAGACTATAAGGAGTATCTCAACGATACCGGCAGGTTCCTCAGCGAATTTGGATTCCAGGCCATGCCCTGTTTGAAGACCATATATTCTTTTACGCAGCCTGAGGATCGCCATCCGCTCAGCCCGGTGATGCTGTCCCACAATAAGATGGTGTGCGGCACTGAGAGGCTGGTAAGGTTTATGATAGCCAAAGCGGGGTTCCCCAGGGACTTCACAAGTTTTGTGTATCTGACGCAGTTTATCCAGGCTGAGGCCATAAAGACCGGCGTAGAGCACTGGCGCACCAGGAAATTTAAGACCGCCGGTACGCTTTACTGGCAGATCAACGATTGCTGGCCGGTGGCCAGCTGGTCGTGCATCGATTACCAGCGCAGGAAGAAAGGCCTGTACTATTATACCAAGAAATTCTTCCATAATATCTTGGTGGTACCCAAATACAAGGAGGGGCGCATATTCATTCATGCTGTAAATGACACGCTCAATGAACTGGATGCCCAAGTACGAGTAACGGCCTATGCACTCGATGGTACCAAGAAGGGCGAGATGTACATGAAGACGGTTTTGCTGCCCAACAGCGCTTCGGCAGTGGGCAGTATAAAGCCTGAAGAGCTGGGGATTGGTTATAGGCGCGTCGTTATGCCTGTGGATGCGGGTTCGACCACTTTCCCCGTTGAAAAGAACGGCGAACTTTTGGATACCGTGCTGTTTGTAGAGCTGGTGGCCGATGGCCAGAGTGCGAAAAATTACCTGGTGTTTGACGCCTTCAGAAACCTTGAACTCAAAGAGCCTGATATAAGCTGTACAGTAAAAGGAAACACAATAGAGCTTGTATCCGATAAACCGGCCTTTGGGGTGTTTTTGGAGACCCAGCGAGATGTTGAGCTGTCGGATAACTGCATTATCTTGGAGCCCGGTGTCCCATGTGTAGTGGAGGCCTCGGGTGAACCAGGAGATGTGAAAGTGATTGATATTACGCGTATGATCACCAAGCTGTATTGAGGATGAGCCATTCATCCTCTTTTTTTATGGGAAATTTTTGTTGCAGCGTGAAACGCGGGGGTAAATGCTTAGTAAAACGTGGGGGTAATAAATGGGGAAAACAATATCCTTATGAATTTCGTAGTTAGAAAAACAACTGGAATGTAATAAGTCCGTTTTTTAAATATACTCGAGAGATACGTAAGATTATGTATACCACCAATATTATTGAAGGTTTACATCGTAAGTTTAAGAAAGTAATCAAGACAAAATCTGTATTTCCTTCTGATAGTGCACTTGAGAAGATGCTTTATCTTGCATCTATGAATGTTATGAAGAAATTGATACAGCCGAGTCTCCGCATGTAAAAAAGCAGAATACAGGATTTATGAATTTGTGGAGGCTATAGATGGGAAGCCATATCGATTTGTATTAGTTCATACAAATTCGTTAAGGGAGCAGAAAACAAAGACATTGCAGAAGCGCTGGGAGAAAGAGAAGCAAGAGTTGGAGAAGGAGGCTAAGCGTATAGGCAAGAGAGCATTTGCATGTGTTGAAGATGCAATGCGGGAGAGCGCGGCTTTTATGGAAAAAGTTAAGTCTTTGCATTATAATGTAGAAGCTCATATAGAAGAGAAGGTTAGCCGTAAATATAGTAGAAGAGGGAGGCCTGGTACGGAAGATAGTTATGAGGAGACAGTAAGCTACTATGTAAAACATACTATAGGGGAAAGGGATGATATGGCATGTGAAAAAGATCTTTTTATGGAATCGACATTTGTTCTTATTACTTCAGTTATGGATAGGGATAGGTATCCTGGATGGAGGATACTGGCAGAATATAAAGGGCAAAGTTCAATAGAGCAGGCATTTAAGTTTTTGAAGAGTCCAGTGTACTTAGGGCCTGTATATTTGAAGAAACCTGAGCGAGTAGAAGCGATGGGGTATGTCTTTATACTTGTTTTGCTAATAGCGTCTTATTTAGAGTATAGAGTAAGGAAAGCTTTGAGGGACAGAGGGGAATATTATATTCAGCCTAATGGGCAAAAATCTACTCGTCCATCAGTTAGGACTATACTTGAGGTATTGGAGACTGTGTTGGTTATATATTTCAATGGCAATCTATATTTACCGAATGATACTTCACCAAAGATATTGAAGATGCTAGAATGGTTGGGGTTTAGTCCTGACATTTACACTAAAAAGATAAATGTTATTTTTTGACATACGAAATCTGGGTTAAAATGTCCTCTATACTGTATTCAGCTATAGTACTTCCCTTTGGAATGAATCGTCTCAGCTGCCCATTTATCTGTTCATTACTCCCTTTTTCCCATGCATGGTAAAGGTGGATCAAGTCCAATTTTTTGTGTAAAAATCCCTCTAGTTAGAACCAAGTGTTTCTATCACCACCGCTTGGCTTATTATACCGCCTCCGACCCTTTAGGTGTTAAGGATACACTATCACTGGGCTTTGCCGCCCTTGACACCAGAGGCCTCCGGCGGATACGAATACTTACCGGTGGGGATAGGTTATCTTATTTGAATTACTTTTTCCTTTGATTTTTTAAAGGCTTCTTTCTGCCATTCAAAATACTCGGCCATATCCAAGTACTTTTTGCCAGAAGCCCATTTTTCGTCCTGTTCCATAAGTAATGCTCCGATTAGGCGGATAGCTGATTCCCGGTTGGGAAATATCCTGATTACCCTCTCACGCCGGCGAACTTCTTCATTTAGCCGTTCTAAACTGTTGGTGGTACGAAGTCTTTTTCGATAACGCTCAGGAAGCTCCAAAACCGCTATAGCATCTTCAAAACCTTCTTCTAATACATCCATGGCCTTAGCAGCTTTGGCTCTATACTCATCTAACACCTGATTTAGTAGCATTCTTGCTGTTTTGGCATCCGGTGCTTCGAATATAGCCCTTACCTTGGCATGAATTTCTTTTTGTAAGGCTTTCGGGGTTTTATCGAGGATATTACGCATAAAATGGGTTTGGCAGCGCTGCCAGGTCGCCCCCTGAAAATACTGGCGAATAGCCCGTATAAGCCCGTTGTGATGATCGGAAACTACCAGATCTACGCCGTGTAGGCCCCTTTGTTTTAGCCGGGAAAAAAATTCACTCCAACTTTCTTCCGATTCGCTGTCTCCAACCATAAGGCCTAATACTTCCCGGTAGCCTTCTTCATTTACGCCAACGGCAATTAAAAGGCCCCGTTGACGGACACGGCCATCTTCTCTAACCTTTATGACCATGGCATCCACTATGACAAAGGGGAAGCTTCTTTCTCTAAGGGGCCTTGAATTCCAGGTTGTAATAATAGGGTCAAGGTTTTTACAAAGCTCAGAGATTGTAGATTTTGAAAACTCGGTACCGCAAAGCTCGTAAGTTATTTCTTCAATTTTCCTGGTAGATACCCCGTTAACCACCATTTCCATTAATGCCAGTAAGAGGGCCTGTTCGCTTCTCTGGTAACGGCGAAAGATGTCAGTAGTGAGCTTACCGTTGCGGAGCCTTGGAACTCTTAACGTAAGGGTGCCGACTCTGGTGACTAAATTTCTCGGATAGTAGCCGTTACGGTAGGCTTGTCTTTCTTCGGTTCTTTCATAAGGTTCAGCTTTGATTTGCTCGGTGGCCTGGGCTTGCAGTATTTGATTGAGTATTGATTCAAAAAGTTTGGCCATCCCTTCATCTTTAGCTCCTTTTAAAAAGAGGTGGTGCAAAATTTCTGAATCAATGGTAATATTATATTGAGCCATTTCTCATCCCTCCAGTTAGGTTTTTGGGTTTGTCAATTTTATTCTAACCAGAGGGGTGAGGGTGGCTCAACCCTTTTTTAAAACTCCCTTTTTACACAATTATATGGACTTAACTTTTATGACTCATAGGGACAGTTTAGGGAACGAGGACACGATTGGTAATGGAGAGATCCAATGGATGACAGCGGGTTCCGGTATTATGCATGAAGAAAAACTTCCGGCAGCTGACAGACTATTGGGCATGTAACTCTGGCTTAACCTTCCCGCAAAGGACAAAATGGCTCCACCAGCTTATCACAGTATCAAGAACTCAGAAATTGAGGAGATCGAATTTGATGGTGGCAAATTAAGATTATTAGCAGGATAATTTAAAGAGAGAAAAGGATATATGAGCAAATATTTACCTCTGGATTACTATGATATTCACCTTAAGCCAAATGCTTCTATGCGCTTGAGTACCGATAATGAGCGTTCAGTAATAATATTTACACTTTTAGGCGATGCTTATGTCGGTGGAGAACTGGTAAAGGAAAAGACTGCTGTAAAACTTACCTATGGTGATCAATTAGAGATAAAGTCTGCAGATAAAAAAGCCCAAGTACTATTTTCATTAGTTCGGTACGTTTGAATGAACCCATAGCTTGGGGCGGTCCTATCGTAATGAACACTAAGGAAGAATTGAAAAAGACCTTTGATGATTTAAAAAAAGCACATTTATACAGAAGACAATATCTTACTTAAGATAGACAAGGGGACGGTTCTCATGTCTTAAGTGGGTAGGTTAATGTCAATTCCTGACGATGCAGAGCTTCTATGATATTGGTAGTATAGAATATTTTTTTGTATTTTTTCCGGAAACTTGAAAAATGGAGTTATTACATCCCAGTTTCTTTCCGGCTTCGAATAGCGAAAGGATAACTTTTCCCACTTTGCTTTTACTTCATAGAATTTTTCTAGTGCTATTTCTTCATTAATAGCACAGTACACTTCTTTAAAATCTTTACTAAATGCTTTTATGTCCTTGGGACCGTCTGCAGCGATGGATATAGTGACAACTTTTAGAGTAACATCAACTGGTACAGCAATTTCCACTTTATCCGGTGCAGAGCAACCAATGCAGCACTTGCATAGCTGGGAGGAGGTGCACTTGCAGCTGGAGGCTGCGGAATGGCTGCTCGCTTTTAATTTCATTGGCAAACCTTTTGCTTACATTCAAATATCATGCTGAAAATTTGCTGAATTAAACTAGGAAAGATAAATGTATTGATGTTAAACCCTTCCTCTCTCACCGGTGTAGAAACCACGCTGGAAAGGCGGAAGGGTTGTTACTTCATTTCTTGCTGCTTTGTTTTGAAGACATATCGGCAAGCCAATTCTTAATGCGGTGATACATCTCGATGGGCTGTTTTACGCCCTCGGACAGTTCTTCCATGGGGCACCGGCCGTCCCGCTTCCGGTTGGCAATAAACGGCACCAGGTGGTCATACTCGACATATATATTATACTCCTCGAGTATTCTTTTCGCGTCAATGCTCATCACTTCGGCATATACCGATGTGATGCCGCATAACACGACGAGGAAGGCCACCGCCCTTCCGATTACCTTGTCGGCCAAAACAGCATTGCTAAAATTCCGGCTTTTAGTCTCGTAATAGTTAATCAGAGGTTTCACACCATTCTCAAAGGATGTCATTATTACTGAATCTTCATGAACCACTACGCATGAATAATTGTGAAGGGCTAATTCGTTTTTGGCGAGGTCAATTGCTCTCAAGACGCATCCTCCTTTCCACCAGGTAAACTACGGCGGGAATGAAAACAATTTGTATAATCAATCCGGGTATTCCAGCTGTAACAGCTCCAAGAACGTTGATTGACGGAGGAATATTTATTTTCAGCACATGTACAGCTGCTAGAATGGCGGCGCCGTATAAAAGGCGGCCAAAAATCATGCTGATGATTAAAGAAACATAAATATTCAGTTTAAGCTTTCTGAAGAGAAAGCCTGTGGCAAGCCCGTAACCACCCAGTTCAATAACCATAAAGTACAGCATCGGGGGCATAGGCATTGATGTTATCAGGAAGCTGAGCAATGGCGAAATCACTCCGGTTATAACACCGATTATCGGACCTGCGAAAAAACCTGCAAGCATAACGGGAATATGCATCGGTAAAAATATTCTCCCAGCGGCAGGACCGCCGATTAAATGAAATACCTGTGGGAATAAAACAGCAAGAGCTAAAAATAATCCGCCTAATGCAATTTTTCTTATAGTTAACTTTTGACGCATATCAAGACCCCTTACAAATAATAACAAATAATAAAAATAAGAAAAGCCTGCTCAAAGCGGAAATACAAGCTTTCGCAGCCTTTTTATCTGCCTTCGTGGCAAATATATGATTTTTATTAAAACACTGATTTAAACGTTGATTTAAACGCAGGCCTTCGTGACCCTAAACTAATATTAGCATATTTTACGGATCAGCGCAATAAAAAAGTCGGTGCCTGTTGTTATTCTGTGATAATGTCTATTGAAATTATTCTGATATAATGTCATACATGAGGAAGGAGATATTCAACATGACACAAAAAGAAATGACTCGTTTAAGAGTCATAAACCAAACAATCGACAA
>PKRC01000004.1 GCA_017577715.1 Clostridia bacterium
GGAGCAGGTCCCAAGGGTTGGGCTGTTCGCCCATTAAAGCGGCACGTGAGCTGGGTTCAGAACGTCGTGAGACAGTTCGGTCCCTATCCGTCGCGGGCGCAGGAAATTTGAGGGGAGCCGTCCCTAGTACGAGAGGACCGGGATGGACGTACCGCTGGTGAACCAGTTGTCACGCCAGTGGCACAGCTGGGTAGCTAAGTACGGAAGGGATAAACGCTGAAGGCATCTAAGCGTGAAGCCCACCCCAAGATAAGATTTCCCATCCGGTAAGCGGAGTAAGGCCCCTCGTAGAAGACGAGGTAGATAGGTCCGGGGTGTAAGTGCAGCAATGCACTTAGCTGACGGATACTAATAGGCCGAGGGCTTGATCTTAAAGCTCTGCATTGTGCAGTTTTGAGGGTGCAGGAAGCGCTTTAAGAGCGGTTAGCACCTTGAGAAAAAGTGAAGGAAGAAAGATTCCGGTGACAATAGCGAAGGGGAAACACCTGTTCCCATTCCGAACACAGAAGTTAAGCCCTTCAGCGCCGATGGTACTAGAGGGGAGACCCTCTGGGAGAGTAGGTCGTTGCCGGGATCTTTAAATGGCGTTCCTCAGTAGCTCAACGGTAGAGCACTCGGCTGTTAACCGAGGGGTTGTTGGTTCGAATCCAACCTGAGGAGCCATTCTTTTTTTGGCTAGTTTTCGTCAAGTTAAAGTGAGCTTTAAAAAGCAAGTTTTGACTTATATCGTTGAGTACAGAATTTTCAAGGTGGCTTAGGTAGGATAGGGAAAATTTAATAAGATTGCGGAAGTGACAAGCTCTTTTTAAAGGGCTTGTTTTTTTATATGTGTACGGGGAGATGTTTTTGTTTCAGGCTTTTATAAATAAAATAATATTTACTCTGGGATTTTGGCATGTTATAATCTAGCCTAAAGATTGTGCCGATAATGTTGTGATATCATAAGAACATCTTAAATGGGAGGGAGTACCGGTGGATAGCATAAAAATTGCACTTTTAGGTCTGGGAAATGTAGGCAGAGGAGTATGGAAGATACTGCACGGGCACCGGGACATGATAAGGGAATATGTTGGAGTTCCCATTGAGATAAAGAAAGTTTTAGTCCGAGATATCCACAAAAAGCGCGATATAGATGTGCCATTTCATATACTTACTACTAAGTTTGATGATATACTTTTTGATGAGGATATACATATTATTGTTGAATTAATGGGCGGCTTGAACCCTGCTTACCAATATATTAGAAAAGCCATTGAAAAGGGCAAACATGTAGTTACTGCAAACAAGGCTGTCATCGCATCCTACGGTAAGGAATTGATACAATTAGCCAATCAAAGGAATGTCCTGCTACGATTTGAAGGAAGCGTAGGAGGAGGAATTCCTATAATCGCTGCCCTTACCAAGAGCCTTGCTGCCAATGAAATAGAGACGGTGGTGGGCATAATAAACGGGACTACCAACTATATCCTCACCCAGATGACCAGATACGAGATGGATTTCAACACTGCATTAAAGCTGGCACAGGAAAAGGGATACGCCGAGGCTGATCCTACTTCGGATGTTGAAGGAGAGGATGCCGCCTTTAAGCTTTCCATATTGGCTTTTATTGCCTTTGGAGTGCAGGTCCCACCACAGGATATCCCTAGGGAAGGCATTACCCGTATTTCCGAAAAAGAAATTCAATATGCGGCCCAGCTGGGCTATACCATAAAGCTATTGGCTGTTGCCAAAAAGCACGATGGGAAACTCGACCTACATGTTCATCCAACACTGGTACCCATTACTCATCCTCTAGCTGCAGTCAATGACGAATTCAATGCTTTGTTCATCAAAGGTGACGCGATAGGGGAGCTAATGATGTATGGCAAAGGAGCCGGGTCGCTGCCTACAGGCAGTGCCGTAGTGGGCGATATAATGGATGTATCTTGCGCGATGATGTCAGGGTTTAGAGAGCCCTATGCCTATAGGAATGTTAGGGAAGACTTGTATATCAACGGTGAGGGTGAAGGGGAGTATTATGTGCGCCTCGAAGTGGTGGATCAACCGGGCGTACTTGGTAAGATCTCAACGGTTTTGGGGAATTACGGTGTAAGCATTGCTTCGGTGGTTCAGCGAGGCAGGGGTGAGCGGGTTGTACCGTTGGTTCTAATTACCCACAGGGTGGAGAGAAAGAAGCTAGACCTTGCACTGGAGGAAATCAAGAAGTTCGATGTGGTAGAAGAGGTGGCCAGCATCTTACGGGTAGAAAGCCATTCAAGTTGAAGGATGGGGAGGAGCGATAACTCTTAAAATGGATATAAACGAGGCGCCATTGGTCAAAACGCTTGTAGAGTATACAAACGAGGGTATCCTTCGATTTCATATGCCAGGACACAAGGGTGGCAAAGCTTTCCCAGAGGCATTTTTATATAATCCGGCGGCTTTGGATGTAACCGAGATCCCCGGCATGGACAATCTCTACTGCCCTACTGGGGTGATCGCTCAGGCTCAAATGTTGGCAGCCAAAGCCTTTGGCGCGCGCCATACTTTTTTCATGGTTAACGGCTCAACAGTAGGGATTCAAGCCATGATAATGGCTGCCTGTAGGCCCGGTGATAAGTTGATTATTCCCAGAAACAGCCATAGGTCGGTATGGTCGGCTATGGTACTGGCTGATGTCAAGCCTGTATATGTTCAACCTCGATATGACCGGGTAAACTCTATGGCTACTCAAGTGTCGGTTCAGGATATTCAAAGAGCTTTGGATGATAACCCCGATGTTGTGGGGGTGCTGGTGGTACATCCCAATTATTACGGCATGTGCAGCCATTTGAAGCAGATAGAAAGGGTTGTTCATGATAGAGGGAAGCTGTTGCTGGTGGATGAGGCTCATGGTGCTCATTTTGTCTTTCATCCTGATTTACCCCCTTCGGCCGGAGAGCTGGGAGCCGATATATGGGTTCAAAGCGCTCATAAGACGCTACCCGCTTTGACGCAGGGGGCATATCTCCATGTAAAGGGACCGCGGATTGATGAGAGGCGAGTAGCCCAGATTATAGCTATGTTACAGACCAGTAGCCCGTCCTATTTGATAATGGCTTCACTTGATTGGGCTCGGGCTCTGATGGAGGCAGAGGGCAGAAAGTTGATTGACAATTTGATTGAGGCGGTCCATCATGCAAAGGAGCAGCTACGAAGCCATCTAGGGCTTTTGACATTGGACGATTATGACAGGAGTGAAGAGGTGGAGGCGCTGGACCCTACACGGCTAGTACTGGATGTGCGCCCGCTTGGGATCACTGGCTATCAAGCCGAGAAGCTATTGAGAAGGGTTGGCGTGCAAGTTGAGATGAGCGACATACACCGCCTGGTACTCATATGTAGCGTAGCAGATGACAGGGCGGTTTTTGACGCCTTGGTTGAAAGATTGGCAAAGATGGCAGACGAGCTACCAGAACATAGGCTTGGCCCCTGTGTCGAATATAATGAGATGTCAATTTCCCAGGAAATACCGCAGCAAATGATGTCGCCCAGGGAAGCTTTTTATAGTATAATAGAAAACATACCTCTAAGAGAAAGCGTAGGCAGAATATGCGCAGGGGTCATAGGTGCTTATCCTCCGGGTGTACCTCGTTTTTGTCCCGGAGAGTTAATAGATAAAGAAGGAATAGATGAGCTTTTGTACATACAGCGACAAGGAGGTTCTCTTTTTGGGCTTGTAGAGGGTCATCTAGTCCCAGTGGTAAGCGAATAGCATGGAGAGAGGGTTGGTTATGGCAGGGATTTTTATCACTTTTGAAGGCCCGGATGGGGCAGGGAAAACTACTCAGGTTATGCTTCTGGAGCGGCATTTACGGCAAAAAGGCTATGATGTGCTGGTGACCCGTGAACCGGGTGGAACACCCGTAGGGGAGGAAATACGCAAGCTTCTGCTTAACCGCAGCCATCAAGATATGGATGCCTTAACCGAGATGTATTTGTATGCAGCATCACGTGCCCAGCATGTAAGGCAAGTCATAAAACCTGCCCTTGATAAGGGCATAGTGGTGTTGTGCGATAGATTTATCGATTCCAGCATAGCCTACCAGGGATTTGGAAGAGGATTGGGCATGGATGTGGTAGAAGCTGTAAACAGATATGCGCTGGGAGATATCCTACCTGATTTGACAATTTTTTTGAACATTCGGCCTGAAGAGGCTTTAGCAAGAGGCCGTATGAGGTTAAAAGAGGCGGACCGGCTAGAAAGCGAGAAATTGGAATTTCACCAGCGCGTTTACCAGGGCTTCCTCATTTTACAGGAAAGGTATACACAGCGCATCAAAGTGGTAGATGCATCAAGGAGCGTTGAGGAGGTATTTAAACAAGTTCTGGAGTTGGTAGAATATTTGCTATCATGTAAAAAATAGGATATAATATAGCTAAGCAAGTCAAAAAGGGGGGATGAGCAGTGAAGCTCATAATTGCCGTGGTGCAGGATGAGGATGCTCAGAAGCTGATTTCTACCTTGATGAATGAGGGATTTGGGGTCACCAAGCTGGCTACTACAGGAGGTTTTTTGAGGGCAGGAAATACCACTTTGCTGATCGGTACCGAAAAAGAGAGGGTTGAATTAGCTCTATCCCTCATTGAGAAAGTGTGCAAGAGCAGGAAGCAGATAGCCACATCGCCTTCACCCGTGTCAGGTACCACAGGAGTATATATGCCCTATCCCATTGAAGTAACAGTAGGCGGAGCTACCGTTTTTGTACTGGACGTGGAGGAGTTCAAGAAGATTTGAGCTAAGTATAACATTTCGGGGAGATAAAGGTAGCTATGAGAATAAGGGATGCTGTCGTTAAAGACAAGGAAATGAGTTTAAACAGCTTAAGGAGAGAGAATTATCCGGGTAAAATACACAGCACAAGTTTTAACGGAATAATACGCGATACGCAGGAAAAGTTAATTGAACAAGAGCTGTCACTGCTTGTTGAGGAGATTAGGCAGCAAGAGGAAAAACTGATCAAGCATCTTACTCTTGCTGAAGTCATTCGCTACAGAAAGTTGGTGTCAAAGTTTTTATCCATGGTTGTAAGCAATATGTATCAATTCGTAAAGCATGACCACTTCAGTAGCCAGGGCAGGCATGAGATATATGCTGTAGTAAACAAGGTCAATCAAAAATTAGAGGAGCTAGTGAAGCGAGTGCTTTATTCAGACAAGGATAAGCTCAAGATATTATCCCTGATAGACGATATTCGAGGGCTGCTGATAGACTTATTCTATTGAAAGGTTTGGAGAAAGGTTTGAACGGACTATGAACTTTTCAGACATAATAGGCCAATCATCTGTAGTAAACAGGTTAAAACAGATCATCGAAAGCAAGAGGATAGGCCATGCTTATCTGTTGGTTGGCCCGGAAGGAATAGGGAAAAAGACGCTAGCCAATATATTTGCTCGAGGGATTATGTGCACATCACATGGACAGAGGCCTTGTGATGTGTGCCGTTCATGCAGGCAATTCAATTCGGGGAATCATCCTGATGTATACCGGGTTCAAAAAGGGGATAAAAGCAGTATAGGCGTGGAGCAAATAAGAGATCTGCTGGACGATATACACCTTAAACCTTATGAGTCCAGCCGCAAGGTTTATATAATTGAGGATGCCCACGCCATGACTGCACAGGCTCAAAATGCTTTTTTAAAGACTTTGGAAGAGCCTCCTTTTTTTGCTACCATTATTTTGCTTGCAGAGAGGGCCAACGAGCTACTGCCTACCATATTGTCACGCTGTCAGGTATTTCGTATGCAAAGGCTTACCAGAGAAGAAGTGTGTACCATCATAGTTAAGAACTTGGGCATACCTAAGGAAAAGGCTATGCTGTTTGCCGGCCTTTCCGATGGGATTCCGGGTAAAGGATTACAGCTAGCGGGCTCACAGGAGTTCCATCAGATGCGAAACGATGTTTTCAAATTTCTTGAGGGAATTTTTGATTATAGTGATATAGAAAAGATGGCCCAGTGGGAGCTTTTTAACCAATATAAGGACAGGATCGACGAAATACTGGACATGTTGGTCATATGGTTCAGGGATGTGCTGGCATATAAGGAGACCGGGGATTTTGGGTTGGTTATCAACATCGATAAGCTGCCCATGATAGAAAAACAAGCCTCCTTATTTACATTGAGTCGTATAAGGAGTATCATTGAAAGTATAGAACGCACTCGAAGGATGCTGAAAGGAAATGTCAACTTTCAATTAGCCATAGAGAATTTGCTGCTAAACATATAGGGAGGTGATTTTTATACAGACAGTGGTAGGGGTCAGATTCAAGAGAGCAGGCAAGATATATTACTTTGACCCCAATGACATAGAGCTTAACCGCGGTGACCACGTGATAGTGGAGACAGCCCGTGGAATAGAATATGGGGAAATAGTCGTACCGCCAAAGCAAGTCCCCGAGGAAGATATAGTCCCTCCCTTAAAAAAAGTCATTAGAAAGGCTACTGAAGAAGATGAGCAGAAGGTACGAGAGAACAAGGAAAAGGAAGTTAAAGCCTTTGAAATATGTTTAAGGGAGATTGCCAAGCACAACCTTCCTATGAAGCTGGTGGGAGTCGAATACACCTTTGATAATAACAAGCTCATATTCTATTTTACCGCTGAAGGGAGAGTGGATTTCCGCGAGCTGGTTAGGGATTTGGCAGCCATTTTTAGGACAAGGATAGAGCTCAGGCAAATTGGCGTACGCGATGAAGCCAAGATGATAGGAGGGCTAGGCCCTTGTGGCAGAGATATGTGTTGTTGCACTTTCCTGGGGGATTTTCAACCTGTATCTATTAAAATGGCAAAGGAGCAAAAGCTTTCGCTTAATCCGGCTAAAATATCTGGCGTGTGTGGACGACTTATGTGTTGTTTGAAGTTCGAACAGGATTTTTACGAGGATGTATTAAGGCGAATGCCAAAAGTGAACAAGGAAGTATTGACGCCTGATGGGAAAGGCATTGTGGTGGATATAAATGTGCTGTTTGAGAAAGTCAAGGTAAAGTTGATTCAGGATGATGACAATGTAGAAGTCAGAGAATATTCTCCCGATGAGGTAGAATTGTTAGACGAGGATCAAAGCGAAGATGCCCTAAAAGAGATAAGTGAGATACAAGAAGATTTAAGTGAGGTGGATGAAGAGTTGAGGTCGTTGATAGAGGAATATGATGAATGAAAAAAATCTTGCAATTTTGGGTATTGATGATAGAATATAAGGTGTTTGTTGCGGGGGTTTCAATGTAAGGAGGTGAGGGTAGATGGCCTATAAGATTACTGAGGAATGCATCGCATGCGGGGCTTGTCAGTCCGAGTGTCCGGTTGATGCCATCTCCGAAGGTGAGGACATCTATGTTATAGATCCGGATGCTTGTATAGAGTGTGGCGCATGTGCCGATGTTTGCCCTGTGGGTGCTCCTCAACAGGAATAAACAGGAGTACACCGTAAAAAAGGAACCTGATCGTTTAGATTGGGTTCTTTTTTTATTGTGATAAATTTTGCCTGATAGCAGGAATTTGGCAACTTATGCCGAAATATTTATATACAGTGGTTAAGTAAAGGCCTGAAACTATAAACTGCGGGGAGTGATGTAGCTATGTATCGTAGAATGTTGGCTCTACTTGTCGGACTAACTGTAGGGATTTTCTTCGTAGGAATCGTACCTGTGGCACATGGGGATACCGATTACAGCATTATTCGCGTGCGGCTGGCTTCCATGGGGGATATTGTCAGCGCAAAGGTTAAAGTGAATGGGAATTACAGTATAGCAGAAAATAGTGATATCTATCTTGAAAAGAACAAGGAGTACGAGATAGGTATACAAGATGGCAAGCTGATCTTGAAAGATGGAAATGCTGTTTACATGCTGGGCAAAAAGTTCACTTTTAAGCAGCACAAGGGTGAAGATTCCGATGTTCTGAGCGTGCTTAACTCTTCCTATGGATGGACAAATTACAAAGGCGATATGGTAGTGAGCCTGGAAGGAGGATACATCAGGCTTACCAATCACGTGTATCTTGAGACCTATTTATATGGCGTATTGCCCTACGAAATGAGCAACTCGTGGCCTTTAGAAGCGCTCAAAGCTCAAGCTGTAGCTGCCCGTACATACGCTGTTCGTTATAAGAAACCTGCTTTGGATTATGATGTGGTGGATACCCAGAGTAGCCAAGTATATAGAGGATATGATGCCACAAAAGGGAATTGTATAAAGGCAGTGGATGAAACAGCCAAGATGGTGCTGAAATACAATGGGGATTTTGTATATACCTTTTATTCATCCAGCAATGGAGGATGGATAGAGGCGGGATATGAGGTTTTTTCAGGCATAAGCAAGGATTACAAACCTCTTACTGCCAAAGAGGATCCCTATGATCCTAAAAGTAAATGGAGTTTTACCATCTATAAAACGCAGATCGATATGACGGGGAAGGACCTTACGGATCCGGCTAGTTGGTGGGACTCGGTAACCGAGAGGGATATCACCAGATACAAGGATTTTATAGAAAAACTGAAAAATGAGCTCAAAAGTAAAAACGGTGCATCTGACGTCAAAATTATTAGCATTGATGAGATACGGTTTGAAGGAGAGACGGAGGGCAAGAGGAAAAGAGAGGCTTATATTAAGCTTTCCTTTTACATGAAGAGAGGCGATAACGGTTATGTGATGGATGATCAAGGCAATATTAATCTCTGTACGGAAGAAATCAAGATTTCAACCAAGGATATGCGCTTTGCTGTAGGCACCACTATAATGAGGAGCTTATACATAACAGGCCTTGAGCTGCGCAATGCAGATGTTCCCGGACAAGAAGAGTATGTTGTATCAGGATTGGGTTTTGGGCATGGCGTTGGTATGAGCCAGTGGGGCGCCAAGGCTATGGCCGAACAAAATAAAACTTATAGAGAGATTCTGAACTTCTATTATCCAGAGGCTACAGTAGAGGTTCTCAACATTTCTTCGCCCGATCTTCCCGACATGCCCTCAAGAGGTGATAATAGGCAGGATCCTCAGCCTTCTGATGGGGGTACTGATGGGGGAGGGAACCAACAGCCACAGCCCGTATATGGCATTGTAAAGGTAACTACTTCGCTGAACGTTAGGCAAGGGCCGGGTACGCAATACAAGCGCATTGGAGGATTGGGGCCCAATACTCGCGTACAAATATTGCGACAAGTAGGGGATTGGTACGAGATAAAAGCGGGCAACCTGCAGGGATATGTCCATAGCGACTATGTCGTATTAGAAGGGGGGCAGCAACCTCCAGGGTCCTCTTCAGGGGGTAACAAAGGGCAACAACCATCAGATTCTTCCTCGGGAGGTAACCAGGGACAGCAGCCACCGGTTGATCCGCCTGTGCCACCCGGCAATGATAAAAGATATGCTGTTGTAACTGCTAGCGCATTGAACGTGCGCAGTGGCCCCAGTACCAAAAACCATAAAATTGGTATGGTAGTTAAGGGGAATAGGCTTACTGTGCTGGAACAAGTCGGTGAATGGTATAAGATAGAGTACAATGGACTTATAGGATATGTACACGGCGGTTATATAAAGCTGGAGGTTACCAGCTCTCAACCTTCAAGTGGAGGCAATAGCCAATCTCCTAGCACCAATACCGGCAGTGTGATAGCTAAAGGGACGGTAACAGCCAGCATTCTTAACGTTCGCGCAGGGGCTGGTACAGGATTTAAAGTAATTGGAAAGCTTGCAAAAAGTACAAAGGTGGACATTTTGGAAAAGGTGGGAGCCTGGTATAAAATTAAATATGGCAATACTGTTGGATACGTGCATGGGGATTATATTAAGCTAGACGCTAGCGGCAGTACGGGTTCTAGAGGGGAACAGTCAACTTCTATCGGGATTGTTACAGCAAGTGGGTTAAATGTGAGGTCTGGTCCGGGGACCAATTATAGTAAGGTCGGGATTTTATACCGCAATAGTCAGGTGACTATTTTAGGGCAAAGCGGAGTGTGGTATAAAATAAAATTTGGCAACATGACGGGGTATGTGCACAGCGCTTATGTGAAGGTGAAGGTTTGAAGTGCTACAATAAAAAAAGCGTGGGGATTAACCCTACGCTTTTTTGCTTTGATATATCTGCTCAATATTACGAGAAACCTACCCCGCTATATATTGTAGTACAGTAATTTGCAGTACAATAAACTTTCGATTCCACCAGTGCCTTGATATGAAGCTTTCTACAACGCCTTCAGGTTGTCTCTAAAACTCTTATGATGCCTTCGCGGTATACTGGAACAGTAGGCAATAGATTTAGCTGAATGCAGTAATCCACATCGGACTCGAACCCTGCTTTCACCAGATTCTTGTAATGGTATGTGCGCTCCAGCACTTTTCTTAGGTCGTGCTTGTGGTTAGAATACATTTGTAAGCATACCAACCCCAAATCATCCATCTCTAGGGGTCTCCCCATATGTTGAAGCGTATCAAGCATCGCGCCTACGGCCAAGATATCATCCAACGAAAACTTTCCTTCGGTACCTGCACATATAAAAGCCACATCCTCATTCTTTTGTCCAATATATTGAGTTACGGCTTCGACGTTTAAAAATCCGCCAATGATGACTTCTTTTGCTTCGCTGGCCTTCCTTATAGCCTTTGTCCCGTTGGTAGTAGTTATAAGTAAGGTACGCCCTTCTACCACGTCGCGGGTGTACTCATATGGAGAATTTGAAAGATCAAACCCCTCTATCTTCAGAGCATTTCTTTCTCCACCTAAGAGGAAGGCTCCCCTCTCATAATTTTTCGAAAAGTTTATAGCTTCTTCAATATCAATTAACGGAATGACTTCCTTGCAACCGTTATGTAAAGCGGTTATGATTGTGCTGCTGGCGCGAAGTACGTCGATGACGACTGCTACACGATCTTTAAGCTCTTTTTCATTTACATTGCTGGGCAGTGCATAAACGTCTATCTTCATGATAATTCTTAATGCCTCCGATCAAAACTAAATTATAAAGCAACCTCATGAATTGATTTTAAGGACAAAATGCTTATTTGTCAACTTTAATTCAGGCATTTTTATAGAGCTTAAATCGGTATCATCTGCCGAATACTATGCTGCAGACCATGACAGATGCCATAAGCCCTGCCAAATCGGCTAATAGCGCGGCCCATAGAGTATGCCGAATCCTTTTTATTCCAACTGCCCCAAAGTAGACTGAGAGGGTGTAAAATATGGTTTCAGTGGAGCCCATCACTGTTGAAGCTATCCGCCCGATAAACGAATCGGGGCCATAGACTTTAAAGAGCTCAGCCAATATTCCCATTGAAGCGGAGCCCGACATGGGGCGCATGATTACAAGGGGAAGGATCTGGGCTGGAATGCCCACGCTTTCCACAAAAGGGCTTATAAGGCTTACAAGGATGTCCATGGCTCCGGAGGTTCTGAATATTCCGATTGCGACAAACATAGCTACCATGTAAGGTAACACCTTAACTGCGGTGGTAAGGCCTTCTTTTGCCCCTTCAACAAATGAATCATATACGTTTACGCCGTTTAAATGTCCATATATCAATACGATAAATATAAAAGCAGGAATGGCAAAAGAGGATATTATATTTATAACGCCAGCCATGTTATATTTACACCCTCGCTTTAATAATACCTCTGGAATATCTTGGCGGCTATAATTCCTGCCGCCGTTGAGCAGACTGTAGCTATAAATGTAGTGCCAATGATCTCCGTTGGGTTGCTGGAGCCGGCCGTACTGCGCAGGGCTATCACAGTGGCGGGTATTAGTTGTATAGATGAGGTGTTTATAACCAAAAACATGCACATGGCGTTGGTTGCTCTATCCTTTTGGGGGTTCAATTCCTGCAGCTCTTTCATAGCCTTTATTCCCAAGGGAGTAGCTGCATTGCCCAGTCCCAACATGTTAGCAATTATGTTCATGGTTATAGCCCCCATTGCAGGATGTTTGGCCGGTATGTCGTTAAATAGAAATCGCGTTATGCCCTGCATTTTTTGTGAGAGCTTTGTGACCAGCCCTGCTTCTTGAGCCACCTTTATGAGCCCCAACCACAATGCGTAAACGCCTATTAACCCAAAACATAATTCCACAGCGTATTTAGCATTGTCCAGGGCTGCCTGCGTGACGACCTCTATCTTTCCATTAAATGCAGCGACTACCAGTCCTATCAATATCAACAATATCCATACTATGTTGACCATAGGCCTCACCTTTTAGGCAATCTTTTTGTTTATGCATATGACATTTCTTTTTACAATAGAACCTATGCATAAATTTAATTATAGTTTACATATTTTTTACAAATAGCCTATTGACTTTTATTGGTATTATTGGTAATATAATTTGCGTGATTGATGTCGAATTTTGTTAGGGGAGGAGGGGAGAAAATGAAATCCACGGGTATTGTGAGAAAAGTAGATGAGTTGGGAAGAGTTGTAATTCCAATTGAGTTGCGTAGGACTCTGGGTATCGACAAGAAAGATGCTTTAGAGATTTACGTGGACGATGAACATATTATATTGAAAAAGTATGAGCCTGCATGCATATTCTGCGATAATGCCAAGGATGTACGGACTTACAAAGGCAGGAATATATGCAAAGAGTGCCTGGCTGAGCTGCGCAAGCTGACTGAGTAACGCATCATCTTCCAGGCACCTACCTTTTTTCTTTGGTTATATATACATCATCATAGACCAAAGAAAATAGTTCAAGTATCTATAGAATGCTTGTAAACCTCGTTTCTGGGTAGCCCCCGGGCTTTAGCCACCTGTTTTATAGCTTCCTTCTTGTCAAAGCCTTGAGCCATGTATTGTTTGATGTGTTCCTTTATGGAAATATTCCACACATCCTTATGCTGCGTATCTTGATTTCCACATCCCTCTAAGATGAGCACTATTTCTCCTTTAGGGGGATGTTCATTAAAATGTTGCAGCATCTGTTCAAGGTTTAAGATGATGACCTCTTCGTGTATCTTAGTTAGTTCCCGCACCACTGCCACCTTTCTGTTGCCCAGCTTGTCGAGCATATCCTTTAGGGTGGCAACTAACCTGTGCGGCGCTTCGTAGAGAATGATGGTGCGCTGCTCGCATTTTAACTCTTCTAGCCTTGCTTCTCTGTCCTTTTTCTCCCGCGGCAAAAAACCTTCAAACGCAAAACGGCTGGTATCCATTCCCGACAGCACCAAAGCTGTGATGGCGGCTGTGGGACCGGGCAATACCGTAACGGGTATACCGTTCTCCCTTGCCAGGCTAATTAGAGGTATTCCCGGGTCAGATATCCCCGGCATTCCCGCATCGGATACCAGGGCTACGCTATGGCCCTGCTTAAGCAGCTCTATAATTTTGTGACCCCGCTCCTTCTGATTGTGTTCGTGATAGCTTATAAGCGGCTTTGAAATCCCGTAGTGGTTCAAGAGCTTTAAAGTATGCCTGGTATCTTCAGCGGCGATATAATCCACTTCCCGGAGAATGCGAAGCGCTCTTAAGGTTATGTCCTCTAGATTCCCTATTGGCGTTGCGCAGATGTAAAGGGTACCTGTTGCCGGCAAAGAACATCGCTCCTTAGTTTTTTACCGAAGTAATTACTCTTCCGTCGCCCTAATTGCTTCAACTACAATTTCCATTTCTTCTTGGCCTGAAAAAGCTCCTATCTTAAGATAGCGAACTATCCCTTCCTTGTCAATAACGTAATTGGTGGGCACTCCGCTTTGGTAATAGATTTTCCAAGCTTCGTTATTCCTGTCCAGGAGTACGGGAAAGGTATACCCATACTGTTGAATAAAATCCCTCACCTTTTTCTCTGCAGCTTTATCATCGGTTCCGCCCTTAAGCTCCACAGAGGTAGAGTTGACTGCCAAGATGACGATATCCTGGTCTTTGTACTTTGCATAAAATTCCTCCATATGGGGCATCTCAGCTCGACAGGGCGGACACCAGGTAGCCCAAAAGTTGAGAAATACGATTTTTCCCTTATAATCCGACAGTTTGATCTTATTGCCATTTAAGTCTTCAGCCTCAAAATCATGCATGGGCTTATTTATCTCCAAGAAATAATATTTGTCCTTTAAAATACTTTGTGGTGAAGTTGTGTTTTTGCCATCGCTTTCATCTAGTGAAGGATTGAGGGCATTTTCATCCTGTGGCTCCTCTGCTTGGCCTTGCGGCCTTTCCTGAGGCGTATCTTGTGACATAGCACAACCGCTTGCAAACAGTCCTAATGCCAGCAAAAGAGACAGTATTTTGATAATCTTGCCCATGGAATTGCATCATCCTTTCAAAATGATTTTCTGTTATGAGTCTAAAAAGGCCAATCTATTGAAGAAAATCAATAACCCTATTATGATGAGAAGTCCACCGCTAATCCATCTTATTATGTCCATATATTTGTACAGTTTTTTAAGGGGCGTCCATAACACCGGCATACAGGCTGTCAGTGTCACAAAGGGCAACCCCAATCCTAAGCTGTATACCGCCAATAATCCCATCCCTTTACCGATGGAGGGGGTCTGGCTGGCCATGACCAGCACCGAGGCAAGCATTGGACCTATACAGGGAGTCCATCCCAAACCAAAGCCCATACCCGCGATAATGGATGTAAGGAATCCCGGCCCATCAATGCTTGTCTTAAATCTTTTCTCATAATTTAAAAAGGGAATAGGGATAAGCCCAATATGGAACAGGCCAAAAAAGGCAATCAATGCTCCACTTATCATTCGGATAACATCCTTGTGTTTCACTATAACCCTTCCGAAGGAGCTTGCCGCAGTTCCCATGCTGATGAACACAAAAGAAAAACCTATGACAAATAAAAGGGCGTTTAGTACCAAGGTACGATAGGACTTTGAGGTGCTTCTAAGCAGATTGTCGACGTTTTGCCCTGTCAAGTAAGCCAGGTATACTGGAATAAGCGGTAAAACGCAAGGAGAAAAAAAAGAGGCTAATCCTTCAACAAAGACCATAAAAATGAAGGCCAAGTCTGCCACCTATATTCCTCCTCATTTTTATTTTATAATACTTATAATACCCCATCTTTAGATTTAAACGACATATATCTTAATAATTAATATAATATGATGTAATATCTCCGTATTTTTCAGCATTTATATATTTCTATTATAATATTGTGTAGCTTTTTTAACAAAATTTAAACTTTCACAATCTTGTATTGACTTATAACATAATTTGTAGAATAATGTTAGATGCTACATAAAGCTCAATGGGGGTATTTACATGAAAAAATTTTTGATAACTGCGCTATCCATATTGCTTGTCTTTCTAATAGCATCAGCGACTTATATATATGTATTGCTTGACCAACTTGAAAATAATTCTCTCACAGATTATGCGGATTCATCGGACTTATCGGATTTCTCTGATTCATCAGATTCTCAGGAAGAAGTGCCCTCTAGTGATAAAGATTTAGGGATTTCTGAAACAGCTCCCAAAACCAGCAAAACCGGTGTAATTAACATACTCCTGTTTGGTTTGGATTCAAGGGTTGAAAACAGTGTATCTCGTTCCGATACCATAATGATCGCAACCATCGACAAGAAAAACCAGGTCATTAAGCTTACCTCCCTGATGCGCGATATGTATGTGCCCATTCCTGGCAGAGATAAAAACAGGATAAATACGGCTTATATCTTTGGCGGACCTTCCCTTGCCATCAAAACGGTAAACACCAACTTCGACCTGGATATACGCCATTATGTTACGGTGGACTTCTTTGGTCTAGAAAAGATCATTGATCAGGTAGGCGGTGTAACTATAGACGTCAAAAAGCAAGAAATCCCCTATATTAACAGCTGCATACAAGAACTCAACAGTCTAAATAAAAACACCAAGCCTGCCCCTTTGCTCAAAAATCCCGGCCCACAGACGTTAAACGGCAGGCAAGCGGTAGCATATGCCCGCGTGCGAAAAGTTGGGAATGGCGATTTTGAGAGGACCGAGAGACAAAGGCGGGTACTGGTAGAATTATTTAAAAAGATAAAGACCATTAACCCTTTGAAACTACCCGGCTTGGTGAGCACTATGTTACCCTATGTGGAGACCAATCTCTCAAAGACCGAAATTTTGAGCTTGGGGATCTCAGTGTTGGGATTTAAGAACAAGGATATAATACAATACAGGCTACCAGTAGATGGAACGTATGAATCTAAGCGAATTGACGGCATGGCCGTTCTGGTACCAGATTTAGAAAAGAACAAGGTTCTTCTCCACGATTTCATATACGGTGACAGCGTAAATGATGAGGTTGCAGATGCTAACAGCAGTGGTGCTTAACAATGGGAGGAAGATCATAGCTTTCAACAGGAATTGATAAAGGGCAGAAATGTCTGATTTGGTGGAATAATACTTGACATAATGGATAATATCATAGTATAGTATTTTTAAGCTTGCAAACGCGATGAAGAGAAGAGTAGGCAGGTAGACCCGCCTTTAGAGAGCCGGGGTAGGTGAAAGCCGGCGGCGGAGTTTCCTGTTGAACATGGTCTTGGAGCGGAGCGGTCGAAATGGCGAGTAGGCCGCTACGGGAGGTCCCGTTATAGACGCAGGTGATGATGGTCACCGGTAGAGTTTTTCGCCGCGAGGCGAAAAAGAATTAGGGTGGTACCGCGGAGGATACCCCTCGCCCCTATATGGGAGTGAGGGGTTTTTTTGCATGGAAGCCCTTTAAAGCGGCCAATCTATCACCCAAAATGAGTCCATCGACCATAATAAAAATTAGGAGGGTTGAATATGTCAGATAAGAAGACCTTCTACATTACCACCCCCATATATTATCCCAGCGATAAGCTGCACATTGGACATGCCTATACTACTGTAGCGGCAGATGCCATGGCGCGGTTCAAGAGATTGACGGGTTATGACGTCATGTTTTTGACGGGGACCGACGAGCATGGCCAGAAGATAGAGCGATTGGCCAGGGAAAAGGGTGTGACCCCCAAGGAATATGTGGATAACATAGTAGCCGGCATCAAAGAGCTGTGGAAGCTGATGGACATATCCTACGATGATTTTATCCGTACCACCGAAGAGCGGCATGAAAAGGTGGTGCAGAAGATATTTAAAAAGCTGTATGACCAGGGCGACATATATAAGGGCGAATATCAGGGATGGTATTGTACCCCGTGTGAATCCTTCTGGACTGAGCGGCAGCTGGTGGATGGAAAATGTCCCGATTGCGGCAGAAAGGTGGAGCTGGTGAAGGAAGAGGCCTATTTCTTTAAGCTGTCCAAGTACCAGCAACAGCTGATAGAGTATATAGAGTCTCATGACGAGTTTATACAGCCGCCTTCCCGCAAGAACGAGATGCTAAACAATTTCCTGCGTCCCGGGTTGGAGGACCTGTGCGTTTCCCGTACCTCGTTTAAGTGGGGTATCCCTGTGCCTTTTGATGATAAACACGTGGTATATGTATGGATTGACGCCCTTTCCAACTATATTACGGCTTTGGGATACATGACCGATGCCGATGAGAAATACCGCAAGTACTGGCCAGCTGATGTCCACCTGGTAGGTAAGGAAATCGTTAGGTTCCACACCATCATATGGCCCATAATGCTGATGGCTTTGGGTGAGCCCCTGCCCAAGCAGGTGTTTGGCCATGGTTGGCTGGTGCTAGAAGGGGGTAAGATGTCCAAATCTAAGGGTAACGTGGTGGATCCGGTGGTGCTGGTTGAGCGCTATGGCGTGGATGCCATTCGCTACTTCCTGTTGAGGGAGGTACCCTTTGGTGCCGATGGGGTATTTTCCAATGAGGCTTTGCTCAACAGAATAAATTCCGATCTGGTGAACGATTTGGGTAATCTGGTCAACCGCACCATAGCCATGGTGGACAGGTATTTTGACGGCTTGATCCCGCAGCCGGCACAGCTCGAGGATGTCGATATGGAGCTGAGACAATTGGCCGTTTCCATTCCTTCCAGGGTAGAGCAGCTGATGGATAGGTTTGAATTCAGCAACGCTTTAGCTGAGATATGGAAGCTCATCGGCAGGGCCAATAAATATATAGACGAGACTACGCCGTGGGTTCTGGCAAAAGATCCAAGCAAGCGCAGTCGACTGGGTACGGTGCTGTATAACCTGTCGGAGTGCCTGCGCATGATATCGGTGTTGGTCAGCCCCTTTATGACAAGGACACCCGGGAAGATCTGCCAGCAGCTGGGTATAAGGGATGAAAGCTTAACCACATGGGATAGCCTGGCCGAGTTCGGGAAGTTGCCTCCGGGAACCAGGGTGCAGCGTGGCGAGGTCATATTCCCCAGGTTGGATGTGGAAAAGGAGCTTAAAGAGCTAGAAGAGATACAGCAAAGGGCAAAACAAGCAAGCCAGAGCAACAGTGAAACTCATACCGCTGCTAAGGAAGAGGCACGGGCAGCTGATGGCGCTGTACAACAAGAGCGACAGGATGATTGTCAACAGAAGCAGGAGGCTAATCAGATTTCCATTGACGACTTTGCAAAGCTGGATCTCAGGGTGGCAAGGGTTGTAAGCGCCGAGGCTGTGGAAAAGAGCAACAAGCTGCTCAAACTGACGCTGGAGGTGGGCGGCGAGACGCGCCAGGTTGTCTCCGGCATTGCTAAATATTATACGCCCGAGCAGCTGGTGGGCAAAAAGGTTATATTGGTGGCCAACTTAAAGCCAGCCAAGCTCATGGGCATAGTATCGGAAGGCATGATACTGGCTGCTACCGATGATAAAGGAAATTTGGCCTTGTTGACGGTGGATCATGATATAGCCAGCGGTTCCAAAATAAGCTGACCAGGTATAATGATCCAAAGCACGTGAGGTAGAAAAAGGGGATTGAGGGGATGGAAATGCTGTTTGACACCCATGCACATCTGGAAGACGAAAGGTTTGATCAGGACAGGGAACAACTCATTGAAGAACTGCCTGAAAAGGGTGTGGCCTACGTCGTAAATGTAGGCTCCACCCTTGAAACTTCTCGCATGTCGGTGGAGCTGGCAGCGCGGTATCCCTTCATATACGCCGCTGTGGGGGTTCACCCCCATGAGGTGTCGCAAATGAGCAGCCGGGATTTGGCTACCCTTGAAGCTATGACTACAGGCCAAAAAGTGGTGGCCATTGGTGAGATCGGCTTGGACTATTATTACGATTTTTCGCCCAGGGAGTTGCAGAGGGAATGGTTTGCCCAACAGATAGACCTGGCATACAGCCTGGGATTGCCCATAATCATACATGATAGGGAGGCCCATGCAGACGTGCTCGACATACTCAAAGCTAAAAAGGACAGGATAGTTGGCGGGGTAATGCACTGCTATTCGGGAAGCTGGGAGATGGCAAAGGATTTCATGGACCTTGGGCTTTACATCTCTCTGGGTGGTCCGGTTACTTTTAAAAATGCTAAAAGGCCGGTGGAGGTAGCTCAAAAAATTCCTCTGGACAGGCTGGTCATTGAAACCGATAGCCCCTATCTGGCACCTACACCTCATCGGGGTAAACGCAATAACCCTGCTTATGTAGGGCTGGTGGCCCAGAAAATTGCCGAGATCCGCGGGATGTCCTTTGAGGAAATAGCTGAAATTACGCTTAACAATGCTAAAAAGCTATTTAAAATATAGTGAATTGTGTTATAAGAAATTAAGATATGATGAGCGGATTTAAGAAAAGGAGATGGAGTAATGAACAACTACGTCTATAGGTTAGGGGATGCTCTATACATCAATTTGACCAATCGATGTACCAACTGCTGTGATTTTTGCATTCGCAATATCCATGATGGCATGGGAGAGTACAACCTATGGTTGGATAAAGAGCCCACCGTCCAAGAGGTGCTTGAGCAGATAGGGGATCCCACTCAGTACAGCGAAATAGTGTTTTGCGGATTTGGGGAGCCCATGATAAAGCTGGAGGAGCTCCTAGAGATTGCCCGCGAAATTAAGAGAAAAGGTGGCAGGGTGAGGATCAATACCAACGGCCAGGCCAACCTTTACCACGGCAGGAATGTGGTGCCCTTGCTCAAGGGGCTGGTGGATGTAATCTCCATAAGCCTCAATGCGCCCACCGCTGAACAATATGATGCCATATGCCATTCGTACTATGGAAAAGAAGCTTTCAAAAGTATTTTAGAGTTCGCTAGGGAATGCGTCAAGGTCATTCCAAGGGTGGTGCTTTCGGTGGTGGACGTATTATCCCCTGATGATATTGAAAGGTGTCGTACCATTGCCGAGGATATAGGAGCACAGCTTAGGGTACGCCAGATGATAGAATGAGGAGGATGCTCACCGGTAATATTCCGTGAACATCCTCCTGGCTATGTCAAGCTTTATGTCTCCTTGGCCTGCTGGCACTTCTAGCGCTACGCATACGAGGAGGGGTTTTTCACTGTTTAAGGTAAATCCGATGAACCAAGCTATCTCCTGGGTTTTATCCCCAACCTGTGCCGTACCGGTTTTGCCAGCGATGGTAAGCCCGGGAATTTTTACTCTATGCGCCGTCCCAGTTGGATCTTCCACCGTATCCACCAGCATGGGCAGTAAGGTTTCCACATGTTGTTGAGGTATGACGTTTTCTAACCATGGTTTTGGCTGTAAGGATTCCACGATTTGCCCCGAGGAGGTACGGATTTCCTTTATGATCTGTGGAAGCATCATCTTGCCGCCATTGTAGAAAGCGGTATACATGGCAGCCAGCTGTAAGGGGGTTATCAGCATTTCACCCTGTCCGTAGCTGGTATTGGCAAGCAGGGCATCGCTCCATTGGGTGGCATCGTTTTTCACCTGGGAATTTTTTACTGGTAGGATAAATGGCAAGGCTTGGCCTATGCCATATCGAGTGGCTAAGCTTTCGAAGTTTCTATAGCCTATTTTTAATCCCGTCCATGCGAAGAATATGTTATCTGACCACACGATGGCATTGCGTAAATTCACATCCCCTGCTGGATGGGGCACCCGTCTAATAGGGGGAGCAGTCCAGTTTGACGAAGGGATCCATTCCTCTTTTTGGGCTTCGGGCACTACTGTTTCCGGAGTGATGACCCCCAGCTCCAGAGCCATGGCCGCTGTAAAGGGCTTGAATACAGACCCCGGTGGATACAGGCTTTGTATGCACCTGTTTACAAGGGGATGATTAGGGTCCTGGGATATCGCTTTCCATAAGGAAGGAGACACTCCCACGGGGAATACGTTGGGGTCAAAGGAAGGTTGACTTACCATGGCCAGTATTTCGCCGGTTGATGGATTTAATGCTATAACGCTACCTCTATGATCTTTTAATGCTTCGTATGCGGTTTTTTGAAGATGAGGGTCGATGGTCAGCATAACGTCGTTGCCGTCCTGGGCTTCCACACTGGCTATGATATATTTTTGCTTTCCTTCTTGGTCTTCTATATAGAAGGTATAGCCTTTCTGCCCTCTTAAGCTTTCTTCCAGCGCTGCTTCTATTCCCTGTCGTCCAATCAGGTCATCTGCTTCATATCCCTTGGATGCCTTTTCCTTCAGCTCATCCTGATTGATCTTTTGTACATATCCCGTTACATGTGCAAATGCTTGTTCCATGGGATACTGACGAGTGGTATAGCTTTTGCTGGACAACATGACCCCTTTTACCTTGAGAAGCTCACTTTTGTACTCTTCGGAAATATTAAATGGTAAGTTTTTGATGGGAACGAAGAAGTCGGGGTTGTCCTTTACCCATTTTTGGTTGAGTATGCTGTGTATGGCGCTTTCGTCCATTTCTATGAGGGACGCCAGGGCTTTAACAAAGCTATCGATGTCCGGAATGGCTGAAGGCTTGGCTCCCACCGTATAAGCCGGACCGTCAACAGCCAGCGGATTTCCTTCCCTGTCGGTTATGGTTCCCCGTTTGGCTGTGTGCTGTTTGATTCTCACTTTATCCCCTTCGCCCATGATGGGAAATATGAGGGAAGGGGACCATGATATCTTCCATTGCTTATCCTCCAAAACCAGCGGAAGGGTATATTCATATTCGAAAGTTCCCACCGTATTGGTATAGAACTGGGCCTTAAAGGGAAGATAGGCCTCATCCTCTTCGATGACAATTTCCTGTGCAGTGATTTCCAACTTGTCTAATTTGATAGTCGAAAATATGTTGGTATACCTGTTTACGAAGTCCTGTTGATTGATGGAGGATTGGGATTCCACAGACAAAAGTTCATACATGTCCTGATAGTTGCCCTGTTTCCAAGCCTCAAGATAAGCGTTGGCAGTCTCTTTTGGATGGGACTTGGAGCAAGCCGGTACTGTGAAGCAGATAATCAAGCTCAATGCTATTAATACTACCAACCTTTTCATGAGGGCATTTCACCTCTCTGCCAAATTCGTGCTTTTGTATATTTTATCATACATCCTTTAAATATTCACCTGGTGAATTTTCGTTGTGATATACGATAAAGAGTATAGAATCGACATCATTTGGAATAATATAGAAATAAATAGAATAAAAAATTATGGATAAAAGTTTGAGCGTGGCTTCGTTGATGGGGACTTTATGATTAAAGCTATACCTATGCTATAAATATTACAAAACGTTGACAAAATATTAAAAAAATATTACAATGTGTAACAGATTTATTATTTGCGTTTGTTGTGCGTAGCCCACGCGATGCCTTGATGAATAAAAGGAGGGTGATTCATGGAACCTCAAATAGGCGGGGAAAATAATGCGCTGAGAGGCAAGTTTAAGTTCTTGTTGATGGTACTGATTGCCCTGCTGATATTAAGCGGAATTTCGGCCGCAGCTGTCTATTATATAGACAGCATAAGCTATGCGGTCACATTGAGGGATGATGGACGAGAGGTAGAGATAGTTACTTTAGAAAAAACGGTAGGTGAGTTTTTGGAGAAATATGAAATTGAGCTGGGACCAGGGGACAGCATAAATCTCGATAGAGACGATAGGCTTTATGATGGCGTTGTAATTGAGATAACGCGCACTTTGCCTTTTTACGTCGTAGCCGATCAAGAGGAAAAAACGGTATACCTTCCTCAAGGAGCTACGGTAGCCGATGTGCTTAAAAAGGCGGGTATTGCCTTGAGGGAAAAGGATGTGGTAAACTACAGGTTAGATGCAGGTGCCATTCCTGGGGAAAAGGTCATAGTAACCAGGTATGATGAGGAGGTCATAATAGAGAAGGAGCCCATTGCTTACAACGTAATTATCAAAAAAGATGACAATATGGATGAGGGAGAACAGAAGGTTGTCCAGGAAGGAAGAGAAGGGGAACTTCAAAGGAAGATACTGGTCACCTACCGGGATGGCCAGGAGATATCGAGAAAGGTGATAGAGGAAAAGGTGGCGGTACAGCCGATAGACCGGGTTGTGCATGTTGGTACGGTAAAGAAAAAGATAACTTCCCGTGGCGATGTTTTGCGTTATTCCACAGTAAAGACCTTTGTAGCCACCGCTTATACCCATACCGGCAACCCTACCAAAACCGGCGTTATGCCAAGGGTGGGATACATCGCGGTAGACCCTAGGATAATTCCACTGTATAAGACGGTGTATATAGAGTTCCCTAAGGGATGGGAGCATTTAAACGGTTACTATAAAGCCATGGATATTGGGGGAGCTATCAAGGGCTACAGAATAGATGTATTTATGGATAGCGAAAGTGAATGCATTAAGTTTGGGAGAAGGAGTGTCAAAGTATACTTTCCTAAATGACGATGGGTAAGGATATACAATCGCTTACTTCGCCGAGAGTGGTCAGAGAGCTTATGGCCCGATACGGGGTGAGCTTTAAGAAGGGTTTGGGGCAAAACTTTCTAATTGATAGAAACATACTTGCCAAGATAATAAACGCGGCTGAACTTGATGGAGAAGATTTGATACTGGAAATCGGAGCAGGGATAGGGACCTTGACCAAGGAACTGGCCAAAGCTGCCAAGCAGGTGGTAGCAATTGAGATAGACGATAGGCTGTTGCCCATTCTCCATGACGTGCTTTCAAGTTACTCCAATGTGAACCTCATTCGCGGGGATATTCTCAAGCTGGACATAAAGCAAGTGACGGAAGAATACTTCGGTGATCAGCCGTTTAAAGTGGTGGGCAATTTGCCGTATTATATCTCCACGCCGGTGCTGATGATGTTTCTGGAAAGTGGCTTGCGTTATGAGTCCATGGTAGTCATGGTACAGAAAGAAGTGGCGCTGAGGATGACGGCTGCGGCTGGCACCAAGGACTACGGAATGCTGTCCATTGCTGTTCAGTATTATACCTGCCCTGAAATAATAGCTATTGTGTCGGCCAATGTGTTTATTCCACCTCCCAAGGTGGATTCTGCCATCGTGTTGCTTAAAAGAAGACCCTATCCCCCGGTTCGGGTGGAGGATTCCCAGTTGTTTTTCCAAGTGGTAAGGGCGGCTTTCGGCCATAGACGAAAAACCGTACTTAACGCGTTAACGGCGTTGGAGCTGGAAGGTGTGGATAAGGAAAGATTACATGCTGTACTGAACAGATGCAGTATTAACTCACAAATGCGGGGTGAGGACCTCACCATACAGCAATACGCTGATATAGCCAATGAGCTGTGGTTTGAGAGCAAAAAAGTTTATAGATGAGCGTACACTGAATGATGGGAAACCCCAATTCGTGAGAATTGGGGTTTCTTTTTTTGTATTGTCTCATATATTTATAGTAAATAAAAAAGTAAAGGAGGGAGAAGAGTTGGCTAGAGGGTATTATCATCGTTCGTTTGTTATTTTACAACCTTGGGATACAAAGTTCAACATGAAAGCAGAAAAGTCACCTGCGGGCTATTGTAAAATTGAGGTGCGAAATGATAAATGCAGGATGTATTTCCATGTACAGGATTTAAAATTTCAGACGGCTCAGCAGGAAAGTTATGATGTCTTTCTGGTATCAGCACAGGAAGGGATATCTCCTCAAAGAATTGCTACCATCGATGTTGATTCACGGGGGCGTGGAGAATGTGCTGTGGAAATAAGCGTAAACGATGTTGGTGGTTCGGGCTATTCTCTTGACCAATTCCATGGACTAGCCGTTGTACGTCATGATCGTGACGATATCAGCTATCCTTTGGTGGGTTATGCCAATAAGCGAGTAGAACTGGATTGGGCAGGACGAATAAAAAAGGATATAAGTAGATTTTACAATAAGTCTGTCAGGACAGTGGCTGAGAGCAGGAAAGAGAGCAGTCAGATGAGGTTGGCTGAGGAGAATAGGAGCGAGAAAGCTCATAAAGAGCCGTTATTACCCATTGACGATAAAAAGCAAAAAAGCATACAGGATATAATTACAGCGCTGGCGCCTTTGTTGTACAGTAAAATACAGGAGGGGCAAGAGGAAGGCAATAAATTACAGATGCAACAGGCATATGAAAAAGAAGATTTGGATACTGTTAAGGGTTTGACTGGCGACAGAGAAAAATCAGAAGACACCGCCATGATAAAAGAGCAAAAGAAAGATGAGAAGGATATTGATGTACAGCGCGATGAAGGCCGTAGCGCATCCGAAATGTTGCAGGATGTATTTGAGGTAAGAGAGGACAGGGTTGTCTCCGCGGACACTAATGGGAAAAAGGATGCTATGCTGGAAGAGGCACCTCAAGCACACACGGAAGACAGAGAATCAAAAGCCCGAGAAGCTGTGGTACAGGAGATGTCTCCCGAAGGAGGGCAAATTCAAGAGCAGGCTGATGCGGATGAAAGCAGACCTGCTGAGGGAGAAAGCAAGATTCAAGGGCATACAGCCGAGCTATCGAGGGAACAAACATACTGGGATAAAACCAAGGATTATTATATCAAGTTGTTTGAAACTCACAGGAGAGTTTATCCGTTTATATGGGAAAAGGAAGAAGTTCAATGGGTGGAGGTACCATATGTGGACGATTACAGCCAGTACGCCTACATAGCACCTCAGCATATTGATAACGTCTATTATGACCATTACATCGTGGGGCTTGTAAAGGAAAAAGGAGAGGTTCGCTATGTAGCATATGGGATTCCGGGGCCATACGGCTCCATGCCTCCCGTGTTTATGCAGGGATTTTCTAGATGGGTTCCATCAAGGTACGGTTATGGAATGGGATATTGGCTGATGTATGTTGATGCCTATACTGGAGAAATTGCATATCCATATTAATATGCCTTCTGGCCAGGTTAGGCATAGGATTGGGTTGACAAATTGAGGTGTGAAAAAAGGACAGCGCTATCCTTGGCGTTTTGTCCTTTTTTGTTTTCAAAAATGTTGTTGCCTCCATCTTCCAAACTCCAAAGAAATATGGTAAAATAAAAAAAGTATTTTACAAATTATACTAATTATGTAAAATTTCGACTTAAAATAACAAATTTCGCATAAATTTAACATTAAATGCATTAATTTGAGGGGTGAGGGTAAAAATGGAATCGAAAATTAGAGTTGTCGTCTTGGATGATAATATGGGCATAAGGGAGATTTTAAAGGATTACGTCAACATGCAGGATGATATGGAGGTGGTTGGAGTAGCTGGAGATGGAGTGACAGGCTTGGAAGTCATAAAGGCAACTTGTCCCGATGTCGTCATCATGGATATGATCATGCCGCAGCTGGATGGGTTGGGGGTGCTTGAACACCTCAATACGGGTAGTTTGCAACCTTCTCCTTCGGTGATATGTTTATCAGCGGTAGGGCAGGAGGACTTAATTCGCAAAGCCATAGAATTGGGAGCCAAATATTATATGGTAAAGCCCTTTGATTTAGCAATGATGGTAAAGAGGATAAGGGAAGTCGTGCGTAAAATCGAACCTGCTAAGGTCAATGCAGCAAGTGTCGTAAAAAGTGAAAACCTAGAAGAAAGGATTTCCAGTATATTTTTGACTATCGGAATCCCCGCTCACATCAAAGGTTATCATTTCTTGAGAGAAGCCATCAAGATGGTGGTGGAAAACTCCGAACTTATAAACTGCATTACTAAAGAGCTATATCCGGGCATTGCCAAAAAATTTAATACCACCCCCAGCAAGGTGGAACGGGCCATTCGCCATGCCATCGATGTGGCATGGAGCCGCGGTAAAGTGGAAAATATCAACAAACTGTTTGGGTATGTTGTATACAGTAAGAATGAAAAGCCTACCAATGGAGAGTTTATTGCGTTGGTTGCCGATAAGCTGAGCATGGAATGGTCGGCATAGTTGTTGAAGGTTTAATAAATGTTGACAGCGCCTTCCTATCATAATATGATAGTACAAGGATATAATAGATAGACGACGTGGAAAATATTCGTGATGGGAAGGATGGATTATAAATGGACCTGTCCAAGTATCAGCATAAGGCTGAGCTTTTAAAGGTATTGGGGCATCCTGTAAGGTTATGTATTGTACACGGCCTTATGCATAATGAGTGTAACGTATCGGGAATTCAGGAGTGCTTAAAGCTTCCCCAGTCCACAATTTCCCAGCATTTAGGAATATTGAAGGCCAGAGGTATCATTAAGGGAGAGCGACAGGGGGTGGAGGTAAAGTATTCGGTAGTCCACGATGATGCCATCAAAGTGGTGAAGATCCTGTTGGATGATGAGCCCCTTTTTTCTGCGGGGTCAAAGGAGGAATAACTTATGAGTAAGAAAAAGCTGGTTGTGATTGGGGATGAACTGGATGGTATAAGGGTAGCTGCCAGGGCTGTGCGGCAAAATCCAGAGATAGAAGCAAAGGTGTTGATGCCTAGAGGACGTTTTTCGTTTGATCGTTACATACTTGCCTATTTCATTCAAAATGCTGATGAAGATGTTTTTTCTTTTATGGAAAGCGTCATGGAAAGTTATAAAGTCCAATATGGCATTGACATTTTAACGCATCTTAAAGTGATCGACATCCTTCCTCTTGAGAAAAAAGTGGTGTTTGAAGACTTAAAAGAAGGGGTTAGTTCAGCAGTAGAATATGACAAGCTGGTCATTGCCACTGGAGTTGTTCCGGTTGTTCCAGAGGTAGAAGGCATCAATCTGGGCAACGTCGTGTTCCTCACATCACTAGATGATATTATGGCCATCCAGGAGGGAATAGAGTCCGGGCTAATAAAGAAAGCAGTTGTGGTAGGAGCTAGTATGGCGGGAGTTTACACAGCTGAAAGCCTGTGGAAACGGGGTATTAAGGTTACCCTTGTGGAAAAAGGCCCACAGATCCTCCCCGAGTTGGATATGGAGATGGCTGAGCTGGTCAGCAGGCAGATGGGGCATAAAGGCGTTGAAGTGCTGGTGGGAGAGAAGGTCTTATCATTGATAGGCAATGCAAAAGGAGATGTGGTAGAAGTCCATACTCCCGAGCATATAATTCCTGCTGATTTGGTCATATGGTTGGAGGACATAAAACCCGATGTGGAAATAGCCAAGAAAGCGGGAATTATTATAGGGGATAGCGGCGCAATCGAAGTAGACAAGTATATGGAGACCAATGTGCCCGGCATATACGCTGTTGGTAGCTGTGTCCAGAGGATTCATCATATAACCGGTAAACCTGTATGCCTTTATAAGCAGGCCGTTGACGATATGGCGTTCTATGTGGTCAGCGAGAATATAGCGGGTTCAAATGATTGTTCATTGGAGAAAGGCGTGTTGGGCACCATAAGCATACAGGCTTTTGACCTTGGGATAGCCAAGACTGGCCTTTCTCTACAGCAAGCCAAGGAAGAAGGCTATGAGGCCGAGACAGCCATCATCTCGGTCTATGACGATAAGTATGCGTGTGGTAGTAGTTATAGAGAAAATGTGGTTAAGCTGGTGGTAGATAGGTCAAATGGCAAGATATTGGGAGCGCAGTGCGTGGGAGGAGTGTTGTCAGATAAATTGGTGGATGCGGTTGCCGCTGTCATAAGTATGGGTGGTACGGTTAAGGATTTGGCCATGCTGGATGTGACACGTCATTTTTCGTATTTCATGAACCTGCATCCCCTTTCTCTGGTAGCCCATGTGATGCTCAACAAGCTGGAAGGTAAGTTTAAGGGCATTTCACCCCTTGAACTAAATGACATTATGCGCAGTGAAGAAGTTATTCTGTTGGATGTTCGTACCCCCTCGGAGTTTAAAATGGGGACGTTGCCGGGTGCCATAAATATACCCTTAGAGGAATTGGAAGCTAGGAAGGATGAATTAGACAGGCAACGCAATATAGTGTTGATAAGCGAAAGAGGTCGTAGGGCCTATCTTGCCTTTATTAAGCTTAGGCAAATGGGCTTTGAACGTTTAAGCGTTTTAGATGGTGGATTGCTCGTATATCCTTTTGCGTCGGGTGTGGATATGTAATGTGGGTTTTGTGGAAAAGTAGGCCTATATATCCACAGTTGGAAAAGCTATAAAATGAAGGCCTGGGGATAATTATGTGGATATTGTGGATAACTTTATGAACAATTTGTAGATAATTGGTGGAGGAAATATCTTGATTTTGATATAGATTTATATTAATTTATTAAGGGAATTTTATAGAGGCCCGTGAATAAAAAATAAGCGTATACCGCACAATTTATTTAATCTGTGTTTCAATTGAAAATTACATATAAGACAAATCTTGTTTCCGGAGGGATATAAGGGGATGGCCTATAAGAAATGCCCACGATGCAATTTGAACTATATTAAAGATACCGAGTCTTTATGTAAGGTATGCCTGGAGGAGGTTGGTAAATCTCTAAGCGATAACGATAGGGAAGAGGAATACGATATTTGCCCAGAATGCGGTGAAAATATCATTGAACCAGGGGAAGAGATGTGTGATCAATGTGCCATGGAACGCATGAAAGAAGGAGAGCGCATTGAAGGTGACGGCTGGGATGATTTCTTATTAGCGGTTGATGAAGACGACGAGATATTTAACCAGGATATCGACGACGATTTAAGTTCGCTGGAAGATTTGGGCGATTTAGAAGACTTAGCTGAAGCAGAGGACTTGGAGCCCCTCGAGGATTTGGAGATCGATGAAGAAGTCGATGAAGAATTTGAAGGGGACGAAGAAGAGGAGTAATTTTTGGAAACATAATACGACTATATGCGCCTATGCTGTATTTGATAGCATGGGCGTTTTTGTTTCTGTAACAGGATAAGGGATGCCTATTGTTGGCATCCCTTATCCTATAAATTTTTATTTTCAAATATATTTTATGCCATTTGTGGCAAAAATAATCCTAGACGAAATTTTGTTTAAAAAGGTGAGACTTATGATTGACGCACAGGCATTGATGAGGGTCAGAAAGGCAGTAGAGTCCAATATAGGAGAGAGGGTAAAACTAAAAGCAAATAGAGGGCGAAAAAAAAGCCTTGTTAAGGAAGGGGTTATCCAGGAGGTCTACCCCTGCATCTTTACGGTGCGCGTCAACATCGATGACAGGTCGGTCCAAACGCTTTCATTTACATATTTCGATATACTCACATCCAATGTGGAAGTAGTAATATGCAAAAATAACGAGAGGATTTAAACATATTTTTCGACTGTCACCTATATTTATTATAATAGATATCTTTATGGGACAAAAGCATGGGAGGAGGAGTGAAGGTGACCGTCGAATGCACGAGGGATGTTTTGAAAGTGGACCAAACTGTGGGGCAACAGCTATCACAAGTGCTGGTAGAAGGGGATGTTGTGGTTCCAGAGGTTAAATCCGATATCGCCAGGATACTGGACGTTGACGGTACGGTAATTGTAAATAGCAAAGAGGTAATTCAGGACAAGGTTATGGTAGAAGGAGCTGTGCTGTGTACAGTTCTATATGTTGGCCAAGGCGATTCCCAGCTTATAGAGAGCCTAGAGACAGAGATAGGCTTTACCCATTACCTGGATGTGCCGGGCGCCAAGCCCAACATGCTATCCACGTTGAAGTGCCAGGTGGAGCACATTGAGTATGAGGTCATAAACAGCAGAAAACTTAGCATAAAAGCGGTGGTCAACCTGCACAGCAGGGTTAACGAAGTCATTGGGCTGGAGGTCATACACAACTTTAAAGATATGCCGAATATACAGATGCTGAAAGACAAGGTAGCGGTATCGTACAGCCAGGGGCAGGGCAGTTCCCAGGGTATAGTAAGAGAAGCCCTGGAGTTAGAGGAAGGGATGCCTTCTATACAGAAGATATTGAAGAAGAGCGCATCGGTAAAGGTCAATAACAGAAAGGTCATGGATAACAGGGCGGTCATTGAGGGAGATATAAGGATTCAGCTGGTTTACCTGTGTGACGACCCCAACGAACCCCTTCAACATGTGAACTATGATATGCCCTTTACCCATTCTGTAGACATTGTAGGGGCATATCAGGGATTGGAGTGTGCTGCCGACGTATGGGTACAGGAGCTCTTCGTCGAGCCGAGGGAGGATATTAATGGAGAGATGCGGGTGCTCAATGTGGAAGCAGTGATAGCAGCTGAAGCTCGGGTATTTGAGACCGAAACAAAGGAGCTGTTGATAGATGCATACTGCCCGGGATTGTCCATTCAGCCCAAGAAGAGAAGAATAAGGTTGACGCAGACGGTGGGAGAAGTCCAAGATCAATTGGTGATAAAGGACAGCGTGACATTCCCGGAAAACGTTCCACAGGCTGCCAGGATTTTGTATGTGGAAACAAAACCTATCATCACAGATCAACATATAAGCGATGGCAAGGTAGTCATTGAGGGAGTGCTGGTGAGCAAGGTAATCTACCAATCCACCGATCCATCCTATGGGCTGGCCAGCATAAAGGAGGATATCCCCTTCAGGCATGGCATAACGGTTGAAGGAGCACGGGAAAATATGGAATGCCAGAGCCAGCTGATGGTAGACCATACCAGCTGTACTTTGATTGCCCCTGATGAAATCGAACTTCGTGCGGTGTTGACGGCGGAGGCAAGGATGTTCTCCAGCTTGGAAAAGGAAGTATTCCTGGATGTTGAAGTTGAGGAGCTGAAACAAGGGGAAGACGCAGGGATTTACGTGTATTTCGTTCAGCCGGGAGACAGCCTGTGGTCCATAGCCAAAAAGTACAACACTACGATAGACACCATATTGAAATATAACGATATAGCTGAGTCGCAGGTATTGACTCCGGGAGAGAAGCTGCTCATCTATAAGAAGCTTGAGGTTTCGCTGTAAAACCCAAAGTAATTTTTAAACTCATGCGTGTTCATGCCCCTGAGAAATTAAGGCTAACATTTATTTGGGCATGAAAACACGCCTTTTGTTTTTATAGGCTACCAAGTTAGTCTCCTTTCAACAGCTGATAAAGCGATAAAGCCTTTGGCAAGATACTGTATGCTAATGTATAATTTACTAAAGTGCTGCCTTTTTAATAAAACTGTAAGGATAAGGATTGGGGATACGGTGAGAAGGATTGTTTTAAAAGCTTATGCCAAAATCAATTGGGCGCTGGACGTGTTGGGCAAGCGCTCTGATGGATATCACGAAGTACGGATGGTCATGCAGTCGATAGATTTATGGGATATGGTCTCTCTTGTGGAAAAGGAAAATGGAATAAGCATCGTATGCAATATGAATGGCATACCTGTAGATGAGACAAATACAGCTTATAGGGCTGCTGCTTTGATTAAAGAAAGGTTTGGCATAGAAAAAGGCCTCGAGATTGAACTACAGAAACGTATTCCCATAGCGGCGGGTATGGCTGGAGGAAGCGCTGATGCCGCTGCCGTATTAGTAGGGCTTAACAGGATGTGGGGTCTCAATCTTCAAGACGGGGATCTTATGGCTCTAGCCAGCTTTATAGGTAGCGATGTGCCGTTTTGCCTTGTGGGAGGTACTGCTCTGGCAGGGGGCAGAGGGGAGGAGATAACGGCGCTTTCTCCGGTTAAAGGGATATGGCTGGTGCTGGTAACCCCTGAGCAACGCATCTCCACAGCCGAGGTCTACGGCAGGTTGAATTTAAGCCGGATATCTGTAAAGCCCGATATAGCCAGCATGGTGAATAGCTTACAGCGCAGGGATCTTGAAGGTATTGCCCGGAACATGATAAACGTTCTTGAGGGAGTAACCGCCGAATTGTGCCCTTGGATAGATGTGGTTAAGAGCGATATTATGGGACAAGGGGCTATTGGGTGCTGTATGAACGGGAGCGGTCCCACTGTGTATGGCCTTTTTGGGGACGAGGGTGCGGCGCGAAAAGCATATGCGGCCTTAAGGCATAGATATCCGCAGTGCTATGTAGCTCAAACCACTGGTTTGGGAGTACAGGTAATGGAGGAGGCTTTTTAAAGCATGAATGCGGTAATATTGGCAGGAGATAACCAGGCCGATCTGGCCAGGATTAATGCAGCCAATAAAGCACTGCTGAACATCTGTGGCCGTCCGATGATAGAATACGTCGTTGATGCCTTGAGGAACTCTTCTTCGGTGAGCAGCATTTCCATAGTGGGGCCGGTTAAGCTTTTAAAGGAGTGCATTGGGAATAGAATAGACTATTATTTTGAGGATAGGGGTTCATTTTTTGAAAACCTAGAAGCCGCAATGCAGCCCTTTAAAACCGATAGGAGGGTTATAATTGTCTCATCCGATATACCGATGATTACAGGTCAAGTGGTGGATGACTTTGTGAACCGATGTATAAACGCTGATGCCGACCTGTGTTACCCAATTGTTGAAAAGAGCTTGAATGAGAGCATGTTTCCCGGCTTTAAAAGGACCTATGTACGTCTTAAAGAGGGTACCTTCACTGGAGGCAATATGTTTTATGTAAATCCTGCTATTATTGACAAGTGCCGCCAGTTTGCAACCCGACTGGTTGAGTACCGAAAGACCCCATGGAAGACGGCCAGAATTTTGGGACTTGACCTGTTGATTCTGTTAACTATAGGCAGGTTGTCAATATCAAAGGTAGAACAGCGCTTTTATGAGCTTTTGGGCATAAAGGGAGTAGCCATCATATCTCCTTTCCCACAGCTGGCCAACGATGTGGATAAACCCAGCGATATTGAGATGGTGGAAAAATACCTTGCCCGATGATTAAAAAATTGAAAACTGTCAATACTTCTAATATCAGCTTAAAGTACGGCAGGTATTGGGGGTATTGACAGTGAAGCGCAAGCCATGGGCTGTGTACTTATTTATAATTTCCTTGATAATGCTATTGATAGCAGCTGGTGTGTATACAAATGCTTCTCAACAGCAGTACATACGCTTTCATATAGTAGCCAACAGCGATTCTCCTGAAGACCAAGCCTTGAAGCTTAAGGTGCGGGACAGGTTACTGGAAATATTTGGCCAGGAGTTTGCTGATATCAATTCTATGGAGACGGGGAGGGAGAAGATCAGAAGCAGCTTAGACGAGATACAGAGGATTGCACTTCTTGAAGTAGAACAGGCAGGCAAGTCATACCCCGTGCAGGTTCAATTTGGACGCTTTTTGTTTCCCACTAAGGCATATGGTCATCTGGTTTTGCCGGCGGGGGAATATGAGGCTTTAAAGGTAATTATAGGAGATGGTAAAGGGTCTAACTGGTGGTGTGTAATGTTTCCGCCCCTGTGCTTTATAGATATCTCTCACGGTGTGGCCAGGCACAGCGAAGAGGCAACAAAGGTTGGTGGCGCTTCACAGGCTAATATAGCTAGCGAGGTTAAAGGCAATAACCCCCAACAGGAAAGCCCTGCCAAGGGTACCGAATCTATGAAGCTTGGTGAATGGGAAGATAAAGGAGATTTGACAAGTTATAGAAAAATAGAATACAGATGGAAGGTAGCCGAATGGTTAAAGATTTCGGAAGTTAGAATAAAGAGGCTGTTTTCCTTTTTAAGCTTCTGGGATCGATAAAAAGGTGCCTATGGCACCTTTTTATCATATAAGCGTAAACCTACTTTTGTTAACCGTAATTTAAAGAGCTGGATATGGAAACTATCTGAGCTTTATATAAGGAATATTTCGGTAGGTATATTCAGTTTAGGGTTAACAAAAAATATAACAGAAGCCATATGCTAGAAAGGGAGATGGTATGGGGCATAAAAACAAGCTTTCTGTTATAGCTGTTTTGTTAACCCTTTTTATTTGCGGCACAATGCTGATGGAGCATTGGAAAAGTCAAAATGCGGCCGTCGAGACCATACTGTACTGGGGCTCTACCGGCAGCAAGGTGATGGAGGTTCAGAGAAAACTCAAACAGTGGGGCTATTACGATGGACCCATAGATGGGATATACGGTGCGAAAACCTTTGAAGCCGTAAAGCTTTTTCAAAGGAAAAATGGACTGAAAGTAGATGGGGGGGTAGGGCCTCAGACGGCGGCAGCTCTGGGCATCACCCTGAATGATACTTCTACTTCTTACCAGCCTTCAAGGGGTGGTGGAACTTCCAGCAGCGGGGATTTGTACTTGCTAGCCAGGCTGGTACATGCTGAAGCCAGGGGAGAACCTTATATTGGAAAGGTAGCGGTGGCGGCGGTGGTATTAAACCGCGTAAAGCATCCTGCTTTTCCCAACACCATTGCAGGGGTGATATACCAACCGGGTGCCTTTACGGCTGTTACTGACGGTCAGATAAACCTGGCTCCTGATGAAGAGGCGCTGCGGGCAGCCAGGGATGCTCTAAACGGATGGGATCCCACTTATGGTGCTCTTTACTATTATAATCCGGCCAAGACTACCAGCAGTTGGATATGGTCCAGACCTGTACACATCGTTATCGGGAATCATCGCTTTGCTAAATGAGCTGTGATAGCGTGAAACAGATTAATTTATATATCTATGGCGCACAGAAGAGGGCAGCGGTACTGATATGACGGGAGGCAGTGCATATGATCAGGTGGATGCTGACGATAGTATTAGCAGTGGCTTTGATAGCGGTAGGATTGTGGGGATACAATCAGTATTTACAGAATATGGAATACCGCAACTACATAGAAAATCTGTATCAAAAGTCGTTTTTTGAGCTTGTAGGGCAGATAGGCGATATAGATACAAAGCTTTCCAAGCTTATGGTGAGCGGGGATCAAAGCCAAAGCATGGTGCTGCTCGCCGAGGTATGGAGGCAGGCTGATGCCGCCCAGGTAAACTTAGGGCAATTGCCATTGGGTCATCTGTCGCTTATAAAGACCTCGAAGTTTATAAACCAGCTGGCAGATTACTGTTATTACCTTACCAAAAAAGTGGGGCAAGACCGGACCATATCATTGGAGGAGATGGATAAACTGCAAAAGTTACGTAACAATTGTGCACAGTTGAATGAAGAGCTTAAAGTATTGGTTGATAATCTCAATTCAGGCGGGGTCAAGTGGGGCGAAATAAGGCAAGCCAAAATCAAGCAGGAGCTCAATGAAAAAGCAGAGAACCTAATTGAGCAACAGTTTATCAAAATAGAGAGGACCGGTATTGATTACCCAACGTTGATATACGATGGACCGTTTTCCGAAACGCTTCAGCAGAGAAAGGATATCCGTATTCAGGGTGAGGCTATTGATCAAAAGAAGGCCCAGGAAATTGCTGCCGACTTTGTAGGGAGAGCCAGGGTAGGCGAAGTAAATGACGGTCCTGAGACCACGGCCGATATAGAGACCTGGGGAGTGTATATAAAGCCCAAGGATGGCAATGGAACCATCTTTGTCTCGGTAAGCAAAAAGGGCGGCAAGGTAGTGAATATGATTTCTGACGGGGAGATTAAATCGGCCAAGCTCTCCCTTGAAGAGGCACAGGATAGGGCAGAAAGGTTTTTGGCCCAAAAAGGATACAGCTCCATGATACCTACTTATAGCCAGAAGTTTGATGGTACGCTGGTAATAAATTTTGCATATAAGCAGGGCGATGTCATAGTATATCCCGATCTCATTAAGGTAAAGGTATCGCTCGAGGATGGCAGTATCGTTGGTTTTGATGCGCGCAACTACCTGATAGCCCATAAAGAGAGGGATATAGACCCTCCAAAGCTGTCGCTTGAGGAAGCGCGCAAGCTGGTAAATCCCAATCTCAAGGTAAAGTCGGAAGGGTTGGCCATCATTCCTACCGAGTCGGGCGGCGAGAGGCTGTGCTACGAGTTTAAGGGTGAATATGGAGGAGACAACTTCATAGTCTATATTGATGCAAACAATGGAAAAGAAGTAAATATATTGAAGATTATTGATACCGGCGATGGAACCTTGGTAATCTAGCCATATTTTTTGCAGCATAATGCGCTTTAAGGCCGGAAAAACTATTATCAGCAAAAGATAAATAGTCTTTTGCTTTTAAAGGGGGTATTATCGTGGCTAGAAGGCGCGGAATTATGTCCGATAGGCTTAAAGAAGAGATTGCCAAGGAATTGGGCGTATACGACATCGTCAAGACTAGGGGTTGGGGTGACGTCTCTTCCCGGGATTGCGGAAATATAGTTGCCAAGGCTATAGAAATGGCCGAGAGGAGCATAAGTAGGACCAACTAGCCATATAATGCTAAAAGCATGGGCGGGGGCTATTGCCTCCGCTTATGCTTTTGGCCGTATATTTTGAGTTTGGTTTTAATAGTGTGTGGCAAGCAAATAACCTTTTTTGAGGAAATATCTGCGAAATGTTGAATAAGAATAGTTATAAGAATAGTTTCAAGAAATAAGCGCCCCAATGATTTTAAGATGGGGGAGATGAGGGGCGATTAGGGTCAAATAAATTGTAGACTTATCATAATTGTGGTATAATCTAATTATACATAAATGAGAAGCAATGGGAAAGATTAACTGCAACTTATAGAATTGCTTGCAGCCTTAATGTGAGATATGCAAGGCTTGTTTAGGCAAAGTCGTGGATAGGCTGAGGGGGGAAAAGAGTACATGCCTCAAAAGTTAAAGGTAGCTGTTCTTTTTGGAGGGCAATCGGGGGAACATGAGGTTTCCCTGATGTCGTGTGCTTCAGTGGTGAAAAACATGGACCGCAATAAATATGATATATATTTTATAGGCATTACCAAGACGGGAAGATGGCTCCTTTTTGAAGGGGATGTGGAGGACATCCAGAGCGGAAGATGGGAAGCTACCTCAAAGCCCATAGTGTTTCCTGGCGATCCTTCGTTCAAGGGCTTTTTTCTTGTAGACAACCCGTCCCATATATATAAGGTGGATGTGGTTTTCCCTATAATGCATGGACCCCATGCTGAGGATGGGACCATACAGGGGTTACTGGAGCTGGCTAATATTCCTTATGTGGGCTGCGATGTGGTGGCTTCCTCTGTAGCCATGGATAAGGCTATGGCTAAGGCCGTTTTTAGTAGCTGTGGTTTACCGCAGGGAAAGTACTTGGTGGTATTGAGGCAGCAGTTTGAGCAAGAGCCACAGCCCATAATAGATGCCATTGAATCGTATTTAGGCTATCCGTGTTTTGTAAAGCCTTCCAATATGGGTTCCAGCGTGGGGATTACCAAAGCCCACGACAGGCAGGAACTCATCGAGGGGTTAAAGGAAGCTGGACGCTATGATAGGAAGCTGGTAGTTGAAGCTTTTATCAATGGCAGGGAGATAGAATGCGCTGTCTTGGGGAACAACGATCCTCAAGCCTCTGTGCTGGGAGAGATCATCCCGTGCAATGAATTTTACGATTATAACGCAAAGTACTTCGATGATGGTAAGTCACAATTGATCATACCAGCCGACCTTCCGGAAGAAAAGGCGCAGGAGATTCGTCAGTTGGCCGTAAAGGCCTATAAAGCCCTGGACTGCAGCGGAATGGCCCGGGTGGACTTTTTCGTGGATAAAGACACCCTTGAGGTGTTTGTAAACGAGGTTAACACCATACCTGGATTTACTAGAATAAGCATGTATCCTAAACTGTGGGAGGCGACGGGTGTGCCGTATTCCACCCTTATAGATAGGCTAATAGAGCTTGCGCTGGACAGGTTTAAGGAAAAGCATCCCGAGTGAAGGGAGACTGTGCGGTGGATCCAAGGCCTATTGGCGTATTCGATTCAGGATTGGGCGGGTTAACGGTAGTGAAGGAGTTGATGGCCCAGTTGCCCAACGAGAACATAGTCTATTTTGGCGATACGGCTCGCCTTCCGTATGGGACGCGCTCCAGGGAGACCATCATCAAGTACTCCATACAGTGCATACGATTTCTTCTCACTCAAAACATAAAGGCCGTGGTCATCGCTTGTAACACGGCAAGTTCAATGGCCCTTGAGACCGTAAAAGAAGTTTTTGATCTTCCCATAATAGGGGTAGTTGAGCCCGGTGCAGCCCATGCCGTCAAGGCTACGCGAAACGGCAAAGTGGGCATAATTGGCACTGAGGCCACAGTACAGAGCGGCTCCTACGCCAGGGCCATTGCCAGGTTGAACCCTGGTATACATACCCGCAGCGTAGCATGCTCGCTATTTGTGCCCATAGTAGAAGAAGGGTGGAGTGACACGCCCATAGCCTATTTAACCGCTGAAAGATACCTTGCACCTTTGAAGGAATGGGGTGCCGATACCCTTATATTGGGTTGTACCCATTATCCTCTGTTGATGAATACAATTTCAAAAGTTATGGGTCCCCATGTAACGCTAATCAACCCTGCGGTGAGTACAGTTCATGAAGTAAAACGAATTCTTGAGCAGGGGGATATGCTCAATGACAACCATAACCAACCTCAATATCGCTATTATGTGAGCGACTTTAGCCAGAAGTTCAAGCAGATAGGAAGCCGCTTTTTAAATAGGGAGATAATATATGCTGGTAAGGTAGACATAGAAAATTATTAGTAAATTTATCTAGGATGTGAGGAGGGAGAGTTATGAAGATTACATGGTTTGGACATGCCTGTTTTAAATTGGCCTCGGACTCAGGGGTTACCATAATTACCGATCCATATGATGAAACGGTGGGGTATAAGTTGCCGGAGGAACATGCCGATATTGTTACGGTAAGCCATCAACATTTTGACCACAGCTACGTACAGGGTATACCTGGCAAGCCGGAGGTTATCAGCGAAGCAGGCAATTTCTCGGTAAAGGGCATACCCATAAGAGGCATAGTCAGCTATCACGATGACCAGGGTGGTAGAAAAAGAGGCACTAACATCGTATACGTGTATGAGATAGATGGGGTAAGGGTATGCCATTTAGGGGATCTGGGGCATGTTCTTTCCAAGGAGCAGGTTGAGCAAATAGGACATGTGGACGTGCTACTTATACCTGTGGGAGGTACCTATACCATTGACGCAAAGGCAGCAGCCAGCGTGGTTTCAACCCTAAAGCCTTCCATAGCCATCCCCATGCACTACAAGACCGCCAAAATTGATTTTTCCATCGATGGCGTCGAGAAGTTCTTAGAGGTCATGGGAGGCGGGACCTACATCCATGACCATACTCTGGAGGTTAAAAAGCAGGATATAGAGGGAAAGGAGACCCGAATTTTGGTTCTTGATTATGAATGCTGATAAAAATTCTTGACAAGCAGATGAAGAGATGTATAAAATTGATGGTTGTAGAAATTTGCTGAAGCATGTTTCGGAGGGGGATAAAGTGGCTAAGTTTGTATTCATTACCGGAGGGGTGGTGTCTTCTCTCGGGAAAGGTATAACTGCTGCATCTTTAGGGAGGTTGCTAAAGAGCAGGGGGTTGAAGGTTTCCATTCAAAAATTCGACCCCTATATTAATGTCGACCCGGGTACCATGAGCCCCTATCAGCACGGTGAGGTGTTCGTTACCGAGGATGGCGCTGAAACCGACTTGGATCTGGGACATTATGAGAGGTTTATCGATGAAAACCTGAGTAAGAATAATAACGTGACTGCCGGAAAGATATATTGGTCGGTTATCAACAAGGAACGGCGGGGAGATTACCTGGGGGGCACCGTCCAGGTAATTCCTCACATAACTAATGAAATAAAGGAAAGGATTTTCCGCGTGGCACAGGAGTCGGACGTAGACGTGGTCATCACCGAAATCGGTGGAACGGTGGGCGATATCGAGAGCCTACCTTTTTTAGAGGCCATCCGCCAGATCAAGTGGGAAGTAGGAGCAGACAACTGTATGTATATACACGTTACGCTGGTTCCGTATCTGGGGAAGGCAGGGGAGCTGAAGACCAAGCCTACGCAGCATAGCGTGAAGGAGCTACGCAGCATTGGCATTCAACCTGATGTAATAGTATGCAGATCTGTAAAGCCTTTAAGCAGAGAGCTAAAAGAAAAGATAGGTCTTTTTTGTAATGTGGAAGCCAGGCAGGTGGTACAAAACCTGGATGCCGATAACCTCTATGAAGTGCCCCTATTGCTCAAAAAAGAAGGCTTGGATGACTTGGTGATTGAAAGGCTGAAGCTAAACTGTGGACAGGCCGACCTGGAAGAATGGTGCGAGATGGTCCAGCGTATGAAAAATTTAAAGAACAAGGTTACCATTGGCCTGGTAGGCAAATATGTTGAGCTTCACGATGCATACCTTAGCGTGGTGGAAGCCCTTTCCCACGGCGGGCTTTGTCATGATACCGAGGTCCAAATAAAGTGGATTCACTCTGAACAGGTATGCCAGGACAATGTGGACGAGCTGCTATCGGATGTAGATGGGATATTGGTACCGGGTGGTTTTGGAGACCGGGGAATAGAGGGAAAGATGTATGCCAGCCGATATGCCAGGGAGAATAAAATACCTTATTTTGGTATATGTCTGGGCATGCAACTGGCTGTAGTGGAGTTTGCTCGAAATGTGGTGGGGCTTACCGGTGCTCACAGCACTGAGTTTGATCCATATACCCCCTATCCCGTAATACACCTCATGCCCGAGCAGGAGAAGATGGATTCAAAAGGAGGAACAATGCGGTTGGGGGTATATCCATGTAAGACTTTGGAAAATACGCTGCTCAGAAAAGCTTATGGCCAGGAGATGGTACAAGAACGGCATCGCCACAGATATGAGTATAACAACAGCTTTAGAGATATTCTTTTATCTCATGGGCTTATCATATCGGGCGTTTCGCCGGATAACAGATTGGTAGAGGCAGTGGAACTGGTCGATCATCCGTGGTTTGTAGGCGTGCAGTATCATCCTGAATTTAAATCCCGTCCTAACAGGCCTCATCCTCTGTTTAGGGATTTTGTGGGGGCTGCAGTGGCATATAAGAATCGCAAGAACAAGTAACCAGTGATTTTATATAAATTTTTGTATAACCCTACTAATTTTAAGTGGGGTTTTTTTGTAAATTTTTTTGTTGACGGCGAAGGACTTTTTGCTTATGATATCTATATACTGCTCATAATGCCACATTGCCGGTACCCTTGGATGCCTTTCAAATCTACTTTCTCATGTGGGAAAGTTTGTGCGTATATACAAAAGCTTATGGGGTTTTATGTAAAAATAGCGTTTTTGATTGGAAAGCGTGACGAGGGTATATATAGTTAATACACAATTTTACCGGTGGATTTCATATACTGTTAAATAGTGTTTATGTGGTGTCGGTTGCGTTGACCATTTTTGTTTACTGAATTTATGGCACCCTGTATGAATGACGGAAAACTGGGAATAATATGAAAACAGAGCGTATTTCCCTCAGCATTTATGAATGCACCCCTTGAGCCGGTAGTATTCCGTATGTCTTGAATGTACAGACCATTTAATTCAGCAGCTGAAAAGGCTCCTATATTTTGCAAAAATAGAGATGGATTTTAAATTTGGTGGACTATCGTAATGCATTCCTGTAGGGATACTAAACGGCGTTATTGAACCAGGAAGTCCTATATCCCATAAAATGGCTCAATTTACTGTCAAAAATCAAAAGATGAAAACTAGAGCATAAAAAAAGCTGTATATAGTTTGTACATTATAAAGCAAAAAATCTAAATAGAAAGCGAGGAGAAAAGGCTTTGGATCTGAGCAATCTAGACTTAAACAATTTGGAAAACAATAATATATTTGAACTCAGAGAGTTTGGCAAGGAAATAGGAGTAAAGGGCGTTACCAGGTATAGAAAAGCTGAACTCATTGAGCGTATAAAAGAGAGACTTAGGGAGATGGCCCAAGAGCAGCAGCGGGAATGGCTTGCCAAAAAACAGGGATCGCAGGATGAGCAGTTCCAGGAACAGCAGGTTCAACATGAGGACCAGGCTGTTCAGCCTGTAGCGCAACAGGAAAATGAGCAGGGTCAACAGGTGCAACAAGAACAGCCAATTATTCCGCTTGCGCAGGAAGGCCTAAGCGTACGGCAGGAGCAGGAAGAGAAGCCAGCTGATGGGCAGCTTGAGCAGGAGGGAGAGGCTGTCCAGCCACCGCAGGAAGCTGCTCAGCCCAAGCCTGGCAGAAGGGGAAGACCCAGGAAAAAGAAGGAGGTTGCCCAAGAAAAGGAGACAACCGGTGGAGATGCCCAACAGCTGCATCTACTTGATCAAGTAGGTCAATCGATAGCAGAGGAGCGGGCAGATCAAGAGCAGCAGCCTTCTCTAATGAAACAGGAGGCACAAGAGGCGGTACAGGAACAAAGGACGGCACAGCAGCCCGATAGGGGAGAAATGGCGCAAAAGCAGGGAGAGCCACAGCATCAAGTTGGAGAATGCGGTGCTGAAGGGGGCGAGGAGAGAGAGAGAGCTGTTGTAGCCCGCAAAAAAGAGGACCTACTGGAGAAGATCATTACTGATAAAGAGGAATATGAGAGGCAGGTTGCTTACGCGCGGAAATACTTCAATACATCCAATCCTGCTGTGCCTATTCTGCTGAGCACCGGAGAGTGCGGCGACGCCAAAGGCGTACTGGAAGTGCTGCCGGACGGTTATGGATTCCTGCGCGCCGAAAACTATATGCCCGGCAGTAAGGATGTGTATGTTTCCCAATCGCAGATACGCCGTTTTAATCTGAAGACCGGCGATTTGGTGGAAGGCAAAACCCGCCCTGCAAAAGAGGGCGAGAAGTTTCAAGCCCTTCTTTATGTGACCGCTGTCAACGGTGAAGATCCTGAAAAGGCTACCCAGAGAAAGCCTTTTGATGAACTGACTCCCATATTCCCCAACGAGCGCATAACGCTGGAGAATCCCAGGAATCCCAAGGAGCTGGCCACGCGTCTCATTGATCTCATAGCTCCAATAGGCAAAGGCCAGAGAGGGCTGATTGTATCGCCTCCCAAGGCAGGAAAAACCACGCTGCTCAAGAAGATCGCCGACAGCATTGCCACCAATTATCCTGATATCTACCTCATAGTGCTGCTCATCGATGAGCGGCCCGAAGAGGTTACCGATATGCAGCGCTCCATAAAGGGAGATGTGGTGTATTCCACATTTGACGAGTTGCCCGAACACCATACAAAGGTGGCCGAAATGGTTTTGGAGCGCGCACAAAGGCTGGTAGAGCATGGTAAGGACGTAGTGATATTGTTGGATAGCCTTACCCGTCTGGCCCGTGCCTATAACCTCACCGTGCCTGCAACAGGTAAGATACTGTCGGGCGGTATCGATTCGGCGGCCCTCCACAAGCCCAAGAGGTTCTTTGGTGCGGCCCGTAATATTGAGGGAGGTGGAAGCCTGACCATCATCGCCACCGCCTTAATCGATACCGGAAGCCGCATGGATGAAGTCATATACGAGGAGTTTAAAGGTACGGGTAATATGGAAATCCATCTGGATAGAAAGCTATCTGAGAAGAGGATTTTCCCGGCTATAGACATCTTCAAATCGGGCACGCGTAGGGAAGAGCTGCTGCTCACCCAGAGGGAGCTGGAATGCGTATGGGCTATTCGCAAGAATTTGAGCGAAGGGCGACCAGACAGGATAATCGAGATCATAATAAACGATCTGATGCGTACCAATTCCAACGAAGAGTTTATAGACTTGATGTTAGAGCATTTTGAGAAAATGGAAAAAGACGGCTATTTTGTTGACCGCGAGAGCTATTACAGCTATCGCTAAACAGCAATACGGTGGGGTATAGATAAACTATGATAAGCGTAAGCCCACGATACAGAAAATATTTAAAGACCACAACAAGGGTAGTTCTAGTGCTCCTGCTGGTACTCTTTGTGCCCCTCAAGGTTCTCCCTTATATGGCTCCCTTTGTGGTGGCTTTGTTTATAGCCTTTATCATTGAACGGCCGGTAAGATTTTTGACTGATAAATTCAGATTGCCCCGTGGGGTAGCTGTGGGCATAGTCCTTTTCTTTTTTACTCTGGTTACGGGCGGAATTTTGATACTCATATTTTCGGAATTGGTCAACGAGATATGGCGCTTAACCAGGGAAATCCCCAGCGCCCAGGTGGTTAAAGGGTACATCGACGTGTTATTGGGCAGGGTGCAGAATCTGTATTTGAGCCTACCCGCTGAGTTTGAGAGCACCATCAGAGACAGCCTTGGGTCTGTTGTGGGAAGCATATCGGCATCTCTGCACAGCCTGCTCAATTATCTACTGAACATGGCAAAGTTTTTGCCACAGGCATTTCTCTTCATAGTGATATCCCTGGTGGCCTCCTTTTTCATGAGTAGGGATAGGGAGAAGATATCCAGGTTTGTCTATAAGCAGATGCCGGAAGGGTGGAGGAACAAGATCCGTACGGTAAAAGATGACCTTTTTACCGCACTGGTGGGGTTCATCAAAGCACAGGCCATCCTCATTTCGGTTACCTTTATCGAGCTACTGATAGGATACAGCTTAATCGGGGTTAAATACGTATTTTCATCGGCTCTCATAACGGCGGTGGTGGATGCCCTGCCGCTATTGGGCACCGGTACTATACTCATTCCGGCCGCGGCTGTTAATTTAATTATGGGTAATGTTGCAAGGGGATTCGCCTTTATAGCGCTTTATATCGTGATATTGATAGTTCGCCAGTTTTTAGAGCCCAAGGTGGTGGGACAGAGCCTGGGCTTGCATCCCCTTGTTACCCTCATATCGATATATGTGGGGCTGCGGCTTTTTGGAATCATAGGGCTGTTTTTGGGGCCCCTTGTTGTGGCTATTATAAAGGCTTTACAGAAGGCCAAGATTTTGCCCCAATGGAAGGCATAGAGGAGAAATTAGACGGCTTTAAGCTGGATTATTGCAAAACGACCGCGGGAAGGAAAAAGGGACAGCCAAAAACTGGTTGTGGCTGAAAAACGTCTTGAAATTCACGCTCTCGATGTGCTATACTGTAGTAGTTATGATAGGGTTGCAATTATCAACGAAAGAGGTGACTGTGATGAAGAAAGGTATACATCCCGAGTATGGAGAGGCCATAGTAAGGTGCGCATGTGGAGAGACATTTGTTACCGGTTCTACTAAAAAGGAGATCAGGGTTGAGATATGCTCGAAATGCCATCCTTTCTTTACCGGGAAACAAAAGCTGGTAGATACGGGAGGACGTGTAGAGAGATTTAAGAAGAGATATGAGCTAAATAGCGACCAGGTGTGAATTCCACAAAACAGTGCAGATTGGGGTTATACCCTGGTCTGCATTTTTGTTTATCATAAGGGGTGTAGTTGATGAGAAAATGCGATATAGGGGGGCAAGCAGTATTGGAAGGGGTGATGATGCGCGCCCCTTCCCGTATGGCTATAGCAGTTAGGCGCTATGACGGCCAGATAATAGTGCGAGACCAGCAGCTGTCTTCCCTAAAGGATAGGCATTCAATTTTTAAGCTGCCGGTCATAAGGGGTGTTGTAACTTTTGCTGAGACGCTGGTGGTGGGCATAAGGTCTCTTATGGCCTCTGCCGAGATGTACGGCGACCCAAGCGTTGTACAGGAGTATAAGCCATCCAGAGTTGAAAGGTTTGTAGCCGATAAAACTGGCAAAAAGGTAGAAGACGTAATGACATGGTTTGCGCTGCTATTGGCCATCGGCCTGGCCATAGCGCTATTTGTGGTGGCTCCCGCTGTGCTGACGGGGTTGCTCAGGCAATGGATAGCCCATCGCGTCATGCTGGGATTGATTGAGGGATCAATAAGGCTTGCCGTATTTATCGGTTATATCGTGCTGGTGACCCGGATTAAAGATATACAGCGGGTTTTCCAATATCATGGGGCAGAGCATAAGGTCATTCACTGTTATGAACACGGTGAGGAGCTATCAATAGAAAACGCCAGAAAGTACAGCACGTTGCATCCCAGATGCGGTACCGCTTTTTTGCTGGTGGTGATGGTGGTGAGCATCGTGATGTTTTCAGCATTAGGGTGGAACAACATGATAGCCCGCATCTTGGTAAAGCTATTGCTGTTGCCTTTGGTGGCGGGCGTCTCATATGAAATAATAAAGTGGGCAGGAAGAACCAGCTGGCCGGGAGTGAAATTTGTCATGTTCCCAGGACTTATGCTGCAAAAGCTTACCACCCGCGAGCCGGATGATGACCAGCTGGAAGTTGCCATGAAAGCTTTTATGCAGGCTGCGGGCTTGACTGACAAGGGGGCTCAAGATGCGGCTGAAGGGGATGGAAATATTAAGGAAGGGGCAAAAGATTTTAGAGTGTCATAATATCCCGGCATCGAGGCTGGAGGCAGAGCTTTTGATGGCTCATATGCTGAAATGCCAAAGGCATGACCTGTACCTTGCGCGGGACTGGACACTAGACGCCTCTCAGGCGCAACGCTTCTTTGATCTGATATATAGACGGTGTGAGGGGTGTCCCATTCAGTATATAACCAACAAGCAGGAGTTCATGGGGCTGGAATTTTATGTAGACCAGAGGGTATTGATACCCCGTGCCGATACCGAAATACTGGTGGAACACGTGATTAAATGGGCATCTCAAAGGGTGGGAACTGTGCGTATACTGGATATAGGTACCGGAAGCGGTGCGATTGCCATAAGCCTTGCACTTTTTTTGCCCCGTGCCCGCATAACAGCTGTTGATATTTCGGCAGGGGCATTGGAGGTGGCAAGGCTCAATGCTTGCCGGCATGGGGTTGAAGATCGTATAGCCTTTTTAGAAGGAGATTTATTTTCCCCCTTAGATGGCCATACTGATGTCCAGCCCTTTGATGTTGTCGTATCCAACCCCCCATATATACCCACTCAGGAGATTGAGAATTTGGAGCGACATATTAGAGATTACGAGCCGCGCATTGCCCTCGATGGAGGGCATGATGGTTTAAAGTTTTACAGCCGTTTGGCCAGGGAAGGGTTGAATTGGCTGAGAACAGGAGGTCTATTGGCGGTTGAAGTAGGATATGGCCAGGCTCAAAAGGTCAAATCCATATTGGAAAATACGGGGTGTTATGTAGATATTGCCATATATAAGGATTTAGCTGGTATTGAGCGGGTGGTTTTTGCCATACGCCGCTGAAATGCTGTTATGATAAGAGGTTGAAATGTCTTTATTTTAATTTTTAAGCTAATTTAAGCTAACTTCTATTAAAAGGGGAAGGTGTATGCTGGATAAACTGGAGTTTATTGAAAGAAAATATGAAGAATTGAGCAAGGCAATTGCCGATCCAGAGATTATCGCCAAACAAAATGAATGGAAGAAATTGGTCAAAGAGCATGCCGACCTTGAGGATATCGTAATCAAATACAGGGAATATAAAACGATAGAGCAGGATATAGCGGTGGCCCGCGAAATGCTAAAGGAGAAGCTGGATGAAGAGTCTTTAGCCATGCTCCGGGAAGAGCTAGATGCCCTTGAAGAGAGAAAGGAAAAGGCACTCCAAGATCTTAGGCTTTTGCTTCTTCCTAAAGATCCCAATGATGAAAAGAACGTGGTTATGGAGATACGGGCTGGGGCAGGCGGAGAAGAAGCAGCCCTTTTTGGCGCTGACCTGTTTAGGATGTACAGCAGGTACGCTGAGCGCAAGGGCTGGAGGATAGAGATCATGAGTGCCAATTACACAGACATGGGGGGTGTCAAGGAGCTCATATTCGTGGTTGAAGGCAGAGGAGCCTACAGCCGGCTCAAATACGAGAGCGGGGTCCACCGTGTACAGAGAATACCGACCACCGAATCGGGTGGTAGGATTCACACCTCCACTGCTACCGTGGCCGTGCTGCCGGAAGCCGAAGATATTGAGGTGGAGATAAATCCTGACGACTTAAGGATCGAGGTCTTCAGGTCATCGGGGCATGGAGGCCAAAGTGTCAATACCACCGATTCGGCTGTGCGCATAACCCATATTCCTACAGGCATAGTGGTCACATGCCAGGATGAGAGGTCGCAACAGAAGAATAAGGAAAAAGCCATGAGGGTTTTAAAGGCCCGTGTGCTTGATGCCGTTCGGAGGGAACGGGAACAGGAATATGCTCAGGTTAGAAAAAGCCAGGTGGGTACCGGCGATAGAAGTGAAAGAATACGTACCTATAATTTTCCTCAAGGACGCGTAACCGACCATCGAATTGGTAAGACGATATATAATTTAGAAGGTTTTTTGGATGGAGATATGGACGAAATCATAAATGAGCTTATAATAAACGAACAGGCTGAAAGGCTTAAGAATACCCAAACATCCCAGTGAATACAATTTTTATATAAGCTCTAGTTTGGGGATGGTTTGGGTTGGGTGATCTGTTCTTCAGCTGTGTCATGGGTACAGCCGCCGGCATTTTGGGTACTGGCTTAGGGGGACTCATTGGATTTGTCTTAAACAACCCCAGTAGGCGATTTTTGAGTGCATTATTGAATTTTTCTGCCGGACTGATGGTAGCAGTGGTGTGCTTTGACCTTCTGCCAGAGGCTTTTGAAATAGGAGGCTTTGACGTCAGCATAGTCGGGGTGTGCTTAGGGGTGGTCATGATCTTAGCCTGCGATGAGGCCATAACCGCCTGGAAGAGCTACTATAAAGGGGACCAACGCTCTCCCATGGGCCAGTATGTAAAGACCGGCATACTGTTGGGGATAGGCATTGCTCTTCACAATTTTCCCGAAGGTTTAGCCATAGGGTCAGGTTTTACGGCTATGAAATCCTATGGCATAGGGCTCAGCTTGGTCATCGCATTTCATGACGTTCCTGAGGGCATTGCCATGGCTGCGCCCATGAGAATAGGCGGTATGGCCAGGTGGAAGGTCTTTCTGTCAGCGGTTATGGCAGGAATCCCAACGGGCATTGGAGCGCTGGTGGGGTATCTGCTGGGCGAGATATCGCCTTATTTCATAAGCCTGTGCTTGGGGTTTGCCGGTGGCGCCATGCTATACATAACTTGTTCGGAGCTCATCCCAAAATCCAACGACCTGTACAGGGGAAGGATTTCGGGGATGAGCCTTATAATGGGAGTGATAGCCGGAATTGTAGTGTCTTCCATGCTCTGATATACAAAGCTTGTGGCCTAATAGAGCATATCATATTAAATGGGGCTCATATCATTGTGTTTATGCGAAAGGAGAAAGTACAATTGAAGACCAGGGTACTAAAGATAAACGATGTGGAAAGCGATTGTAGCGCTATACTGGAAGCTGCCAGGCTGATACAGGCCGGGGAAGTGGTGGCATTTCCCACTGAGACGGTATACGGCTTGGGAGCCAATGCTTTGGATGCGGCTGCCGTTCAAAAGATCTTTGAGGCAAAGGGCCGTCCATCGGACAACCCTCTAATAGTGCATATTTCAAAACGCCAGGATGTGGACAGGCTGATAAAAGAATTACCTTCCTCGGCGATCACCCTTATGGAGCGTTTCTGGCCGGGACCTCTTACCATGATCTTTAAAAAGTCTCCACTTATACCCGATGCAGTGACGGCTGGGCTGGATACAGTAGCCATTAGGATGCCGCGCCATCCGGTGGCTTTAAGGCTTATAGAGTGTAGCGGGGTGCCGATTGCTGCTCCCAGCGCCAACAGGTCGGGGCATACCAGCCCTACCATGGCGCAGCATGTCCTGGATGACCTCGACGGCAGGATTCCCCTTATACTGGATGGAGGAAGGTGTGATGTAGGCCTGGAGTCCACCGTTTTGGATATGACGGCTGAGGTCCCAACTATCTTGAGGCCCGGCGGCATCACATACGAGATGTTGATGCAGGTGTTGGGAGAAGTGAGGGTTGATGATGGGGCTTTAAAGCCGGTTAAGAAGCAACAAGTCAAATCTCCTGGAATGAAATATACCCATTATGCACCTCACGCCCAGGTGGTGGTGGTGCGGGGGGAGCCCCACCAAATGGTGGCCAGGATAAACGTTATGGCAGAAGAGTATGCAAAACAGGGCATGAAGGTAGGAATACTTGCCACTCAGGAAACGAAAGCTTATTATAAAGAAGGCCAAGTGTTGGTGTTAGGAAGCCGCAAGCAACCTGCCACCATGGCCTCCAACCTATTTTGGGTTTTGAGGCGGTTTGATGAGCTGGGAGTGGACATTGTATTGGCCGAATGGATAGAGACAAAGGATGAAGGTTTGGCAATAATGAACCGCATATTGAGGGCGGCCGCTTTCCGCGTGATCGAGGCGTGAAAACCTACTTTTGAAGGAGGTTTTGTAGTTGACCACGGTTTTGTTTGTGTGTACAGGCAATACCTGCCGAAGCCCTATGGCTGAGGCCTTATTTAATGACTTGGCCAATAAAAAAGGGCTAGATAGCGTAAGGGCCGTTTCTGCCGGTTTGGCTGCTATCGAAGGGAACAAGGCTACGCCCCAGGCTATCGAAGTTATGAAGCGGAGAGGGATAGACTTAAGCGGTCACCGAGCCAGAAATGTGGACGCATCACTTGTAAAAGAAGCTGATCTGATACTAACCATGACCCATCGACACAAAGCCATATTGAGCAGCATGTATCCCGAGGCCGCATCCAAAATACATGTGCTTAAAGAATACGCACAAGGTGGATCGGTTAAAGGGGAATTGGTGGATATCCTTGATCCCTTTGGTCAACCGATAGAGGTTTACGAAAGCTGTGCTCATGAGCTGGAGGAGTCTCTTACAAAGCTGATAGAAAGGCTTAAAGCCTAATTTTTTATTGCAATTATCAAATGGATTAGGTTATAATATTAGAGAATGTGGGTGGGGGTATTGTGTGCTATGAGAGCCCAGAGCGAGGGTAAAAATTTAAAGAAAATGGTGGGTGTGGCAGCGGCTGATTTGGTGAAGGATGGTATGACGGTTGGGATTGGGACAGGCAGTACGGCTGCGTTTTTTATTGAGGAGCTGGGTCGAAGAGTGAGACAGGGCTTGTCCATTCGCGGCGTGCCAACGTCCTATCAAGCCAAGCTCATGTGTCATCAGCATGGGATACCAGTGCTTGATGTTTCGTTGGTGGACAGGCTGGATATCGCCATTGATGGCGCTGATGAGATCGATTACAGCTTAAACGCCATAAAGGGCGGCGGTGCTGCCAATACCATGGAAAAGGTTATAGCCGCCATGGCTGATGAGTTTGTGATCATAGTGGATCATTCCAAGCTGGTGGAAAGGTTGGCTGTATCTTTTCCTGTGCCGGTGGAAGTTATTCCGGCAGCTCTTAGCTTTGTAATGCGAAAGCTCAGAGAAATCGGCTCCAGACCTGAGCTCAGAATAGCAGTTAGAAAAGCGGGGCCAGTGGTGACCGATAATGGCAATTTTATCGTGGACCTGTATTTTGATGAGGCGCCTGATGTGTACCGGTTAAACCACATTCTTAAATCCATCCCGGGGATAGTGGAGACCGGCCTTTTTTTGGGAATGGCGCGTAAAGCCTTGGTTGCATGGGAGGATGGAGTGGAGGTAATGCTGGCAGGTCAAAAGGATTGAATGCCATACCGGTGACCACGTAAAGTTTAACGATAAAAGGAGAGATAAAATGGGAAGAGTGCACGTTTTAGATCATCCGTTGATTCAGCATAAGTTGTCCCTCATAAGGGATAAGGAGACAGGGGCTAAGGAGTTCAGAGAGTTGGTGGCGGAGATATCTCTGCTTATGGCTTATGAGGTCACACGTGACCTGCCGCTTAAAGAGGTGGAGATAGAGACCCCGGTGGCTAAGGCCACAGCCAAGGTCATATCCGGCAAGAAGCTGGGAATTATACCAATTTTAAGGGCGGGGCTTGGAATGGTAGATGGCATGCTCAAACTCATTCCGGCCGCTAAAGTAGGGCATATTGGCCTATATCGCGACCCAGAGACGCTAGAACCGGTGGGATATTATTGCAAGCTGCCTCCAGATGTGCATGAGAGGGAGCTCATCGTAATTGATCCCATGTTGGCTACCGGAGGTTCGGCATCTGCTGCCTTAAAGCTAATAAAAGAAAGAGGTGCCAAGAGCATAAAGTTTGTTTGCTTGATAGCCGCTCCCGAAGGAATTAAACGCCTCCAGCGGGATCACGACGATGTAGACATCTATGTGGCTGCTATAGATAAATGCCTCAATGAACACGGATATATAGTGCCCGGCTTGGGAGATGCGGGAGACAGATTGTTTGGAACAAAATGATTTCGATGGCAGGGTGTAGGAAGTAGATTGGCTGTTTGCGTTGCAAGGCATAACGGTCATTTGAGGGGGAATGCCGGCTATGGATATGGATGCTATTAGGGAGATCAGGCAAGCAGAGCAGCAGGCCGAAGAGATAAAGAAGCAGGCAATGGAAAAGGCAAGAGATATATTGAGGAAGGCTGAGGAAGAGGGTAACCGATTCCTAGCAGAGGTGGTTCAGCAAGCGCAACAGGAGAGGCAGCAGTTTATGCGTCAGGCTGAACACGAAGCCAAGAAGGAGATAGAATCTTTAGGCCAAAAAGTGGAGCAGGAATGCCAGAAGATACGTCAAGTAGCCCAAATCAGGATGGATGAAGCCATTTCCTTGGTTATGGGAAAGGTCGTGAATATCCATGGCCATAGTTGAGATGAAGAAATTGCTCCTCGTTGGCTTGCAGGCAGACAGGGATAGGATACTCAATGCTATTCAACTCATGGGTAATGTGGAGATCGATAATATCGAGCTTGAAGAGCCTGTCCAGGAAGGGCAGGATGGCGAGAATACGCTTTTACAAAGATATGATGGGCAGGGGGTTGTGGAGCGCATCGAATCCCAGCTGTCGGAGCTGAAATTTGCGCTGGACTTTATCGGCCGCTATCGTAATTTGAAGCGTTCCGCTTTTGCGCCCAAACCCGTTGTCAGCATAGAAGAGCTTCATAAGGTTAGCGAAAATGCCGATTCCATATTGCAGGTTGCAGCTACCTGCCGTAAGCTGGAACAGCGCCTTGCTGAGCTGTCATCCCGTGAAACCCGTATACTCGGCACGAGGGAGCAGCTGTTACCATGGAAGGATTTGAACGTTTCTCTGGAGCAAATAGGCAATACCTTGTTGACCACCCATACCATGATAGGCACGATAGAAAAAGGTCTTGCAGCGCAGTTTGAGGCCAGGATGCAAGAATTTGGCACTAGGGAGTTTTACATAGAGAGGGTGGGAGAGAACAAGGAACAGGTCAACTATTTTTTAGCATATCATAAGGATTTAGCACAAGAGGTGGATAAACTTTTAAAGGAATTGGGCTTTAACCGCGTGAGCTTTAATATGAAAGGCACTCCTGCCGAAATTATAAAGCGATGCGATGATGAACTACGTGACATTGATGCTGAAAGGAAAAAAATAGAGGAGCAGGCAAAGGCGCTGGCAGTGCGGGCCAATGAGCTTGAGGTCCTTTACGATGCCTTATCTATACAGCGGGATAAAGAAGAAGAAGGGTTAAAGCTTTTGCAAACCGGTCAGGCCTTTGTGCTCAAAGGGTGGGTTCCCAGCCGTTTTGCTGAAGCCTTTGTATCCAGGATACATGGCATTACCTCCGCGGTTTATATTCGTCTGGATGATCCGGAGCCCGATGAGCTCTTCCCGGTGGCTTATGATAATCCGCCTTTGGTTCAGCCCTTCGAGCTGATTACCGAGCTTTATAGCACGCCTCATCCCCGCAGCATTGATCCCAATCCTTTTGTTGCGCCGTTCTTCTTCATCTTTTTCGGCATAATGATGGGAGATGCGGGGTATGGCATTATCATGGCTTTATTAGCTTATCTGGCCATTCGCAAGCTCAACCTCAAAGGAATGGCCAAGAAGCTAATCATGCTGGTATTTTTGGGAGGTATATCTACTTTCCTGTGGGGTGCCGTTTTTGGAGGATGGTTTGGCAATGCGGGACAGCTTTTAGGGCTGCCTCCCTTATGGTTTGAACCGGCTGTTCAGCCTATAAAGATGCTCATATTCTGTTTTGCTTTGGGCCTCATTCAGATTTTTGTAGGCATGGGCATTCAGGCTTACATGAGCATACGCCAGGGCAGGGTCTGGGATGCCATATTTGATCAGGGGCTTTGGTATGTTACCTTAATAGGGCTAGTGCTTATGGCTACGGGTTTAAAAGTGGTAGGACAGTATATGGCGCTGGCCGGAGCAATCGGGCTTGTGCTCACCCAGGGCAGGCATCAAAAGAACATCATAAAAAGAATATTTTCGGGTATATTGAGCCTGTACAACATTACTGGATATTTCAGCGATATGCTTTCATATTCAAGACTTTTTGCCCTGGCTTTAAGCGGCGGCGTTATCGGTACCGTCATAAATCAGCTGGGACTTATGGCAGCAAAGTCGTGGTTTGGTTGGATAATAGCTGCGGTTGTACTGGTAATAGGGCATTCGTTCAATATGCTCATGAATATGTTGAGCGCATATGTTCACTCCAGCAGGTTGCAGTACATAGAATTTTTCGGCAGGTTTTTTGAGGCTGGGGGCCATGCCTTTAAGCCTTTACGCATAAAGACGAAATTTATCGATGTATACAAGGAAGGGGAGGCTGTTTGATATGGAATTAGGACACATTTTTGCCGTATTGGGGACTGCTGCGTCAACTACCGGGACGGGCTTGAGCATGGGACAGATATATGCCATTTTAGGGGCCGCTGCAGCGGTGGTGCTGGCAGGGCTGGGTTCGGTATTTGGTGTGGCCATCGCAGGACAAAGTGCGGCAGGTGTGGTAACCGAAGATCCCGACAAATTTGGTCAGGTATTGCTGCTTCAGGCCTTGCCTGGTACGCAGGGAATTTACGGTCTGCTCATAGGTTTCATTATCATGAATAAGATGAACATCTTCGGTGGCATGGTAGATGTTTCCACCGAGACGGGGCTATTGCTTTTTGTGAGCGCTTTGCCCATAGCCATAGTAGGCCTTATATCGGCCATATACCAGGGAAAAACCTCCGCGGCCGCCATTGGAATAATCGCAAAGCGGCCCGAAGAGCTTGGTAAGGCCATCACATTTCCGGTAGTGGTGGAAACCTATGCCGTGCTGGCTCTGCTGGCTTCCTTCTTAATGGTGAACGGTATTCCGGTGTAGGAGTGGACACTATGGATGGGATTGACAAGATCAAACAGCGTATTCTGGAAGATGCTCGGCAGGAAGCCGAACGCATAATCAAGTCAGCTGAGGAAAAGGCAGAGGAAATTAAGAAGGCCAAAGCCGATGAGGCCGGCAGGCTAAAAAAACGTTTGACCGAGCAAAACATAGAGGCGGCTCGAGAACATAAAAGAAGGATGCTGGTATCGGCTCAGCTGGAGATGAAGAAGAAGGTGCTGGCCGTCAAACGGGACATGATAGAGGCCGTATTTGCAGGGGTTATTGAGAGGATAAGCCGCATGCCAGATGATCAATACAGGGAAGTTATCGCTTCCATGCTTTTGAATGCTCCTCTTCAGGGAGATGAAGAGGTGTTATTTTCGGTTTATGATGAGCACCGCCTGGATCAGGATTTCCTGGATTACATTAATGAGCAATTGAAAAAACAGGGGCGTAACGGACGGCTGCGCCTCTCGCCTGATAGAGGGCAGTTTAAGGCCGGCTTTATCCTTCGGGGCCATAAGGTTGAGATAAATTGCTCTTTTGAAGCAATTGTGAGGGCATTGCGAGCTGAGATGGAATCTCAAGTAGCCGAGATGCTGTTTGGTGAGCTTTCTTAAATTTGCCTTGTTAAGCCTATAAAGTTTTTGGAGTAAGAAGCATATTGATTGACCTGTTGCGGGCAGTAGGAAGGATGATATGATGCCTCAACCCAGTTATGAATATGGAGTGGCCAGAGTCAGAGTTTTAGAGACCAAACTGCTTACCCGGGAGCGCATTGAACGGATGGCTGATGCCCCATCCGCCGAGGAAGCGCTCAAAGTTCTGTCGGAGACCAGCTATGCCCCTTTGGTTGCAGAGCTGGTTTCTCCCTATGAATATGATGAGCTGCTTTCCAAAGAGATGAGTAGGGTACGTACCTTTATAGATGAGATTTCGCCGGATCCGGCCATTACGGACTTATTTTTCTTAAAATATGACTTTCATAATCTCAAGGTTTTATTGAAGTACAGATATTTAGGTGGCCAAGATGAGGGGCTGCCCTTGGTTCAAATAGGTACCATTCCGGTGGAAATATTAAGAAAGGGTGTGGATGATCCCGAAAGTGGCCTGCTTCCACCTTTTATGGTCAATGCAGTAAGGAGAGTGGACCAGGCCTGTGCTTTGAAGATTGATCCCCAAAAGATCGATATACTTTTGGATCTAGCCATGTACGACCATATATTTGAGGTGTGTCGCAGGAAAAGGAACGGGTTTGCTCTTGGTTATTTTCAGATGCAGGTTGACCTTTTAAACCTCCGTTCGCTTTTGCGGGCAAAGAGACTGGGGCAGGGGTTTGACTTTTTGAAGGAGATGCTCATCCCGCACGGCAGCTTAAATGTATCTTTTTATAGCCGTGCCATGGAGCAACCTTATGAACAGTTGATCAAAGAGGCGGAATCCACTCCTTACGGTAAGGTGATGGCCGAGGCCGTGCAGGATTTTCTGCGCACCGGTACTCTGACCGCTTTTGAAAGGCTGATGGATGACTTCCTGCTGAATTACGTCAAGGCCTTAAGATATAATCCTTTTGGGATAGAAGCCATTGTGGGCTATCTATTGGCCAAGGAAAACGAAATTAAGCTAATACGCATAATCATGGTGGGCAAGATAAACAACCTGCCTGCTGAAAAAATCCGTGAAAGGCTTCGTGATGTGTATGTATAAGATGGGCGTAATTGGCGACAAAGATTCGATATTGGGGTTTAAAGCTTTGGGCCTGTCGGTGTTTCCGGTTACGCAGCCTGAACAGGCTGCTAGGCTCATCCACAAGCTGGCAAAAGAGAATTATGTGATTTTGTTTGTCACAGAATCGCTGGCACAGGATATCAAGGAGACCATCGATAGATACGGCTCTCAGCCTTTTCCCATTATTACCTTGATTCCCAACAATGCTGGAAGCATGGGATTGGGAATGGAAGGGATCAAATCCAACGTGGAAAAGGCGGTAGGAGTGGACATTTTATTTGGAGAGCGAGGGTAGGTGAGCTATGCAGGGTAGGATAGTAAAGGTATCGGGACCGCTTGTAGTAGCCGAAGGGATGGCCGATGCCAAGATGTTCGACGTGGTGCGGGTAAGCGATAAGCGGCTTATCGGCGAGATAATAGAGCTAAGAGGGGATAAGGCTTCCATTCAGGTATATGAGGAGACTGCGGGATTAGGTCCGGGAGAGCCCGTGTATTCCACCGGCGAGCCTTTAAGCGTGGAGCTGGGGCCTGGGCTTATTGGCTCAATATTTGACGGTATACAGCGACCCTTAACCCTTATTCGCGAGAAGGTGGGCGATCGCATTGCAAGGGGGATTGAAGTTCCTGCCTTGGATCGGGAGCGCAAGTGGGAGTTTATGCCCCGCGTCAAGCCGGGGGATCAGGTTGAGCCCGGCGATATAATAGGTGTGGTCCAGGAGACTTCCATAGTGGAGCACCGTATTATGGTGCCCCAGGGGATAGAAGGGGTTATAGAGTGGATTCATGAGGGAATGGCTACAATTGTAGAGCCGGTGGCCAGGGTAAAGATGCCCAATGGCGCTCTTGTGGACATTACCATGATGCAGAAGACCCCTGTCCGCGTGGGGAGAAAATACAAGCAAAAACTTCCTCCCATTGTTCCGCTTATAACGGGCCAGCGAATCATTGATACCTTCTTCCCGGTAGCAAAGGGAGGAGTGGCTGCCGTACCCGGGCCCTTTGGCAGTGGCAAGACGGTGGTGCAGCACCAGTTGGCAAAGTGGGCCGATGCCGACATCATAGTATATGTGGGATGTGGCGAGCGCGGTAACGAGATGACCGATGTTCTTATGGAGTTTCCTCAGCTAAAGGATCCAAAGACCGGCGAGCCCCTTATGAAGCGGACGGTGCTTATTGCCAATACTTCCGATATGCCGGTGGCTGCCCGTGAGGCTTCCATATACACCGGTATAACCATTGCCGAGTACTTTAGGGATATGGGCTATAACGTGGCCATCATGGCCGACTCCACTTCAAGGTGGGCTGAAGCCCTCCGCGAGATGTCGGGCCGTCTGGAGGAAATGCCCGGCGAGGAAGGCTATCCGGCTTATTTAGGCTCCAGGCTTGCCGAATTCTACGAACGGGCTGGCCGAGTCATTTGCTTGGGTAAGGACAACCGGGAAGGCACCATAACCGCCATTGGTGCCGTTTCACCGCCTGGCGGTGACTTTTCGGAACCCGTAACCCAAGCCACATTGCGTATAGTCAAGGTATTCTGGGGTTTGGATTCACAACTGGCATACCGCAGGCATTTTCCTGCTATAAACTGGTTGACCAGCTATTCGCTGTATCTTGACCGGCTAAACGAGTGGTACATAAGGGAGATATCGGAGGAGTGGCCTAAGCTCAGGCAGGAGGCCATGTCCCTGTTACAGGAGGAGGCCCAGCTGGAGGAGATAGTCAGGCTGGTGGGGGTGGATGCCTTATCGGTGAAGGATAGGCTGGTGCTGGAGGCTGCCAAATCCATAAGGGAAGATTACCTGCACCAAAACGCTTTCCACGAGGTGGATACCTATACTTCCCTTATAAAGCAGTACAAGATGCTGAAGCTGATAATCGAATTCTATCATCTGGGACAAAGAGCATTGGATTCGGGAGCCGAGTTCAGCCAGGTGGTAAGCCTCCCTGTAAGGGAGCGCATAGGGCGAGCCAAGTACATTTCTGAGGACCAGTTGGAGCAGCTGGATGAGATTTTAAACGAGTTAAAGGAACAGATGTCGTCCTTGATGTCGGAGGGAGGCGTCTCTTATGCTTAAAGAGTACAGGACCATTACTGAAGTAGTTGGTCCATTGATGCTGGTAGAACACGTGGAGGGAGCAAAATATAACGAGCTGGTGGAGATTCAACAGTCCAATGGAGAGGTTCGCAGGGGCCGTGTCCTTGAGGTGGATGGCGATAAGGCATTGGTTCAGCTCTTTGAGGGCTCTCACGGCTTGAGGATTGCCGACAGCAAGGTGCGCTTTTTGGGCAGGGGTATAGAGCTGGGCGTATCTAGGGATATGTTGGGGCGCGTATTCGATGGAATGGGGAGACCCATAGACGGAGGCCCAGAGATCATTCCCAAAAAGCGCATGGACATAAACGGAGAACCCATCAATCCCGCTGCGCGCGACTACCCGTCGGAATTCATCCAAACCGGGATTTCGGCTATCGATGGCCTCAATACTCTGGTGCGCGGGCAAAAGCTGCCCATTTTCTCGGGGGCAGGCTTGCCTCATGCCCAGCTGGCAGCGCAGATTGCCCGGCAAGCTACAGTGCCGGGCAGCGACACCGAATTCGCCGTAGTGTTTGCGGCCATAGGCATAACCTTTGAGGAGGCCGACTTCTTCGTATCTGATTTTAGAAGGACCGGTGCCATCGAGCGGGCGGTGCTGTTCATGAATTTGGCCGATGACCCGGCAATTGAGCGCATCTCCACACCCCGCATGGCATTGACAGCTGCCGAATATCTGGCCTTTGAAGAGGATATGCACGTACTGGTTATACTTACTGATATGACCAACTACGCCGAAGCCCTCAGGGAGATATCGGCCGCTCGTAAAGAGGTGCCTGGCCGCCGTGGCTATCCGGGCTACATGTATACCGACCTGGCTACCATGTACGAGAGGGCCGGAAGGATAAAGGGCAAGAAGGGCTCTATTACTCAGATACCTATACTAACCATGCCCGAGGACGACAAGACCCATCCCATTCCCGACCTGACGGGATATATTACTGAAGGCCAGATAATATTGAGCAGGGAGCTTTACCGCAAGGGCATAAATCCACCCATTGATGTTTTGCCATCCCTGTCCCGTCTGAAGGATAAGGGCATAGGAAAGGGGAAAACCCGGGAGGACCACGCCGATACCATGAACCAGCTGTTTGCGGCCTATGCCCGTGGCAAGGAGGCCAAGGAGCTGGCGGTGGTGCTGGGCGAAGCGGCCCTTTCGGAGATGGATAAGCTATATGCCAAGTTTGCCGATGAATTTGAGAGGAGATATGTATCTCAGGGCTTTGAGACCAACCGTTCCATCGAGGAGACCCTTAATCTCGGGTGGGAATTGCTTTCCATACTGCCAAAGAGTGAGCTTAAACGAATTCGGGACGAGTACCTCGATAAATATTTTCCCGGAGACAAAGGGGATGAATAGTTTATGGCTATCATGAGGGTTAATCCCACGCGCATGGAACTTACCCGTTTGAAAACAAGGCTTCAGGTGGCAGTAAGGGGTCACAAGCTGCTCAAAGACAAGCGGGATGAGATGATGCGCAAATTTTTAGACCTGATAAAACAGAATAAGGAGTTGCGGGAGCGCGTGGAGCAAAAATTAACCCTGGCGTTTAAGGATTTTGTGATGGCGCGGGCTGTCATGTCTTCCGAAGTGCTGGAGGAGGCTATAATGTTTCCCACCCGTAGGGTGGAGATAAAACCTTCAATTGGTAATATCATGGGCGTAGCTGTTCCCGTCATTGAGTATAAGGAAGTGATCGACCAAGAGCTCTCTCCTTATCCCTATAGCTTTGCGGCCACTTCGGCCGAACTGGATGGCGCCATTGCCGCCTTTTCCGACATCCTGCCACTTATGGTGGAGTTGGCTCAGATAGAAAAGACTTGTCAGATGCTGGCAGATGAAATTGAGAAAACCCGCCGCAGGGTAAATGCTCTGGAATACGTAATTATCCCTCAACTCCAAGAGACGATACGCTATATTACCATGAAGCTGGATGAAAACGAGCGCGGAAATCGTACCAGGTTGATGAAGGTCAAGGATATGCTGGAGGAAAAAAATGCAAATGTATGACGAAATTAGCCTGTAAGGCCATGTAAAAGTCAATTTTGGTTTACACGACGAATTTGGGAAGATTATATGGCTATCAATAGGTGCTCCGGTGGGTGTGTTACACCCACCGGCTAGAATAAAGCTTGCCACAACCTCCTCTTTTTGGCATATTTCTCAACTTTGGTTATCTGCGATTTTGGAAAGTAAAAGCTTGACCAAATTCCTTCACTTTTCTTTATGTCCCTTGTATATCCTTTCTCATAAAGGGTGACCTATGTAATTTGAATGCGATAGATTATCGCGGGAAGGCAACGCATATCTACAAAAAAGTTATTGATAAATTTATCTGCATATGTTACACTGTTTCAAGTGGGGATATTTTTAAGTCTGGTACAGAGATGCCGACAAGATATCCTGCAACAAGAGCATAGCATAACGTTGTGTTGAGGATAATCTTGCCTGCACTATGTGACAGACAAGATTTTTTTATGTAAAGGGGGATGAGTATAAGTATAGCGAGAACAGCAAATAGTTTATACGGCTTATATACCACAGTTGGGTGGTGTAAATTCACACAAATAAAGATTAAGGAGAGATGCTGTCATGTCCAAAATTCAACATGCCATAGGGTATCTTCCCGATGAACGTCCGCCGATATGGAAGCTTTTACTTTACGCGATACAACAGGTTATCGTAATGTTTCCTGCAACGGTAGCTGTAGCAATCATTACAGGTTTTCACATCTCGACGACCATCTTTGCCAGCGGCCTTGCTACCCTCTGTTTTATTCTGGTTACAGGACGAAAGATCCCGCTTTATTATGGGTCAAGCTTTTCATATATCACTGCCGTTGCTAGCCTGATGAGCTCCCAAGCGTTGGCGGGATACACTCTCAATGAAAAGATAGCGGTAGCTCAATTTGGCATCGTCATGTCAGGGCTTGTATCTATAGCGGCAGGGCTTATCGTCAACCGCTTTGGGAGGGATTCCCTGGAAAGGATCTTGCCGGCATCGGTTACAGGTCCTATTGCTATGGTGATCGGGCTTACGCTCGCGGGGACAGCGTTAAACGATGCGGCCTCCATTGCGATTGATACCGCAGGAACCATTGCTGTTGCGGAATCCCAGATAGCTCTTGCCAAGAACATGGCTTGGCTAGTTTCGCTCGTCACATTGATCTCAACTATCTTGTTCTCAGTATATTTGAAAGGTTTTATGGGTCAAATTCCACTTATTCTTGGCCCAATCGTGGGCTGTATTACGGCCTTCATCATCAAACTTGTAACGGGCATTAACCTTTTTAAAGTTTTGCCTGCCACAGCCAACACTGGAATTTTTGCTCTTCCCATATTTACGCTTCCCAAACCCTCATGGATGGCGGTTGCAGCCATTATGCCCATAGCAATTGCTACCATTCCCGAATCAACGGCACACATATACCAGCTGGACCTTTATGTAAATGATTTGGCAAACAAAAAGGGTAAGGGTAAGAGGTATGATATTGCCGACAAGCTTGGGCTTAACTTGATCGGCGACGGCATCGGCGATATAGTTGCCGGATTTATTGGAGGTCCTGCTGGCACCAACTATGGGGAAAACATAAGCGCCATGGCTATCACCAGAGTGTTTTCCACATCGGTTCTCATTGCTGCTTCCATAATAGCCATGATTATTTCCTGCTTTACACCTCTAATAAATGCCATCTATTCAATCCCCACCGCGGTAATAGGGGGCATTGAAATCTACTTGTTTGGCGCAATAGCCGTTCAAGGGGTTGCCATCATGGTTGAAAGAAAGGTGGATCTGTTTAGCGCTAGAACTATAGCGGTTATTGCAACCATCATGATTATCGGCCTTGGAGGACAATACGCCTTTGGAGGCAACATACCCTTCTTTGGCATGGAGGTTCCAAGCGTTGCAGGGGCAGCCATATTCGGAATACTTCTTAACCTGGTATTGAGCATAGGGGAGAGGGAAAGATAATATAGTGTTTAATGATGTTTAATTCCATAAAGCTTTGTAGGAGAGTTGTCCATGGGACAACTCTTTTTTTATGGCTGTATGGGATTTGCCTAAATTCATGGTATGGTTAAGTATAAAAGCTAGTGGATGATAAAGCTTTTATTGAGGGGTGGGGTTACAGGAGTTGTCAACATGGCCTGGAAGCTGACGGAAAGTGCATTGTGAGGTTTCTATCCTCGCAGTTTATTTTTTTGACCCTATTGGGGCTTGTGTAACCCAAAATGAATGGATTTTTTTTGGACAAGGCGAAAAGAGCTCAGATCAATGACGCCCGTATAAAAACCCTGTAAATGGCAATAATCAAAACATGACAATTATTCAGCACGAGTTTGGGAGGGTACAGGGTCATAGTGGGTTATAAGAGGGCATTGCTTTCAGCAATAATTATATGTTTAGCTCTATTTCCTATCCCTAGGCAAGGGTGGGCTGTTCAGCAATCATTTGAGGGGTTTATTGCCTTGGAGCAGGTATTGGATTTTGTTGGGTGTGACAGAGAGTATTTAAATGTCAATGGCTGGTGCTTGCTGAATAAGGACTATATGTCCCTTGACGATCTGAAATCATTGGCAACAAAAGCGGCTTACTTTTTTGAGTTGGAAGGATATGAATTTATTTCCACCCAGGGTAATGGTATAAAGCAGGTGAGCATAAGGGGCACCAATAAATATGGGCAGATAATCTCAATAGCCTGCAAGAGTATTCAGACTTTGGATGGGAATAACGCTGGATACGAAAGCTATATTGTAGTGGACATAGCGGATGATGTACGTAGGGCTAATAGCGCGGCAGTTAAGGATTTGTTAAAAGGTTTTTTTGAGACAGTAGGGGTAAACTCTACCATTACAATGACGCTCTCCGGAAGTTTTGAGGGTGAGCTTGAGCCCGGCGAGATGCGAGGTATTTGTAGCGAAATATTGAAGTACCTTGGGGCTGTGGAGGTTGAAGGTTTATACCAGGAAGGGCTTGTGAGCGTCAGCGGCTATGCTCCTGTGCTGGGCAAAGGGATTGTATCGGGAAGCAGGCAGGTAAATGTTCAGGTAGCGCTGCGCTACAGCCCCTATAAGGGCAGGACATATGTCTGGATAGGGACACCCATTATAAGCATTGAGTACTGAAAGCTGCTATTTGAGTTCTAACTCCCCGCTTTCCATCATACAATGGTATCATTGATTGAAATTTTGGATGGAGAGTGGGGGAGAGGATGAGATGGTGGATCAACCTACTGCTGTCAATAGTCATAATCGTGGTAGTTATTCCTGCATTGACCGTACAGGACTTTTCCCTGTTTGGATTTGATGATAGGATGCCTCCATCTGAAACTGATTGGCAACCAAGGGATGAAATCGATATTAAAACTAAAAGCCCAAAAAGCGTTGAAAACCTGGAAGTAACCGTATATGACCATGCCACCAAAAGTATAATCAAAATGCCTCTAGAGGAATATATTGTAGGCGTGGTGGCGGCTGAGATGCCGGCATCATTTGAGCTGGAAGCATTGAAGGCCCAGGCTGTTGCTGCTAGAACTTTTGCTATAAGAAAGATGCGCGCCTTGGGTGGCAGTGGGTGTTCCAGCCATCCACAGGCTGATGTATGCAGCTTATACAGTCACTGTCAAGCGTGGATTTCCGACGAACAACAAAAGAAGAATTGGGGCAGCGACTACGCGACCAACCATGAAAAAATAGTCAGGGCGGTGGAAGAAACCAGGGGTTATATAATGACGTATAAGGGTACTCCTATTGAGGTGTTTTTTCATTCAACTAGCAACGGTAAAACCGAGGATGCCGGGGAAGTTTTTTCCCATTCATTGCCCTACTATACTGTAGTGGAAAGCCCCGGGGAAGAGAACAGCCCCAAATACAAGCAAACGTTCACCTTTTCCAATGATCAATTTGTGAAGATTTTCAAAAGTAGATACCCTGACAGCAATTTGAGCGCTAAAAACTTATCTTCTCAGATAAAGATAAAGAGCTATACGAAAAGCGGAAGGGTAGGGGAGCTGATAGTAGGAGGCATTACTGTAAAGGGAACTGATTTTCGTTACCTTTATGGCCTCAATTCCACCGATTTTAAGTTCAAGTTTGAGGGGGATAAGGTGATCATCGAAACAACGGGATATGGCCATGGGGTGGGCATGAGCCAGGTGGGAGCCAACTATATGGCGCAGCAGGGCCACACCTACACAGATATATTAAGGCACTACTACAAGGGAGTGGATATCGAAAAATACAGATAAAATTCATATATCTGTATTTTTTTTTATTTTTTGGATAGAATCCTTAAAAGGAGGTGATTTGAATGGGTTTTGCTAAATATAAAGAGAAGATTAGAAATGCGTTTAATAAGCAGGCGTTTAAGGATTTCTGGAACAGACTTGGCTTTTATATCATCCTATTCATATGCGTGTGTGCAATAGGCGCTACGGCGTTTTGGACATCAATGGATAGGGATAAGATGCAAGGAGAAGCTCAAGGTGATATGGCCGAACAGGATATACAGGACGAGCTCGTTGAAGAGCCGGTACAGCAGGCAGATGCCAGCGACAAAGTGAATATAAGGATAATAGACGTGGCAGAGGATAAGACCCAGGGTGAGCGGGAAGAAGAGACCTCTCAGTCGCAGCCTGATAAAGTCGACCATGGCGATGATAAATCGAAAACTGCAGGGGATAAGCTGATTCCGGTGAATGCAGTGAATTCTAAGCCGAAGGTCGTTAATACCGGTGCGACCGCTCAGGCGCAAAAAACCTCTAAGGTTTTGTTACAAAAGCCCGTGAACGGAAGGATCGTAGTGGATTTTGCTCTGGACCACTTACAGTATTCGAGAACGCTCAAAGAGTGGACAACCCATCCCGGAATTGACATCGAAAGCCCGGTGGGCACTCCCGTCAGGGCAGCGCTGGATGGAGTGGTGGAATCCATAGAAGAGGACTCACTGATGGGCATCATAATCACTATCGATCATGGAAATGGCTTGAAAACGCGGTATGCAAATCTCTCCACCAAGGATATGGTTAGGCTCAACCAACAGGTGAAGAAAGGACAAGTTATAAGCGGAGTGGGTAGAACGGCAATAAGCGAGATACTGGATGCCCCTCACCTCCATTTTGAGGTGTTAAAGGATGGAGAAAATGTCGACCCTAAGAACTACTTAGAGTAAAGAGCTCCGTAAACTCAAATTACGGAGCTCTTTTTTATATTTTTTCTTCTATATGGGTTTTTCTCTGCATAATTATTTTATAAACACAAATTTTATGGCAATTTTTAAAGGGATTGCGGTGAGGGGGGTCTTGGACTTGAAGGATTATATTGAGGAGAGAGTTCTTGAAATAGCCAACTATATGATTCAATCCAAAGCTACCGTCAGAGAGGTGGCTAAAGTTTTCAAGGTGAGCAAAAGTACAGTCCACAAAGACGTCTCGGAGCGCCTTCCCAAAATCAATCCCATCCTGTGGGAAGAAGTGAAAAAGGTGCTGGAGCACAATAAAGCAGAACGGCACATCAGAGGAGGTAAGGCTACCCGCTTAAAATACAAAATGATGAAAGAACAAGGTTAAAAAACAAAAAAATAAAGAGGATTTTTGGAAAAAAAGTAGAATATTTAAGTGTAAATATTGGATTTGGCAAAGCAAATGATTATTAAATAAACCAAAGAAAGGATAGATATGCGTGCTCATATTCAGGGATATAGGTATTGATTTAGGGACAGCCAGCGTTCTGGTTTACATAAAAGGAAAGGGAATCGTGCTGAGGGAGCCATCAGTAGTTGCCATAGACAAGAATACCAATAGGATACTGGCTGTGGGTGAAGAGGCTCGAAGGATGATAGGCAGGACCCCCGGAAACATAGTAGCTGTTCGACCGCTACGGGATGGGGTCATATCGGATTACGAAGTTACAGAGAAGATGCTTAGGTATTTCTTGAGGAAAGTATGTGGATACCCGCTGCTGTTTAAGCCCAGGGTGATGATATGCGTCCCCAGTGGAGCTACCGAGGTAGAGAAAAGGGCTGTACTGGATGCCGCTTATGAAGCAGGTGCTAGGCGTACATATCTTATAGAAGAGCCTATTGCCGCTGCCATTGGGGCTGGGATCGACATAAGTAAGCCGTGCGGCAATATGGTGGTGGACATAGGCGGTGGTACCACCAATATAGCTGTCATCTCCCTGGGTGGTATTGTGGTGTCAGATTCTATAAAGGTGGCAGGGGACAAGTTTGATGAAGCCATAATAAGATATATGCGCAAAAAATACAATCTCCTCATAGGCGAGAGGACAGCCGAAGATATGAAGATTAAGATAGGTGCGGCCGTTCCCCGACCGGATGCACCTTCCATGGTGGTAACCGGAAGAAATTTGATTTCAGGACTGCCGAAATCTGTGACTGTTACATCCAACGAGATGGTGGAGGCTTTGGAAGAGCCGCTGCAGGCCATCGTAGAGGCCGTGCATGCCATGCTGGAAAAAACGCCTCCCGAGCTGGCATCGGATATACACGAGCGCGGCATTATCATGGTAGGAGGCGGCAGCCTGCTTTATGGAATGGATCAGCTTTTGTATAAGCACACTCAGATTTCAGTCCATGTGATGGAAGATGCCATATCCTGCGTTGCCCTGGGGACAGGCAAAGCTTTGGAAGCTCTCGACGTTTATGGACCTATGGCGGTTATGGAACCTTCCCGGACAGCTTATTATCAGGGATGACTGTATGATTTCCACCATGTAAATATTATTGCTAAAGTTAATTTATGTTTATGACGACATTATCATATGAAGGAGCAATTTGACAGGTTAAGATGGGATGGTGTTGCACATGGTGAGAGGATTGTATGCTGCAGCTACTGGAATGATAAACCAGATGACGAGGTTGGATAAGGTGGCTAACAACATCGCCAACGTTAATACCCGCGGTTTTAAGGGTGACCAGGTGGTAAGCCGTGCCTTTGATGAGGAATTGCTATTGAGAGTAGATAAGGGACAGGCTCCTTTGAACAGGCATATAGGGACCATCAACCACGGGGTATATGTCGATAGGGTTGTCACCTCGTTTGAACAGGGCAGCCTACAGGAGACGGGTAAGGCTACCCATGTGGCCATCAAAGGAGACGGGTTTTTCGTCATCCTTACAGATGAGGGGGAAAGATATACCCGGGATGGAGGATTTATGCTTGACAGCCAGGGGCGTCTGGTGACGGTTGATGGGTGGCCAGTGGCTGGCCAGATGGGTCCCATATTTGTGGGAACAGAGGATTTTGTCATCGATTCAGAGGGAAACGTGACGGTTAATGGGGTATATGTTGATCGATTAAGGCTGGTGAATTTCCAAGACCTTCAGGCTTTAAGAAAAGTGGGGCACAATCTCTTTATAAACCCTGACCCTGCAAATAACCCTGCCATAGAGTTTGAGGGAGAAGTTCTCCAGGGTTTTATTGAGAATTCCAATGTGGATGTGGTGCGGGAAACTGTGGACATGATAACGGCTTTGCGAAACTATGAATCCAACCAAAAAGTCATTAAGATGATAGATGATGTGCTGTCCAAGACGGTGAACGAACTAGGGCGAGTGTAGAAGAAGGAGGAAGTGTTTATGATCCGTGCGCTATACAGCTCAGCTTCGGCTATGGTGGCTCAGCAGCAGAACCTGGATATCATATCTAACAACATCGCAAACATCAACACTGTGGCATACAAAAAGACAAGGCCTGCTTTTCAGGATGCGCTGTATTCGGCCATGGACGCCAGAAGGGCGGCTGAACCAGTAAACCTGCAGATAGGGAATGGAGTAAGGTTGGCGGCCACCCAGCGTCATTTTGGGCAGGGAAGGTTGCAGCAGACTGATCGACCTTTGGATTTTGCCATTGATGGGGAAGGCTTTTTCGTATTGCTGCGTCCCGATGGGACACTGTGTTATACCAGAGACGGGAGTTTTCAGATTTCGGCCGAACAGGTGGGCGGAAGGGTGGTCAGCCGTTTGGTCACTCCTCAAGGGGAATACGTGCTGGATATAAACGGCCAGCCCATGGAGGTGTACAACGGCCGAGAGGTATCGGTAGAAAGCTTTAACATAGTTACCTTTGCTAATCCCGACGGCCTCGAGGCTATAGGGCACAACCGCTTTGTGGAAACCGAAGCTAGCGGTCCTGCCATTTACAGTTATCAGGCCACAGTGCGGCAGGGATTTTTGGAGCAGTCAAATGTAGATCTGGCGGAGGAGATGGCTCAGCTCATATTGGCACAAAGGGCATATCAGCTCAGTTCAAGAGTCTTGCAGTCGGCCGACGAGATGGAGCGTTTGGCCAACAATTTGAGGGAATAATACAAAACAGAGAATTTCACATTAGTATTTAGAAAGGAAGGTGAAGCGCACTTTCTCCCATCTTTAAAAAAGATGGAGCCTTCTGCGCCTATATATGATAAAGCTGGAAGAGATAATGGAATGTATTCCGCACCGCTACCCTTTTTTATTGATAGACCGCATCATCGAGTTTGAGCCAGGCAAGAGAGCGGTGGGGATAAAAAACGTCACTATAAATGAATGGTTTTTTCAGGGACATTTCCCTGAAATGCCCATAATGCCGGGAGTATTGATACTGGAGGCGCTGGCACAGCTGGGGGCTGTGGTGGTCCTATACGATGAACGCAACAGGGGCAAGATACCCGTCTTTGCTGGGGTGGATAGGTTGCGCTTCCGTAGGCAGGTTATTCCCGGCGATCAGCTGCGGCTGGAGGCCGAGATCAGCAAGATGAAAGGCTCCATAGGCAAGGGTAGGGTGAGGGCTTTGGTGGACGGCGAGGTGGCAGTAGAAGGCGAGGTTATGTTTGCGCTGGTTGATAAGAAGACATGAAGGTGCAAAGCCAAAAAGAGCGCCCAGCCTGGATGCTTTGTATTTCCGGCTGAGGTGCTCTTTTTAGTTTCATATATTTATAAGTTTGAGTGAGCTCAGTCCCATAAGTGGCGGCTGTTCTTGCTCTTTAGGGCATGGAGAAATCGCATTCTTATATCGGGGAATGTTTTTGCTAAGGAACGCAGGAGCTTTTTCATTTCTTCCCGCTGGGTGTGTCCGGCGGCAGGGCAAGGGCTTGGAACTACTGGCAAGTTATAGCGCTTGGCTACACCGATGATCTCGGGTTCAGGCGCGTAGATCAACGGCCTTATCACCGTAATACCCTTTCTGTCCAGGTAGGTCACGGGAGAAAAGGTGTTGAATCGACCTTCGTAAAAAAGGCTGAGGAAAAACGTCTCTATGGCATCATCCAGATTGTGTCCTAAGGCAACCTTTTTACAACCTAGTTCTAGGGCAGCGTCATGAAGGGCTCCGCGCCGCATTCGGGCACAAAGGGAACAGGGATTTTTTTCCTGCCTGGTTTCGAATACTATCTTTCCGATCAAGGTGTGCTTTACGGTGTAGGGCACACCTATCTCTTTGCAAAAAGCCTCTATGGGCGACACGTCGAAGTTATCAAATCCCATGGTAATGGTTATAGCTTCTATATGGAATGATACGGGGGAGAAATACTGGTACAGCTTAAGGGCTTTGAGTAAGGTTAAGCTATCCTTGCCTCCCGATATCCCCACTGCAATTCTATCCCCTTCTTGAATCATGTTGAAGTCTTCTACCGCCCTACGAAGGTAACCCAAAATCCTCTTCATGGGATGCGAACGTATGAACCTCCTTTTTTGACTTCCGATTTGAAAGCTTTTTTATTATACCATACTCGCTTGACATAGTTAATACATGCTTTGAGCCATAATGCCGTGTATTTTAAAAATTTGATTTTGATGGGTTAAGCTTGCATTAAAGCAATTTTTTTGATGAATGAACAAAATAATAAATAACAAAGAAGCACATATTCTTGAACTAATTAAATAAAATGTAAAAAAATATTCAGCATTTTATCGCTTTTGTGATATAATCTATTACAGCAAAAGTTCGATTTCGGGTTATAATTTGATTTAAAAGGAGATGGGGTATGAATAAATTCAGCAGAAGCGAAAGAATTGGCGTTATGGCCAAGATTTTGACTGATCGGCCCAATCAGATCCATACTCTGAATTACTTTGGAGAATTATTTGGGGTGGCAAAATCCACTGTAAGCGAAGATGTTATGGCGTTACGCCGTGCTTTAAAGGCATTTAATCTAGGTAATTTGGAGACGGTGGTAGGGGCTGCAGGAGGGATTAAATACGTACCCCAGCCAGAGGAGGAGCACGTTTTAAATTTTATACAGGAACTGTGCAATAAGCTGTCTGAACCCGAGCGCATTTTGCCCGGCGGGTTTTTGTATATAGCCGACCTTTTATTTACGCCACATATAGTTCAGCAGGTGGGCGAAATCATGGCCTCTCGGTTTTATGGAACCAATCCCGACTTTGTCATTACGGTAGAAACCAAGGGTATTCCCATTGCCATGATGACGGCAAGAGCGCTCAATTGTCCGGTGGTGGTAGCTCGAAGGGATAATGAGGTGACCGAGGGCTCGGTTGTCACCATAAATTACGTCTCTGCTTCCTCTAAGAGGCTCCAGACCATGTCGCTGGCCAGGAGGGCGGTCAAGGAAGGGCAGCGGGCTTTGATCATTGACGATTTCATGAGGGGCGGAGGTACTGCCAAGGGCATGATTGATCTGCTTAAGGAGTTCAATGTGGATATAGTAGGCGTAGGGGTCATGATTGCCACCGAGCAGCCCAAGCAGAAGATGGTGGACCAATACGTTGCCCTTGTTAAGCTAGAGGAAGTGGACGAAGCGAGTCGAAAGGTAGTGGTTCGACCGGCATTATAAAAATTTTATAAAGTTTAAGGAGGAGTATGGATTTCTTTGGCGAATAGATATCTTTAAGCGATTATCTTGTTTTATCAACTGGAAGGTGGTGAGCTAGAATGAACGTGACCGATGTTCGCGTTCGGAAAATCAAGGGTGAAGGGCGAATGAAGGCGGTGGCATCAGTTACCTTTGATGATTCCTTCGTGGTACACGACATCAAGGTAATTGAGGGACAAAGTGGAATGTTCATTGCCATGCCTAGTCGAAAAACCCCTGATGGGGAGTATCGCGATATTGCCCACCCCATCAATTCCGAAACACGAGCACAGCTGCAGACGCTCATTTTGGAAAAATACAATGAAATGAGCGAAGAATAAGCTTTAAAGGAGAGCACAGTCTCTCCTTTAAAGCTTGTTTTGGCTGTTTTTTGTAAGTTTAATTGAATTGCGAGAAGCAGTTGAACATTGGAAGGATCACCAATGACAGCCTTCTCGCATTATGATATAATAGCGGTGAAGTTCTAAAATTTCTATGGATAAAGGGGAATAATGGGATGGAAACACATGTTTTTTCCATCATTTTGGCTGCCGGCGAAGGCACCAGGATGAGATCAAAAAAGCCCAAGGTGTTGCACCAGATCTGTGGATGCCCCATAATTGAGTATGTGGTACGGGCCGCTTGCGAGGTATCTGACGACTTGCCAGTTGTAGTGGTGGGCCATAAATCTGAAGAGATCAAACAATATCTCGGAGAGAGGGTAAGGTATGCTTACCAGCCTCAACCCCTGGGGACCGGACATGCAGTGATGATGGCTAAATCTGTGCTTAAAGACGCGGCAGGCTATGTCGTAATACTGGCAGGCGATGTACCTTTGATCCGTGGCTCTACCCTCCAGCAGATGGTGCAGCATGCCGTGCTGGGAGGGTATGGCGCCGTAGTCCTCTCTGCAGTGGTAGATGACCCCACTGGTTATGGACGCATAATACGCAATGAAAGAGGAGACCTGGAAAGGATAGTGGAACATAAAGATGCTACTGAAGAACAGCAGCAAATAAAGGAAATCAACTCGTCGGTTTATTGTTTTGATACGCAGCTTCTGTTTTCCTGTCTTGATAAATTAGATAATCGCAACTCCCAGGGGGAATATTATTTAACTGATGTGATTGAGATCATGAGGCGTCAGGGTGCCAAGGTGGGGGTTTTGATGGCACAGGATGCCGACGAGGTATTAGGGATAAATAACAGGATACAACTGGCTGAAGTGGATAGAAAGATGCGCTTGAGGATCAACAAAGCTCATATGGAGAAAGGGGTCACCATAGTGGACCCCGAGCACACCTATATCGGCCCAGATGTGGTAATTGGGTGCGATACGGTAATATATCCTGGCAATGTGCTGGAAGGAAACACGGCCATTGGAGAGGATTGCGTGCTATATCCCAACAACCGCATAGTGAACTCGACTATTGGAAACGGCGTTCAACTGCAGGCATCGGTGATTCTGGATAGTTGCATAGGAGATGCAACGACGGTGGGACCCTATGCCTACCTCCGCCCGGGTAGCGTAATAGGCAGTGGCGTGCGTATAGGCGACTTTGTTGAGATAAAGAACTCCATCGTAGGCGATGGAACTAAGGTCTCTCATCTGACATATGTAGGAGATGCGGAGGTTGGTAAGGATGTCAATGTAGGGTGTGGAGTGGTGTTCGTCAATTACGACGGGGTTAAAAAGCATAAGACAGTGGTAGAGGATAAGGCCTTTATAGGCTGCAATGTCAACCTTGTGGCGCCGGTGAGGGTAGGACAGCAAGCCTATATAGCTGCTGGGTCCACCATTACCGAGGATGTGCCCGCTAAGGCGCTGGCCATTGCCAGGGAGCGCCAAATAAATAAAGAGGGTTGGGTGGAAAGGCGGCAACAAAAGATGCAGGATGCGCAATCCCATAAATAGTCTTGCGTTAAATACGGGTTTCATCGGCAATGACTTGAAGGAAACCGCAGTTGCTATGAGTTGCTATGGAGATTTGGTATATGCTAAATTATCTGCTTGATGGCTGCCTTTATATATACGACAGCTAGAGTGTTGTCACCATGATATGTTTCTTGGTATGCTATAATTAGCTTACAGCAGAAGAGAGCGAAAATACATAAGAAAGGAGAAGGCTGTAGATGATTACCCATGGAACGGGCATCAAAATCTTTACGGGCAATTCCAATCCCGAATTAGCCAGAGAAATTGCACGATATCTGGGAGTTCCCATGGGAAATGCTGAGGTTAGCACTTTCAGTGATGGGGAGATTTGCGTCAATATATACGAAACGGTCAGGGGCGCTGATGTCTTCGTCATTCAGTCCATATGCCATCCGGTAAATGACAACTTGATGGAATTGCTGATAATGATAGATGCTTTCAAGAGGGCTTCGGCTGGGCGCATTACTGCCGTAATCCCCTATTACGGCTATGCCAGACAGGATCGCAAGGCCAAGGCTAGGGATCCTATTACGGCAAAGCTGGTAGCCGATTTGATCACCAGTGCGGGTGCCAATCGCGTGCTTACAATGGACTTACACGCGCCACAGATACAGGGATTCTTCAATATCCCATTGGATCACCTGCTGGGGATGCCCATCCTTGCTCATTATTTCATAGAACGAGGGCTTGAAGGTGACGAAGTGGTGGTGGTTTCCCCCGATGTGGGCAGCGTGACCAGAGCCAGGAGCTTTGCCAATCGGTTGAATGCGTCGCTGGCCATTGTGGACAAGCGGCGGCCCAGGGCCAATGAGGCTGAGGTCATGAATGTCATAGGCGATGTTAAGGGTAAGAAGGCCATTTTGATTGATGATTTGGTGGATACGGCGGGGACGTTGTTGCAGGCATCGCTGGCTTTGGTTGAGAGAGGGGCTACCGAGATATATGCGTGCTGTACCCACGGCGTTCTATCGGGGCCGGGGGTGGAAAGGATCAAAAACTCTCCTATAAGGGAGCTAGTGATAACCAATACTATACCACTACCACCTGAAAAGCGCATTGACAAGATCAAGATCCTGTCTGTAGCGCCGCTTTTTGCCGAGGCTATTGACAGGATATACGAGGATATTGCGGTCAGCCCGCTGTTTGAATGAGCTCAAGATCAAGGTGATGAGCGGTCGTGTATGTCATAGCAGGGCTAGGTAATCCGGGAGACCAGTTCGTGGGTACAAGGCATAATGCAGGGTTTGTAGTAATTGATATGCTTTCCCGTGCATATGGAATACCTTTAAAGGATATAAAATACAAGGCGATCATTGGAGAAGGCGTCATTGAAGGCCAAAAGGTGGTACTGGCCAAGCCGCAGACCTACATGAATCTGAGCGGTTTGAGCATACTGGATCTTGTTTGCGGCTATAAGATAGAACCTTCCCGGTTGATAGTGATCTATGATGACATCGATTTGAAGCTGGGGAAGATCCGTATACGCCCCTCGGGGAGCGCTGGTACCCACAATGGCATGCGGTCCATAGTATATCAACTTCAGACTGAGGAATTTCCCCGTATCCGTATTGGCATAGGCACACCACCCCCTGGGCAGGATCTGGCTGATTACGTGCTATCTCCTTTTAAAGAGGAAGAACTTCCGGTTTTTTTGGAAGCCTGCCAAAGAGCCGTAAAAGGGGTTGAGCTTATAATCACCAGGGGTATACAGGAGGCAATGAGTAGGTGTAATGGCTAGAAGGGAACAGCTTCACTCAAAGACCATGTATAATCCAAACCAGCGGACAAAGTTGGTGATAAGATGACTCCAATTTGGCTGGAGCCAATGGCCAAGTGGCAAGCATTTGATAACATCAAGGAATCGGCCATGAAGGGCGCTGGCTCTGTGGTATTTTTGGGCTTGGGGGAATCCCAGAAATGCCACATGCTAGCCAGCATGCTGTACCCATTGGAGCGCCATTGCCTGTATATAACCAGTAACGATATCCAGGCAAGGAGAATATATGAGGACCTATCGTTTTTTTATCCCAACAAGGTCATGCACTTGCCCGAGAGGGAGATGTTGCTGTATGATGTAGCTGCTCGGAGCCCGGAAATTACTGAACGGCGAGTTGGCGTGCTGGAAAGGCTTTTGCTGGAAAAGGGCTTAATAGTTGTGGCTTCAATTGAGGCACTGATGTCCCTGCAGACTCCTCCGCAAATCTTTAAAGACCATATTCTGACGGTAAATGTGGGCGATGTTTTGTCCCTTACTCAGCTTGGCAGCAAGCTGGTGCAGATGGGCTATGAACGCGTGCCTGCCGTTGAAGGAAAGGGACAATTCAGCATAAGAGGGGGTATACTGGATATCTATCCATTGACGGCTGATGATCCATACCGGATAGAGTTTTTCGATGACGAGGTGGATTCCATTCGTACCTTTGACGTGCTATCACAGCGATCCATCGAAAACTGTTCCCAGGCGATAATTTCGCCAGCCAGAGAACTGGTTTTAACGGCAGATTGGCTTGCGTACGGTAAAGATAATATAAGCAGGGACTACAGCCAATTTTCAAGCAAGGCCGGGCGCAGGAATATCAGCGGTTCTTTGAAACAAAAGATGGAACGGATTTTGAATGCCTTGGACCAAGGGGCATGGGAAGCTTCGCTGGAGGGGTATTTTTCTTTTTTTTATCCCCAACGGGCTACTGTATTCGATTATTTGGAAGGCTCGGCCTTGATAGTGCTGGATGAGCCTGCTAGGATCAGGGAACGCTGCCAGGGATATATCAGTGAGTTTCAAGAACATTTCAAAGATCTGCTGCAAAGATATGAGGTTTTGCCGGGACAGTCAGAACTCATTTTGGATTATTCGGAACTTTTAAGGAAACTATCCGGGCATGTCTGTTTGCTGTTTCAGGTACTATCCACACCCCATCCTGATTTTGAACCTAAAGCGGCTTATAATTTTGCCGCTAGGAGCATCCCTTCGTATCATGGTAAGCTACAGCTGCTCATCGAGGATGTGGAGCTGTGGCTGAAAAAAGGGTATTATGTCTTGTTTCTTCTAGATAGCCAGGCCAGGAGGGAGGGGATCGCGGCTTTTTTGAGGGAGCATGGTATCCAACCCCTATTGGTACAGGACATGGAAGGGGAATTCCAGCCGGGCCAGGTAATTGTGGCGCCAGGCTTTTTGAGCCATGGATTTGAATACCTGGATGCGCGATTTGTGGTCATAAGCGATAGGGAAATCTATGAGGTTCATAGGCGGCGTCCGCAGCTCAAGAAAAAGGCCAGAAAACTAGAAAGCTTTATGGATTTGAAGGTTGGCGACTATGTGGTCCACGAAAATCACGGTATAGGCAAATATTTGGGGATAAAGACCCTGGTTGTAGACGGACAGAAGAAGGATTACCTGTATATAAAATACGCCGGTACCGATAAGCTGTATGTTCCCACGGATCAGCTGGACCTAATTCAGCCTTACATCGGAGTGGGGGATGAGCCGCCAAAGCTATCAAAGCTGGGGGGCGCCGAATGGCAGAGGACCAAAAACAGGGTACGCCAATCGGTACAAAAGCTTGCAATAGATCTGGTAAAGTTATATGCTATAAGGCAGTCGGTTGAGGGATACCGATTTTCGCCTGACACCGAATGGCAAAAACAGTTTGAAGCCCTATTCCCATACCAGGAGACTCCCGATCAGCTTCAGGCTATAGAGGATGTCAAGCGGGATATGGAGTCGTCCAAGGTCATGGACCGATTGATATGCGGCGACGTAGGATACGGGAAGACTGAGGTGGCCATACGGGCGGCATTCAAGGCTGTCATGGATGGCAAGCAGGTAGCCGTTTTGGCCCCCACTACCATACTGGCCCAACAGCACTATAACACCTTTGTCAAACGGTTTGAGGATTTTCCGTTTACCATACAGGTATTAAGCCGTTTTAAAACGCCGGCCGAGCAAAGAGCGATATTGAAGGCGCTCAAAGAAGGGAATATCGATATAGTAATAGGCACTCACCGATTGCTGGGGAAGGATGTAAAGTTTAAGGATTTAGGTCTCCTCATAATCGATGAAGAGCAGCGGTTTGGGGTTGCCCACAAGGAGATGATCAAAGACATGAAAAAGAATGTGGATGTGCTGACGCTAACGGCTACCCCCATTCCGCGTACCCTGCATATGTCCTTGATGGGCATCAGGGACATAAGCATAATTGAGACGCCGCCCGAGGATAGATACCCCGTTCAGACGTATGTAGTGGAGTACAGCGAACCCCTCATTCGAGATGCCATTTTGCGGGAACTGCATAGAGGTGGACAGGTGTATTTTGTATACAACAGGGTAAAAACTATGGATTGGATGTTGCATGAGCTTAAGAAGCTGGTGCCCGAGGCTAAAATTGCCATGGCGCACGGCCAGATGAGCGAAAACCTGTTGGAAAAGGTTATGATGGATTTTTACGAAAATAAGTTTGATGTGTTGCTTTGCTCCTCTATCATAGAAAATGGGCTGGATATACCCAACGTGAACACCATCATCGTATATGATGCCGACGGCTTTGGCCTGGCACAGCTATATCAGCTCAGGGGACGGGTAGGGCGGTCCAATCGCTTGGCTTATGCTTATTTTACCTATCGGAAGGATAAGATAATATCCGAACAAGCTGAAAAAAGGCTTCAAGCCATAAAGGAGTTTACAGAGTTTGGTGCAGGATTTAAAATTGCCATGAGAGACCTTGAAATACGTGGGGCTGGCAATCTCTTGGGGCCAGAGCAACACGGCCATATGGCAGCGGTGGGGTATGACCTGTATTGTAAGTTGCTGGAGGAAGCTATACGCACTATGAAAGGAGAAGAACTGCCTCGAACCGTAGAGACCATCATAGACATAAAGGTTAACGCTTACATTGAAGATAATTATATTCCTGATCAAAATCAAAAGATCGAGATTTATAAGAAAATCGCCGCCATTGAAGGACTTCAAGATAAGATGGATGTGGAAGAGGAGCTAATAGATAGATTTGGGGATATTCTGCCGCCTGTGCAAAATTTAATAGACGTGGCATATGTAAAAGCACTTGCCAAAAGGGTAGGAATTACAGAAATCGTTCATCGGGGTAAAGAGGTGAAGATGAGGCTAATAGATGCCAAGGTTATACCTCCTGACAAGCTCATGGTGATTTTAAATGAAAACCGAAATTACATGGATTTTGTATCTAAGCCTGTACCGACGCTGACGATAAGGCTGAAGGATCCATCGGCCAATGCTGCTTTACAAGCAGCTAAGGATGCTGTGGAAAAGCTTGTAAATTATTTAAATTGAAAGGGTGAAAAGGATATGAATCGCTTTGGAAAATATTGTGCTATGTTCATTGCAGTTATATTTATGCTAGGCCTTATGGGCTGTACCTTGGTTGAGGTGGTACCCGAAAAGGATAGGCAGCGGGTTGTAGCCGAGGTTTTTGGTGAGAAGGTGCTCAAAGGAGAATTCTTGGATGTGTATAACCAACAAAAGGCTTATTATGGCATTACCGATGAAATCGAAAAGGACTCGCAATATAAGGATACCATAAAGGAGATCAAGAAGGATGTGCTGGAGCAGCTCATCACGCTAAAAGTGCTGCTGAAAAAAGCAGAGCAGGCTGGCTTTACCGTAAACGAAGAATACCTTGATAAGGCCCGTAAAGAGCTGGAAGAGCAGCTTAAAAGCTATGCTGAACTGTTAAAGCAGCAGGCTGAATCTAAAGAGGAGGAACTTCAAAAGGAAGAGGATTACCTTGAAGAAGCTAAAGAGGAATGGCGGCAATATTTGAGCGAGGCAGGGTTGACGGAAGAAGAGTACATCCAAAGGCTAGCTGAAGATATAATGCTGAGGGAGTTTGCCGAGAAGATGCTGGAGGATGTGGAGGCTACCGACCAAGATATTCGGCAGTATTACGATGAGGAGTTGAATAAGCAAAAGGAGGATCCCAGCATTATAGCGATGGCTCCTGTACAACTTTATCGGCCAGCAGGTTGGGTAAGGGTTAAGCATATTTTGATTCCACTTTCTTCGGAAGACCGAGAAGGGTATTACGATTTAATTCAAGAGGGGAAAGAAGATGAGGCTGAAAAGTATTTGGATGAAAAGCTGAAGGCAATTGAACCTAAGGCCAGGGAGGTATATGATAAGGCCAAGGCAGGCGAGAGCTTTGAAGAACTCATTGAGGCTTACAGCGATGATAAAAGTACTACCAACAAGGAAGATGGGTATGTGATATACGAGGGAAGTGGCCTGTTTACTGATGAAGTGGAGCATGCGGCGCTCAAGCTGGAGGAAGGAGAGGTATCCCAGCCTATTGGATCCCCGCTTGGCTATCATATCATAAAGCTTTATGAAAAGCTGCCCGAAAAGGTCTTTACCCTCGAAGAGACAAAGGATGACATAGAAGCCATAGTGCTGAGCGATAAGCGCAATGAGAAATGGAATGCTTTGCTTGAAGAGTGGAAAAAGGAAGCCAATATTAAAAAGTACGAGAACCGATTGTAAGTAAAAGGAATTTTTGGGTCCCTCCGAGGTCGAAATGAATAAAAGCCCATCAACAGTAAAATAATATGAATGCAAGGATGGTTTTGTAAATTGATACAGATTAAGGAGGGATGTATGTGAAAGCAACGGGGATAGTAAGGCGAATCGATGAGCTGGGCAGAGTAGTGATCCCCAAGGAAATTCGTCGTACCTTACGGATACGTGAAGGTGACCCCTTGGAGATTTACACCGATGAAGAAGGGGAAGTAATTTTGAAAAAATATTCTCCTATAGAGGACCTAAGCGATTTTGCTAACGAGTATGTGGATTCTCTGCATAAGATCCTGGGGCATATTGCTTGCGTGGCAGATAAGGATGTCATTGTGGCCGTTGCAGGCATTCCCCAAGCCCGCTTTAAAAAGGAAAAGATCAGCGAGGATTTGGAACGCATCATAAATGAGAGAAAGACGGTAATGGCCAACCGTTCCAATAAGGATACCATCTATCCTCTGTTGGAGAGGGAAGGCGGCCAAACGGAATATACCTCTCAGGTGATCGTTCCCATAATCTCAGGAGGGGAGCCCATAGGGGCAGTCATATTGTTAAGCAAGGATCCCAACGTCACCATGGGAGACACTGAACTGAAGATAGCTCAAGCTGCAGCAGCATTCATAGGGACGCAGATGGAGCAATAGTAAGTGTGTAAAAGAAAAGGCATTGAGTAAACTCAGTGCCTTTTTTATTTTATGTATTGTAAAGCAAGAGAGGGTTAATATAATATTTTAGGCAAAATGAGTTGCCTGCCGCTACGGGTTCATATTAAACTTGATAAGGAGGATTATTTGTGAGGAAAAGATCCTTTATTGAAGGGGCAGCTTTGCTGGCCTTTGCAGGGCTCCTGGCCAAGGTGCTGGGAGCGATATTCCGAATACCCCTTACGTACATAATAGGCGCTGAGGGCATGGGATTATATCAAATGGCCTATCCCATATATTCATTTCTATTGATCATATCATCGGCCGGGTTGCCCGTTGCCATCTCAAAGATGGTTTCCGAAAGGATGGCGTATGGCGATTGTTCAGGCGCTTACAGGGTTTTCAGGGTGTCTCTGATGCTTTTGGCCTACCTGGGCATAATTACGTCTACCCTGTTAATGGCCTTCAGCGGTGCCATATCCACAGCGTTGGGCAATCCCAAAGCTGTGTATTCCATGCTTGCCATTGCGCCAGCTTTATTCTTCGTGTCGATGCTTTCGGCCTTTAGAGGGTATTTTCAAGGTATGCAGATGATGAGCCCTACTGCCCTGTCCCAGATCGTGGAACAAAGCGGCAAGCTATTTATGGGCCTATTGCTGGCGTGGCTTTTTGTAGAGAAAGGGATCGAATTTGGGGCGGCAGGTGCCGTGTTAGGGGTTACCCTGGGAGAGATAGCGGCTTTGGCTTTGCTGTGGGGCATATACAGAAGGGAAAAGGATAATTTAGGGGAAGAAGCGAGGAAAAGGGTTATAAAGGGGAACATGGGGGGTTATAATGGTCAATCAAACCGCGAGATAATTAAAAAATTAATGAGCATCGCTGTACCGGTAACCATAGGAGCCTCCCTTATGCCGTTGGTGGGATTGATCGACAATGTAATGGTGGTAAATCGCCTTATGAGCATAGGTAAAGCTGATACGGCGGCTTCCTATACAGTAAAGGAGGCTACCAGCCTATATGGGCTGTTGACTGCATATGCAAATCCCCTAATCAATTTTCCTGCCGTTCTAACGGCGGCTCTGGCCATGAGCATAGTGCCTTCAATTTCCGAGTCCCACGCATTAGGCCATCGCAAGGCGGTAGCGCATAAGGCAGCGGTAGCTATACGCTTGACCTTGATGGTGGGCTTGCCAGCAGGGATTGGAATGTCGGTGTTGGCTCATCCCATCATTCGAGTGCTTTACAGGGCTTTGGACGATGGTCAGGCAGCTTTAACTGGTAACCTTCTAAGCGTATTATCCTTTGGCGTGGTGTTTCTTACCCTCATTCAGGTTTTGACGGGGATATTGCAGGGTGTTAATCGAGCGACGGTTCCAGTCAAGAACCTTGCTATAGGGGCGATGTTTAAGGTGTTGACCACGTACGTCTTGATGGGGATACCGCAGATAAACGTTGTAGGGGCAGCCGTTGGTACTGTGGTGTGCTACGCCATCGCTTCGCTGTTGGATTTTTCTGCTGTGGTAAGGTATACCAATGCTTCTATATCTTTTACTGATTTCGTGGTAAAACCTATCATGGCTGCAGGCATAATGGCCACTGTTGTTTCTATATGCTATAAAGTGCTGGAGGACGTTACAGGATTAACCCTTGCCACAATGTTTTCCATTGTTGCTGGCGTTCTGATATACGGCCTGGCACTCCTGGCTATGGGCATCATAAAGGAAAACGATTTTAGATCATTGCCAGGAGGGGATAAGCTGGGGAGGATGTTGTACCAGTTCAGAATATTTCGGTAAAAATTTTCCATGGCCTGTGCTATCTATTTCTTAAGAGGTTGAAAATTTGTGCTACGACTGCTTCAAAATGTCCAAATAATTTATTATCATTATATAGGCGGGAGTTTGATTTTATAATGGGTTATACAGAAGAAAGGCGGATGGGAATTAAATGGATACCAAAACGGTACAGGGTTATACCTTGATAAAGGATGGGGTCAATAGATGGCGTATACCTAAATTCGGGAAGATGAGGGTAGATGCCATAGTATATGTGAATGATGCCTTGCTCAGCCTTCTGCACGATGACCAGTCGCTGAGGCAGCTGGTCAATGCCGCCATGCTCCCCGGCGTGGTGGAACCAGTCGTAGGAATGCCCGATATTCATGAGGGGTTTGGGTTGCCTATCGGAGGGGTTATGGCCATAGAAAGGCATGGGGTCATTTCAGCAGGGGCTGTGGGGTATGACATCAACTGTGGCGTAAGGCTTTTGAGGACGGATTTAGAGGCCCGTGATTTGGATAAAGAAACTCTGTACAAGCTGATAGAGCGGATCGAACACTACGTTCCTACGGGTATAGGCAAGAAGGGCAGGCATAAGGGTATTACTCGCAAAATCTTCGATGATGTGGTGCACAACGGGGTTGAAGCGGTAATCCGAGCCGGTTTTGGAGACAGGCAAGACCTCAATTATATCGAAGACGGAGGGAGGCTATCAGGTGCTGACATTTCTGCTGTATCCAAAGAGGCTCAGGAAAGAGGAGAGGAGCAGTTGGGCACGCTGGGTGGGGGAAACCATTTCATAGAGATTCAGCGGGTGGACCGTATCCTAGATGAGAAGCTGGCGCAGGCATTTGGCCTGTTTAAGGGCCAGGTGACCGTCATGATCCATACGGGGAGCCGTGGATTTGGGCATCAGATTGCTACCGACTATACCAAGATTTTGTGGGAAGGTGCTAAAAAATACGGCATTGAGGTGCCGGAGAAGGGCCTTGCGGCGGCTCCAATAGATTCCAAAGAAGGGCAGAGTTACTATAAGGCCATGGTAGCTGCCATCAATTACGCTTTTTCAAATAGGCAAATAATCATGTGCGATGTGATTAAGGCTTTTGAAGATGTGCTGAAGAAAACAGCCGAGTCCATGGGGTTTAAGCTGGTCTATGACGTTGCCCACAACATCGCCAAGTGGGAGCGGCATGGCGGCAGGGACCTTCTGGTGCACAGGAAGGGTGCTACGAGGGCTTTGCCAGCCGGCCATCCTCAAAACCCAAGCGCATATATGCAAACGGGCCATCCTGCTCTGGTGCCCGGCAGCATGGGTACAGGTTCCTACGTTGTGGTGGGGAAGGGTGAGCTGTCTGAGAGCTTTTTTTCGGTCAACCACGGAGCTGGGCGCAAGCTATCCAGGACCAAGGCCAAGTCAATTACAAAGCAGGAGTTTGAAAGGGCCATGGGGGATGTCATATATAATGTAGGGTCATACAAGGATATTGTGGACGAGTCTCCCCTAGCGTATAAGGATGTGGAGGAAGTGGTAGGCGTGTTGGTCAACCGGGGTATCACCATACCCGTAGCGAAGATGGTACCGCTGGCAGTGGTAAAGGGTGTGGATTGACATTGATGTTGCCTTTTAGGATATATTATTATGGGTTGCATAACTGGGCGGCACAATGTAATATATATATTGCGTCCTACATGGGAGGGCTTTAAGGAATGAAATATAAAATTACTGTTGTGGGATTGGGACCGGGTAGCGAGGATGGCCTTACTCTAGGAGCTTTAAAAGCCTTGCGTCAAGCGTCCAGCGTGGTTTTAAGGACAGAGATGCACGGCATTACTCCCTTTTTAAAGGCTCAGGGAATAAAATATACCTCCATGGATGATATCTATCAAAAAGGGGAAGATTTTGACCGAGTTTATGAGCTCATGGTAAATCGGATCATGGATATGGCCCAAAGCGGGCAAGTGGCGGTGGGAGTGCCAGGGCATCCGCTGATAGGCGAGAGGCTTACGTTTGAGCTTTTAAGGCGGTTGGATGTAGAAAGCTATGACATAGATATTATACCGGGAATAAGCAGCGCTGATGAGCTGCTTGCCTTGATTGGACAAGCCGGCATAGAAGGACTGAAGATATTGAGCGCTCCCGAGATGACAGAGGACCTGATAAACGTACGCTTGGCAACGGTAGTTATAAACATGTATGATTCTTTGGTAGCATCAGACGTGAAATTGCTGCTATTGCGCTTTTATCCCCATGACCTGGAGGTATTTATAAGTTGGCAAAGCCGGGACAAGGGATTGGAGTACAGGGCCGTACCCCTGTATGAGATTGATCGTCAACAGCGCTATGACCATACAACATGCCTGTATATTCCGCCCGTTGAGTTTAAGCGGTTGGAGTCCTTTGACATGAATCACCTGAAGCAAATTATGGAGATACTCCGCTCGCCTGAAGGGTGTCCGTGGGATAGGGAACAGACGCACGAAAGCCTTAGACGATATCTCCTTGAAGAGGCCTATGAGGTGATAGAGAGCATCGATAGGCGGGATGAGGATAAGCTACTGGAAGAGCTGGGCGATGTGCTTCTCCAGGTAGTGTTTCACAGCCAGATTGCAAGGGAACGGGGAGCATTTGACATATTTGACGTCATCACCAGGATATGCCAAAAGATGATAGAGCGCCATACCCACATATTTGGCAATGCTGTGGCAGAGAATGCGCAGCAGGTGGTGGCAAACTGGGAAGATTTGAAAAAGCGTGAGAAGGGCTTTGTAACTCACACCCAGATTTTGCGCGATATACCCAGCATCCTTCCCGCCCTTGTAAGGAGCTACAAGGTACAGGAAAAAGCAGCTTTGGTAGGGTTTGATTGGGAGAACGTGGAAGGAGCTATGCAGAAGCTGGAAGAAGAGCTGATGGAGCTAAAGGAGGTATATAAAGGAGGTGATGAGCAAAGGATTCGGGAGGAAATAGGAGATTTGCTGTTTGCGGCCGTCAATGTCGCACGGTTTTTAAAAGTGGATCCAGAATTGGCGTTGAAGGATACCATAGAAAAGTTCATAGACCGCTTTGAGTACATAGAGGAAAACGCAAAGCGTCCTTTGCAGGATATGACGCTGGAAGAGATGGATGAGCTGTGGAACCAAGCCAAGAAGCGATTTTTAGCGCAAAAACATGTATAATTAAAGAAAAATATGGTAATCATATTATTGAAATTCCTCTATAAAAACCAGGCAAAAAATATGTAAAAATTTCAAAAATTATTTGGCAACAAGGAGGAATTTGAAAAAAAATAGCGAATATGCTATAAGAATCTATTTCAAGGAGGGTTCGTATATGAATAAAGCTGAGTTGATTGCTGCTGTAGCAGAGAGAAGCGAACTGACAAAAAAAGAAGCTGAAAGCGCTATTAATGCTCTGATTTCAGTAATTACTGAAGCATTGGCCAGGAATGAGAAGGTACAGCTGGTCGGGTTTGGTACCTTTGAAGTCCGCGAAAGGGCCGAGAGGAAGGGCAGAAATCCTCAGACCAAAGAGGAGATCATCATTCCTGCATCCAAAGCTCCTGTGTTTAAAGCTGGCAAGGCTTTGAAAGATGCCGTTCAATGAGCTAAACAATAAAACCATAAAAACCGGGTGATAACCCCGGTTTTTGTAATTTTTGGTTTTTTCATTTAATTTATTGAGGGTAGGATGCGGTTGAAAAGGTTTCAGGGGAATTGTATACTAGTTTAAAAAATTTGGGCTTAATTTTTGGAGGGTTAAAGTCGTGCGTATAGATAAATTTTTAAAGGTATCCAGGATTATAAAGAGGAGGACAGTGGCCAATGAGGCTTGCAGCCAAGGGAGGGTTCTCATAAACGGCAAGGTGGCCAAGCCCAGCACAGAGGTAAAGGTGGGCGATGTAATAGAGATACAGTTTGGCGAGAATATACGGCGTTTTGAGGTGCTGTCGGTGTCCGAACATGTTGCCAAAGGTGAAGCCCCCAAGATGTACAGGGAGCTGTAGTTTGGTAGTATGTATTACCTCCTGGGCTTAAGCAAATACTAGTCACTGAAGCTTAGTACAATGAAATAGCTATGGGCTACAGGAGGTATAAGGATGAGGGCGATAAAATCGAAGTGGAACAGATTTTTGATGGTGGCTGTGGTATTTTTATTGCTGATATCAGGATGTACCGGGATAAGGAGATCTGAGCCCTCGATTCCGGAGAAAACCAAGAAAAAGCCGGCTATTCCTGAGGCTTTAGGGAGTACCGAGGGGCAAGAGCCCCGACTTAAAGTATATATAAAGGAAGAGGACAGGGTGCAGGAGATGGCGTTTGAAGAATACGTGGCTGGCGTTGTAGCAGGCGAGATTAAGAACGATTGGCCGATAGAGGCCATCAAGGCCCAGGCCATTATTGCGAGAACCTTTGTGCTTAAATTCATAAAGGACAAAGGCCAATCCAAATACGGCAATGCCCATATTTCGACCGATATTGAAGAAGCCCAGGCATGGAATCAGGAGGCTGTCAATGATCGAATAAGGAGGGCGGTAAACGAGACCAGAGGGCAGGTAATGGTATATGATGGGGATTATGTGAATGCCTGGTTCCATTCCAATGCCGGAGGCAAAACGGCGACGGCAGTAGAGGGCCTGGGATACAAGGAAGGTAATCCCCCTTACATACAGGTGGTTGACTCCCCCGATGACTCTTCGCTCATTCCCCCCGAGGAGAAGAACTGGGTTGCTGAATTTTCAAAGCAAGAAGTCATACAGGCTGTTCAACAGATGGGCAAACAGATAGAAGATTTTTCGAGCATAAAGATAGGCAAAAGAGGGCCGTCAGGGCGGGCCATGGAAATCGTGCTGGATTCCATATCGGTTTCGGCGCCCGAGCTGCGCATTGCGCTGGGCAGCACTAAGATGAAATCGACGCTGCTGGATGAGGTGGGAATAGAAGGCGATCGCGTGATATTCAAAGGCAGGGGTTATGGACACGGCGTGGGCATGTCCCAATGGGGGGCTTATAACATGGCCAAAGAGGGGAAAAAGGCAGAGGAGATCATCAATCATTATTTCAAAGGCGTTGAAATCGTGAAGATGTGGCAATAAAGGTCCATCAAGCCCGGCAATATGAAGCCGGGCTTTTGTATGCATATCCCCGAAAGAACGGTCATATAATCAAGTAAGGTATTGTATCAGGGGGGAATGGGATGATTAGGGAGATGGATGACAAAAAGGCCGTACGAAGCAGGAGCCACAGCGTGCTTATGGAAAACCGCGAAAAGGTGACCATAACAGGAGTAGTTGATGTGGATAGTTTTGATGAGGCAACGGTGGTACTGCTCACCGATATGGGCTATATCACCCTTCACGGCCAGGATCTCCACATAAACAAGTTGAACCTGGAGGAGGGGCAGCTCATAGTCGAGGGAGAGATCATAGCCTTACAGTACAGCGATCATGATGGAATAGGTGGAAAAGGTTCTGGTTTTTTTAGTAGATTGTTCAGATAAAAAAGGGTGCAGTTTGTATGCTCATGTCAACAACCAATCAGGCATACGTTTTTCTAGCTACAGTTTATACGGGAATGTTGGTTGGCTTTATCTACGATTTAAACAGGGTGATTCGCAGGATCTTTAAACCCAGGCCGTGGCTTGTGGGCATAATGGACCTGTTTTTTTGGCTGGTTGTAGCCGCCCTGGTATTCATGGCGCTATTATATGCCAACGATGGAGAAGTGAGATTTTACAATTTTATTGGACTAGCAATGGGGTGGAGCCTTTATCTGTTGACAATAAGCCCATGGGTCATAAAGGCGTTGATCTATGTGTACACAGCTATAGAAAAGGGCTTTAAGGGAGCTATTAGATTGGTGTCATGGCCTTTTCAAGCCCTGTTTAATTTTATCGATAAAATTAAAGCTAAAATTAAGGCGTAAAAAGGATTTTTATGTTGCGCGTCGAATAATATAAAAAGTTAAGTTTGTTTTTGCTTTTATCTTATGATGGCTGAAGCCAGTTTACGTTTTGAGAAGGTGATTGCATGGCCAGGAAGAGGTATGCGCTCAAGCCAAGAGTTAAGCTCTTTCTTGCACTGTTGGTAATGGGCTATTTCATCTTTACTTTTATCCAGCAAGAATTGAAGATGCAAGAGCAGTATGCCCGGATGGAGTACTTGAGGCAGCAGATACAGCAGGTAGAGGAGTATAATGCAGAGTTGGAGCGCCAGATCGAATATACAAAGTCGGAGGAGTATATTGAGAAAGCGGCTAGGGAACGCTTTGGGTGGGTAAAAAAGGGAGAGATAAAGTTTATCGAAAAACAGAACTGATGAAAGGGAAGAAACCATTTCTGTATGCCTGTTGAGGTAGGACAAATTCTTGAAGGCAGGGTATCGGGTATTACCAAATTTGGAGCGTTTATAGTGCTGCCTGATGGCCAGACCGGCATGGTGCACATATCCGAAATTGCCGATATCTATGTTAAGGATATACACCAACACCTGAAACAAGATGATAGGGTAATGGTTAAGGTTTTATCCATAGACGAGAAGGGGAGGATAAACCTGTCGATCCGCAGAGCGCAGGAGAAAGAAATGACGTTTGAGGAACGGTTGGCCAAGTTCATGAAGGAGAGCGAGGAAAGGCTTCAGGATATAAAGAGAAACAGGGAGGCTAAGCGCGGCGGAGGATATTGGCGTGGCAGGGGCTGAAAGCGACGGGATATTTTGAATGAAGGTCGATGATCCAAATTCCTCCCTTGCAACCAGGTGTGTCTTTATGGCGGCTCAAAAAGGCAGCTGTTTCAATCCGTTGGCTGTCACCATTGTTGGAAAGTAAATATTGGCCATTAACGGGCGCATAGCTCAGCGGGGAGAGCACTTGCCTTACAAGCAAGGTGCCATAGCTTCGAGTCCTATTGCGCCCTCAACGTTTGAGCACTCCGAAGTTATGTCGGAGTTTTTTATTGCCTTTGAGCCGATATTTTATTCCCCAGCGGGTAGGCTTAAGTAGCGCTTTCTTATAAGATATCGTCGCAAACTACATTGTAAGGACATCATTGGAAAAAGCTGCAGATATTTTGGGATGTCTGCAGCTTTTTCGCTTTTTTTAAGGTTTATGTCGTAAAGTTTTGGAAATCAATTTCCTAATATTGACAAAATATTTGCCCCGGCTCTGGTATAATGAGTGTGCCTTGTTGGATTGTACATAAAAAGGTAGCACGGGTGGTGTGGCGAGATGCAAAGGGGAGCATACTCTTACCAGGGGCTTGAAGGACAAGCCATTAGGCGAATGACCATCCCATCGATAGGCTGGAAACAATTGATTTATGAGTTTTTGGCATGCATGCTATGCTTTTTAATGGGACGAGCTGTCATATTTGAAGAAGTGGCACCTTTTGGTGTTGCATTGTATGCCAACATTATATCCAGAAAGAAGAAAAATGCAGCCGTATATCTAGTTGCGGTCATAGCGGGGTTTGTAAGCCTTGGCCTGCAGGCTTTCGTGCTGAAGTATGCGTTGACAACCTGTCTCCTTTTCGTTTATAGCCAGATTCCTTTTGTAAGGCGAAAGGAATGGAGCGTATTGCATGCCGCTTTGGCTGCAGGCATTGCGCTCATGATGGTAAATATCACATATGCCTACTTCCGGGGGATGCTGTTTTATGATTTGATCCTGGCCGGGCTGGAAAGCATTATCGGATTGGTCATGGTCTATGTGTTCAATCCAACGGTGGATTTAATCATCAATATAAAGTCTCGTCGCGTGCTAGCCAACTATGAAGCCATTGGCATTGCCGTCTTTTTGGCGCTGCTGACAGTAGGATTTTGGAAGACTAACCTTTTTGGCCTGTCTCTTCGCAATGTGTTTGCAACTGCGCTGGTATTGGTGTCTGCTTACATAGGCGGTGCGGGGATGGGAGCAGCTATAGGATGCATCGTCGGGCTTTTTCTTTCCATGGCCACTCAACCGGCTATTGAACTTATAGGAGTTTTCACCGTATGCGGAATGATGGCAGGAGCATTTAAAGATTTGGGGAGAGCTGGATCCAGCCTGGCGTTTATCCTATCCAATGCCTTTATGACTTTTTATATCAATCGTTCGACGGTGACCATACTGTCCTTTAAAGAAATTGCAACCTCCAGCTGTATATTGCTTCTCGTATCCCCCAGGGCTATTGAGTATGTGCGGGCCTTGTGGGATGCAGGGTTGAGCCTCGCCAGAGATGGCAATAGATATACATCCAAGCTAAAGGAGCTTACTGTAAGCAGGTTAGAAGAGTTTTCACGGGTATTTCACAACCTTGCGCAGGCATTTTCTCAGATCTCCCAATCTGATGTGATAAAGGGGAAGGAAAGCATAAATAGGCTGCTGGATGTGGTAGCAAGCGAGGTTTGTATCGGGTGTACCTTTTATCGAAATTGTTGGCAACGTAATTTTTACGCCACGTACAACTACATGTTCGACTTGATAGGCATAGTGGAAAGCAAGGGAAACATACGAAAGGAAGATTTATCGGAAGATTTCTGCAAGGCTTGCCTTCGCGTCGATCAGGTTATAGAGGCTGTGACCCAGGCTTATGAGGCTTACAAATTCAATTACAGGTGGCAGCAAAAGATAGATGAGTGCAGAAGTCTGGTAGCCCAGCAGCTGGAAGGGGTATCCAAGGTGATAACCCGCCTAGCACAACAGCTTGACATAGATATACGTTTTAAAAAGGATCTAGAAGAGTCAATATTGCTGGAGTTGGACAAAAGGGGCATACGCGTAAAAAATGTTACGGTGATAGAAAAAGCCGATGGAAGGATGGAGGTGAACATCGTTAAAAAGCCGTGCGGTGCACGAAGGGAGTGTACGCGGATTATCGAAAAGGTTGTAAGGGAAGTGGTGAAAAAACCCATGTCGTGCAAAAGCGATGAGAGCAGGATTTGCTCCAAGCAGGAGTGTGTTCTTAAGTTCGTTGAAGCTCAAAGGTATAAGGTGATGACCGGAATTGCTAGAAAAGCCAGGGAATTTGCCGATGTGTGCGGCGATAACTACTCATCCATCCAGGTAGATGATGGTAAATACCTGCTGGTTTTAAGCGATGGAATGGGGTCGGGGAGTAGGGCCGATGCCCAGAGCAGTATAGTCGTTTCTCTGCTGGAGAATTTTTTGGAGGCTGGTTTTGACCTCAATCTGACCATTCAGACCGTAAACTCTGTATTGATACTCCGCTCCAGGGAAGAGATATTTGCTACCGCTGACCTGTGCGTTATAGACTTGGTGACGGGAAGTGCCGATTTTATTAAAATTGGGGCGGCGTCCACGTTTATAAAGAAGAAGGATACGGTAAAGGTGATAAAAGCGCCAGCATTGCCCATGGGAATTTTGGAGGATATCCAACCAGAAAGCGTGAAGGAAGTACTCGAAGACGGGGATATGATTGTGATGGTAACTGATGGGGTACTGGATAGCGTGGATGTACATGTCAACCCAGAGGAGTGGATGGTTGAGGTGATCTCAAAGTTAGATAGCTGCAATCCCCAGGAGCTGGCTGACCATATAATGAATGAGGTTTTGAAACAGGCTGATGGCATTGCACGAGATGACATGACAGTGATGGTAAGCCGTATATGGAAACCGTATTTTTCATAAAAATTGCCCTTGAAAAATGCTTGTAAAAAAGCTAAAATGTTAGTATTCTAGTACAAAAGGTGATGGGATGCTGTCGAAGGTTCTCCACACCATTCACAAGTACAATATGTTGCTATCTGGCGAGCGAGTGTTGGTCGGTATCTCTGGAGGGCCTGACTCTGTAGCATTGCTGCATGTTTTAAAACGAATTGAAAGGGACATGGGCATAGAGGTTTATGCTGCTCATGTACATCATGGAATTAGGGGCACTGTTGCTGACCAGGATGCTGAATTTGTGGCGCAGCTATGTCAGCAGTGGGATGTCCCTTTATTTGTTGAAAGAGCTAATGTGCCCAGGCTGGCCGATGAATGGGGTATGACTTTAGAAGAGGCAGGTAGAATTGTCCGTTATCGATTTTTTGATGAGGTCTTGCAGGACATACGAGGGCATAAGATTGCGCTGGGGCACAATCGCGATGACCAGGCCGAAACCATTTTGCACCACATATTGCGTGGGACTGGCATGCAAGGGCTTCAGGGGATAAGGCCGGTTAGACAAAACAAGATTATACGGCCCCTCATAGAGGTTTCAAGGGCAGAGATAGAAGAATACTGTCATCAAAATGGTTTGGATTTCAGGCTAGATACCACCAATCAGGATGTCGCTTATACCCGCAATCGGATACGGCATGAGCTGATACCCTATATAAAGCAGCACTTCAATCCCAACATCGTGGATGCGCTTGTCAGGATGGGGACCATCATACGGGATGAGGAGGAATTCCTACAGGATTACTGTCGGAAAGAGTACGATAAGTTGGTGAGGGTTTCAAATCAAAACCAGCTTAGAATTGATTTACAAGGCTTTTTGATGCAGCCCATTGCCGTCAGGCGTAGGGTGCTGAGAATGGCTTTAAGGGCCATGAGTGGAACCCTCGATAATATAGGTGCAAATCACGTTGAAGAGGTATTGGATATGGCGTCTAATTGTACTACCGGCGCCATGCTGATGTTGCCCAGTGGCATAAGGGTTTTGAAAGATTATGGCGACATTGTGGTGTGGAGGGGAGAATTGCGGCGGCCAGTGCAGCCGTTTGAATACCCTTTAGATGTTCCCGCCAGCGTTACCGTAAAAGAGTGCGGGATTGAAGTGGTAGCCCAGCGGGTGCCGCGTGAGGAAGTATCTTTTTCTTCGCCTTGGCGGGTTTATATTGATGGGGATGTCATCGTAGGAAGGCTGCGGATTCGTAACAGGAGACAAGGCGATCGTTTCAAGCCTTTTGGCATGGAGGGGACAAAGAAATTAAAGGAATACTTTATTGATAGAAAGGTGCCCCGGCATGAAAGGGACGGCATTCCGCTGGTAGTGGATGAAAAAAACATAATATGGGTGGTAGGTTTGCAAATTCATGATGATTACAAGATTACGCCCATGACCCGTAATGTTATACAGCTTGAAGCACGAAAGATATAAAGTCGGTAAAGGGGGAAGGAGAAGATGGAGAAGGTAGGAAGAATTTTAATTGATGAACAAACGTTGATGCGGCGTATAGCTGAAATGGGGGAACAGATTACCAGGGACTATCAGGGTAAGGATTTGGTGTTGGTGGGGATACTCAAGGGTTCAGTGCTGTTTTTGGCTGATCTTGTAAAGCACATAAAACTTCCATTAGTTATGGATTTTATGGCGGTATCCAGCTATGGAAGTTCCACCCGCTCGTCGGGCGTGGTTCGCATACTCAAGGACCTGGATGAAGAGATAGAAGGGAAGGATGTCCTCATAGTAGAAGACATTATAGATACCGGCCTTACTCTCAACTATTTGACAGAGCTGCTGCTTTCTCGCAATCCCAAGAGCTTGAAGATATGCTGCTGCCTGGATAAGCCTTCCAGACGTAAAGTGCCGGTGAAGGTGGATTATGTAGGGTTCAGCATCCCCGATGAGTTTGTAGTGGGGTATGGGCTCGATTACGCTGAGAGATACCGCAATCTGCCGTATATCTGCGTGCTGGACCCTGATAAGGTCGAATGACTTTTCTCCTTCGACTTTTGGAGAAAAGTTGCGTTGCATTATGAAGTGCGACTGTGATACAATAAAAAAGGAATGTTATGTGCGTAGTAGCGCCAGGTTTAACCAAAAGCTGGTGGGAGCGCAGGCAAAAAGTGTGTTTGCGTTGCCAGAAAAGGGTGTATTATATAGAAAGCAGCAATAACAGAAAAGGAGGGCTGGGTTTGAAAAAGTTTTTGAGGGGCCCAGGCTTTTATCTTATTTTATTGGTTGCAATAATATTTTTGGTAACATTGCTGGATTTTGATACGGGGGCAAAGAGGATTTCGTATCCTGAGTTGATCAACGAGATTGAAAAGGGCAATATTGCCAAGCTAAGAACTGTGGAAAATGCTGCTATAGGCGTAAAAAAGGGCTCCAAATATGTAAATATTTTTCCGGATAAATATGATTTTGAAGTATATCTGCCTTCACAGGAGACTTTTGTTGAAGACGTAAAGGCTGCCGAGGCAAGGAGATTGGGTACGTCACCTGATCAGATCACGCCAGCCGATTTCGGCTTTGAGTGGGATCCACAGCCGCCGGCAGAGCCACCGTGGTGGCTTAATTTATTGCCCTTTGTAGTGCTCATCCTGTTGTTTGTGGTATTCTGGTTTGTCTTCATGCAACAAGCCCAGGGCGGTGGTAACCGAGTTATGTCCTTTGGCAAAAGCCGTGCCAGGCTCCATACCGATACCAAGCACAGGGTTACCTTCAGCGATGTGGCAGGCGCTGAAGAGGAAAAATACGAGCTGAAGGAGGTTGTGGATTTTCTTAAGAATCCCAAAAAGTACCTGGAGTTGGGGGCTCGTATTCCCAAAGGCATCCTGCTGGTGGGACCACCCGGCACAGGTAAGACGCTGCTGGCCAAAGCAGTGGCAGGCGAGGCCGGTGTACCCTTCTTCAGCATAAGCGGTTCCGATTTCGTAGAGATGTTTGTGGGTGTAGGTGCGGCCAGGGTACGCGACCTGTTTGAACAGGCCAAGAGGAATTCCCCCTGTATTATATTTATAGATGAGATAGATGCGGTAGGGCGCCATCGTGGTGCCGGATTGGGCGGGGGCCATGACGAGCGCGAGCAGACCCTCAACCAACTGCTGGTTGAGATGGACGGTTTTTCTGTCAACGAAGGTATTATAGTGATTGCCGCTACCAACCGCCCAGATATTTTGGATCCGGCGCTGTTGCGGCCGGGCAGGTTTGATAGGCGCATCACGGTTGGTATACCCGATATAAAGGGAAGAGAAGAGATACTGAAAGTTCATTCGAGGGGTAAGCCTTTGGCTCCCGAAGTGGATTTAAAGGTTTTGGCCAAAAGGACGGCCGGATTTACGGGGGCTGACCTTGAGAACGTAATGAATGAGGCTGCAATATTGGCAGCTAGAAAGGGATTAAAGCAGATAGGCATGGCCGAGCTGGAAGAGGCTATTACCAGAGTCATTGCAGGGCCGGAGAAGAAGAGCAGGGTAATGACCGAAAAAGATAAGCGATTGGTGGCTTACCATGAGGCAGGCCATGCGGTGGTTGCAAAGCTATTGCCCCATGCAGATCCTGTTCATCAGATATCCATCATCCCCCGCGGTATGGCCGGGGGTTACACCCTGACCTTGCCCGAAGAGGATAAGTATTTCGCTTCAAAGTCAGAGCTGATGGACGAGATTACTCAGTTGTTGGGTGGGCGCGCCGCCGAGGCATTGGTGCTCAATGATATAAGCACCGGCGCTTCGAATGACATACAAAGGGCTACTCAGATAGCTAGGAAGATGGTAACCGAATACGGGATGAGCCAGAACATGGGTCCGGTAACGTTCGGAGGCAAGTACGAGGAAATTTTTCTGGGCAGGGATTGGGGCACGTATCGCAATTACAGCGAAAAGGTGGCTGCCCTCATAGATAACGAGATTAAGAATATCATACAGGAGGCTTATCAACGGGCCGAGACATTGCTCAAGGAGAACATCAACAAGCTGCACAAAGTGGCCGAGGCCCTGCTTGAAAAGGAAAAGCTGGATGTGGAGGAATTTGAAGAGGTATTTGCCAGCGCATAAAATAGCTATAGTGCAATACAAGGCGGTGTTTTTAAGACACCGTCTTTTTGTAACATGAGGATTTTACGTTTCAGTGCTGGTTTCGAGTGGTCATTGGCGTAAATGCCCGTCCATCAGCGATATATCGGGAGAAGGGGTGCAGCCATGGGATTGACATTTTGCTCTGATGAAGAGAGAAGAGCAGAAGAGGCTTATCAAATGGCTCTGAGGTATCTGGGCTTTCGCTCCAGAACCCAAAAAGAGGTGGAAAAGCATTTAAAGCGAAAGGGTTTTGATGAGGAAGCCATTGAAAAGGCCATGGAAAAGCTGAAAGGATATGGATTTGTAGATGATAGGGCTTTTGCGTTAAGCTGGGTAAACAGCCGCTTGCGAAACAATCCGAAAGGTAAGGCTGCTATGGTGTGGGAATTAAGACAAAAAGGAGTGGATGCCGGTCTAATAGATGAGGTTATGGGCTCCATCTCCGAGGAACAAGAAGAAGCTGTAGCAAACAGGCTTGCTCAAAAATACTATGAGAGATATAAGGGAGCAGATGAAAAGGAGAGGGCACATAAAGTTGCCCAGGCTCTGCTGCGCAGGGGATTCGATTGGGAACTCATTCAGAGGATAATTAGGAGGTTGGAATAAACGCCGTATTGAGTGGCGATGAGATATAATCTGTTTTGCAATGGAAGCAGTTGTTTTTTTGGTGCCAATGGCCCATTCTAAATGACGTTTTTCACCACCTCATGTTGAATTTTCCTGGTGGGCATCGGGATAGGGAAACGCATAAGGGCGCACAGCTGTTTTGTTTGACCATACAGGGAAGGGAAAGGCGTACGACGTTGACAAAGAGCTGTGGGACGTATACAATTAATTTGATGATATCCTAAAAAGGGGAAAGATATGGAAAAGGTAGGCTATCTGGGACCCGAAGGCACCTTTACACATGAAGCGGCTTTGATGTATGTAAAGGGAAAGCGGATGGATTTAGTGGAATACCAGACCATTCCTGACCTCATATACGGGGTAGACAAGGGCCAAATAGATCATGCGGTAGTCCCTATGGAGAATTCCATGGAGGGGACGGTAAATATAACGGTTGATATGATAATTCACGAGGTGAGCGTATATATAACCGGAGAGCTCATCCTTCCTATACATCATTGTTTGTTGGTAAAACCGGGGGTACGGTTGGATGAACTCAAGGTGGTGCTGTCCCATCCTCAGGCCCTAGCGCAGTGCCGCAAATTTTTGCATGAGAAATTGCATGGCGTGGAGCTGCGCACCACTTCCAGCACTGCTGCAGCGGCCAGGGAAGTAGCCAAAGGTGAGCGGGAATGGGGAGCCATAGGGAGCAAACATGCTGCTAGCGTGTTTGGCCTGGACATCATTGAAGAAAACATTCAGGACCATAATGGCAACTGTACCAGATTTGTCGTCCTGTCCAGACAACGGAGCCAATCCACCGGATATGATAAGACCACAATCGTGTTCAGCGTGGATCACAAGCCCGGCAGCCTGTATTGTGCCCTCAGGCTCTTTGCCGAAAGGGGTATAAACCTTACCAAAATTGAGTCAAGGCCCATGAAGACAAACTTGGGCGAATACCTGTTTTTGGTGGATTTTGAAGGGCATGTACAGGATGCTGTGGTGCAGGAAGCACTGGATGAGCTGGCTGGCCAGAGCAAGTATTTTGCTGTGCTGGGTTCATATCCCAGATTTATATAAGAGAGGAGCTAAAACCTTGCGAATGGATAACGAGAAGGAGCTGGACATTGCAAAAAACCTAAAGATCATCGAATGGCTTAAGAGCGAGATATTGCTTTCCGTCGCTGAACTCTTTCGCATGTTGGTTAGCAGTGCCAGGGTTTCATCCGAGAGCTTGGCCGATTGCCTTGCCAGCATAATCGTGGCTTCTTACCTGCTGGGCAAGAGGCTGGGGATCCATTTTGGTATGATTGAGCAAAGGATTGCAAACAAGATTCGCCTGGGGATTTTAGAGGAACACGAGATAGAGAGGAATTACGGCGATTTGTCGGAACTGAAGCAGCATATCAAGGCCAGTAGAGAATAAATATGGAGTGTGCAATATGAATTTAAGGTTTAAAGCTGTATTGGAAAGTGCCCTGATTGCCACGGTAAGTGCCGTGTTGTTGGTGATACTGCCTTTTATACCTGTGTTAAACGTTGTGGTCACCATTTGGCCGGTTCCTTTTATTGTGCTGGGAGCTAGGAGGGAACCCTGGGCAGGCATATTGGGGCTTGTGATAGCTGGGCTGCTGCTGGGGATGGTGTTTCATCCGTTTTTGGGCTTTGCTGTGATCATACTTAATTTTTCGCTGGTGGTGGCGCTCTCCTGGGCCATAAAAAAGCGCTTTGACCTGTTTGAATACATCGTCATGGCTGCAGGGGCTGTGTTGCTTTCAACCCTTATATTGCTGAAGGCATTTTCCTGGTTTATGGGACAAACGGTGTTTGAATATATAGCCAGCGGCATACGACAATTTCTTTCTAGCAATGTAGTGGATTTTGGCCGGATGATGGAGCTGTATGCTCAGCTTAATTTGATAGAAAAGCCCATATCGCCAGGGGAATTTGCAGAGGTGGTTATAGGGCAGTTAGAGCAGTTTGTACCATTTGTTCCTTCGGCGTTGCTGATATTTTCGTTGATATATGGAACCATAAACATGCTTGTATCGCGCATAACGCTCAAAAAGTTGGGGTATATGTTAAATGAATTGCCGCAATTCAGCGATTGGATGTTGCCCAAAGGCGCAGGATGGGGATTTATGGGTATATTGCTTATCGCTTATGTGGGTACTTTGCTGGATTTGAAAAATTTTGACGTGGTATTTTATACAGTGCTGTCCTTGTGTTCGTTTGTGTTTTCAGTTCAGGGTTTGGCGGTTGTTACCTTTTTTATGAAGCTTAAGATGAGCAAGGTACCTACGATTTTGCGTGCTATAATAGCGGGGGCTCTTTTTGTGTTTGCTCCAATGCTTCTGATATCCCTGGGGATTTTGGAGCAGGTATTCAAGCTGCGATGGGCTTATCAGCGAATGAAACCGTAGCCTATAAAGAAGGTGAATTGAGGTGAATTATTGGTGAAAAAGCCCACGATGAAGGGGCTTAATGTTCCCGAAAATCCCATATATTTAGCCGTTATATTGGTGCTCTCGTCGATCATATGTTATTTCAATTGGAGAATGGGCCTTGTGGCATTTTTGCTGTTTATTTATCTAGTATACTATAACTGGAAGGTTACGCGGATAAGAAGAGTTGAATGGACGCGTTATCTTGAGAATCTCTCCGAAAATATAGACTGGTCCACAAAAAACGCGGTATTCAGCGTGCCCATGCCTTTTGTAGTGGTGGAGCTGGACGGAACTATTAACTGGTACAATCCTCGATTTGGCCAGCTGTTCGAAGGGGAAAGCCTGTTGGGCAAAAACATAAATAACTATATCCCTAATTTGGACATCTATGCTCTGCTCAAAAATAAAGACGATGATTCCATACAGATAGAGCTAAACGGAAGAATATACCGGCTGTTTTATACGCCACTGGGTATTGGCGATAGCAAGGACGGTCGCAGAGTTATAGTATTTCTGTATCTGCAGGATATCACCGAAGAAGCCTTGTTAAAAGTAAAGTATCATGACGAGCGCCCGGTGGTTATGCTGGTGCAGGTTGATAATTACGATGAGGTGGTAAACAACACTGATGAGGCCAAACGGCCGGTGGTGATGGCAGAAATTGAGTCTATATTGAGCCAGTGGGCCATTTCTCTCAATGCGGGCTGGAAGAAGTTTGACCGGGATAAATTTGTGGTGTTTGCCGAAGCCAGAGCATTAAAAGCGCTGGAGGACGACAAGTTTTCGATCCTCGATGCAGTGAGATCCATCAGCGCAGGTAACAGAATTCCCGTGACTTTAAGCATAGGGGTAGGGGTGGATGGCAAAACTCCTCTGGAGCTCACCCACTATGCGCAATTTGCTCTTGACCTGGCTCTAGGGCGTGGAGGAGATCAAGCGGTAGTTAAGCGAGGGGCCAAACTGTTCTTCTATGGGGGCAAGAGCAAAGAGGTTGAGAAGCGCACTAAGGTTAAATCCAGGGTTATTGCCAATGCTTTGAAGGAGTTGATGTCCCAGTCGTGGGGAGTATTTATCATGGGGCACGAGGCAGCTGACCTCGATTGCCTGGGAGCCGCTTTAGGGATTTACAGGTGTGCTCGCCATATAGGTAAGCGAGCGTATATAGTGATGAGCCGGCCCAATCCTTCTATACGCCCAATGATAAGCAGGCTTATGGAGGATGAAGAATATCGGGATGTTTTTATAACGCCCGATGAGGCTTTAACCATAGCAGACCGCCAGGCAGTGGTGGTGGTAGTGGACGTGCATCGTCCAGCCTTTATGGAGGAGCAACGGCTTTTAAACGCTGTGGACAAGGTGGTGGTAATAGACCATCACAGAAGAAGCGCAGAAGCGGTGGAGAATGCCACCCTGGTATATCTGGAGCCCTATGCTTCTTCTACCAGCGAGCTGGTCACCGAAATAGTGCAGTATTTTGATGAGAAGGTGGAGCTTAAGCCTGTGGAGGCCGATGCATTGTTGGCAGGGATAACGGTGGACACTAAAAATTTTATATTCAAAACCGGCGTACGTACTTTCGAAGCGGCGTCTTATCTCAGGCGTGCTGGTGCTGATCCTGCCTCGGTGCGCCATTTGTTCCAGGATGATCTCGAGACTTTCTTAAGCCGCGCTGAAGTGGTTAAGAATGCTCAGATAATCGCACCGGGAGTGGCGTTGGCTTACTGTCCGCCGGATATCAAAAACGGCCAGCTTATTGCTGCCCAGGCTGCCGACAGTTTGCTCACCATAAAGGGGATACACACTTCTTTCGTCCTGTATGCAAATGGCGACGACGTCATGATAAGCGGAAGGTCGTTGGGAAATGTGAATGTCCAGATGGTGCTGGAAAAGCTGGGAGGAGGAGGGCATTTAACGGTTGCGGGAGCGCAGTTGGGCAATATTAGCCTTGATGAAGCTCGTCAAAAGGTCATTAAAGCATTAAAAGATTATTTAGAGGAGGGGAATAAGAGATGAAAGTGATCTTACTTCAAGATGTGAAAGGGCAGGGGAAACAGGGCGATGTAGTAAATGTCAGCGATGGGTATGCAAGAAACTATCTCTTTCCTAAAAAGTTGGCCATAGAAGCCACTGAGCAAAACTTAAAGGCGCTTAAGGAAAAGAAACAGGCAGAGATAAGACGTAAAGAGCAGGAGCTTTCAGAGGCACAGAAACTGGCCAATGCTTTATCGGGGCTGACGGTGGTGATAAAAGCCCGTAGCGGCAGTGAGGGCAAGCTGTTTGGTTCGGTGACCAATAAAGAGATTGCCGATGAGCTTAAAAAGCAACACGGCATGGATATTGATAGGAAAAAAATTGTGCTACCCGAACCCATAAAGAGCACGGGGAACTATGCGGTGACGGTTAAGGTGTATCCTGAGGTTACAGCTACTCTGACAGTGAAAGTTGAAGCAGAGTAAGCCGATAAAGGAGAAAGGGAGTTATCATGGCTGAGTTGCTGCGGCGTATACCTCCTCACAATTTAGAAGCCGAGCAATCGGTCCTGGGATCAATGCTGATCGATGCCGAGGCAGTTTCGGTGGCGGCAGGAACTTTAAAGCCCGAAGATTTCTATTCCGAAGCCCATAAAGAAATATTTGAGGCAATGCTGAACCTATATGATCGCGGCGAGCCGGTGGACCTGGTCACGGTTGTGGAAGAATTGAGGCAGAAGGGTACTTTGGACGGAGTGGGTGGTGCGGCTTATATATCCGACCTGTCCGTTGCCGTTCCTAGCACGGCTAATTTGAAGTATTACATAGAGATAGTGCAAGAAAAATCAATCTTGCGGCAGCTCATCGCAGCGTCCAACGAGATCATAAAGGATAGCTACGAGGCCCAGGAAGAGCTGGACATCATTCTGGATAAGGCAGAAAAAAGGATATTTGAAATCTCCCAACGACAGGTTGCCAATTACTTTGAGCCAATAAAGAATATCCTTCTTGAAACCTATACCAAGATTGAGGAGCTGTCCAAGAAAAAGGGCGGCATAATAGGTTTGCCTACCGGCTTCCATGAATTTGATCAGAAGACGTCAGGACTTCATCCTTCAGACCTGATACTGGTGGCTGCGCGGCCATCCATGGGGAAAACCAGCTTTGTACTCAATATTGCACAGTATGTGGCATTGCGCCAGAAGGTGCCAGTTGCCATATTCAGCTTGGAAATGGCCAAAGAACAGCTGGTACAGCGCATGCTGAGTTCAGAGGCCAATGTAGAACTGCAGAAGATTCGCACGGGTAACTTAAGCGAAGAGGATTGGCTGAAGCTGGTAAGAGCTGCTGGGCCACTGTCACAGGCTCCCATATATATAGACGATACCGGTGGGCTTTCGGTCATGGAGATACGTTCCAAGACGCGCAGGCTTAAGATGGAAAAGGGGCTGGGGCTAGTGGTAATTGACTACCTGCAGCTTATGTCAGGTAGAGGTAGGGCGGAAAACCGCCAGCAGGAGATATCGGAAATCTCTCGTTCGCTAAAGGCCTTGGCAAGGGAACTCAAGGTTCCCGTCATCGCGCTGTCACAGCTTAGCCGCGCCCCAGAGGCTAGAACGCAACATCGGCCTATGCTAAGTGATTTGCGGGAATCGGGAGCAATTGAACAGGACGCAGATTTGGTGGTGTTTATATACAGGGATGAATATTACAACCCCAATACCGATAAGAAGAATATAGCTGAGATAATAATTGCCAAACAGCGGAACGGTCCTACCGGCACCATTGAACTGGTATGGTTGGGACAGTATACTAAATTTGCAAACTACGAGAAAAGCCGTCAGGAGTACTGACGGCTTTTATTAAATCCAATATGGGTGCAAGATGGGATTTGCGTTTTAGTCCGGATCGGTGAATTTTTTATCCTTAGGCAATTGGTTTTTACCCCTTATCCGTATATCCTGGCCCATGAATTTTATCAGCATGGTATTGGATGTATCAAAAAGGCGCGACGCAATGCGATCGGAATACCGTTCCTTTATCTCGCCAAGGCTTAAGTTGGTGGATAAAAACGTGTGCTTTTGCTGTATCTGTCGTTCATTCAAGATGTTGAATAGGTCTTCCGAGGTAAAGTTGTTCCTTTGGGTCTCCGTGCCCAGGTCGTCGATGATGAGCACGTCCACCTCGAACAGGCAGCTGAATAAGAACTGATTTTGCTCGTTATCCTGCAAAGCGCTGAGAAACAGCTGATTGAACAGCTTGTATGCCGAAATGCGCATGACTGTGTATCCCTTGTCCAGGATGGCCTTTGCCATGCAGTTGAGCAAAAAGGTTTTTCCAAGCCCGGTCTTGCCAGAAAAGAGTATGGTCTTTCTCTCATTGTTAGGAAATTGATTTACATATTCCATGAGACGATTTTTAAGCTGGATCATGTATTCCCTCTGAGTTAGTCGGCTGCCTTCAAGAGATATTTCAGGAAATACCTGTGGGTCGAAGGTGTCAAAGTTTTGCTGTTCCAGCTCTTTTATGTCGAACAATTGGTAAGTTTTTTCAACCAGCCTTTGAACAAGGCACGAGCACTTTTCCTTTATGAGGTCTCCCGTGTATCCGGTATCCTTGCATTTTGGGCAGCGGTAGTGAATGGACAGATAATCAGGGGGAAAGCCATGCTCGACGAGCAATTCTTTTTCTCTGCGCTTTAGCTCCTGTATCCTTTGTTCCAAATCGTCCAGGGTATGGCTAAAGCTGTTGGGATTCCTTATTATTTCCATGGAGCGCCGTGCCATCGCCTCAACCAAAGCACGGCGCATATCAGCGATTTCAGGTATTACTTGCATTACGTAATTTTCTCTTTGTCTTAGAGCTTCTTCCTCCCGATGGCGTATATCCTCATACTCCTTCAATATCTCCCTGAGAATCACTTCTTTCATGGCGTATGCCCCCAAAATCAGCCGTTTTCGATGTCTTCAAACAGTAACTCTAGCTCTTCATCGGTATAAGTATGCTGCTGGAACTTGTTGAAATCCACCTGTTTTTTCAAGGGCTTGTTTTGTGCTACTAAATATAGCCCTTGCAAATGGCGTTCATGATCGGTTATGGCTTCTTCAACAGTCTTTATACCGCTGCTATACCAGCTATATAGGATTTTGTTCATGAACGAAAGTTTATTTTCGGCCATTATCGAATATTCAGCAGCCTGGAGTATAAGTTCATAGGGTAGCTTCCATTCCTCGGTCCATTTCAGAAAGAGCTTGCGATCAGCCGGCGTTACAGACCTTTCTTCTCCTAACCGCTCGAGGACCGCTTGTATCCGTTCATTTAGCTCTTGTTTTTTCTTGAGGTATTCTTTGATATCCTCTTTTGTGCGCAGGCCTTTTTCTACCCAGCGCTTTAGTACGGCATCTACCATTTCAAAGCTGGTGCTCAGCTTTCTGCGCACGCATTGTTTGCATGCAATTAATATGACCTCGTGCTGTAACTGCCATTGGCTTGTCCATTTGATGTAAAAGGCCTGGTACTCGGGAGTAGGGGTGGTATCCTTGTATCCCAGTTCAAAGAGCACTTCCTTTATTTTGCTCGCTATGGTTTCCCTGTTTTCCAGGTACTGGTTTATTTGCTGAGGAGTTTTGAGCCCTAGCCTATTGAAGTTTTCCAATATTTTGTCTAGATAACCAAAACTGGGCGAGCTGGTTTTGGTTGTTTCCTTGCAGGCCTGGAGTATGGTATTGAGCGAAAAGCCCCACACATCCCGCCACTTTTTATAAAGCTCCAGTTCGGCCTTGGTGGGTGCACGATGAATTCCCAGGTATTTGAGTATGGCCACAGTGTCCTGATAGCACGATTCACAGCTCTCTATGTACTCTTCGGCTTTTTGCAAAGTGTTTATTCCGTCCCTAGCCCATTGCTGTGCTATTTTGTCCAGATAGTTGATGCTAATGTTAGGTCCTTTCTTCGATATATAAAACCGTATCATCATGAGCACGACTTCTTTGGGCAGTTGAAGGACTTCCAGCCAATCGTATATTTTGAGGTATTCCTGCGGTGTAAGCAGCCGTTTATCGAAGATGAGCTGCAGATTTTGGTTGAAATCTCTGTACTTGTACAGCGTATTCTCGACGTCCAAATTTTTATTATAGAGAATATCCTTTATGTTAAAGTATTGTACGGCGAACTTCCCATCCTCGTTTTCAATAATTTTCAATATACCCTGTCTTTCCCAGTAATGAAATGCGTTGACGACTACCTCTTGTTCAAGCTCCAAGGCTTTAGCAAAGCTTTCCAGAGAATTTTCGGCGTATTCTGGATAATAGCACTGCTTGAGCCCGTAAAGATACACCTTTACGAAATCGCCCGGAGCTTTTAACATGAATTCCTGTATGAATAGGTTTTCTACCGGGGTCACATCAAACATATGGTAGTTGTTGTTAAACGAACACAGAGCCATAAAAATCATCCTCGTTATAAAGGCTTTATCTCCATTATATGATACCAGCAAACCCGGATAATATCAACGTGTGAAAGGGATTGTTTGCTGCAGACGGGATAGGCTTAATGGCTCACTTAAGGCCATTCTTAGCACTTCATTTAAAAATGCTATTCTTTTTGCCATTTCCAATTGTCTACTAATCTCTTCTGCCGTTTTTCCGTGTGTAGGTCTTCCATCCAGAAGTTTTGGTTGCAATGAGAGTATTTGCATGATTAGTATGTCCAGTTAAAAGGTCAAAAATTACAATAAAAATTTTCAAATATCGGGAAAAAATATGTTTGACAATATAAAGCAAGTATAGTAATATTTATGAATAACAGTAATCATATAGGATTAGTAGAAAAAGATCGTTGGGCATTATTTAATGAAGAAAGGAGGGGCAGAGCAGAGCGCAAATGAAGATATCCACTAGAGGTAGATATGGGTTGAGAGCCATTGTTGACCTGGCTTTATACTCAAATTCAAAAGGCGGGTATACGGCGCTAAACAGCATAGCCGAAAGGCAGGGCATTTCGGAAAAGTATCTCGAGCAGGTGTTTAACGCGCTTAAGAAGGCGGGCATGGTAAAGAGCATTAAAGGTTCGCGCGGCGGATATATATTGGCCTGCGATAGCGCCAGCACTACAGTTGGGGATGTACTGAGGGTATTGGAAGGCGAGCTTTCGATAGTGGAGCCATCCCAGCAGGATACCGGCATGCAGGATGTAATGGAGAAATTCCTGGAGAAAAACCTTTGGAGCAAGATAAACGATAGGATCAACAACGTGTTAAATTCCATAACCATCGAAGACCTGGTAAATGAATATAGAAAGATGATGGAAGCATCGGCATTGATTTACTATATTTAATTGATTTACTATAATTTAGTAGACTTTATATCCTGTATCTAGGGGGTTGATACAAGTGAGCCAAAGAAAGCTTGGGTTTGACACGCTGCAGGTACATGCAGGTCAGCTTCCCGATCCGGTTACAGGAGCAAGAGCTGTGCCCATATATCAAACCACGTCCTATGTCTTTAAGGATACCGATCATGCTGCTAAGCTATTTGCCCTTCAGGAGGAAGGCAACATATACACCAGGATCATGAATCCCACCACCGATGTCTTCGAAAAGAGGATGGCAGCTCTAGAAGGCGGTGTGGGAGCCCTGGCTGTGGCCTCGGGATCGGCGGCTATCACGTATGCTATTTTGAATATCGCATCAGCCGGGGATGAGATAGTATCTGCCAGCACGTTGTACGGCGGGACCTACAACCTGTTTTCCGTGACGCTCGGCAAGTTTGGCATAAAGGTGATATTTGTAAATCCCGATGATCCCGATAATTTTAGAAAAGCTATTACAGACAGGACCAAAGCCCTGTTCGTTGAGACCATAGGAAATCCAGGTATAAACTTGGTGGACATTGAAGCAGTAGCTAGGATTGCACACGACAATGGCATCCCCCTCATCGTCGATAACACCTTTGGCACCCCTTACCTTATAAGGCCTATAGAATACGGGGCCGATATAGTGGTACATTCGGCCACTAAGTTTATAGGCGGGCATGGCACATCGATAGGCGGGGTGATAGTGGATGGTGGAAAATTCGATTGGGAAGCCAGCGGGAAGTTCCCTGGCCTTACGCAGCCCGATTCCAGCTATCATGGATTGGTTTATACCAAAGCCTTTGGTCCTGCAGCCTATATCATGAAGGCCAGGGCCCAGCTGTTACGGGATACAGGGGCCTGCATAAGCCCGTTTAACTCATTCCTCTTGCTGATGGGCCTTGAGACCCTGTCCTTGAGGGTGGAAAAGCACGTGTCAAATACCAGAAAGATTGTGGAATATTTGAAATCCCATCCGGCGGTTTCATGGGTCAATTATCCAAACCTTGAGGGGAACAAATACTATCAACTGGCCCAAAAGTATTTCCCCAAAGGAGCGGGGTCTATATTCACTTTTGGAATAAAAGGCGATATAGATACCTGCAAGAGGTTTATAAATAGCCTGGAGATATTCTCCCATTTGGCTAATGTGGCCGATGCCAAATCCCTTGTGATCCATCCTGCAAGTACCACTCATGCTCAGCTGTCCGAAGAGGAGCAGCGCGCCGCCGGCGTTACGCCTGACATGATTAGGATATCAGTAGGCATAGAGGATGCAGATGACCTGATATACGACCTGGATCAGGCTTTGAGAAAGGCAGTGAAGGGTTGACTATGACTATCTCGACTAGGGGAAGGTATGGGGTTAAAGCCATGTTGGAGTTGGCGCTCAACTCTTCAGAAGATAGTGTCCCAGTAAAAAGCATTGCCGAAAGGCGTAACATTCCGGGGAAATACCTTGAGCAGGTGCTGTCTGCCCTTAAAAAAGCTGGGCTGGTAAAAAGCCTCCGGGGACCTACGGGAGGCTATATGCTCGCCAAGCCTGCCGAGCAAATTACGGTGGGCGACATCTTGAGAGCACTGGAAGGTGATTTGGCTCCTGTCAAATGCGTAAAGCAAGGACAAAAGAAGGAGAAGTGCGTAAGGGAAAGCCAGTGCATAACCAAGTATGTATGGGCTAGAATAAGGGATGAACTGAACCAAGTGGTAGATGGCATTACCCTGAAGGATTTGGCTGATGCTTATCAGGAAGAAGTAATTGATGGATATATGTATTATATCTGAATCTTCACTATAAAGTCTTGAAGAAAAATATGAATTTCAATAAAATCTTTTTAAGGAAGGGATGATATTATGGCCAGGATTGCAAAGACATTAACGGATCTCATAGGCAATACTCCTCTGTTGGAATTGACCAATTACAGTGAAGTTAACGGCTTAAAGGCCCGTTTGATTGCAAAGCTGGAGTACTTCAACCCCGGTGGAAGCGTCAAGGATAGAATAGGCTTTGCGATGATTGAGGATGCTGAGAGAAGGGGCTTGATAGATAAAAATTCCACCATTATTGAGCCCACCAGCGGCAACACGGGCATTGCGCTGGCACTAGTAGCGGCTGCTAAGGGTTACAGGCTGATCCTTACCATGCCGGATACCATGAGCCTTGAACGAAGAAGCCTTTTAAAGGCCCTGGGTGCAGAGCTGGTATTGACCCCAGGGGCTGAGGGCATGAGGGGGGCTATTAGGAAGGCTGAGGAGTTGGCAGCCAGCATACCCGGTTCGTTTATGCCGCAACAGTTTAAGAACCCTGCCAATCCCGAAATTCACAGGCGTACGACCGCCGAGGAGATATGGCGTGATACCGACGGAGAAGTTGATATATTGGTAGCAGGGGTGGGAACAGGCGGCACAATTACCGGTGTCGGAGAGGTTTTGAAACAGCGTAAACCCGATATAAAGGTTATAGCCGTAGAGCCCTTTGATTCACCGGTGCTGTCGGGAGGTAAACCGGGTCCGCATAAGATTCAGGGCATAGGGGCTGGGTTTATACCCGAGGTTCTCAATACCAGCATTATAGATGAGGTCATAACGGTGAAAACCGAGGAGGCTTACAGCACTTCTCGAGCTCTTGCAAGGACCGAGGGTTTGCTGGTAGGGATATCTTCCGGCGCAGCCGCTTTTGCAGCCACCCAGGTTGCCAAACGAAAGGAAAATGAGGGCAAAACCATAGTGGTAATATTGCCCGATACAGGTGAGAGGTATCTATCGACGGACCTATTTAAAGAAGTCTAGGAAGGGAGATGAGATATGCCAATAAAGATCCCCAACGACCTGCCAGCTGCTGAAACATTGATCAATGAAAATATATTCGTGATGTTTGAAGACAGAGCTCTGCATCAGGATATCAGGCCTTTACAGATCGTGATACTAAATCTCATGCCCAATAAGATAGTGACCGAGACTCAAATATTGCGCCTCCTGGGGAATTCGCCTTTGCAGGTAGATATAGTGCTGCTTCATCCCAAGAGCCATGTGTCCAAGAATACCTCCAAGGAGCACCTTACAAAGTTCTACACCACCTTCGATGAAATCCGCGATCAGAAGTTTGATGGGATGATTATAACGGGTGCGCCGGTAGAACATCTTGAATTTGAAGAGGTGGATTACTGGGAGGAGCTTAAGGAGATAATGAAGTGGAGCAAGACCCACGTCTTCTCCACCTTCCATATATGTTGGGCAGCTCAGGCTGGGCTTTATTATCACTATGGAATACCCAAATATAAGCTGCCACAAAAGATGTTTGGAGTATTCCCCCATAGGGTGTGCAAAAAGAACGAAAAGTTGCTGAGAGGCTTTGATGATGTATTCTATGTACCGCATTCCAGGCACACCGAGGTGAGAAGGGAGGATATACTCAAAGTTCCCGAGCTTGAGATTTTGGCTGAGTCGGAAGAAGCGGGGGTTTATATAGTTGTTTCTAAAAATGGTAGGCAGGTATTTGTAACAGGCCATTCCGAATACGATCCCCTTACGCTCAAGGAGGAATATGAGAGGGACAAATCCAAGGGGCTTAATATAAATCTGCCGAAGAATTATTTTCCAGGGGATGATCCAAACGCTACGCCTATTGTAAATTGGCGTAGCCATGCAAACTTGCTGTTTGCCAACTGGCTAAACTACTATGTATATCAGGAGACACCGTATAATCTAGATGAGATAAGCTAAAATCTAAATAAAGGGATTGATTATTAGCATAAGCAGGTGTATGATGTAAGGAGAAAAAAGAATAAAGGGGGTAGTGCTATGGCACAGGTGACCAAGGACATGACCATTGCCCAGGTGCTGCAGATTGATCGAAGTACAGTGCCCATTTTCCTACGGTTTGGCATGCACTGTCTGGGATGTCCTATATCCACCGGTGAGACGCTGGAAGAGGCATCGGCGGTTCACGGGATCGATGTAGACGAATTGGTAAAGGCGCTTAACGAGCACCTGAAGGATAAGTGACTTGGCGCTTTTGGTAGAGTGAATCAAGCCCCTTCTTGCAATAAATTGTAAGAAGGGGCTTTTCTAATGGATATAGCTGATTGATTTAAGCTGATTTTTCTGGTATCATTTATTGGGCGCATGGAATTGTCCAAGGGCAGTTTTTGCGTGTAATAGGTCTAATTAAAAGGTTAAGGAATTGGTAGCGTATGGGCCTTTATTAGAAGTTTTTTGTAAAAAGGGAGTATTATATAGTCATTATAGTCTTTTTTAAAGTTTAAGGAGGGAACGCGACGTCGATTATGGAAAGATATGATGTGGTGATAATAGGGGCTGGGCCAGCGGGCATTTTTACGGCTCTTGAACTTGTCAAGCAAAATAAGGGATTGAAGGTGTTGATGGTAGACAAAGGGCCCCATTTAAATAGGAGGGCATGCCCTGCACGGGAAACGGGGAAATGTGCCAACTGTCATCCCTGTGCCATAGTAAGCGGATGGGGCGGCGCAGGGGCTTTCAGCGATGGTAAGCTGACCCAGAGCGCCGAAGTGGGTGGCCGCATTCTGGATTATATGGATGAGGCTGAAGCTAACCGGCTGATAAAATATGCCGATGATATATATTTAAGTTTTGGTGCTAATGCGACGCTTCATGGCGTAAATTCTGCCAGGGTAGACGAGATAAAGTACGAGGCTTTGAAGTATAACATACGGCTCATTCCATGTGGTGTAAGGCATCTGGGCACCGAGAAGGCTATTGACGTGCTTAAAGCTATGTACGAATACCTCACCGGTCAGGCCAACGTTGAGTTTAGTCCCATGACCGAAGCTGTTGATATAGTTGTAAGCGATGGGAAGGTTACAGGGGTTGTTGTACAAAAGCACGGGCAGAAGGAAACCATATATTGCGATTATGTGGTGGTGGCGCCGGGGCGGGCAGGAGCCGAGTGGTTATCTCAGCAGGCCAAAAAACACGGCATACCCATTTACAACAATGAAGTGGATATCGGCGTACGGGTTGAAGTGCCCAATGCGATCATGGATCACCTCACGAAGGATTTGTATGAGGCCAAGCTGGTATACTACTCTGACACCTTTGAGAACAAGGTGAGGACTTTCTGCATGAATCCGGGCGGGGTGGTATCGGAAGAGCACTATGATGGTAAAATAGCGGTTGTAAACGGCCATAGCTATGCTGATCCTGCCCTCAAGACCGACAACACCAATTTTGCCGTGCTGGTCTCCACTCGTTTTACGCAGCCTTTCAATCAGCCCATAGAGTATGGCAAGTATATCGCTTATTTGGCCAACATGCTGACCGGCGGCGGCATCATGGTGCAGCGCTTAGGGGACCTGCTTATGGGCAGGAGAACTGACTACAGCAGGCTTAAAAAGTCGGCCACCATTCCCACTTTAAAGAGCGCTGTGCCGGGCGATTTGAGCTATGTTCTACCGCAGCGCTACCTTACATCCATAGTGGAGGCGCTAAGGGCTTTTGACAAGATAGCTCCGGGGCTGTATTCCCGCGATGTGCTGCTATATGGCGTCGAGGTTAAATTTTATAGCAGCAAAATAGAAGTGAATAGCAAGTTTGAGACCCCTGTTAAAAACCTATACGCCATTGGGGACGGTGCGGGCATCACTCGCGGGCTTATGCAGGCATCTGTAACCGGAATAGTGGTGGCAAGGGATATCATATCAAAGCTTTGATGGGGGCTATTGCATAGAAGCAATGATAACCTGCACTGGTTGATGTGTGACCCATTGGCTCAATCGGTAGAGCGCTGGGAGTTAATCCAGGTGTCTGGCGTTTGAATCGTCTATGAGTTACCGCTTGCGGCCCCGTGGTCAAGTGCTTAATACACCGCCCCTTGTCGGTGGTAACAGGGTTCTGAAGTATCTCGGGATCACCATTAAATGCGACCTACCAGTTCAACCGGTTAGAATGCCAGCCTATTATACTAAAGATGGAGGGCTCGAGTCCCTTCTGGATCACCATAGATGCTGGCGTAGCTCAACTGGTAGAGCAGCTGACTTGTAATCAGCAGGTTATGGGTTCGAGTACCATTGCCAGCTCCAGCAATTCCAAGGGTTTAAACCCTTGGAATTTTTTTATTTGTGTTGCTCTGTTAACGGTTTGTTGCCAGGAAAACTTTTCTTCATCAAATGGGAGTCAACACTGGTGAAGACAGCATATATATGATTAATGAGGCCAATATAGCTCCGTTTACAAGAAGGCGCATTATATAATGTAAGCGTATATTTCGGTGATTTTTTAAGTTGATTTTGTAAAATTATGATTTATACGGTTGACAATTTGGCCAGTCTTGTGTATCATATAATCTGCATTCGTTGATGTGTGACCCATTAGCTCAGGTGGTAGAGCACTGGACTTTTAATCCAGGTGTCCGGCGTTCGAATCGCCGATGGGTCACCACGTGCGGCCCCGTGGTCAAGTGGTTAAGACACCGCCCTTTCACGGCGGTAACAGGGGTTCGAATCCCCTCGGGGTCACCAATAAATACGGCCCGGTAGTTCAGCTGGTTAGAACGCTAGCCTGTCACGCTAGAGGTCGAGGGTTCAAGTCCCTTCCGGGTCGCCATAGATGCTGGTGTAGCTCAATTGGTAGAGCAGCTGACTTGTAATCAGCAGGTTATGGGTTCGAGTCCCATCGCCAGCTCCACTGATCCCGAGGTCGGAGGTCCTTGGGATTTTTACAGAAAATAAGCTTTGCAAACATTTCTCAAATATCCATATTTTACTGGAGCAACGCTCCAGTTTTTTATTACCTTTTTTGGGAAATTACCAGCCCTCGGGAACGTAGGCCTATCCTGATGCTTATCCGTGGATTAAGAAAGGCAAAAAGGGAGAGGTCCATTTTGTTTGGCGTCCATTAATAATATTTAGCCCCATAAGCCAGCAAAATAGAAGAATTCCTAGCGATTACTGCTGACAGGAGAAAAATTATCTTGACAAAAAAGGATTACTATTGTAATCTAACTATGAAGATTACAAATGTAAGCATTGGAGGGAAAAAATGAGAAACATTCCACAGATATCTGATGCCGAGTGGAAAGTAATGAAGGTTATCTGGGCAAAATCCCGCTGTACTGCCAGTGAGGTAATTCAGGAGTTGTCGTCATGTACAAGATGGAAGCCCAAAACGGTCAAAACTTTGCTTTCTAGACTGGTTAAAAAGGGCGTTTTAGGATATGAAGAGCGCGATCGTGCCTATGTATATTATCCGCTCATCGATGAAGAGGAATGCATAAAAAAGGAGAGCAGGTCTTTTTTGGAGCGGGTATACAATGGTTCCCTTAGCAGGATGTTGATTACTTTCATTAAGGAGGCAAAGCTCACCGACAGGGAAATAGATGAACTCAAAAGGATATTGGATGAGAAGAAGGAATGAGGTGGAGGGGTATACCATATGGATCAATTTCCCGCAGTTTTCAGATGGGTGTTACACGCATCCCTGATGGCCAGCATATTAACGGTTGTTATCATTTTATTAAAGTATATGTCGCGTAACAAATTTGGCATACAATGGCATTATGCCGTATGGTTTATTGTGATAATACGGCTATTGTTGCCTTTTGCGCCGCAAAGCCATATAAGCCTCTTTAACCTTTTTGTTGTAGTACGTGGTGAGATTTTCGAGGGTGAAATGCGCCCTCAAGTTTCAAATGTACAATTTGACGATGGCATGGTGGATGAAGACATAACAGGTTTAAGGGTAAGGGACGGCGAAAAACAGCGTAGAATGGATGATGCGGCAAGTTCCGTAGAAGGGGTGGTAGGGATAGAAGAACAGCTGGGGGATGAAGCACAGCAGCAATATTCCATCCAAAATAATGTGTCGGTGGAAAGCCAGGAAGGCTCACCGGTAATACAAAAACCAGTATACAGCAAAAGGGCGTTACTAGGTTCAGTGAAGGAGCATATATCAGGCCTAGAAGTTTATCAGGCGATGTATTATTTGTGGCTAATAGGGGTTATCTTGTTAGGCTTGTACATGCTGGCGGGTAATATAAAATTATGGCAGCATTTGAAGCGAGAAAGAGCAAATGTAAGGGATGAAATCATTCATATACTGGACGAATGCAAAAGCTTACTCAAAATACGGCAAAGAGTGGAAGTAAGGTATACGGATTTGGTGAAAGTGCCAGTGCTCTTCGGCCTGGTGACTCCTAAAATTTTGATTCCCAACTCTATAAAACAGGCCATTACCCATTCGGAGATAAAGCACATATTTCTTCATGAACTGGCTCATTTAAAGAGAAAAGATATAATTGTAAATTGGCTAACTAACGTACTTCAAGTTCTTCACTGGTTTAATCCAATTATTTGGCTAGCATTTGCCAAGATGTGCGAGGATCGCGAAGTTGCTTGCGATGCAACGGTCTTATATTACTTGCGAGAAGATGAGAAGAAAAAATATGGCGAGACCCTCATAAACATCCTGGTCAAGGGTAGTGCCCCTGTTAAATTGTCGGGCGTAACTGGCATTGTGGAGAGCAAATCGCAGGTTAAGAGGAGGATCAAGATGATAGCCGGCTTTAATAAAAAACAGTATAAATGGTCATTGGCGGCCATATTGGTATTGCTGCTTATGGGTTGTAGCTTGCTTACCGATCCAACCAGGCAAAATGTTAATGAAAACGGCCATAACGCTCTGGATGGTGAGACAAATGTGCGGGCAGAGGATAGTTATGACATTGATAATTCTGTCCTGTACAGCTATAGCGTTCTGGCAGACCCTGTATCGGAGGATAATTTGGAAAACTGGTTTATAAAGGCGGGGTACATTACGCAGCAGGGGGAATGGGTTTATTTTTATGGCCTGCCTTTGGATAGAAAAGGTGGCGCTTATTCGTTGTCTTCAGGGCCGATATACAGGATTAAGCTGAACGGGGCCGACAAGACAAAGGTTGTGGACGGCAATGTAAAATATGTGGGCATGTATGAAGATTGGCTATATTATAAGGAAGGCAATAGCCTTTATAGAATCAATGTCCAAAGCGGAGATAAAGCCCTATTGGCTCAAAATGCATATGGAAGCGTAGCGATGGATGATGAATGGATATTTGTGGCTACTCGGGATGGGCTTCTAAGAATGTGCCATGATGGCCAGGGAAAGGAGCTGTTTGTGAAGGGGTGTGTAAGGGACGTTTTGGTCCATGATGGGTGGGTTTATTATACGACCGATGATAGCTTGAACAGAATAAGCGTCGATGGCCAACAGCGTTCGGTATTATCAAAAAGAACGATCGGGAATATAGGTATTTGGAAAGATAAACTATACTATTCGCTAGTGCATGAAAAGGTCCAAACCTTTCAACCGCAAACCTATTACGAAGGTCTTGTGATGCGGATTCATGATGAGCCCTATATAATTCTGGATGCCGAAGTTTATAGGATGAATTTGGATGGGACGGGAAAGGAAAAGGTTGCTGAGGGCAATTTAGGAAGGATAATAGACGGATGGCTGATTTCTTATCTGTATGAGGACTTTGTTGGACAGGTGATGGTTTGCAGGAAGCAAATCGAGGGGGATACCAAATATCTATATCACATAAAGTTTTTAGGTGAATTGCAGGATTGGAACGCTATTAAATTGGATCCAGAAAGGTTTTACCAGGAATCTAGGACAGAAATGTTCTATAAAGAATTTAGAATGGATGGCCGGTGGTTTTATCAGTGGGAAGGGAATAGGTTGGTAATCAGGTCATTGGATAGGCTCAAGATTTTTAGAATACGCCAGACTGAAGCAGGGGTCATCGATGAGGAGCAGGAGAGGCATAAGATTGCCGTAAGCCTTTTAAACGAGGAGTTTTATAACAACCTCAAAGGGATTTCACAGGATGGAAATTGGATATACTATTTTAACCCTTATACCGGCAGTTTATGCCGGGTAAGCAAGGATAATACGGACAACCAGCTGGTTTTGACGGCTGATAGCGGGATGGACATAATCGGGGTTAGAGATGGGTGGGTTTATTTAGCCACCTATGATTCCTACTTTTTCGATTACGGCATATTTAAGATAAAGATAGACGGCGAGGGCGAAGTACAAAAAGTTTTGGATGGCTATTTCTTCCTGCCTGTAATTATTGATGATTGGCTGTATGCAAGATATGATGGTGCGTTTTATAGAATCAATTTGGATACTGGTGAAAAGATGAAGCTTATCGATAAGTGCGATTCTATATTCATTAGGGAATCAAATGAATGGATATATTTCACTTTGGATAACCAGCTTTATAAAATTCGCCGTGATGGCAGCGGCTTGTTTAAATTGTTAGAGTATAACGAAGATCATATAACGCAGGTGATGGAATGCGGTGAATGGATATACTATCAAACTGTGAGCGGCACAAAAACAGCAACTGAGAGGCTTTACAGGATAAGGCAAGATGGGACGCATAAGAAGATAATAGATTCTGATGCAAATTATTACGCAATTCATGGGGAATGGATATATTATTCCAAAGGAACGGAGATTTATAGGATGAAATTGGATGGCAGTCAAAAGGCCAAAGTATACGAAAACGATAATACTATCATTTCAGTTGTCGGCGTAACAGACGAGGGTATATATTTCACGGAATATGTAAACACATCTAAAGTAGGTTTATTCTTCGCATACAGTAAGCTAGAATTTGACAATTCTAATAAAGTGCAAATATATAACAAGTATGATTTCTACAAAGAATTGGAGTCAAAGGGCTTGGCAACAGGTGTATATTAAACGGGTTTATTCCACATATAGGGAACCATTAGCTTATAGAGAAAGAACAAAAAAGAAATAGCTGGTATTATTATGAGTAGTGGCTGGGGAGAATAAAAGAATAAAGATGAAATTGTTGTTTTAATAGCTAAACTGAGGGTAAATATTTTGTTGTAAAATTTCTGAGTTTGTATGGGGGGTAATTGCTGGAAAAGCGTGATTTACCACCCAAAATGGAAGGAGGAAGTGCTGTGAAAAAATATCAATGCACGGTGTGCGGTTATATTTATGATCCTGCAGTGGGGGATCCGGATGGAGGGATTGCACCAGGCACTGCTTTTGAGGATCTGCCAGATGACTGGGTATGTCCTGAGTGTGGCGTTGGAAAGGACATGTTTGAACCTTTGGACGAATGAGCGTATTAAGCTGTGGCCGGTTTCTATACCGGCTACAAATTTTTTGGCCAAGCCTTCATCTTGAACTGTGATCCCCCAATTTTGTAATTTAAAAGGTGCATTATGGTAAAATATATGGTAAAATATTTATTGTCTGGTGATTGGTGTATTCGCGTTTGGGGGCAATTAAAGGCTTAACTTAGAAAATCTTAATTCCATAGAAAGGGAAGATGGGGATGATGGATAAGGAAGTATTAACTCAACTCTCGAGCATACTTTCGCGACATTCATTTGTCTTATATCTCAATTCAGTGCGCAATTTGGGCCAGGACATCTATGTCTTTGTGGTCAAGGGTGATGTTGACAAAAAAATAGGCATCTTGAGCAAGAGGAATGTCCGGGGATTTAGGGATCCGTTTTTTGCCGAAGGCATCAAAATAGAAGGCACTTCTCTTTCTTTCAACCTATATCCGTTAAGTTTTGAAAATTATCTCGTATTGAAGGGCGAATTTGGCATTGCGCCAGTGCCATGCAAGGACAAGGCGTCCTTTGGTACCGGAGACAGGCTGGGTTTGGCTACTGCTGCACATTTGGACGCCTTCAAAGGCTATGACATGTTTCCTGTGTTGGCACAGCAATCGCCCAGGGAGCTTGAGAAGACCCATAGGGATTTCAGGGATGTTCTTTTAAAGGCCGTTTTGGGCGTATTGGAAGCTGGTTACACTGGCGGGTTTGGTGCAGATGCTGACCATATTAAGGATGAGAAATACTTACTGGAAGCTGCAGATGCTGGCTATACCATGTATACCCTGGATGTAAGTGATATGTTGGGAACGGCAGAGGATATCTCTCCGGACAAGGTGGACCACATTTCGCAGCATAGCAAGGATATAGTGAAGGATTTTAGCGGTAAAACAATTTCTTTCGAAGGTGGAGTGTACACGGTAAAGGAGGAACAACTGTATAGGTCTGCCATTATTTATGAAAGAGCAATGAACTTTGTCGAAAGGGTTCATGGTTTGCTTAAGGGAAGGCTTAAGGCTTTCGATCTGGAGGTTTCTATTGACGAAGGGGATCGGGATACCACGGTGGAGGACCATATATTTGTGGCCGAGTATCTGCATAGGAAGGGGATAGATTTTTGGAGTCTGGCTCCAAAATTCCCTGGCTATTTTGAGAAGGCGGTGGATTACAGGGGGGATATGCAAAGATTTACGGTGGAGCTCAATAAGCACTGCGCTGTTGCAAGAATGCTCGGAGGTTATAGGTTGAGCCTTCACTCGGGTAGCGATAAGTTCAGCATATACAGGATTTTCAATGAGGCAACACAGCATAATTTCCACATAAAAACGTCGGGTACCAGCTGGTTGCAAGCTTTAAATGTGATACACCAAAAGGACAGGCAGCTTTTTAAAGAGCTTTATAGTATTGCCCTGGATAACCTAGAGGAGAGCAAAAAGGCGTATAAAATTTCCATCTACAGGCAAGACTTCCATGAAGGACTGGATCTGGATGACCCCAATACGCTTCAAAATCCAAAAGTAAAGCAGCTGCTGCACATATCTTACGGGGTCTTGCTGGATGAGAAACGACGGGAGATCTACAACGTATTGAACCAGCATGAGGCCGAGCACTACAAGTATATATCGGATAATATAAGAAAGCACTTGGAGCTTTTGAAATAAGGTTCTCTTTTTCAGCTGAACTTTAAGCTATACCCCACCGTGAATTGGCAATGCAGGCTGCGGTGTAAGTGGTGCAATATGCTTACAGGAAGCGGGATTTAGGCTTCTGCATTTTTTATCTTTTCTTTTATTGACGCTGGCTTCGTCTTTGGAACTATTACGTGGTCCTTGATTAAGTAGTTGTTGGGCCATTTCTCCGGCAGTGCCACGTCATATTTATCAGCTATTTGCAGAGCCTTGAGAGCTCGCGATATCTCGTTACATGATCAGCCGGATAATGCCCTTGTCATCCACTATGAATACTGCTCGCACCGTGTTGGTACCTTTTTCGGGATGAATCATTCCCAGCTGATTTGAGGCTCTGCCCAGTTCGTCAGCGATGACTAAATCTTCCTTCCTTTATTTTTTTACAATTTTGGCATACGCCATAAAAATTTATATCAATTTCATTGATGACAAACCCATTTAATTCCTTTGGCGTCGGGATCTTAGAGGAAAAGGGAAAATCAAATACTCGCTCGCATACGCGGCATTTAAAATGGCCGTGGAGGCAAGTGTTTATATCATAGCGAGCCACCTTTCCGTCGAGGGATATAACCTTTACAACTCCTTTGTCCGCAAACAAGTCCATGGTGTTGTAGACGCTGGTTTTGGAGATAGTGGGTATCTGGTCCAGCAAGCTTTTATAGATATCATCCGCTGTTGGATGTATGGGGTTATTGAGCAGATATTCCAGTATCTTAAGCCTTATGGTGGATGGCTTTATATTGTAATTGATGAGATATTCTTTAAGCTGATTGACGGTATTATACATCTTTTTCCCTCACCCTTTCATGGTTGTGACCAAGTTTTTGAGCACATGTTAGGTTGTCCCTGTTTTTTGTTCAAATATTGTTTCGATACACTTTTTACATTGATTGATACCCAAATGTAGCAATTACCTTTCTGTCATTTTATGTTCCCATATTGAAGTCGCTTTTGCAATCTTTAGTTTTACAATAATTTTAACTTTGTAATAATTACAATTTTAATTATAACTCTACGGCTTGTCAACATATTTTTTTGGATTTTTATAAATTTTAAGGAGCAAGACGGGCACACATGGTACAGTTGGGGCATACATTAGCTCAAAGAGAAATTTTTGCTGCAAATTCCAATATGTCTTGGGAGGGCTGTGAATGGAGCTTATGCCATTGAATCTCCTCCCCATTGGTTACGCATCAAAGGTGAAACAGATAAATGCCCAGGGGGCTTTGCGGAGGAGGCTTATGGACCTAGGACTTATCCTTGGTACAGAAATTAAAGCTATACGCAAGAGCCTGTCAGGTGATCCCACTTTGTATGAGATAAGAGGAGCTATGATTGCACTCCGCTGCGAAGAGGCTTCCCAAATTTTAGTTGAGAGATTGGCTTTATAACCAGGAGGTGGCTTGTGTGAAACTGATAGGACAGTCCACCAGACTGGCTACAATACGTCGGATGCCTCAAGTGCAGATACAATCGTCCGATATCGTAGTTGCTTTGGCCGGCAACCCCAATACGGGGAAGAGCACTATTTTTAACAGCTTGACAGGGTTAAACCAGCATACAGGTAATTGGCCTGGGAAGACGGTTACCAACGCCTGTGGACGTTTTGCTTATAATGGAAAGAATTTCGTTTTGGTGGACTTGCCGGGTACTTATTCGCTAATGGCCAATTCGCCGGAAGAGGAGGTGGCACGGGATTTTATATGCTTTGGTGAGCCCCATGTGACGCTTGTGGTGGTGGACGCCACCTGCATGGAGAGAAACCTGAATCTAGTATTTCAGATCCTGGAGATGACGCCCAAGGTAGTGGTATGCGTAAATTTGATGGATGAGGCCAACAGAAAAGGTATTCAAGTGGACTTAAAGGGGCTTTCAGACATCCTAGGCGTGCCGGTGGTGGGTACTAGCGCGCTTAAAGGGCAGGGATTGGATGCACTGAAGGAAGCGGTGTGGGGCGTTGCTTGCGGCAGATTTAGTCTCAATCCCATCAGGCTGAAGTACCATGGGGCGATAGAACACGCTGTGAGTATGATTGAGCCACAAATAGGCCGTTTAATGGATGACTTGGGCCGCAACATAAGCAGCCGATGGCTGTCACTGCGCCTCCTTGAAGGGGACCAGATTATTGTAGAGGCTTTTAAACGCTACCTGGGGGTTGATCTCTTTGCTTCAACCAGCCTTAAAGAGGGGCTACACAAAACGCGGGATATGCTTATGGACCAGGGTATAACCATTGAACAGCTCAGAGATGAGTTAGTATCTACATTGATACGCAAAGCCGAAGAGGTAAGTAGTCGGGTGGTACATAGCAAAGCAAGTGCCATCGACAGCATAGATTCCAAAATAGATGATATACTTACGTCAAAGATATGGGGAATACCAGCCATGCTGGCGCTTTTGGGGCTCATATTTTGGATCACCATTGAGGGGGCAAATTATCCCTCACAGGTATTGGCCAAGGTATTTTTTCATCTGGGACAAAAGCTTGAGCAGCTTTTTGTGGCTTTTAATGCGCCTGCATGGTTGCGCGGCATATTGATAGATGGAGCGTATCGTACGCTGTCGTGGGTTGTGTCAGTGATGTTGCCCCCTATGGCCATATTTTTTCCCATGTTTACCCTGTTGGAGGACCTGGGGTATCTTCCAAGAGTTGCCTTTAACCTGGATAATTTCTTCAAGAAGGCGTGTGCTCACGGCAAACAGGCCCTGACCATGTGTATGGGATTTGGCTGTAATGCAGCCGGCGTTGTGGCTTGCCGAATAATTGATTCTCCCAGGGAAAGGCTTATCGCAATAATCACAAACAACTATGTTCCGTGCAATGGAAGGTTTCCTACGCTGATCGCTTTAGCTACTATATTTATTGCTGGAGGATTGGGAAGGTTTCAGACGATAACAGCTACCTTTGCGGTTATGGCCATGATCACGCTAGCAGTAATTATTACGCTCTTGGTTTCCAGGATATTGTCACGGACCCTTTTAAAGGGGCTACCTTCCTCATTTATATTGGAACTTCCGCCCTACAGGAGGCCACAGGTATGCAGGATTTTGGTGCGTTCGTTGATTGACCGTACGCTATTTATATTAGGCCGTGCTGTTACGGTGGCTGCCCCTGCCGGACTTGTCATATGGGTTATGGCCAATGTAAGCATAGGGGGGAATAGCCTGTTGGGACATCTTGCAGGCTTCCTTGACCCGTTTGCCCGTATGCTAGGGCTGGATGGGTATATATTAATGGCTTTCTTATTGGGGCTGCCAGCCAACGAGATAGTGATGCCCATAGTGCTCATGGGCTATATGTCAACTGGAACGTTGGTGGAACTCGACAGCTTAAGCGCTTTACGGCAGATACTGATGCAACATGGTTGGACTTGGTTGACTGCCCTGTGCACTATGTTGTTTTCCCTCAACCATTTCCCCTGCGGCACTACGTTGCTCACCATTTACAAGGAAACCGGCAGCCGGAAATGGACGCTGCTCTCGTTTGTGGTTCCTACCATTACCGGCATTGTCCTGTGTTTTGTGGTGGCCCAGACGGTTCGCTTGCTGGGATTGGTTTGAGAATTTGCCTTGTTTTGAGTAAATTTTTGGGGTTTTTCCCTTATTGTTTATTTTAGTAAATTTTATTGCATATAGATGAATTATTTTTATAGAGATGATAAAATATTGAAAGAAGCATTTGGTAAATTTGCCAGCCACCCCATGGCTAGCTGTAGAGCATAAACTGCTTGACGGCAATTATAGCTACAGCCATTATAAATATTGTAAACTTTAAAAAAAAAGAAGGAGATGAGTTTTAGGATGGCTACCAATGAAAAGGGAAGTTTGGATTTGGTAAAGGTATACAAATATGCCTGGGATAAGTACAGCGATCAAGAGCTGGAGAGAGTATTTTCCTTTTGTGAAGGCTATAAAGCTTTTATGTCAAAGTGCAAAACCGAAAGGGAATGCGTAAAGGAGTTTATAGCGCTGGCCGAAAACCATGGCTACCGGAACCTTGAGGAGATCATGGCGCGAGGGGAGAAGCTAAAGCCCGGCGATAAGCTATATGCCAACAACATGGGCAAGATGCTGGCCTTGTTTGTTATTGGTAAGCAGCCGCTGGAAAAGGGTATGAAGATCCTGGGAGCCCATATAGATTCGCCCCGCCTGGATCTAAAGCAGAATCCGCTATATGAGGATTCTGGTTTAGCCATGCTTGAGACCCATTATTATGGGGGTATAAAGAAATATCAATGGGTTGCCATACCCTTGGCTATACACGGGGTGGTGGTTAAGAAGGACGGTACAGTCATCGATGTGGTGATTGGAGAGAAGGATGACGACCCGGTGGTCGGAATTTCTGACCTTCTAATCCATTTGGCTGCCGATCAGATGGAGAAAAAGCTCGCTAAAGGAATAGAAGGAGAGGACCTCAATGTATGTATTGGTAGTATACCACTGAAGTCCGATAACAAAGACGAGTCGGAACGGGTAAAGAAGAACATATTGCGCCTGCTTAATGAGAGATATGGGATAGACGAGGAGGATTTCGTGTCGGCAGAGCTGGAGGTTGTGCCAGCGGGCAGTGCAAGGGATTATGGCTTGGATCGAAGCATGGTCATTGCCTATGGACAGGATGATCGCGTATGTGCCTATACTTCCTTTGAGGCTCTCATGAGGGTGGAGAACCCTGAAAAGACTTGCATAGCATTGATGGTGGATAAAGAGGAGATAGGCAGTGTAGGAGCAACGGGTATGACATCGAGATTTTTTGAAAACACCCTGGTCGAAATCATGAACCTGATGGGGGATTATAGCGAGCTTAAGCTGCGGCGTGCTCTGGCTAATTCCAAGATGCTATCCTGCGACGTCAGCGCAGCTTTTGATCCCAATTATCCGTCGGTCATGGAAAAGAAGAATGCGGCCTATTTAGGGAAGGGTGTTACGTTTAATAAATACACCGGAACGCGGGGCAAGTCAGGCAGCAATGACGCTAATGCTGAATATATAGCTTATCTGCGTGCCATTATGGATAAGCACGGCATTACATGGCAAACTGCCGAACTGGGCAAGGTGGATCAGGGCGGCGGAGGAACCATTGCATACATACTGGCCGAATACGGAATGGATGTGATAGATTGCGGGGTCCCGGTTCTCAGCATGCACGCACCCTGGGAGGTTACCAGTAAGGCGGACATATATGAAGCCATGCGAGGATATTACGCTTTTCTTATAGAGGAATAAGGTACGGCGCAGCTGTCGTCCCTGGGGTTTTAAGGTGATTGATATTTTGCTCCTGTAACGCATCTCTATTGGATATTGGGAAATTAGGCTGCTTAATTTAGAGACGACTGGGCCAAGTTGGATTTTATCTTGATGTGCTCAAAAGAGAAATGGGCGGATTGCGCAAAGTAGTAGCGCATCAAGCTGAATGAAAAGGTATCCCTCTTTATCTTTCGTTCTGAAGGGATACCTTTTTCACTGAGATTGAAATGGCTTCAACTGAGCAATAAATTCTTCAGCATCCTCTCCCGAGGCCCACACCGTAACCGGTTTCCAAAGGGAGAGGGTTAGTATGCCCAGTATGCTCTTGCCATCTACTATGTGGTTATTACTCTTTACCTTTACATCGCAGTTGTATTTGGAAGCCAAGTTGACAAAATCACATACCTGGGTGAGCTTTTCAAGCTTTACTTCCCGCTCTACCGTCATACTGTAGCCCACCTCCTTTTCACTTAACAAGTTTATTCTTAGTTCCATATATTATATACCACTAAATTTGAAATTCAAATATCAATCTTATCCAAAGAATGGGCAGAAATTTTGTACAGGGATGATAAATCACGAAGAGGGGGGAAACAGGGATAGGGATGCAATTAAGGGGTACAATGGCTTTCTTCGTACGGTAAAATATTTATGATAAAATGTTATTGTATGATTTTTGAAAGAAGAGGCGCAGCAATTATGCAGAGGCGTGTATTTATCACTTCTCTTATTATAGTGCTATGCGTGGTGGGGTGGGGCACCTATAAGCTTTTTTCCACTAAATCAGCTATGTACGACACCCAGCGTATACTGGTGATGGTCAATAGCACGGGAGAGGTCAAGGAGATTACCGACAGGGATATAATGTAGAAGCAGGTAGCCGATCACTGAACGCTCTTTGTGATCAGCTTTTTGTTTCTCCATCTGCCGGATAGATAGTAAGCGATGCTCATGGTCATGGAGATTATGGAGCTTATGGTTATGGCCATCCATATGCCATCCACCCCAAAGGCTTCGAATGTTGATAGATAGCGGGCTAACGGAATCCTTATAAGCCACAAGGATACAATTGAGAAGATCATGGTGGGCAGCGTATCGCCTGCACCCCTCAATATGCCATTGGTGACGAACATTAGGGAGAAGGGGATGTAGGAAATCCCCACAATTCTCAAGTACCTGCTGCCTATGTCTAGTACGTGGGGGGCGCTGGTGAAGGTACGCAGAATGGCTCTGGGGAAGGCCATGATCAATATGACGATTACAGCAGTGATGCTGGCTGCCAATATGTTGCCCCATTTGAATACCTCTTTAACCCTTTCGTGCTTTTGAGCCCCCAGGTTTTGGCCCGTAAGGGCCGATGTGGCCAGCCCAAGGGACATGGCTGGCATATGGGCAAACTGATCTAACTTGGAGGTGGCGCCAAAGGCTGCTACCGCATTAGAGCCAAACAAATTTATTATGCCCGTCATCATGGTCAATCCCATGGACACCACTATTTGCTGCATGCCAGCAGGTAGCCCTATTTTGATAAGCTTCCATACCAGCTCCCGATCTAGTTTAAAATTCCTAAAGTCGGGCTTGATAAGGTGGTTGCTTTTGATGAGAAATCTGAACGCCAAAAAGAATGACAGCGCCTGCGACAATATGGTGGCCAGAGCAGCTCCGGCGATGCCCATTTTGGGGAAGAAGCCAAACCCGAAGATGAGCAAGGGATCCAGTATGATATTAGTTATTGTGGCGATAATTAGAAATTTGACCGGCGTTTTGGAATCTCCCAGGCCGTTTAGTACCGAGCTTATCACGTTATAGCCGAATGTGAACACCAAGCCCAAAAGGTATATATTCAAATATTCCACTGCATAGCCCAGAATATCCTTGGGGGTATTCAAAAATATTAGCACTTTACGGCTGAAAATGAGCCCTAAGCCCGTGAATACAACGGCGGCTATACCTAAGAGAAAAAACGAGTTGTTTATGGTTTTTGAAATCATGTCTGTATCTTTGGCTCCTGCATACTGCGATACCAGGACAGAGGTGGCCATGGTGATGCCCATGACCATGGATATCAATACGAAAGTGATGGGAAAGCTTACCGATACCGCACCCAGGGCTTCTGGTCCCAAAAACTGACCTACCCATATGCTGTCTATCGTGTTGTAAAGCGCCTGAAAGACGTTGCCAAGAAGCAGGGGGGATGAAAAGGCTATAAGGTGCTTTACGATGCTTCCTTCTGTTAAATCTCTTCCTATAGTTTTCGACATGTCACTTTTTCCTCCAAGTTTTGTAGGGCAAATTTCAAATTGTCTTTTACATTATAAAATTAGGATCTCCATGTTGTCAAATGTTTGAATATATTTTGTCTTAAGTGATTATATATTATATGTGATTATATGTTATATGTTAGCATATGTTAGGCCTATTTTATAGTACTATGTACCTATAGGACAATTTTACAGTACTATATACCTATCATATTTGTCGGGTTTTTAAGTTAAGTTTTGAAGGAATTTGAGAATAAACATAGAATTTATAAAAGTTAAAAAGAATGCCCAATTTTGTTTCGCTGTCGTTTTCTGTTCCTATTTTTAGGTAATTGGAGGATTGGAGATGATGGAGGATATGTATTTGGATATGGAGAAAATGTCGAAGCAAAGCTTTCAGGAATTTCATAAGGAAATACGCCTATCATGGGAACGCTGTAAAGACAGCGGTTTGACACCTCAAGACTTACCCAGAATAAATACGATGTCTGACCTTGAGTTGAATGATATAATGAAACAAAATCAAGCTCTTATCGATTTCGCACTTCCTTATATGAAAAGGATAAAGGGCATAATTCCTCCACAAAATAGCGTCGTGCTCTTGTGCAACAATGACTGCGTTGTGTTACACAGGCTTGGAGAGGCACCAGAACTTGTTAGGCTGGGAATTGAAAAGAGGCATATAGTGAGCGAAAACAATATGGGTACCAATTGCCTGGGGACATGCATAGCCATTAATAAGCCCATCGCTATCTTCGGAAGTCAGCATTTCCTATTAGTCTTTAAGGAGTGGGCCGGGGTTGCTGCTCCCATTCATGGCATGGATGGGCGGGTTTTGGGCGCTTTGGGCATTTGCATGAAAGAAAAAGATGCCAATTATGGCGTATTGGGAATGGTCATTTTGGCCGTAAAGGCGATAGAAGATCAGCTATGCTTAAGCAGCAAATGCGCCGAGTTGGAGGCTTTAAACCACAGATTGTCGGAGAGTAACAACGATATAGTCGGCGCCGCTTCTATAGTGGCGCATGAGATCCGCAACTCTTTGTCCACCATAAGCGCATATGTACAGCTGCTACAGCTGGAAAAGGTGCTGGATACGCTGAAAGCCGACAAGATATTAATGGAGGTTGCCAGGGTAAACAAGATCCTCAATGAATTTAAGAGTTTGACCAGGCCATCACAGTTACAATTTGTGAGGCACTCGTTAAACGAGCTACTTCGATATGTGGTGGACCTGATGCTTGCCAAAGCCCGTATAGGGAAAGTGGAGATAAAGCTTATAATGCCTGAGCAAGACGTGTATGCAAAGGTGGATAAGGAATACATGCAACAGGTGTTTATCAATTTAATTGAAAACGCCATACAGGCTATGGAAAACGGAGGTACCCTTACCATAAGGCTTTCAAAAGATGAGCAGTTTGGCTTGGCATTGATTGAATTTGAGGACACAGGGGTGGGAATACCGGAGAAGAATCTTTCTGACATATTTAAGCCTTTTTACACCACAAAAAGGGATGGCAGCGGCCTTGGCCTGGCCCTGTGCAAGAATATTATAAAAAATCATGGTGGAAATATCAGGCTACAAAGCAAGGTAGGAGTGGGAACCAAATTTACCATTGAATTGCCGTATGTGGAGTGATAGATAGATTTAGAATATGAGCATGGAGGAAGGTAATGGATGTTAAGGCTCTAAGAAGGTTTATACTAGCAATATTGGCCTGCCTGCTAGGTGCGGGATTGTTATGCTATGGTATTGCTGTGCGGCAGGGGCCCGATGCACAGCTGTTGAAAGCCAGTACAGGCTTAAGCTGGTATCGTATAGCTGCCGTATTTGATCCTGAACAAGCAGAGCTCAGCTGCACTCAAACGGTAGAGTATAGGAACAATCATGATGTGAATTTTGACAAGCTTTATTTTCACCTCTATCCCAATGCCTTTAGGGATGAAAAGCGCGTACCGTTTTTTGCTGAGGAAAAGCTAAAGGCATATCCCAATGGCTTTTCACCCGGCTGGATTGATATACACCAGCTTATGGTAAATGGGAAGCCGGTTAAGTTCAATATAGGAGGCTATAGTAGCGATATATTGACCATAATCTTGGATACGCCTTTGAGCCCCAGCCAAAAGGCTATCATCAATATGGCGTATACCGTAAAGCTCCCCAACAGCCTTGGCAGGTTTGGATATGGGCAACACACCTTTAACGTTACCAATTGGTATCCCATCGTATGTGTGTATGATCATACTGGATGGAATACCGATCCCTATTATCCTGTAGGAGACCCCTTTTATAGCGATGTAGCAAATTACCAGGTGGAGATTAAAGCGCCCTCTAGTTATACCATAGCCGCCACGGGAAAGGCTATCGAGGTAAAGGATGAGGAGGGTTATAAAGTATGGAATTTTAAGGCTCTGGCGGTTAGGGATTTTGCCTGGGTTGCCAGTAGAGATTTTGAAGTATTATCCCGTAGCGTGGACGGCATAATGGTCTACTCGTATTTTTTGCCGGGTAACAGGGATGGAGGAGAAAAAGCCTTGGAATGTGCTGCAGCGGCTATTGAGATTTTCAATAGCCGTTTTGGAAGATATCCTTATAGCCATCTAGCGGTGGTACAGTCGGATTTCTTTGTGGGAGGTATGGAATATCCATGTCTAGTTATGATAGATAAAAACTTGTATAACCCAGAGCACCAATGGCTGGAGTATGTTACGGTACACGAAACGGCGCATCAGTGGTGGTATGCAGTGGTGGGCAATGACCAGATAGATGAAGCATGGCTGGATGAAGCGTTAACCGAATATTCAACCGTCCTTTACTATGAAAACAGATACGGTGAGGATGTGGGGAAACAAGTCTATGACCAGGTCATAGCCAATGGCAAATGTTCCTATCTGCAAAATTATTACTTTCAGGGAATAAGGCATACAATAGATCAACCCGTATATAAATTTACAGACTGGCTTACATACGATTTGGTGGTGTATGGAAAAGGGGCCAGCCTGTTCAATGAGCTTCGCCAGGCGGTGGGTCATCAAAAGTTTTACGACATTTTGCAGAGATATTATGAGGATAATAAGTTTAAAAATGCAACTGCTGCTCAATTGATGAAGGCTTGTGAGGAAATAACAGGCAAATCATGGAACGACTTTTTCCGAAAACGTTTGAAATCGCTAAATTGGTAGCACAAATCCATTTTATTCTATTTGATTTTTTAGGCAAAAAGCGCTATACTTATATTTAATGGTATATACTTAATCTGCCTGGCTAAAGGAGTAGATGGTCATGGCTTTGCTGGATTTCCAGTGCAACAAATGCGGGGAGAAGTTTGAAGAGCTGATATTTGGGGGCAATTGGGATAAGGTGAAATGTCCCGAGTGTGGAAGCAATGACTTGAAACGGATATATGAAGGAAAGTGTTATTTAGGAATAACCGGCAGTTCTTCGATCTCTAGTGGATGTTCGGGTTCCAGCTGTGCTGGCTGTAGGGGCTGTGGCCATTGAGGCTGGCAGTATTTTTTTGCATAAACATTGGACAAACCTGATTTTTTAACTGGAGTTAATATAAATGTAACCATATTTAAATTTAAAAAACGAGATATTGTGGTAAAATAACAAATGCAGTTGATTGGTGGAGAGCAATTGTAAGTCCAGTTGGTATAGAGTGGGAGGTGAAGTTCCTTTCCGGGATGGGAAGGAACGCGTAGTTGGAAAAACTGGTAATACGAGGAGGAAAAAGGTTAGTAGGTAGCGTAAAGGTCAGTGGAGCTAAAAATGCTGCGGTGGCGGTTATCCCCGCCGCCTTGTTAACTGACGAGACCTGCGTCATAGATAATCTGCCGTACATCGACGATGTCAAAATGTTGGCTGAGATTCTCAAACATATGGGAGCGCAAGTGACGCTGGAGCCTAAAGGGCGTATAATCATAAACGCTGCTAACGTAAGCAACTACCGGGCAGATTATGAGCTGGTACGGCGCATGAGAGCCTCTTATTACCTTCTGGGAGCGTTGTTGGGTCGATTTGGTAGGGCAGAGGTGTCTTTTCCCGGCGGTTGCGACATAGGAGCGCGCCCTGTGGATCAGCATATCAAGGGATTTCAGGCATTGGGTGCCAATGTGTCCATTGGGCACGGCCTTATAAAGGCGTATGCCGATAAGCTGGTGGGTAATGAGATATATCTGGACGTGGTGAGCGTGGGGGCTACCATTAATATAATGTTGGCCGCCGTCAAAGCCGAAGGTACTACCACTATAGTGAATGCGGCCAAGGAACCCCACGTGGTGGATGTGGCAAACTTCTTAAACTCCATGGGCGCCAACATTAAAGGTGCGGGTACTGATACCATCAAAATAAAAGGGGTAAAAAAGTTGCACGGATGTGAATATACCATAATACCCGATCAGATAGAGGCGGGCACCTTTATGATTGCTGCTGCTGCTACTCGAGGGGATGTAAAGGTAACAGGGGTTATACCCAAGCACCTGGAAGCCGTTTCAGCTAAGCTGTTGGAAATGGGCATGTATGTGGGAGAAGGGGACGATTACGTAAGGGTCATAGGTACTGGACGGCCCAGAAAAGTCAACATCAAGACCTTACCTTATCCGGGTTTTCCTACTGACCTCCAGCAGCCCATGTCGGTGTTGTTGAGCGTGGCAGAGGGTACCAGCATCATTACCGAGAATGTATGGGAGTCTAGATATCGCCATGTAGAAGAACTGCGTCGTATGGGAGCAGTTATAAAAGTAGAGGACAGAAACGCCATAATTGAAGGAGTCGAAAAGCTTACTGGCACTCAGGTAGAAGCCACTGATTTGCGAGCGGGCGCAGCTTTGGTCATTGCAGGGTTAATAGCCGAGGGAGTGACAGAGGTTACAAACGTCAAGCACATAGATAGGGGATATGAGCGCTTCGAAGAAAAGCTGCGCAGCCTGGGAGCCGATATTGAGAGAGTCACCGATCAGAGCGGCAAAAGGACCAGGTTGAAATTAGTTGGCAATTGACGTATTCTAAAGGCATGTGGGTTTGGGAAGGTTGAAAGCTTATAAAGCCTAATTATAATATAATTATAATAAAAAAAGACTTTATGCACATGAAGAGGAGAAGAGCTGTATTGGTGAATATGCAGCTCTTTTTTTATTTATTGGCCTAAAAGCAGGTTGTATTTTAACAGAGAAGGAACAATTGCATTTTGAGACACGCACGCTGTAATCCAGTTTGGTTTATGATGGTGGCCATCTTGCAGAGACCGAAGAGGTTTTTGAGAAAATCCATAGCAATGTACCACCATTATGTATTATAATAAGCAGTAGTTAACGGACTTACTGATGTCGTTTTGGGACGGCGTGCTGGGAGCTGTTTAGGATGGCATTGATGGCTATAAAAGAGTAGAACCGCCTATGTGTTATAAAGGGTGAAGGCTTGATTGAACAAAAGAGGGAGAGATGGGCAAAGATGGGGTTTAAAGTATGTTCGCTTTCAAGCGGTAGTGATGGCAATGCCACCTATATAGGTACCAACTGCACCCACATATTGGTAGATGCAGGTTTAACTCTGAAGGACACCCTTAACGCCCTTAAAAGCATTGGTGTATCGCCATATGATCTGGATGCCATTCTTGTATCTCACGAACATGTTGACCATATAAGGAGTGTTGGTGTGCTGTCAAGGAAGTTTGACATACCCGTATATGCCAACCAGAAGACTTGGAAAGCCATGCAGCAAAAGGTGGGGGACATTATTTCCCGTAACATTCGGGTGTTCTCTACCGGTATGGATTTTTATATAAATGATATAAATGTTCAATCCTATGCCGTACCCCATGATGCGGCTGAGCCGGTGGGCTTTTGCTTTTGTAACGGCAATAAAAAGATTAGTATTGTCACTGATTTAGGGCATACTAACACTAGCATAATCAAGATGGTACAGGGTTCGAATTTGATTTTGCTGGAAGCTAATCATGATGTACATATGCTGCAGACGGGACCTTATCCATGGCCTCTTAAAAAGCGCATCATGGGGAAATATGGTCATCTGTCCAACGAGCAGGCTGGCATGGCTTTAGTGGAAATGCTTAAGGATAAAACCATGTATGTGCTTCTGGCACACTTGAGCCAAGAGAATAATTTGCCTGCGTTGGCCTATGAGGCGGTGACCAGTATACTCCTTTCAAACGGCATTAGGCCAGGCAAAGATGTGGTGATAGATTTGACCTATCGCAATGGTATAAGTAGCTTTTACCATATAGAGTGATTTGTGAAGGAGAGGGGAATGGGGGTGATTTACAAGGTAGGATGAGGAGGAAAAGCTGATGAAGGGAATAAGGATTGCTGCTTTAATTGCTGCACTATCGGGGATTTTGTGGTTGATCAGTGCTTGTACCTGGGATTGGTATGCTTCCCCCGAAGAGAAGTATGACTATGAAGAGCGACAAAAGGAATTTTCACAGCAGAAAATTACACAGCAGCAGCTGACAACAGATTTCTCTCAGCAGAAAGGGGCTGCCGATACAGCCTCTATACCCCAGGTTGTGAAGAAGGTGATTCCGTCGGTGGTGGGTATTTCTACTGTTCATACTTCCAGGACCACGCTGTTGGATGGTGCCGAGGTGATAGAAGGAGTGGGGGCAGGCGTCATCGTGCATCCCACAGGTTATGTCCTTACCAATGACCATGTGGCGGGGAATAACCCCACCCGTATAACGGTCATACTTCAGAACGGCGATGAGCTGGAAGGGCGTACCTTGTGGTCTGATCCTACTTTGGACCTGGCTATTGTAAAGGTGGAGGCTGAAAATTTACCAGCCGCTACTCTAGGGGATAGCGATCAACTGGAAGTGGGGGAAACCGCCATTGCTATTGGTACTCCTTTGGGACTGCAATTCCAGCATACTGTGACGGCTGGAATCATCAGCGCCCTCAACCGTACGGTACAGGTTCCAACTGAGCGGGGACAGAATTTCATGGAAGACCTTATCCAAACCGATGCCTCTATCAATCCCGGTAACAGCGGTGGGCCGCTGGTCAACATGAAAGGGGAAGTGGTGGGGATAAATACCATTAAGGTAACCAGCGCTGAGGGAATAGGATTTGCCATTCCCATTAACGTTGCCAAGCCGGTTATCGAGCATTTCGTGAATGAAGGTTCCTTTGTCACTCCCTATATTGGAATAGTGGGTTTTGACAGGGAGATAGCTCGTTACTTAAAGCAAGATAACAACATACAAGAAGGAGTATATGTAATGGATATCGATGAACGAGGACCGGCTTACAAGGCAGGGGTTAGGGTTGATGATATCATAATCCGTGTGGGGAACAAAAAGGTTACCAAGATGCTTGACTTAAGGAGCGCAATTTATTCGTATAAAGTGGGCGATAAAGTCAGCATAGAATTCATAAGAGGGGGTAAAAGGCAAACTGTTACCATGGTGTTACATTCAAAGCCCGAGATATAGATGATTATTTATGCGGGAAGGGGGTAATTTATGAATAATTTGTATGATGATGGTCAGCAGAAATGGCCCACTGTCCTGGGTAGCAATTCTCTCTACCTTATTGTATTGGTGTTGATGCTTGCAGTATCTACCATCGTGTTTGGCCTTTTCATGCTAAAGGGCATGGATATAGTGAATGCGACGAATACAGAGGCATGGCTTATTGCTACTCTTGTCATGGAAGTGGTGGTGATAGGCATTCCGCCTTTGATATATCTCCTGGCCTCTGGTATGGATATAAAACATGTGGTCAGGATAAATCGGACTAAGGTCGTGGAGTTGCTGTTGGTTCTGGGCATGGCGGTGTTCGGGTATGCTATTGTGGCTTTTATCAATTTGGTATGGTATTCCATACTCAGCCGCATTGGCACGCCTGTTCAACCGCTTTTCCCTTCAATTAAAACGGGCAAGCAGTACATACTAGCCATACTCGCTATGGCTGTAATTCCAGCAGTGGTTGAGGAATTTTTGTTTAGAGGCGTGATCTTGAGAGGATACGAACGATTTGGGACATTGACGGCTGTGGTTGTAAGCGGCGTTCTATTCGGGTTGCTTCATCTGAACCTAGTTAACCTTCCTGCCATCATATTTTTGGGGATTATGATCGGTTATGTGGTCGTGCGTACCGATTCCATATTTTCCGGGATGCTGTATCACTTCATTCAGAATTTCCTGTCCATATCGTTTTTATTTTTACAGGAAATTGTGCAAGGCTCCTTGGGAGATGAAGTGGCCATACAACAAAATATAGAGCAAATGCCGCCTGAGCTTTTGGTTACCACCATGGCGGTGTTGGGCATAATAGCCTTTTTATGCGTGGGCCTTTTTGCTGCCTGCGTAAGCTCATTGCATCGCATCACCCATGGCAAGGAGAGGGTTCGCAGTTTAATGCTTGGCGAGGCGAAAGGCTTCTCTATAAAAGAGATGTGGCCTGCTATAGTTGCAGGGGTAATTGTGATTGCCGATACGTGTGTAAAAATTGTCGATATGATCCAAAACGTTCAATAGGAGTCAAAATTCACAATTTGTTCATACATAGATCATAAACTTTTGATATAATGTTAATAATCAAGGTATAATCATCTAAACTGCAAACAGGGGGGATATAATTGATTCAAGTTATAGATGTGACCAAACGGTATGGTCAGCACGTAGCGGTAGACCATGTCAATTTTACCGTTGAAAAAGGTGAGATACTGGGTTTTTTGGGACCAAACGGTGCTGGCAAGACCACTACGATGAACATCATAACCGGTTACATTTCAGCAACCGAAGGCACTGTGAAGGTGGATGGCTTTGATATTCTGGAGGAACCTGAAGAAGTCAAAAAGAGGATAGGGTATATGCCAGAATTCCCGCCGCTGTATATGGACATGACGGTGCAGGAATATCTCGATTTTGTGAGCGATATCAAGAAGATAGATAGGGCAACCAAGAAGAAGAGCATGGAAAAGATCATGGACCTGGTCAAGATAGGTCACGTACGCAATAGGCTTATAAAGAACCTTTCCAAAGGATACAAGCAGAGAGTAGGGCTGGCACAGGCTTTGATCGGCACGCCACCCGTCCTCATATTGGACGAGCCGACAGTAGGCCTTGACCCCAAACAGATCATAGAGATTCGGAGCCTAATCAAGGAGCTGGGCAAGGAGCACACCATCATATTGAGTTCACATATCCTCCCGGAAGTCAGTGCCATTTGCGGGCGAGTAATAATAATAAACAAAGGCAGGATAGTTGCAAGCGATACGCCGGAAAACCTGTCTAAGCGTTTGAGCGGGACGGGCAGGCTTTCATTGCGGGTGGCCGGCCCAGAAAAGCAGGTGCTAAAGCTTATAAGGGAGATTGAGGGAGTCAAAAACGCTGAGGCACAGGGAGTTAAGGAGCCCGGCACGGTGGATATATTAGTGGAGGCTGAAAAGGATATAGATGTACGCAGGCCGTTGTTTTATGCTTTAAGTCGAGCGGAATATCCGATCCTTTACATGAGATCGGTCGATTTGACTCTCGAGGAGATATTCTTGCAAGTAACAACTGAAGAAAGGGAGGTTTCCTGATGCTGGCTGTATTTAAAAGGGAACTGAAAGCATACTTTGCTTCGCCAACAGGGTATATTTTCATGGGCTTTTTTTTGCTGATATCGGGTATATTCTTTGCCTTATCCAATCTGCTCACCGCTAGCCCCAATTATCTAAGCGTGTTGAGCAGCATAACTTTTGTGTTTTTGATAGTGGTGCCTATTCTGACCATGAGGTTGATGTCGGAGGAGAGCAGGCAGAAAACTGATCAGCTGCTGCTTACCAGCCCATTGAGCGTTACGGGGATAGTACTGGGTAAATATTTTGCGGCTGTAATGGTATTTTTGCTTACTCTGTTGATTACGTGTTTATATCCTATTATTCTAAGCTTTTTTGGAACCATTGCCGTGTGGGAAATAGTTGGCGGGTATATTGGCTTTTTCTTGTTGGGCGCTGCTTTCATCTCCATAGGATTGTTCATCTCTTCTTTAACTGACAATCAGGTGATTGCGGCAGTTGTGACCTTCGGCGCGCTGCTTTTTATATGGATTTTGGATTGGATTATAGGAGGGATTCCCACCGATAGGGTCTCGGGCATTGTATTTGCATGTGCGTTGGTTGTAGGAGTGGCTGCGTTGGTGTATTTTACTACCAGAAACATATTTGTAAGCGCGGTAATCGCGGTTATTGGCTTTGGCATTGTTGCCGGCATATATTTTGCTAACAAATACTTTTTTGACGGGTTTATCGTAAGAACCCTCGAATGGTTCTCTTTGCTTAGCAGATATGAGACCTTCATGATGGGCATTTTAAGCTTAAGTCCTATCGTTTATTATATAACCTTTTCAGCAGTATTCCTGTTTTTGACTGTACGGGTAATTGAAAAGAGAAGGTGGAGCTAACCAGAAGGGGGAGACGAAATGAAGAAGTTTGGTCAACTGAATTTTAAATATTTTAAATCTATAAAGCAATCCTTTAAAAGCAAGAAGTTCAAGTATGGCGGATATGCCACTTTGATGGTGGCTGTAGTTATTGCTATTGCTATAATCATCAACTTGATAGTGGATCAAATCCCTTGGGAACTCGATTTGACGCAAAACCAGAGGTACTCGCTGTCAGAGCAGACCAACAACGTGCTGGATAACCTCAAGCAGGATGTCAAGATCATCGGGCTCTATGAAACCGGTAATGAAAACAAGATAGTGTTGGAAATCATAGAGCGCTATCAAAGGCGCTCCAAAAGGATTAGCTATACTACCATTGATCCCGAACGATATCCGCAGTTGCTTACAAAATACCAAAAAGACGATACATCGCTGAGCACGGGAAGCTTGATTGTAGAGAGCGGAGACAAGTACAAGGTAATTAATCGCTATGACTTGATAAATTACGGCTATAATCAGTATTCGGGTGAGTTTTATGCTCAATCTCTGGCTGTGGAGCAGCAACTTACAAGTGCTATATTGTATGTGACGGCTGAGAAGCTTCCGGTGATATATAGACTGATAGGGCATGATGAGGGTTCAATTCCTTATGACTTAAGAAAGCAGCTTGAATTGGAGAACTACACTATAGAGGATTTAAATCTCATCACCCAAGAATCGGTGCCCGAGGAGGCACATGCTCTGGTGGTGCTTTCCCCGAAGAGGGATATTACAAAGGAGGAAGCAGAAAAGATTAGGAAATATTTAGAAAATCAGGGCAGAGCCATTTTCTTTATACAGAATTTGAATAGGGAGCTGCCTAATTTTGAGGCGCTACTTAAAAGTTATGGTGTGGCCCTGGAAAGAGCTGTGGTGGTAGAAGGAGATCCCAATATGTACTTTCCTGGGAATCCCCTTTATTTAATACCTAAGATGGAGAGCCACAGCATTTTGAACCCGCTTAAATCGGCACAGATGTACGTGTTTGCCCCTCGGTCGCAGAGCATAAAGGAATTGGATATAAAGAGGCGGACGTTGACCATAGAGCCATTGCTGGTCACCTCCGATAAAGCATGGGCTAAGACCAACCTGGAGTCTACTACTATAGAAAAAGAAGAAGATGATTTAGAAGGGCCGTTTAACATTGCAGTTGCTATTACCGATAAGATATACGAGGATAACGAGACCAAGGAGACCAGGCTGATAGTGGTGGCTAATACCAATATACTGAATAGCAGCTTGATTTCGCAGGTGCCGGGCAACGCCAATTTCGTGCTCAACAGCATTAACTGGCTGCGAGATAGGGAGGAGGGCATCTCGATACGCCCCAAGAGCTTGTTAACCTCATACCTTAGAATATCAGCTTCTCAGCAACTCATATTCTCTGGTGTAGTGGTCATATTGATTCCTCTTATCGTTCTTGCTTCTGGGCTTACAGTGTGGTTGAGGAGGAGGCATCTATGAAGAAGAAACAGCGGAATATATTTGCTCTTGTGGTCGTGCTGGCAGTGCTGGTTGGTGCTTACTTTTACGTGAGCAACAGGCCCAAAGAGCAGGTTGAGACTAATGAAACTATAGAGATATGCAAAGTTCCTAAAGACGATATCGTCAAAATGGTGCTGGAATCACGGGATGGGACTACTTTAACATTTGAAAAGAAGGACGATAAATGGACTGTTGATTATCCCTATCCTGTGGTGTTGGATCAGACCAGTGTCGATGATATAGCTTACAGCTTTGCCAGCCTGTATGCTGAGAGGATAATAGATGAAGATCCAGAGGACTTATCGGTGTATGGGCTGGACAAGCCGGCTGTTGTTGCCAAAGCCTTTTTAAAGGATGGCACCCAAAAGGTATTGTATCTTGGCAACAAGACGCCGGCAGGCAATACCTACTATTTAATGGCTGAAGGAGACCCTAAGGTTTATTCGGTATGGATGAATCATGGCGAACATTTCAGCTACAAGCTTTCAGATGTGCGCGAAAGGGACCTGATCGAGATTAAAACCCAGGAGCTAACCTACCTTAAAATAACTAAAAAAGGGAAACCTACCATTGAAATAGAACGGAACGATGAACAGTCGGAGGAAGAACCTCAGTTTAGTTTGAGCGTGTGGAAGATGGTCCAGCCTTACAAGGAGCCTAGGGGAGTAGCAAGTGATAAGTTTCAAACGGTTTTGGATGGCATATCTTCGCTCACCAACAACGCCATTAAGGAATTTATAGAGGATAACCCCCAAGACCTTTCAAAGTATGGTTTGGATGATCCAGTGGCCGAACTCATCGTTAAAGATAAAGAAAATACCCTGCATCTGTACTTTGGCAAGGATACCGACGATGGTAAAAGCATATACTTTAAGACGGCTGACAGTAACTCAGTCTATACTATGGACAAGAGCAAGACTGAGTTCCTGGATACCAAGCCATTTGACATCGTGGACAAATTTGCGTTTATAGTCAATATTGATGACGTGGACAAGATCATAATAGAAGGGCGCGGCAAAACCAATGTTCTTACCCTCACCAGGCAAACTAAAAAAGCTGAGAAGGAAGGGGAGGAAGACGAGGTAATTACCACGTACAGGGTGGATGGCAAGGAAGTAGACGAAGAGGCCTTTAAAGACTTTTACCAGATCTTAATCGGCATAACAGTGGATGCTGAAATAGATAAGAAAATAGAAGAGGAAAACGCGGAAGTGAAAACCACCTTCTTCTTAAATAAGGGTTCAACAAGGGAGGTGTTTGTCAGCTACGTACCATATGATGATGATTTTTATGCTGTATTTTGCAAGGGAAATGCTGAATTTGTAGTGGCCAGAAGGCGGGTGAACAAAATGCTGGATACGCTAGAGGCTTTGATCCGGGGAGAACTGGTAGGAGATTGACAAGTTTTGAACCTCTCCAGCAATGCGTAGTGCTGGAGAGGTTTTTTATAATGGGGTTTAAGACATCTGCTGGACAGGGTCATTTTAAAAGACCTGGTTTCTTACAATTTTCGCAGTTGTATACTGAAGGACATCAAAGACAGTAAATGGAGCCAGCTTATTTAGATTGATGATCATGTTAACTGACGCATTGGGGGTGGTATATAATATATAGAGCTATATATAGCCTTATACCGTAACTGTGCACAGGGCTATAAGCAAGAGCAATGGGGATGACCATCAAATGTTAGGAGGTCCTTGTATGACTGACGTGTGTTGGGTAATGGGCGTGCATTTCTGTGAAATTAGGGTATTGACGCCAGACATGGCATGAGTTAAAATATGATCAAAATATGAATATATGTTCATATGTTGATAGTTTATTGAAGGGGATGTTGGCTTTGAATAGCGAGGAAAAGCTGGATGTATGCATGGACTTTGTAGTCCATCGGGAAATACTGGATAGTATCAATGAGAACGCCTTGAGCGATGATGTGGTCAATGAGCTGGCCGAATTTTTCAAGGTGTTTGGCGACGCTGCGCGCCTGCGAATACTACATGCCCTGTCGATGGCAGAGATGTGCGTATGCGATTTATGTGAATTTCTCGGGATGAACCAGTCTGCAGTTTCCCACCAGCTCAAAGTGTTGAGGCAGAGCAGGCTTATAAAATATAGAAGGGAAGGAAGAAATGTATATTATTCGCTAGATGATGAACACATACAGCAGATATTTGAGGTGGGTTTAAAACACATAATGGAGAAATGAAAATGGTTTATTTTAATGGGTGAGGAGGTTTGGTGTGAGATTCAAGGCATACAATCATATTCATGGCGGAGAAACAGGGGGATGCGGATGCTGCCATTGCAGCCATGCTGCGGAATTACAAGCGCAACGGTTGCCTAGAACTAATTTGAAGGAAGAAATAATGGAAAATGTAGACCTTATAGCAGGAATTATCATCTTTACAGTTGCAGTCTTGTTTCCCGTTTCGAAATGGGTAAAGACGGCCCTGTATTTGATAAGCTATGTTCTCGCGGGAAGGGAAGTGGTACTGCACGCCATCAAAAATATCATCAAAGGCCAAGTATTTGATGAGAACTTTTTGATGACTGTAGCCACCATAGGTGCTTTTGCCATTGGGGAGATTCCCGAGGCGGCCGCGGTGATGCTGTTTTATCAAATAGGAGAATGGCTGCAGGACAGCGCTTTAAGAAGGTCTAGGCGGTCGATTGCTGAACTCATGGATATAAGGCCGGATTATGCCAATAAAGTGGTTGGGGATGATATTCAGAGAGTACATCCTGACGAGGTGGCGGTGGGTGATGTTATAGTAGTGAAACCTGGCGAGCGCATACCGCTTGACGGGGTTGTGATAAAAGGTCAATCAACGGTAGATACCTCAGCTTTAACCGGAGAGTCCATGCCCCGGAATGTGATACCGGGCACTAAAGTGTTATCTGGGTTTGTAAACCAAAATGGGGTTATATACGTTGAAGTGACTAGCGATTTTAAGAACTCCACCACCTCACGGATACTCGATTTGGTGGAGAATGCCAGAAGTAAGAAGGCACCTATTGAAAGATTCATAACCAGATTTGCCAGGTATTATACGCCAGCGGTGGTTTCAGCTGCTGCCTTGATAGCTATCGTGCCCCCGCTTTTATGGAATCAGCCTTTTCAGGAGTGGGTCTACAGGGCTTTGGTATTTCTGGTGGTATCGTGTCCCTGTGCTCTTGTGATATCCATCCCTGTTGGATTTTTTGGCGGATTGGGCGGTGCTTCCCGCAGTGGCATACTGATCAAGGGAGGGCAGTACCTCGAAGCTCTGGGAAATGTTGATACCGTGGTGTTTGATAAGACGGGAACGCTGACCAAAGGGGTATTTAAGGTTACCCAAGTCGTTATGGCCGCCGATATCTCGAAGGATGAATTGCTTTACTATGCTGCCCGGGCCGAAAGCTATTCCAACCATCCCATTGCCCTTTCCATAATGGAGGCTTATGGCAAGCCTTTGGATGGACAGCAGATTGACGAATATGTTGAAATCCCTGGACACGGTATCAAGGCCAAGATAGACGGCAAGGAGGTACTGGTGGGCACTGCAGGCCTGCTTAGGAAGTACGGCGTTGCATGTCCTGAGGTTGAACCTGCTCATACTGCTGTGCACCTCTCCGTAGATGGGCAATACGCAGGATATATTGTAATAGAGGATGAGCTAAAAGAAGACGCTAAACAGGCCATCGATGGTTTAAAGAGGATGGGCGTCAAGCGAACTGTCATGTTTACAGGCGACAACCATCATACGGGACTTAAGGTAGGGCAAAATTTAGGGTTGGATGAGGTGTATGCTGAGCTTCTTCCGCATCAAAAGGTGGAGAAGCTGGAGGAGACAGAAAGGACCAAAGCCACCAGGAAAGGCAAGATAGTATTTGTAGGAGACGGGATAAACGATGCACCTGTGCTGGCCAGGGCCGATGTAGGAGTGGCCATGGGGGGATTGGGCTCTGATGCCGCCATCGAAGCGGCAGATGTGGTGCTCATGACCGATGAACCCTCCAAATTGATAACAGCCATAATGATAGCCAACCGCACAAAGCGCATCGTATGGCAAAATATCATCATGGCCCTAGCAGTTAAAGGTGTGGTGCTTTTGCTGGGAGTAGCTGGCACAACCAGTATGTGGGGAGCGGTCTTTGCCGATGTAGGGGTGGCCATTCTTTCCATACTGAATGCCTCCCGTGTGATAAAAACGCCCAAAGGTCATGGGTGTGATCATCCAACTGCAGCGTATAAGGGTAGGATGAGGGCGGTATCAGATAAAAATACGACATAATAAAGGAGGTCAAGGCAACCACGCCTATTGACCTCCTTTATTTGTCTCTCTGTATTCGTGGAATTGGAGGAATCCCCTTACCTTATTGACTGCTTGTTGTGTTGATTCACCTCAAATTTGACAGGGCTTCCATTTTCTATATTCGCTACAGATGTATCACAACGTGTGTATTACCATTGCCATCCTTTAAATAAGTGGAAACTTCTGTTTTTCTGGAAGTATCTTATCTGATTCCTCAGGTAAGGAATCAGATAATAATCTATGCCCAGCGACCTTCCGGCACCAGCCAGCATGGCTATGGATGCCATGATGTACCACAGGTCTGGTAGCCCGGTATTGGTGGAGGGAAGGCCTGTCGATAGCATGAAATTGATGTTCATGGCAATGGATACCAGGCCGGCAATAAAGGTGAATATTCCAAATATGAAAGCTATTCCTAGCCCAATCTCGGTGATCACTATGAGCTTCTGGAACAGCAACGCGTTGGGATATATGAAGTTTTCTACTATCCAGGCATACCAACCGGGGGTGTGGTCACTAATCAGGCTGATAACCGATGCCGATGAAGTAGCGTCGGCTACGCCTCCTGGTCCTAGCATCGCCCAATCACCCCACCAACCGGCCTGTATCTTTTGAATGCCCGAAGCCAACCACATGATGCCCAGCCAAATTCTAATGGGTACAAGCCAGAAGGTAAAGTTTCTTCGCCTTATGTGGCCGATGGCAGTCTCTATGAAGAAGTTATATCTCCTGACCTTGTATAGGAACTGGTCATAGATGTAGTCCCAAATGAGTTCCAGGCCACCTATTCCAAATAGATAGTGCATGTTTACCAAATGCTTCATGATGGTAGCCCATATACCGACCAGCAGAGGCAGCCCTTTGATCTGCGCCACGGCGAAGAAGGAACCTACCGACACCATTACGCCGTGAAGTTCGGGTTTAAACCTTTGTTTTTGAGCGCCCAAAATCTCTGCTGCAATATTTTGGGCTGCGCATTTGCCTGATTGTAGCGCTGCTTCAACCAGGGCCGGTAGCACACTGCCGTTCTCTTTAAACTCCATTATGTCGCCAATCGCGTAAACATATGGATACTCAACGGTTTGCAGGTATTCATTTACCACTATTCGGTTACGCTTGCCCAGCGTCAGCCCCAACTCTTTTGCAAACTCGTTTGCTTCAACGCCTCCGGTCCATATGAGGGTTCTGGTGGGTATGGTGTTTTCATCTTTCAGGCAGACTCTATCGGGTTGCACTTCGGTTATGGGCGTGTTGGTGTAAACTTCTACGCCGTGCTTTTCAAAGAATTGCACTATCTTATTGGATAGCTTTTGGTCCAATATGGAGCAAATGGTGGGCAGTGCTTCCACTACTGCCAGTCGAACTTCGTCTTTGGCTATGCCGTATTCACGGCATAAAGTATTTGTCCATTCCATAAGTTCGCCCATCATTTCCACTCCGGTGAACCCGCCTCCACCAACCACAAACGTAAGCATTTCCTTACGGCTGTCAGGATCTTGTTCCTTTGAGGCCAGCTGGAACATGTGTACAATGTGGTCGTGTAGTTTCTGGGCGTCTTCTAATGACCATAATGTGAAGGCATGTTCTTTCATGCCTGGAATATCAAAATATGCGGGTTGGCTGCCGGCAGCCAGAATCAAGTAGTCAAAGCTGTACTCTTGGGTTGCCGAAAACAGCTTTTTGTTTTTTAGATCTGCTTTTTGTATCTTATCGTGAATAAATTTCACTTTGGTATATTGCAAAATGTGCTCAATTGAGACTTTAACGCCTTTGGGTTCAATCCTGTGGCCGGCTACCTGATGGAGTTCGGTGAGCAGCGTGTGGTAGGGATTTTGATCTATGAGGGTGATCTCTACATCCCCTTGCTTTTTTAATAGTTTATGCAAAGTTTTGGCCGCTTCCAATCCACCGTAGCCTGCGCCCAGTATGACCACATGTTTTACAGGCATCGCGCTTCCCTCCCTTACATATTATGCCAATTTGGTTATGCGCGCAGGAAGATGTCATAAAATTAACGTTTATTAAATTTTAACACACCCTTTCAATATTTAAAAGATATAAATTTATCAAATAAAAGACATAATGTTAACGAACACATGCACAGCATACCCTTGCAAGAATAAAATTAAAAAAGCGTTTGAAATCAAAGAAAAATGGGTAAGTATTATCTTGGAGTGAGCAAATCGGCGCTTTTATAACCTTTATCATTCAAAAAAGTGGAAAGAAAGAAGTATGGAATATTGAATATATTTGTATTTTGCGCTACAATAGAAAATGCTTAAAACTTAACGACAAACAGAAAGGAGGAGTATATATAATGAAAAAACTATTTAGCTTGGGATTGATAGTGCTGTTGACTCTCGCGTTATTAACGGCTTGTGGTGGTGCCTCTGATGGTTCCAAAGACAAGGGAGCTGGAAATGTCACTTATAAAGATGGGACATATACGGCTGAGGAGCCAGAGTTTGATGATCACGGTTGGAAAGCACAGATCGAGATAAAGGTTGAAGGTGGCAAAATTACCGAAGTCAACTTTGATGAGGTAAACCAGGAAGGCAAGAAGAAGAGTGAAGATACGGAATATATTGAGAGATTCAAGCAGCAGAAGAATGTAGACATAGTGGATGCATATGATACTTTGGAAAAAGGCCTTGTTGAGAAGCAGGATCCTGATGCTGTTGACACTTACACCGGTGCCACTGGAGCAACGGAAAAATTTAAGGCATTAGCCAAGGAGGCTTTGAAGGAAGCACAGAGCAAGTAAAGTTCAGTTAAAAGACCTGTCGTACGACAGGTCTTTTATTTAATAGCAATTATATTTTTGAAAAGCTTGTCATGGGAAATAGCAAATGGTATTATATTTTATGTCAAAAAAGTGGATTAAAAAAGTTGACTGAGACGGGGGTTTGTATTTGAAGAGGTACCAACGAATTTGTGCTTTGAGCATAGCCATTTTTTTATTAGCAGCCGTTTTGCAAGGTTGTGCAAGGGCAACAGGAGTTCGGGAATACAGCGAGGACATATTTGCTCTCAACACGTGGGTCAATATACGCATATATGCAGGAAAAAACGGGCCTGATATCCTGGATAAGGCCATAAAGCGAATTGAAGAGATAGAGAGCCGCATGAGCGTTACCATACAGGACAGCGATGTGAGCCGTATAAACAGCAGCGCCGGTAAGCAGCCCGTGAAAGTACACGATGATACCTTTGAAGTCATAAAAAAGGCGTTGAAGTACGCGGAAATGTCCAATGGAGTCTTTGACATAACCATATATCCCATCGTAAAGCTATGGGGGATCACATCTGAACATCCTCGAATGCCTACCGATGCCGAGATACAGGATAAGCTAAAGCTTGTGGACTATCGCAACGTTGTACTGGATGAAAAGGGAAAGACCGTTTACCTTAAAGAGCCTGGCATGGGCATCGATTTAGGGGCCATTGCCAAGGGATATGCAGCCGATGAAGTGGCAAGGATTTTGAAAGAGGAAGGCGTAGTTCACGCCCTCATAAACATGGGTGGAAATGTGGTCGCCATGGGCGGTAAGCCCAATGGCAAGCCCTGGAGGATAGGAATACAGGACCCTAGAGCTGATGGGGTCCAGCGCCACATCGCTATCATAGAGATAATGGATGGTAGCGTGGTAAGCTCGGGGGATTATGAACGCTATATAGTAGACGTCTACAAGAGGACGGGGAAGAGATACCATCATATATTTGATCCTTCCACTGGCTATCCTGCAAACAGCGGGCTTATGGCCACAACTGTAGTGGCTCCATACTCCATTGATGCCGATGCCCTGTCTACAACTGTATTTATAATGGGGGCTGAAAAAGGGTTAGAAATCGTTGAGGGACTTGAGGGCATAGATGCTTTAGCCATCACGCTGGATAAGAAGATATATGCTTCAAAAGGGCTAAAGGAAAAGCTAATTGTGACCGATAAGGAGTATGAGCTTCAGCCATGAGATTTAAGGTCAAAATAGGGGACTTGTTGGTATACTTGTTGGCAGCAGTATTGGTTGCGGTGGGCTTGATGGGCATGTATGCCATGGGAGCCCATGGGACCGGTAAGAGCGTAGTAGTTGAGTTGGATGGCAAAGAGGTGTACTCCTGCCATATATATGAGGGTATGGCTCCCGTGGAGTTTCGCGTGGATGCTGGGAACGGTAGATATAATGTTGTATTGGTAACGTATGAGGAGGTAAAGATAAAGGAAGCCAACTGCCCTGATCAGGTTTGCGTGAAGTCAGGGGCCATTCGCCACGTCGGTCAAGCCATAGTATGCCTGCCCCACAGGGTGGTGGTGAAGATAAAGGGCAGCTATGAGGATACCAACGATGTAGATGATATCGCATTTTGAGGAGAAAATTATGAATAAAGTCAGGAAGATGGTCATGTTGGCGCTTATCACTTCTCAGGCTTTGGTCTTGCATCTTATAGAGGGCCTTATACCCGTTGTGGCCCCGGGAATAAAGCTGGGATTGGCTAACATTATGACTCTGGTTACTTTGGCATTCTTCGGCTTTAAGGAGGCGCTAATAGTAGTCATAGTTCGCTCGGTGCTGGGTTCGCTCCTTTCAGGCAGCGTTACGGCCATGCTTTACAGCCTTGCAGGTGGAATTTTAAGCTGTTTGGTGATGGGTTGGTTGTATTTTAAGTGGAGGGCCTATTTCAGCATGATGGGCATTAGTACAGCAGGTGCTATATTTCATAATATAGGGCAACTGCTGGTGGCATCATGGGTGTTTGGAACGATAGGCATATTGTTTACCTATTTGCCCGTGCTGACAATTGCCGCTGTGGGTACCGGTTTTTTTGTGGGATTGGCATCTGGATACATTATTAAATACCTGGAACAGCAAAAGTGGTTTAGGTGGGAAAGGGGTTAAACGGCTGTTGATGAACGGTCAACGAAAGAGGTTAGTCGTGAACTATATCGATATAATCGGGGATGATCTAAAAAAGGTCGATGAACAAATCAAAGCCTTTCTTTTGTCCAAACAAAAGGTTTTGGAAGTAGCTTTGAGGGAGTTGCTGGAGGCCGGCGGCAAGAGGATTCGGCCTGCCTTGGTGTTGCTCTCTGGTAAATTCGGGAAGTATGACGATAAAAAGCTCATACCTTTAGCGGCAGCCGTTGAGATATTACACATGGCTACTTTGGTTCATGATGACATAATCGACGACTCAAAGATGCGGAGGGGTAGGCCCACCGTTCAGTCGCGGTGGGGGAAGGATATAGCTGTCTTTACTGGAGACTTTTTGTTTGCCAAAACCTTTTTGTTGCTTGCCCATAGCACAACGGTTGAGAATATGCGGTCCTTGTCCAAAGTGGTTAAAGCCATATGTGAAGGTGAGATTGCGCAGTACCAATCGAGATATGATAAAGGTGTTACCGTTAGGCAGTACCTCAAAAGGATAGGGCGCAAGACGGCATTGCTGTTTGCGCTGAGCTGTTATATCGGCGCCCATGAAAGCCAGTGCTCTTCAAAGGTTTTACGGTGCTTGAGGGAGTTTGGGTTTAATTTTGGCATGGCTTTTCAAATTACCGATGACCTGTTGGATTTTACGGGCGATGCTGCCAAGACAGGCAAACCAGTGGGCAGCGATTTCATTCAGGGAGTATACACTCTGCCTTTGATATACGCTATCAACTCATCTTATGGAGAGGAAGTCATAAAGATTTTGGATAAGGAGAGTTATGATGCTGAGGACGTAAAGCGGGTAATTGAACTGGTCCATGCCAGCGGAGGCATTGAATATAGCAGAAATATGGCTAAGAGCTATTTGGACCGTGCCAGGGCATTTATTGAAGGCCTTACGCCCATTCCAGCTAAGGCAGCATTGGAGAATCTATTAGATGGACTTGCCGACCGCAGCTATTAGAGCGAGGCAATGGAAAAAATAAAACAAATATGGTTGAAAATATATACTGCTAATGTTAAAATACCTAAATAAGAAGCCGAGGGAATAGCTGTAAACATCGCGTGTTTTGTGAAAGGAGCTTGGTTTATGGAAAAAAAGCAGCGGGAGTTTGTTACCCATATAACTCCTAGGGAAGAGGACTTTTCTCAATGGTATACCGATGTGATCTTAAAGGCTGACCTAGTAGACTATGCTCCGGTAAAGGGCTGTATGGTAATCAAACCGTATGGATATGCTATATGGGAGAATATCCAAAAGGAGCTGGATGAGCGGTTTAGGGCCACCGGCCATAAGAATGCGTATTTCCCCCTATTCATACCCGAGAGCCTTTTGCGTAAGGAGGCAGAACACGTAGAAGGTTTTGCTCCCGAGGTGGCATGGGTTACCCGAGGAGGCAGCGAAGAGCTTACCGAGCCCCTGGTGGTCAGGCCAACGTCCGAGACTATAATATGTGCCATGTATTCTAAATGGATCCAGTCTTACAGGGACCTGCCCATACTATTGAACCAGTGGTGCAATGTGGTGCGTTGGGAAAAATCCACCAGGCCTTTCTTGAGGACATCGGAGTTTCTGTGGCAGGAGGGGCATACGGTACATGCTACCGAGGAAGAGGCCGAAGAGGAAACTTTGAGGATGCTAGGAATATATAAAGAGTTTGCCGAAAACGTGCTGGCCATCCCCGTAGTGGTTGGCCGAAAGTCCGAAAAGGAGAAGTTTGCAGGTGCCCTGCGCACTTATACTATGGAGGCCATGATGCAAGACGGGAAGGCGCTTCAAGCGGGAACGTCGCACAATTTGGGCCAGCACTTTGCCAGGGTGTTCGATATTCAGTTTCTGGATAAGGATGGCCAACTCAAATACGCATGGCAGACTTCCTGGGGAGTGTCTACCCGACTTATCGGGGCCATAATAATGGTGCACGGGGATGAACGCGGGTTGGTGCTGCCGCCCAAAGTTGCCCCTGTGCAGGTAATAGTTATACCCATTGCCATGCATAAAGAAGGCGTGCTTGATAAAGCTAGAGAAGTTTACAAGACAATTGCCGATGCCGGCATTAGGGTGGAAATCGACGACAGGGATACTCAGACGCCGGGATGGAAATTTAACGAGTGGGAACTCAAGGGCGTGCCTATACGGCTCGAAATAGGGCCCAAGGACATAGAGAAGAACCAGGTTGTGTTGGTGCGGCGTGACAGCTTTGAGAAGGTGCCTGTACCCATCGATGGCGTGGTGCAGGTTATAAATGACATGCTCAGCGATATCCATAAAGGCATATACCAAAAAGCGTTGAAGATGCGGGAAGACTTTACCCATGTGGCACATAATTTTGACGAGTTCAAAGAGATTTTGGATGAAAAGAAAGGTTTTATCAAAGCCATGTGGTGCGGCGAGAGGGAGTGCGAGGATAACATAAAGGCCCAGACCGGGGCTACTACCCGATGCATACCTTTTGAACAGGAGCATATAGATGACAGCTGCGTTTATTGCGGACGCCCGGCTAAACATATGGTGTATTTTGCGAGGGCATATTAATAATAGCCGGAGTATTTTAAAAAGATGGATGATAGGATAGTCTAGAGGTTTTGTTTTATAGCGCACTTTGGGCATAAAGAGCTGCAAGTAATTGTGGAATGCTTTTCTAGGCCGCTTGTATTAATGATTTTAAGCGGCCTAGGGAAGTAAAAATTTCTACTTTACAAAACATCTGGGTTGGGTTATAATATAATTCGCTAATGGGGACAAAAAAATATAAAAATATAGCGTGGGGCTATAGCTCAGTTGGGAGAGCGCAACACTGGCAGTGTTGAGGTCAGGGGTTCGAATCCCCTTAGCTCCACCAGAGAAGAGACCGCCTGCTAAATGGAGGCGGTTTCTTTACTTTTGGAAGTTTTGTAAAAACGGCTTAAAGGGTTTGCCTTACCACGTTATTGCGATGTTCCAGAGTGATGCAAATTTTACAAAAGTAAGGGGATACAGCTTTGACAAAACATGATAGAATATAATTTGAATGTGGGATTATTGCCGGATTAATTTTGATTTGAAAATCTAAGTTTAGCTTGATGAATGAATGCTGATGAAAGAGGTGAAAGCCGTGAAAGCGCTGTTTTTGTCGGTATCAGCCGGCCATGGCCATAATCAGACAGCTATGGCTTCTATGGAGAGTTTAAGGGCTAAAGGCGCTGATTGCGTATTGCTGGATATATTCGAATATATAAACCCCATATTGAGCGAATCGGTTGCTAAGGCCTATCTCATTTCTACAAAATTTACTCCTGCTGTCTATGGGAAACTATATCGACTGGGAGAAAAGCTAGAAAAATCCAACGAAAAGCTCTACATAGGCAAGATAATAGGCTCGCTTTTGTCCAGAAAATTGACGGTATTTCTCAACGAATATCAACCTGACGTGATCGTCTGTACCCACATTTTCCCCGCACAGGTTATAAGCTATCTAAGGGAAAAGGGGCTGTCATGCAAGAGCGTGGGCATCATAACCGATTTTACTGTTCACCCCTTCTGGGAGGATACCAATTTGGATTATTACGTGACTGCAAGCAGCTTACTCAACCTGCAGCTCCAGAGAAAGGGTATACCCCTCGAAAAGGTCTGGCCCATTGGTATTCCCATCTTTAGAAAGTTTGCCAATAAGGTGGACAGGGTGGAGGCAAGGAAACTGTTGGGTATCGAGAATAAAACAACCATATTGGTCATGAGTGGCAGCATGGGCTATGGGAATGTGGGTGACGTTATCCGTAGGCTGGATAATATGGATATGGATTTTCAGATGATTTCGGTGTGCGGCAACAACGCTTCATTGAAGAAGAAGATCGATTTAATGGATACTAGGAAAAAGATCTATAATTTTGGATTTGTGGACAATGTGGATCTTATGATGGACGCCTCTGATTGCATATTGACCAAACCTGGTGGGCTTACGGTTTCTGAGAGCCTTGCCAAGTGTATACCGATGATCCTTATAAACCCTATTCCAGGGCAGGAGGATAGGAACGCTGAATTTTTGCTTAACAATGGACTGGCCATTAAGACCAGCGAGACGTTCCCGCCTGACGAAGCGGTCTATCATCTATTTCACAACGAAAGCAGAAAAGAGTATATGATCCAGATGATGCGTAATATAGGCAGGCCATACGCTGCTGATGAGCTGGCAGACCTAATCGTACAGCAAATAAAGGAGGGGGCATAAAACCCCCTTTAAAGCTTTTATTAGCAGTTCGTGTAGACCGGGATGGATTTTACTGGGTAAAGGGGCACTTTCTATCTAACCCTTTACTTTTTTTCGATTTAAAGCCGCCATGGGATTTGCTATCGCCAAATCCTGGTAGGTACCCCTTTTCGGCTCGAAATTTCTCTATCTGATCTATTTTCTGCTTTATAAGTTGAGCGCGATCTTTATCTATTATTCCAAACTCTAAATATTTGTCCACAATCTGCTTTTTGAGTTCAGCAATTTTTGAATACAGGTCTGCCAGTTGTTTCTTTTGTGCCTCAGTAAGCTGTTTTTCTGTAGAATTAGAAGGAGCTTTTGTTGGCAGCTGCGTGTTTTCACTTTGTGCCCAAACGATGGGGACACCAATGGCTACCGCCAACATTATGGCCATTGCTATAATCCACCTTTTTTTCAATCATATCCACCTCCTTTTTGATTTGTCCTACTAAAATTGTACCCACGTTGGCCATTAAAGTTGTGAAGTAATAAATGTAATATTAGAACTGTAGGAATAATTTGTAAATTTATAGTGATAAAAAAATTTTTTGGCCAAAATTCAATCAAGCTTGCCCAAAAAACAAGCACAAGTTGTGTAGTAAGCCTTTAAGCTCCTTTCAAGACAGAGCCTTCTTTATAAAATCTATTCTGGATAATATGCGCTGGAAAAGCAGGTCAACTAGCGTAATGGCTGTCATGGCTTCTACCACAACTACAGCGCGTGGAACTATTACCGGGTCGTGCCTGCCGGTCAATATCAACTGGGTATTTTGCATATCGTGGGTCACCGTTTTTTGTGGGATACTGATGGAAGGCGTGGGCTTAAAGGCTGTACGGAACACGATGGGGAATCCTTCACTGATGCCGCCGGTTATGCCGCCCGAGTTGTTGGAGAGCTTTACGAGCCCTTTGTCGGGCGTATAGCTAAAGGGGTCGTTGTTCTGCGAGCCGGTAAGATAAGCGGCTTGAAATCCCCTGCCAAATTCTATGCCCTTTACTGCGCCGATGGACATTATAGCTCTGGCTAGAGCTGCGTCCAGCTTTTCGAATACCGGCTCCCCTACCCCTGGGGGTAGGCCCTGTATTGTGCATTCCACCACTCCACCCGCCGAGTCGCCTTTTTCCTTGAGTAGGTTAATGTACTCTTCAGCTTTTTTGGCTGCTTCACTGTCGGGCATGGCCATGGGATTACGGTATATCTCTTCTTCATCAAATCGTTCCGGATCTATCTTTATCGGACCTATGGAGAGGGTATAGGCCTGTATTTTTATCTTTAGTTCCGATAGCACCTTTTTGGCGATGGCTCCGGCAGCTACGCGAGCGGCCGTCTCCCTGCCAGATGCCCGACCGCCGCCCCTGTAATCCCATATGCCGTATTTCTGATGATATGTATAGTCGGCATGCCCGGGGCGGTATATGTGAGCCACCTGGGAATAGTCTTGCGAACGCTGGTCTTCATTGAAAATTATAAGCGATATGGGGGTGCCGGTGGTTAACCCCTGAAAGACTCCTGACATTATGGATACCCTATCTCTTTCCTGTCGAGGAGTGGAATAAGGGGAACTTCCTGGCCTTCGCCTGTCCAGATCCTTTTGGATGTCCTCTTCGGACAGTGGGATGCCGGCCGGGCATCCATCAATGACCACGCCCAGAGCTTTACCATGGGATTCGCCCCAGGTGGTGACGGTGAAGTTCTTTCCTATGGTTGAACCTGACATAAGCAACCTCCTTGGATTAAGTTTTATAAGATTTTACCAATATTATATACAGGCTGTACAGGTTTTTTGTCATTTAGCCATAGGATTAAGTCTAATTTTTATGTAAAATTTTCTCTACCCAGAATCAGATAATAGCAGTTTAATTTATAAATACTCCCTTTTCCTTTTCTTCTTTCGAACTTTCTTTTTGCCACTCAAAGTATTCATCCAGATCCAAGTATTTTCTGCCATGTATCCATTTTGTTCGTCCTGTTCCATAAGTAATGCCTCAATTATAGTCGTATGGCTGATTTTCGGTTGGGAAATATCCTGATTACCCTTTCACGTCGGTGTATCCACTCGTTAAGCCGCACGTAAGGATGCCGACACGAGTAAACAAGAGAATATAAAAGCTTAATTGTACCACATTAAATGATATGTTAAAATATTATTTGGGCATGAAGCTGGTAGCTTTACCCGGGGTTTGTAGGTTTTGGGAGAATTAGGCTTTCTATAAGCTATGTGATTTTTCGGAAGGAAGAAGAAAGATGATTGTCGGGGTTGGTATTGATGTAATCGAGGTGGAGCGCGTAAAAAAGGCATGCTGTAACCTTCGCTTTTTACAAAGGGTTTTTACAGAAGAGGAGTTAAAGCACTTTGAGAAGTGCGGGAATAATCCTCAGACAATAGCTGGCAATTTTGCGGCTAAAGAGGCTGTGATGAAGGCCATGGGTACTGGATTTAATGTGGGATGGAAGAACATAGAGATACTTCGCTGGTCCAATGGAAAGCCCTATGTAAACCTTTATGATAGGGCAGCACACCAATTATCCTATATAGGCGGCAAAAAGGTGTGGATTTCGATATCCCATATAAAGGAGTTGGCGATTGCTCAGGCTATCATTGAAGGATAGGGTGAGGCGTGTGTTGGTTGTAACCCCATCTGAGATGAGGACAATAGATCAACGGGCCATTGAACAATTTGGTATACCTGGCATTGTGCTCATGGAAAATGCCGCTCTTAAAGTAGTGGAAGTGATAGAAAAGGTTTACCGCTTATCGGAACGAGACAAGGTTGTAGTGCTGGCGGGCATGGGAAATAACGGGGGTGACGGGTTGGCCGTCGCTCGCCATGTATTTTTGAGGGGCATAAAGGTGGAGGTTTTTTTGCTGGCACGGGAAGAGGCCATATCAGGAGATGCAAGGACCAATCTAAATATCGCCAGAAAGCTGGAGGTGCCCCTTTACTTTGTACAGGACGAGAGAGATGTGTCAAACCTTGGGGAGAGCCTGAAGGGTGCAACTCTGGTGGTCGATGCCATATTTGGTACGGGGCTTTCCAGGCCGGTAGAGGGGGTCTTTGCACAGGCCATTCAGCTGGTCAATGACATGCCTGTGCCTGTTGTAGCCGTAGACATACCGTCCGGCATCAACGGTGAAGACGGCCATGTCATGGGTATTGCCATAAAGGCTTCGCATACGGTGACATTTGGGTATCCCAAAAGGGGACACCTGCTATATCCCGGCCGAAAATATACTGGGAAATTGCACGTTGTGCCCATAAGTTTGCCGCTCGATAGCGCCCAGGCTGTGGGAGTGCATGCTTTCACCTTGGACATGGGTGAGGCGGCTGCCATGCTTCGAGAGCGGCCTGTCGAGGGGCACAAAGGGGCTTTTGGGAAGGTGGCCGTGGTGGCGGGTTCTACCGGCATGACGGGGGCTGCTAGCCTTGCCGCTATGGCGGCACTGCGCAGCGGAGCCGGACTGGTAACCCTTGGGATACCGGCCAGCCTAAATGAGATTTTAGAGAATAAGCTGACCGAGGTTATGACCAGGCCTCTACGGGACCATGGGACGGGATGCCTGCAAGAGGAGGCTCTGGATGATGTCTTAGATCTAGTCAAGGATGCGGATGTTTTGGCCATAGGGCCAGGGCTTGGGAAAAGTAGCTCCGTGTTTGAAGTTTTAAGGAATATTTTAGGCAGGATTGATATATCCATAGTATTAGATGCGGATGGATTAAATCATATATCACGGGATATTAGCTTGCTCAGCAAGCATACAGGACCTGTAGTGCTCACACCCCATCCTGGAGAGATGGCGAGATTGACGGGATTGAGCGTTGCTCAAATCGTGGGTTCTCCTGTGGAGACGGCACAAAAGTTTTCACAGGAAACAGGAGCTGTGGTACTGCTAAAGGGTGCTACTACGGTGGTGTGCCACCCGGATGGCAGGCTATACTTCAACACCACTGGAAATTCCGGCATGGCTACGGCGGGGAGCGGCGATGTGTTAACCGGCATTATTGCTGGATTTATTGCGCAAGGGTATGGGCCCTTTGAAGCAGCGGTATTGGGCGCCTTTGTCCATGGCTATGCGGGCGATTTGGCAGCTGATGCTTACGGCCAGGCAGGAATGGTGGCTGGTGATATACTTGAGGCCTTGCCACTGGCGCTTAAGGAGATGTATAATTTGCGGACAGGTGATTGTAAAAGATAGTTACATCGTATATAATACTAAATATAGTTACGATATTTACATCGTATATAATTAAATATAGTTACGATGCTGTTAGCAATCAGCGTGAGGTTAAACATATGTCTTCCTACTTTTCCACGCTAGGTATAACTGGATTCAAGCTGGAGGACATGGATACTTTTGTGCAAGGGGGAAGCTCCGGTTTTGCTGTGGAGCAATGAAGGTGGGAATCTTGAGTACATATTTATAGGAGGTGCCCACTGTGGCTGAATTGAAGAAAATTTTGGTGAGCTTACCTGATAGCCTCTTGAAGGAGGTCGATGAGATTGTTGCCATTGAGAAGAGAAACAGGAGTGAATTTATTCGAGAGGCCATGAAACTTTATATCAGGGAGCGGCATAAGATGGAAATAAGGGAAAAGATGAAAAAGGGCTACGAAGAGATGGCAAAAATAAATGCTGAATTGTGCAAGGTAGGATTTGAATCCAGCAATGAGGCTTTGGCGACTTATGAGGCCCTTTTATCGGAGAGTGAATGATTGGTTATGATAGTGAGAAGGGGAGAGATCTATTACGCTGACCTCAGCCCTGTGGTGGGATCGGAGCAGGGCGGAGTGAGGCCGGTGCTCATAGTCCAAAATGATATAGGGAACAAATACAGTCCCACCGTTATTGTGGCGGCTATTACATCCCAAATCAATAAGGCCAAGCTCCCCATCCATGTGGAGCTTAGTGCATCTGAGTATGGCTTGCCCAAGGATTCAGTTATATTGCTGGAACAAATAAGGACTATAGATAAGAAGAGGCTTAGAGAGAAGATATGTATGTTATCCCCTGAGGTTATGGAAAAAGTGAATGAGGCGCTGCAAATAAGCCTTGGCCTTATAGACCTTCTTTAAAAGTCGGGGGATGATATCTAGTTTTTAAAGATAGGGCTTATTGTTTATAAAAGGTAATCGATGTTCTTATATGATATTTTACTGCTCCGGATGAAGGGATTAAAAGGTGTACGGCATGAAGAAGCTGTATTCAGCGATAAAGGATTATGTACTCATTGTGGTGGGAACGTTTCTAACCGCTCTGGCGTTTAATTTCTTTTTGATACCGCACAAAATTGCTCCAGGGGGATTGAGCGGTATAGGCACGGTAGTATACTACCTCTGTAGGATACCTGTAGGCGTTACCATGCTGGTTCTCAACGTTCCCCTGTTTATAATAGCCATAAAAGAGCTGGGTAAGGACTTCGGGTTCAAGACGTTTTTGGCTACGGTATTATTATCGGTGTTTACTGATTTCGTCAAGGTGCCATCGCTTACGGATGATTCCATACTGGCTTCCATTTATGGTGGGGTGTTGATGGGCATCGGTTTGGGCCTTGTCTTCCAGGGTAACGCCACGACGGGTGGGACTGATCTATTTGCCAAGATAGTACACAAGTTTTTTCCTCTGCTGGGAGTGGGATGGATACTTTTCGTAGTTGATTTTTTGGTGGTGATAACGGCGGCCATCGTGTTTGGGCCAAGCCAGGCGCTTTATGCGCTGGTATCTCTGTACTTGAGCGCGCGAGTAATAGATCTGATGCTGGAGGGATTAAACTCGGCCAAGGCCTTCATCGTTATTTCCGACCATGCCGATGAAATCAGCCATAGGATTATGACAAATATGGACAGAGGTGTGACTTTTCTGGAAGGCAGAGGGGCCTACACCATGCAAAGAAAAAATGTGATCCTGTGCGTCGTCAATAGGGCGCAGGTGGTGCAGCTAAAGGCCATCGTAAACGAGGTGGATCCTTTAGCTTTTGTTTTGGTTACCGATGTTAGAGAGGTGATGGGTGAGGGCTTTTGATTTAGAATTTAAACTTCAAGGCTATTGTTTAGGGGCAAAGGGGTTGTCAAATGGTTAATGAACGTAATATCATGATCTGTGTGACGCGGCAAAAAGCCTGCGAGCGGTTGATTAAAACGGGCGAAGAGTTGGTAAAAGGCTATGGTAACGCTAAGCTATATGTGGTGCATGTGGCAAAAAACGGAGAAAACTTTCTAGGAAATCCTGACGAAGGGGAAGCATTGGATTACTTGTTTCAGGTTTCCAAGAAGGCAGGTGCAGAGATGACGGTGCTTCGCTCTGACCACGTGGTGGACACGCTGGTGGATTTTGCGAGAAGGAACAATGTCTCCATTGTGGTTATGGGGGAATCGCCCGGTTCTCGAGGAACTGGCGATAAAAATATAATACAGGAGATGGAGAAGCGCCTGCCCGATTTGGAGCTTAGGATTGTGCCTCAAGTTTAGGGTTTGAACTTTTCCACCAGCTGTTTGACCCAAAGCCTATGGGGAGCTTCCACTATGGCCATGGGGTCGGAGGATTGGCTCCTTGATTCTGGGAAAAGAAGTATTTTAGGGCCCTTTCGGGATTGGTTTTCCCATACATGAGTATGGAACAACACATAGTCGATATACCCCTCTTTATATACGATGAGGGTAATTTCTCCCCAGGTTTTGGGGAATATTTCCTTATAATGCGCGTCTTCGATTATTGGGACTCGAATAACAGGAGTTAGGCCTTGAGCATTGGTCTTAAACTTTTTTCCTAGCTCTGGGATGACTACAGCTGCACCTTCAATGGGGGCTTCGGTAAAGCCATCCATCACTTGGGGTTGTATATATCCGTAATGGGATTCATTGATAGAGGCTATCTGTGAAAATGCTTCGGTGTAATGATGGAAGTTTTCTCCAAAAAAAGAATAGCCGTTGTATATTAGTGAAAGGATAGCCACCATTACTACCGCAATTGTCATCAAGGATTTGGCCTTATCATGCACGTTTTTTCACCTCCATCATTGACATGTATATTCATTTTGCAGATCGTTATAGTACTTACCTCATCGAAGTTTTTCAAATCTTTGTGACCTATATATGGCGTATATTGTATTTGCGATTTGTATTTGCGATGGAGGTGACGGGCATATCGGTTTTAAGCATCAGATATTGTTATGATTGTCATCATGGAGTACTTGATCTATTACAATTACCAGGGCCAAAATAAAAGCGTAGTTCTCATCATCTGCAATATCTACGCCATAGGTATCTCTAAATGATAGCCATTGCTTGGATACCTGCGCTACCTGTCGGCCATTTTTAATGATCGAAAAATTCATGCCCCAGAAATCGCCCTGGATGGTATAGCTCCCATACACACTCCAGATGCTGAACCGCGGCTTAAAGAAGGAAAAATCCTTTTTTACCGTTGCTACGGCCTGACCCGACCTGTATATGGTATATTGGGGGAAAAACCGCATTAATTTCTGTTCGATGTAAAATAGCTCTTGGCCCATCAGGTCATAGATTTTCAGCTTGTCACCCAAGGAAAACACTTTGCCCTTCACTATAAAGTGATCGTTGCCATGGTCGTCCTTGATGACGAAGTTGTCTCCAAAGGAGAATATCTTCTGCTTGACTAAAAATCGCATTATAAAGCTCCTTTCTTTTTTTATTGGTGAAACCCCCATTGGTTTTAATAATATTATTTGAGGTCCTTACTGGATGTTAATATCAATTGGCGAATCATTCGATAGTATAAGTTATCGCGCAATGTTCATTGAGGCAAATCGGCTTCAGCATGTTGCCCTGAGACTATGGGGAGGGTAAAATATATGATGGTGTGTTGCCCTTTGACGCTCTCTGCCCATATCCTGCCTCCGTGTTCCTCGATGATGTGCTTGCATATTGCCAGACCCAGCCCAGTGCCTCCGTAATTTTGCGAGCGGGATTTCTCGCCACGGTAGAAGCTCTCAAATATATGGGGAAGGTCTTCGGGAGAAATGCCCTCTCCATTATCTTTGACAAAAACTTCAAGGAAAGCCCCTGAAACCCTGGCGCCTATTATGATTTGCCCATCGTTTGATATATATCGCCTGGAGTTTTCGACTATGTTGTCTATGACCTGCGATATTCTTTTGCTATCCGCTTTGACATATACCTCGGGTAAAGGGCGCTGCACTATGAGCTGTAACGAGCTGTTTTGGGCTTCCACCTCGAGGGGCGAGAGTATCTCTTCCAGCATTATTCTGCTGTTTTGTACCCTAAAATTGGTAGGCAGTTTTCCCACCTCCATCTGCGAGAAGTGGAAAAGATCGTCTATCAGGCGGTCGAGTTTGTCTGTCTTGTCCTTTATTATGTTTAGATATCGCTTGAATTTTTCCGGGTCCTGCGCTAGGCCGTCCTGCAGCGCTTCCACATATCCTTTAATTGAAGCAATGGGAGTGCGCAGGTCATGGGATATACTGGCAATCATGGTCTTACGGGAATTCTCATACATGTTTTGTTTTTCTAGGGATTCCTTTAGCTTGCGCCGCATCAACTCGAAAGCCTGACAAAAACGTCCCAGCTCGTCGTTTTTGCTGTAGGATATAGTGAAATCCAAATTGCCCTGGGATATGTTTTGTATGGCTAAATTGAGTTCATTCAAAGGTACTAGAACGCTTCTGGAGATAAGCCACGAGAGCAATATTATCAATATGACCAGCGATGCTAGACCTAGCATGTAACTGCCGCCTATGTATAGGATCACCTTATGGAGTACCTTTGGTGGGAGCATATCCAGAGCATACTGGATTATTATGCTGCCTACTACTTTATCGTCGATCTTAATGGGAAAAGAGTACTGGTTCATGCCATTTATATCTTCTTCCAGATTTAAGGCAAATCCCTCCGAGATGTTTACTTTGAGAATTCTGTTTTCAAGAGAGCCCTCTCTGTCTTCGGAATCAAAAAGTAGCCTTCCCGAATTATCGATGACCTGTAACCTGCAGCCGGTTTCCTTGAGAACCGGGCTTATGGTTGCATAGAATTGGTCGTAGTTTTGGATATTAAAGTAGTTTTGAGTGACCAGATCTATAATTTTTTGGAACCTCAAATCTATCTTGGAAAACCTGATTATCTCAGGGTCGGTCTTTATGTTTACTGTGGCTATTTTTATGGATATCAGGGTGATGATGACAGGTATGGTTATGATGATTATAAAAGACAGTATCAACTTTGTGCGAAAAGTAAACCTCATGCGCTACCTCCTGTGAATTTATAACCCACACCCCATACGGTCTGTATATATACGGGGTTTGAGGGGTCTTCCTCGATTTTTTCCCTTATCTTGCTTATGTGGACGGTGACCGTATTTATGTCCCCGTATTCGTTATAACCCCATACATGCTTGAATATCTCTTCTCGAGTAAATACCTGATTGGGATGCAGGGCTAGAAAGCTCAATATTTCAAATTCCTTTGTGGATAAGGATACGGGTTGACCTTTAACGTATACGGTATGGCCGCTGAGATCGATGAGAAGGTCGTGAAACGACAGTACTTCGGCCTTTCTTGGAGCATATGTAAACTGCCTGTAGCGCCTCAGCTGAGCCTTAACCCGTGCTACCAGCTCCTTTGGGCTGAAAGGTTTCGTCACATAATCGTCTGCTCCAAGGCCCAGGCTCAGTATCTTGTCAGCATCGCTTTTTTTGGCGCTTAACATGATTATGGGAATGGCGGACTTGGCGCGTATTGCCTTGCACACCTCCATGCCGTCCAGCTTTGGCAGCATTATATCCAAAATGGCCACGTCAGGCTGATACTTCTGATATTTTTCAAGCGCCTCCTGGCCGTCAAAGGCCAGTATTACGTTGAAACCATCCAGCTCAAGATAATCCCTTACCAGCTCCGCGATTTCCCTTTCATCATCTACGACCAGTACGGTTCCCTTTTGCATACTCTTCCTCCATTCCCTAGAAAGGTTTATTATATTTTATCACATTTTAACGACATTTTGTTGTGGTAATATGAACCTATATATGCTTGTGAGAGGATCTATTGTATGCTTTATGAGAGGATCTATGACCTATTATAAGAGTTTTCCGGCCAGTTTTCACTATGTAATTGATACTCAGATTTGCCAGGCGTTTATAGAATTTGCTTTAATAATGCCAGTAATATATGCCGTATTTTTATCCTGCTGCCTGCTTTTTTAAGTTGCCTATTTGTAGAGAAAGTCTATTATAACTTATGAGCATGGTTTATAATATAGTTGAGTTGAAAATCGATGGGGATATAAGAAGAGAGGAGTGAGGTAATGTGTCTCGCAAGAAAGCCCTTCTGGTGATTGATATGCTCAACGATTTTGTTAAGCCCGATGGAGCCCTTTATATAGGTGAAGCTGCGCAGAGGGTTGCAAAGGAAGTCGAGGCCATAATTGATAAAGCAAGGCAGGAGGGGATGCCGGTCATATACATATGCGATAATCACAGGGCTGATGATGCCGAATTTAACATGTTTAAATCCCATTGCGTAAAGGGGACCAAAGGGGCGGAGATTGTAGAGGAATTGGCGCCTCAGCCGGGAGACTATATCATACCTAAAAGGAGATATAGCGCATTCTTTGGCACCGACCTTGATGCCACGCTGAGGGAGATGGGGGTTTCGGAACTGGTGCTTGTCGGCGTGTGTACCAACATATGCGTACTGTATACCGCAGCTGATGCCAGGATGTTGAATTACGATGTGACGGTTGTTAGAAACGCAGTTGCATCCTTCAGCGAGGAGGCCCACGAGTTCGCTTTAAAGGAAATGGAGAGTACTCTTGGGGTGAAAGTAGAGTAAGAGCAATAATACGGTTTATCTTGCATATTGATTTTCGAGGTACGTTGTGTCATAATAATGGAGGAGCTGGCCGGTGATAGGGTGTGGTATTGTTGTTGGAGCATTTTATGCAGCAAGCGCTCGTGGAGGCTCAGAAGGCTTATGATATGGGGGAGGTCCCCATAGGCGCGGTCATAGTCAAAGATGGAGAGGTCATCGCCAGGGGGCACAATCTCAGGGAGACGGAGAAGGACCCTACCCTCCATGCGGAGATGGTTGCCATAAGGGAAGCGGCAAAGCATCTGGGAGGGTGGAGGTTGACAGGATGCGAATTATATGTTACTATAGAGCCCTGCCCCATGTGTGCAGGGGCTATTATACAGGCCAGGATTCAGCGGGTGGTGTTTGGCGCATTGGATCCCAAGGCGGGTTGTGCCGGCAGCCTGTATAACCTGCTTCAGGACCCGCGGTTTAATCATAGGGTAGAAGTAATAAGTGGGGTTATGGAGGAGGAGTGCAGGCGGATAATGCAGGAGTTTTTCAGGGAGAGAAGAGAAAAATAGATTGGCGTGGAGAGATGGCCGAGTGGTTGAAGGCGCACGACTCGAAATCGTGTGTGCGTGATGAGCGCACCGTGGGTTCGAATCCCACTCTCTCCGCCATAAAAAGAGCACCTCATTCGTTTAAGATGAGGTGCTCTTTTTATAAATGCTGGTTGATTTATATTTTAAAGGGATGCGAAAAGCTGCTAAGGAAGCAGTCTATTTTATGCGCTTTAAGTTAAATCGACTTTTCAATCTTTCCAGAGCGCTGATGTTTTTATCGAGGAGGGGTTTTACGAATTTCTCGTACCTTTCCTTTTTGAATGCCTCCAGCTCTTCGGGGGTCATATCCTTTATGACTTCTTTCAACGTTTGCACTTTTATTCCCCGGTTTTTAAATTCTTCATGCTCGATTTTCCTTATTTCATCTGATTCCTTTTTCATAGCATCCAGCAGGGCTTCCATGGCTTCCTCGAAAGTGTCATGCTCGGATAGTATCATTGCTACCCGATATTTTTTCCCACACACGGGTATGATGGTATATGCATGTCCTGTTTTCCTTATATTCATGGTAAATACCTCCTCCTTTATATAAAATTCTGCTTGTGCTTTACTATGAAAACAAAAACGCAGCATGCAGGAATGAGCATGTTTTAAGGGTATAAACACTGCTATGACTGGCTGGTCAACAGTATACAATTCAGTAATGAAGTCTAAGAGGGCAAAGCAGCATTGGTGTAAGCATATGTATGCACGTGTATGAGCTTGTAGGAGCAGACGTAGTGGTGCGGTGGTCAACTACGTTTCAAATAAAAAAGGCCTTCCTGCCGCTTATCTGACAAGAAGGCTATCATTTGCTCATGCAACCACCTCCTTATCGATGTTGGCTTTACCACCTTACAGCCTGCCGGCTGCAGGTTGGTGCAGGGTCATCGAGCCAACTCTCTACCCTGACTCTTGATAAGGCGGCTGAATTGTCATAGATGCTGAATTGTTATAGATAAAAACTTTTTAATTTTTACTGATTTACCTTCCTATTTTAGCATATATTAACATAATTGTTCAACCGATCAAGTCCAATTTCTTGTGTAAAATTTCCTCCTTTCATAGGGTGTAGCATTGATTTGTTTGGCAGCCTCTGGGCTTGGAGTATTTGGTTGAGTATGGACTCCAATTTAATTTCTAACTAGAGGGATGGAGGTGGCTCTACACAATTATATGAATTTAACTTACATGGTTTTGTTAACTGTATTGCAACATATTTGTTTTAGAGCGTAAAATATCGGCTGATTACAGCAATATTATTTTAAGACCATATACGGGAAATTATGATTTGAAACATTAGTGCTGCTAGTACATAATATATCTAGCCGTTGCTGTTATAATCGGCCACAAGCATAAATGGGTATTATATTATCATAAATTGGAGGATGCATAAGCTATGACCACAGTTATTGCAGCCATCATAATGAAGGATGGTAAAGTGCTTATAGCCCAGCGGGCACAAGGCCAAAGGTTAGCTGGCAAGTGGGAATTCCCCGGAGGCAAGCTTGAAGAGGGGGAGACGCCGCAGGAGTGCTTAAAGAGGGAGATAAAAGAGGAATTGGATATGGATATAGAAGTAGAGGGGTATTTCGGTGAGAGTGTATATTACTATGAAACCGGACCAATCAGGCTTGTTGCCTATAAGGCTCGCATGCTTGGTGGGAGTTGCAGGCTGAATGTACACAGCCGAGTAGAGTGGGTTGCGCCTCATGAGCTTGCAAAGTATGATTTTGCACCCGCTGATGTTCCTATTGTGGACAAGTTGAGGGAGATGTGAGGATCACTATATTGGCTGTATAAAAGTTATAGATTTTGGTCAAAAAAGTAGCATTTAGCATGCATAAAAGGGAGGATCATACCTATGAAAAAAGACAAGGACCATTTCAGAGGCTGCCTATTGGGCGGAGCCATTGGCGATGCATTAGGATGGCCGGTAGAGTTTATGCGTATTAATGAGATAAGGACAAAATACGGCGAAAACGGCATTACCGATTTGGTGGTGGGTACAAGCGGTAAAGCCGAAATCACCGACGACACGCAGATGACGCTTTTTACCGCTGAAGGTATACTTCTTGCAGAGGCTGAGCGGAGATACAGAGGTAATTGTGATGTTGCTATATCGGTGTATCGTGCCTATTTGAGGTGGTTACATACACAGGGAAGCTACCACCAAGTACTGGAGAATATCGGTTTAATTGACGGCCTTTATGAAGGTATATATAATAGTGGATGGCTATATAGTGTGAAAGAGCTTCATTCAAAGAGAGCACCTGGCAACACTTGCTTATCCGCCTTATTTAGCGGCAAGCGGGGGACTATTGATGACCCCATCAACGACAGCAAAGGTTGTGGTGGGGTGATGCGGGTAGCACCAGCAGGATTGTTTTATCCGAAAGACGAGGCTTTTGAGAAGGCTGCTGAGTTTGCGGCTATCACCCACGGCCATCCATCGGGTTATTTGTCTGCTGGGGCCTTGGCCTACATCATCGCTTCCATCATCGAAGGTGAGGATATTGAAAAAGCGGTAAAGGGAGCTGTTGAGAAGCTGCAACGTTATGAGGGAAGCGAGGAATGCCTGCGGGGTTTAGGCATGGCTTTTGAACTATCAAAAAGCGATATGCCAGATGTTGATGCTATATCAAAGCTTGGCCAGGGCTGGGTTGGAGAGGAGGCTTTGGCTATAGCCACTTATTGTGCATTAAAATACAGGGATGATTTTAGAAAGGCGTTGATCGCTGCAGTCAACCACGATGGAGACAGCGACAGCACGGGTGCCATAACGGGCAATATAATGGGAGCATATCTAGGGCTGGGCCATATTCCCGTTGAGTGGGTTGATAAGGTCGAATTAAAAGATGTTATAATGGAAATAGCCGATGATTTGCTCGTTGGATATAGAGATGATGAGGATTGGCAAAGAAGGTATGGTAGGTTGTAGAATGGTTTTAAGAAAAGTCAGGAATAGCAAGCCGGAAAACGGTTATTATTTGGCTCTAGACCGTTTATTTATATAAATTTGTGTTCCAGATTGGAGGGCGTAAAGCTTATGGCAGATTGTATAAAGTGTCCTAAATGCAGTTCCACAGACTGTGGGAAAATCATATATGGCTTTCCACCCTATTGGCTTTTCGAGCGGGCTGAAGCCGGGGAGATAAAACTGGGCGGCTGTGTCATCTTGGATGATAGCCCGGATCATTTCTGCAGAAATTGTGGATACGAATGGAAAGAGGGCAGCCACGATGATTGACTTTGAAAAAATTTTCCATAGCAGTAATCCTAGAAGGGATAAATTTCTTTCGCGCCTTTTCGGCATATTTGGTGAAGAACTGGTCAGATGCTGGTGCAATTGTCCACAGGCGCCCTATGAGGATTTGGGGCGTCCTACCGTGTATGCACCTGGTGAAGTGCGTGGTCATACTCTTGATTTCACTCTTCGCCATCGAGAAACGGGTAAAATCTTTGTAGCCGAGATGAAGTGCGAGCTGGAGTTTCAAAATTACAGATATTTGCGCTTAAGCGATCCATGGCAGATTGAACACCACCAAAATCAGGCTTTTTTGAAATTCTTGAACTTGGCGAAACACCCACAGATCTATAAGGTCAAGGTAAGAGGACAGGAGATTTATGTGGATGGAGCGGTGTTGATCTGGGGAGCAATAACGTCTGAAGGGCGACAAGCAGCAATGGAGAGATACGGTTTTGCCGATGTACTTTCGGTGGAAATGATGGCAAATGACTTGCGCGAATGGAAACCGGCAGAGTGGTGCCAAAAGATAAATGAGCTGAAGCAATGGAGCAACCAGCTTTTCGATAGTTTTATTTTTTATTCCCTGGTCTAAACTTTTAATATTTGCTAATATATAAAAGTGTAACAGCACAATATACTCCTTACGAGTGAGTGATGTAAGATTATGGGAAGAAGACTATCTCATTGGAAATTTTCAGCTAGATTGTGGATATTGCGAATAATACAGGGAGCCCTTATAGGGAGCAGCGCCATTTTGCCAGGTATCAGCGGAGGCGTGCTGTGCGTGGTGTTTGGCATATATCAACCCATGATAGCCTTGCTCTCCAATCCCATCCGATCCCTTATCAAATATTATAAGCTGTTTATACCCATAATGATAGGGTGGGGGATAGGTTTTCTGGGGTTGGCAAGGGTAGTGGAAGTGATTTTTGAGGTTTCTTCGACACTGGCGGCCTCTCTATTCGTTGGGCTCATTGCAGGCATGTTTCCTTCGCTCTTTCGCGAGGTTGAGAAAAAGGGTGCTGGGACAGTTTCGTGGTCGTACTTTGTCATCAGCCTGGTCATATTTTATGCGCTTTTATCTTCTTTGAAGACAGGGCAAGCCATCGTAATCACTCCCAACATCGCATGGTATTTTGTGTGCGGCGTCATATGGGGGTTGAGCTTGGTAATACCGGGCTTAAGTTCATCTTCTATACTCATATTCCTGGGGCTTTATCAACCTATGGCGGCCGGCATTGCCGATATGAGGATGGACGTGATTTTGCCCTTACTGCTAGGCATCATATTATCGGCAATAATGCTGTCCAGGTTTGTCAATGCTATGCTCAGGGAATATCAGCATATAGCCAATTACATCGTTCTTGGCATAGTGGTGGCTTCCACCCTTCTCATAATACCTTCGGGTTTTTCAAGCATAGGGCAAATAGTGTTGAGCGTCATATTTTTTGTAGGTGGCTATGCCATCTCTCTAGGGATGGAAAAGCTAGGCGATTTTACCGACAAACAGGCAGAAGGGGCAGATGTTCATAGCATCAAGAAACCGAGATTTCGAAAGATAAACTATTAGAGGAGAGATCTGTAAATGCTTCATGGGCATCGAGTTGGTTGAGCCTGATGAGGTGGGCTTTGTTAAATTGCCGGCCAGGGACTTGAATTTGTGGAACATATAGATTAAAATTTTGTGAAAAGCCAATCATTTAAGTAAAATATTAAATGTTGGAGGAATCGAAGTGACAAACGTTTATGATGTGCTGAAGGAGAGGGGCTATATAGCGCAAGTTACCCACGAGGAAGAGGTAAGGGAACTTTTGGGCCGAGAACCCGTCACCTTTTACATCGGTTTTGATCCAACGGCTGATAGCTTGCACGTGGGACATTTCATTCAAATCATGGTCATGATGCATATGCAGCGGGCCGGGCATAGGCCTATCGCCCTCATTGGCGGGGGCACCGCCATGGTAGGTGACCCCAGCGGTCGTACCGATATGCGCGAGATGATGACTCCGGAGACCATTGCCAGGAATGCAGAGGCCTTTAAAAAACAGCTTTCAAGGTTTCTGGACTTCTCTGAAGGCAAAGCCATTCTGGTCAACAACGCCGATTGGCTGCTCAACCTTAACTATGTGAAGTTTTTGAGGGAGATAGGCATACATTTTTCGGTAAATCGGATGTTGACTGCCGAATGCTTTAAATCCCGGTTGGAACGAGGGCTGTCATTCCTGGAATTTAATTATATGCTGATGCAGAGCTATGACTTCCTTGAGCTTTACAGGAGGTATGGCTGTCGGCTTCAATTGGGCGGTGATGACCAGTGGTCCAACATTTTGGCCGGAGTTGACCTCATCCGCAGGGTGGAGGGAGCCGAGGCATACGGCCTTACATTTACCCTGCTTACCACCAGCGATGGGCAAAAGATGGGCAAGACCAGAGCAGGCGCTATCTGGCTTGACCCCAACAAAACCAGCCCATATGATTTCTATCAATATTGGAGGAATATAGCCGATGCAGATGTAAAGAAGTGCCTTGCGCTTTTAACCTTCTTGCCCATGGAAGAGGTCAACCGCCTGGCAAGCCTTCCCGGCGAGAAGATAAACGAGGCTAAGAAGGTGTTGGCATACGAGGTCACCAAAAATGTACACGGCGAGGAGGAAGCCAGAAAGGCGCAGGCGGCTGCTGAAGCCCTATTTGGCGGTGGCGGGGACATGAATGCCGTACCCACAACCGAGATTACTATGGAAGAATACAGGCAAAATGCCAACGTGATTGATCTGTTATATAAGATAGGGTTTATCCCATCTAAGGGTGAAGGCCGACGCTTGATTGCACAGGGTGGGCTGTATATAAACGGCGAGCGGGTGGACAGCATAGAGCGTCAATTGACCCAGCAGGACCTTCAGAATGGCAGCCTGCTCATCAGAAAAGGTAAGAAGACCTATCACAGGATAGTGGTGAAATAGGGCTGTTTTGCGCTGAGAGAAATTGCATTGATGGTAAGGAAAATGGAAAATCAGAAAACCGCTCTTTAACAGAGCGGTTTTCCTTTTGGCGGCTATAAAACGCGATGTACATGCAATTACGTCAAGATCATTGTGGAAACCATACCACTAGATAGGCTTTTGCCTCTTGGTCCGTCAAGTTCTCTATGGTATGTTCCCTGTCGGCCTTGTATCTTCCCGTGTCTCCTTCGTTCAATATGGCCGAGCTTTCACCGGCGGTGACCTTGAATTTTCCGGTGATGACGGTTAAAAACTCCTCAGCGTTGGGGAAATGGGGCTTTGAATGGAGCTTGCCCCTGGGCTTAAAGGTCATGTCATAGAGTTCAAGGTTGTCTATCATGTGCACGGGTGAATTTACCCGTATAAGGCATGAACCATCCTCTGAATAGAAGATGGGAGCATCGTCCTTCCTGAGCACTTCTATCTTCGAAACCGTTTGAGTCTTTAACAGGTATTCGACGGGTATGTTGAGGGCATTGGCGATCTTCCACAGCGTGACCACTGTGGGATTGGTTTTCTCCTGTTCTATTTGGGATAGCATGGATTTTGATACCCCTGACCTCTTGGCCAGCTCATCCATGCTCATCCCTTTTTGTTTTCTGTAAGTGGCGATGTTTTTCCCTATCGCTGGGGGTTGTTTTTTGTCCATTATGATTCCCTGCCTTATAAGAATTAAATTTTTGCTATAGTTAGTTTTTAAAAAGGGACACAGCTTCGTTTAAGGCATGTGTGGCTCAATTGATTTTGCCTTCTGTATTTATGGCCACAATTGTATTATAGCTGCGGTGCATTTTGCGGGTCAACCGTAAAAATTTTAAGAATTCTTTAGATTGACAGTGCATATTTTATTTAATATAATCAACTAGTAGTTTAATATGTTAAACAAGGTGTGCTGGGAGAGAATTTGACATGGCAACCATGAAAGCTGTGAAAAAGCCAGGCCCTGGGCGGGGGATAGAGGTCACTACTGTTGCCATTCCGCAACCAGGGCCTGATGAGGTACTTATAAAAGTGAAAATTGCGGGGATTTGTGGTACCGACTTACATATCTATAAGTGGGATCCTTGGGCCGAGAGCAGGCTCAGACCTCCCCTCGTCATAGGCCATGAATTTATTGGGACGGTATATGCAGTAGGTGAGAATGTAAGACATTTGCAGATAGGGCAGAGGGTATCGGCTGAAGGGCATATAACGTGTGGGCATTGCAGATACTGCAGGAATGGGCAAGGACATATCTGTAAAGATGTGGAGATATTGGGCGTTGATAGGGATGGTTGTTTTGCTGAGTTTGTATGCGTTCCTGCAAGCAACGTGTGGCCAGTACATCCTGATATTCCTGACTTTTATGGTGCTCTATTCGACCCTTTAGGGAATGCCATGCATACCGTCATGGCACAGCCTGTAAACATGAAGAACGTTCTTATTACCGGTGCAGGATCCATAGGGCTTTTTGCCATCCCCATTGCCAAGGTAAACGGAGCAAAGAAGGTTATAGTGGTAGAACCCAGTCCTTTTAAGAGGGAGGTTGCCCTTAAGGTAGGAGCCGATTACGTGCTGGATTTTTATGATGCCGATGTAAAGGAAAAGATAATGGAGTATACGGATGGGCTGGGGCCGGATGTCTTCCTGGAGATGAGTGGAAACAGCCAATCCTTGAGGTTGGGATTGGAACTTGTGAGCAATGGCGGCGAGGTGAGCTTGCTTGGCATCCCACCCCGTGAAGTGGAACTCGATTTGGCCAAGCAGGTGATATTCAAAGGGGTTACCATGAGGGGGATTACCGGCAGAAGGATGTTTGAAACCTGGTACCAATGCGAAAGTTTTCTTTTACAAAACGGAAAGTTGATTGATCCCATCATCACCCATGTATTGGATTTTGAAGATGTGGAGAAGGGTTTTCTGGAAATGGAGGCCAATAGAGCAATAAAGGTTTTGCTCAAAGTTTCAAAATAGAAAAGGGGTGTTCATAATATGAGCAGGCGGTTTTATGAGAGGATCAGGGCACAGCTCGATTCGTTGAAGAAAGAGGGCACTTACAAGGAGTACCAGTATCTCGTATCCTCTGCAAGTGGTAGAAGCACCATTGAAAGATATGGCAATGTCGTTATGCTGTGCTCTAACAATTATCTGGGATTGGCAAACCATCCTCAGATCATCGAGAGAGGTATTGAAGCGCTTAAAAAGTATGGGGCAGGAGCTGCCAGCGTGAGGTTTATCTGCGGGACATACGATATACACAGGGTGTTGGAAAATAAAGTGGCACAATTTCTTCGTACCGAAGCGGCCCTCACATATACCTCTTGTTGGAATGCCAATACGGCCGTCATTCCGGCTTTATTGAATCCGGGAGATGCCGTGATATCCGATGAATTAAATCACGCTAGCATTATAGATGGATGCCGGCTGGTCTCAAAAGGAGTGCAACGCCTGGTATATCGCCATGCCGACTTGAATTCCCTTGAGGAAAAGTTAAGGGAGGCTACCGCACAGGGCGGCGTAGCACTTATCGTTACTGATGGGGTTTTTTCTATGGAAGGAGATATTGCGCCTCTTCCTGGGATTGTGAAGCTGGCAAAAAAATACGATGCCGTCGTTATGGTAGACGATTCCCATGCAACGGGTGTCATAGGCGATACTGGCCGCGGTACTGCCGAATATTACCATATGCTTGGACAGGTGGATATTATAACTGGTACGTTTGGTAAGGCTTTGGGTGGAGCGGGAGGCGGATTTGTCGCAGGGCCAAAAGAGATCATCGACTTATGCATACAACGGTCAAGGCCACATCTGTTTTCCAATTCTTTACCGCCGGTATTGGCCGCCATTGCCCTTGCAGCCCTGGAATATTTAGAGGAGCATCCTGAAAAGGTGCATTCGCTGCACCAAAAAGTCAAGTATTTTAGGGATCAGCTGAAAAAAGCCGGCATTACAACCCTTGAAGGTGACAGCGCTATCATTCCGATTATGATCTACGATACCGCCAAGGCCATGAGGATTGCCGCAAGGATGTTGGAAGAAGGGGTATACGTGGTAGGGTTTGGGTATCCGGTAGTTCCGGAAGGGCAGGCCAGAATAAGAATTCAGGTATCCGACGCTTTAACCTATGATGACATCGATTATTCCATTGACGTGTTGAAAAGAGTTTTAAGCGAGCAAACTTAAGTCGGGGCTTTAGCCCCGACTTTTTGTCAACGCTATTATGCTTCTATATTATCAATCGTCCCTTCGCCCGAAAAATCCTGATATCAGCATGAGCCTGAGTAGTTGCAATATGGCCGTTAAAGTGGCTGCTACATAAGTAAGAGCCGCGGCATTTAATACCTTGCGCGTATGGGGCGTTTCTTCCCTGGTAAGATACCCGCCAACCTCCAGCGCTTCAATGGCCCTGCTGCTAGCGTTGTATTCTACAGGAAGGGTGATCAGCTGAAACAGTACTGCTGCGCTAAAGGCTATAACTCCTATTTGTGCCAGTTCCTTAAGTCCAAGGATCAAACCTAGAAACAATAGAGGGAAAGCCAGCTGCGAACCGATGGCAGCCACCGGTACGATTAGGGTACGGATGTTAAAAGGCACGTATCCATATTGGTGCTGCATCACATGTCCGGCTTCATGGGCTGCCACGCCCAGGGCAGCCAGAGAGCTGGAGTTATATACCTGTGGAGAAAGCCTCAATACCTTATTGCGGGGGTCATAGTGGTCAGTAAGTATGCCGGGCGTCATCTCAACTCTTACATCGTAAATCCTGTTATTGCGGAGAATTTCTCGAGCTACCTCAGCGCCTGTCAGGCCACTGCGTGCAGGAATTCTGGAGTATCTGGCAAATGTGCTTTGTACTTTGAATTGAGCATACATCGCTAGCAAGATTGCCGGGAGAAGCAATATCATGGTGGGATCGTACCAAAAAAGCGGCATACACCTCAGCTCCTTTCAGATACCTGTCTTTTTATGGGACAGGTGTTCACTCCTTTCGTCAAAAATATATTACCATATCAGGGGATAAAAGTCAATAAAGGTCAAAAAATTCTCTCTTCTTTCATATATGTTATGTTAATTATATTGCTCATATACTATGCCAATTTTGAACAATACAAACTCCTTAAGGATCAATTTTTATTTAAAGGTTCATAACAAGCTTCTGGTGGAGCATATAAATGAAAGGATAAACGTAGCTTCGTTTTCTTACTTGTAATGGTATATAAATGTCTGATAGAATAGTTATAAAGTTGTCGAATATATAAATCTTTTAGATTTGGGGGTAAAGGCATGAAAAATTGGGTAAAAGCGGTTTTGGTTATAGGAGTTGTCCTCATTTTGCTTATTATATGGGTAATAAACGGATACAATGGTTTGGTAGCAAAGAGCGAAGAGGTACAAACGGCTTTGAGCCAGATAGACAACCAGCTTCAGAGGCGAAACGATTTAATACCCAATCTGGTGCAAACCGTAAAGAAGTACGCTGCCCATGAATCGGAGGTGTTTGCCCAGATTGCTGAAGCTAGGGCAAAGCTGGCCGGTGCTACCACCGTTGAGAGCATGGCGCAGGCGGATGCTGAAGTTGCCAGCGCTTTGTCCAGGCTACTTGCCATAGCGGAAAATTATCCCGAACTTAAGGCCAACGAGAATTTTATCCAGCTTCAGGATGAGCTAGCTGGTACCGAAAACAGGATTGCCGTTGCAAGGCGGGATTACAACGAAAAAGCGCGAGAGTACAATACCGCCATCAGGAGGTTTCCCACCAATATCATAGCCAGTATATTTGGATTTGAACGCGCCGAATATTTTGAGGCGTCCGAGGATGCCAGGCAGGCTCCCGATGTAGGCGAGCTATTTGGGGATTAAGGATGTTTGACCATGAAGTGCATGAAGGATTTGAGGATAGTCATATTTATATTCGCCATTGCGCTGTTGTTTGCTGCCTGTAGCGCTGTACAGGACAGCTATCCAGCCCATACCGAGGCTTTTTATGTCAATGACTATGCCGATGTCCTGGATGCCGATGCCGAGGAGCATATCCTAAGGGTTGCAAGGGAGCTGGAGGATATTACAACGGCTCAGGTAGTTGTTGTGACCATGGCGGGAATTGGTGATGTGCCGCTGGAGGAGTATACCCTCGGGCTGTTCAGGGATTGGGGGATTGGCCAAAAGGGCGAGGATAACGGCGTGCTCATATTCGTCGATGTAAAGGGCCGGCAATCCAGGATCGAGGTGGGGTACGGCCTCGAGGGGGTGCTCACCGATGGTAAGACCGGCAGGATACAGGATAAATACATGATCCCGCATTTTCGTCAGGGCCGATATAGCCAGGGGATCGTTGCGGGGTTTGATGCGATAGTCAATGAAATATATCTGGAGTACGGCTATCCGGATAAACTGGTTGGAGACGGCAAGCCCCTTGAAGAGCCAACTTGGCCTTATGAGCAGCCTGAAGAGGACGATTCCTCTTTGGCAAGGTTTATAGTATGGTTGGTACTCGCCATAGTATTTATCTCTTTCGATTTGGCCGTCTTCAGAGGTGCTATTATCTCTACCCTACTCCGTTCCAGAGGCAGAGGGGGATATGGGGGCTGGTTTGGCTCGGGCCCTAAGAGCGGCAGCTTTGGTGGTGGAAGCTTTGGAAGTGGCCGTTTCGGCGGAGGAGGCAGTGCCGGAGGCGGAGGAAGCTCGCGGCGCTGGTAAAAGTGTGGCTTGTTAAGTACGTAGAGAGATATCGAGACTTTGTGCGATGGTTTGGATTAAACGGTAAGCGAGGTAGGGGAGGAAGATGATGCTTAAAAAAAGGTTTTGGAAGATATTAACCGTTATGATGATTATTGTGATGATCTGTCAACCGGTTTTGATTGATACAGAGGTACTGGCACAGGGTAAGGTTACCATGTCGGTAAAAATGAGCCCTACTACGGTAAAGCCGGGAGAACCCTTTCAGATCATTTACAATATAACGAATTCCATGGATAGCCCGGTTAAGGTGCGCATAAGGGAGGAGCTGTACAATCGTGTTACCAACGGAAAGGAAGTCTCATTACTGGAGAGGACCATCGCGCCAGGGGAAGAACAGGAAATAAGCAGTATCCATGAGGGTGAAGATTACAGGGCCATAGATGGCTATGTGATCTATTTAGTGGAGTATCAGGTGGAAGGCCAAGACGAATGGGTGGTCTTAGGAGAAGGCGTTTTCGATATCTTTAACATTGGGTTTAACGTAAAATATGCTGCCAGTGCGTCCCGGGTAAAGAAGGGCGACGAAGTTGAATACTTGGCAGAAGTGGAATCGACCTCCAACGTGGTTCTGACGGATATAGTTGTCATCGATAGCCAGCTTGGTGAGCTGGGCACAATTTCGAAGCTTCAGCCAGGCCAGAAGAAAAGGGTGAAGCAGAAGTTCAAGCTGGAAGACACTACCGAAAGCTATCTCATATTGAGATATAAGGACCCCATGTCGGTTCGAGGAGATATACTACAGGAATTTCCGGATGCAAGGCTCAAAGTCGAAGTGGAAGAGCCACAACCTGTATATTCTCTGGAGGTCCAAGGCAGCGTTGATAAACAACAAATCACCTCAGCCCAAGAGGTGACATTTACTCTCAAGATCAGAAATGCCGGTAACGTTACCCTTCGGGATATTCAGTGTACCGACTGGAAGGGCAAGGTCTTTTATGAGATAGTCCAGCTGCTTCCGGGTCAAGAAACTACGGCAACCTATAAGACCACAATTGACTCAGCAGGACAGTACACGATAACCTGCAGCGGAGTATCCGAGGACGGAGCTCGAAAGGTGCAGGCAAGTTACACCGCGGATATATCCAAGGTCGAAGTTAAAGTAGAGATAGAGAGAAAGTTTGAGCCCCAAGAGGTAGCGCCGGGAGATACCGTTACCCTGGCATATATAATTCGCAATACTGGTAAAGTGACGTTGAAGGATGTTTCGGTGGATGAACCCGAGCTGGGGAACATAGCCTCCTTTAACAGCCTGAAGCCTGGCGAGGAAAAAGTGGTTTCGGTGGAAAGGCAAATGGATGACGACGGCATAATTAGCAAGACCGTTCTGACTGCCAAGGACGAGCTGACAGGGGCTTCTCATAGATTCGAGGCGGATGAGCTGCTGATCCCTGTCCAGGAGCCTGATAAGACAGCCCATGTATCCATCGATGTTGAAGTGGACCCGGCCACATTAGAAAAGGCGGGAGCGGTTCAGGTAAAATGTACCATAAAGAATGATGGTGAGGTAGAACTGAAAAATATAGAAATCTTCATTGAAGATCCGGCTAAGGGGAGAAACATCGCGATGGGAAGCCTGCTGGTATTGGGGCCCGGGGAAGAGCAGACCTTCACCCTGTCACACCTTCGCGTGGAGCAGACCAGTTCCTTTGTTGTGGTGGTGAAGGCAGAAGACCAAGAGGGAAATGAACTGGAATTTAGAAGCCAGAACTTTGAGGTGACGGTAGGGATACCTGTTGATGAAAAAAATCAGCTTGGATTGGATTCGGGGAGGATGATAGGCCTTCTTAAAGTTGCTTTTACCATCGTGATATTCTTAATCATCCTGACGGCAGGAACCTTGATCTATCTGATGCGCGATTCACTGCCTTTCTTCAGAAGGAGAAGAAATCTGAAGCACAGAGCTGTAGGCAAAAACTAATCGCCGTATTTTTCAATAAGGTATTTTATGGACATCCAGAATTCCTGGGGTTGCCTGGCGGCGCTTGTTTTAGAGCGCTTCCGAGCGGTGGGTGGAGAGAATATCCAGCGCAAAAATCCCATCCAGGCTTTGAGCATGGTGCTGTTTTTGCCGGGCGGTAGAGGCCGTGTTTGAAAGCCCATGCGCTTTACCCCTGGACCAAACAGCGTAACGCCCCATAAAGCCTTTACCCGCGGGTCTAGCCTGCCATCGCGAGCGAGCCGTGCCAGGTTGTGCATCTCCTCCCTGAAAAGGGGAAGCAGGTGTATGTCCGAAGCCACCGTCACGTTTCCCACTTTACCGCTGTATATGACGGTGTTGGAGATGTGAAGCTCGGCCACGTATTCTCCGGTCTGAAGGGTGGAACCATCCTCCAATGGAAGAGGGTGGCCGCTGTATGGATGGACGCTCATCCTTAAAAGGCCATAGGGGGAATTTTCAACGGTATAAATGTTATGTAACCTGGAAAATATTTTTTCCCACGCTATGAAGACGGGAGCTATCAGCCTTTTAATCATGTCCTAATCTCCTTTCAGCTGGTCAAGGGTTACAAACTTGTAGCCCTTTTTCTTTAACGTGTTGATGATCGAGGGGAGGGCTTCAAGGGTTTTAGCAGGTGCCCCGGGGGCTCCCCCGTTGTCATGTAGCACTATTATGGATCCAGACCGTGCTCGGGAGATGACGGTATCATATATGTGCTGGACTGTGGTCTTAGCCTCCCAATCCTGTGCTTCGATGGACCAGTAAGCGACGTTAAGGCCCAGCCTCCAAGCCGCGGTGGCACTGCAAAGGTTGAACATGCCCCATGGGGGTCGGTACCACCGCGGCTTGTACCCCAGAATGCTTTCAATGGCCTGACAGGTCAGTTTGAGGTCTTTAAAGGTATGCCATGGTGACATCAGCCATGCATGGCGGTGGGAGAAGGAGTGGCAGCCCATGCTGTGCCCCTCGCGGTGTATCCTGCTGAGTATATGGGGATACTTGAGCGCTTGCTGGCCAACGACAAAAAAAGTGGCTTTTACATTGGCCTCCTTTAAGATATCCAGCAGCTTGGGCGTATATATAGGATTGGGCCCGTCATCAAAAGTGAGGGCTATCCATGGCTTATTGGCCTGTCCGCATCGCATCACCCGTTTTGAACGGTTGCGCATCCAATAGTTTGGTATGAAACAGTAAACGGCAAATATTGCAATTGCTGCTGTTATGCATATGAACATCAGCATTTTTTACAATCCTTTCTTGATAAAACTTGACTTTTATCCTTTATTCTTGGGTCCGTTTATTCTTTCTTGGAAACTGTCTTATCTTTTTGGCAGCGATAATGGCTTTTTCCAATTACAGTGGAGGGGGTTGCACATCATAAAATACGTAATTTACAGCGCGATGATGGTGCAATTCCATTTGTAGCATACTTGAAGGGAACAATGTCCTGTTTTATGCTTTGGTTACATCCATAGGTTATAGGTCAGTTTTATGATATAAACAGCTCGGGTTGCTGAGAAGCATTCCTGTAATTCTCGGCCATTTGCACTATTATATGGGCGGCATCCCTGGCGGCGAAGGGCTTTGATATGGGTTCCATGGCCTGTGCCATGCTTTTCAGTATGGATGGATCGTTTATGCAATCGATTATGGTCTTGATCACTTCATCGGCATCATTGGCTTGCATGGCCACTTTATAGCGCAGCAGGAAGCGGACGTTGGTCTGCTCGTGACCGGGTAGGGGTTTATATATCAGCATGGGCAACTTCTTGGCCAGGGCTTCAAATATTGTCACTCCTCCTGCTTTTGTCAGCAAAAGGTGGGATATCTCCATCAACTCGGCTACGTTATCCACATAGCCCAGTACGCAAAAGGGCATCTTGGAATGCTGAGAAATATCCTTCAGCTTTTTGGCCAGCGCATAATTGGTGCCCGTCACCGCTATGATCTGCATGGGCAGATCGAGCTTTGCCAGGGTTTCGCATATGTATTCGGTATCCGAGAGAAGGCCACATCCCCCGCCCATCATCAGCAGAGTGAAGAGATCCTGCTTCAGGCCATACCGCTCCCAGATGGAAGGGTCATGGCAAGGGGCCATAAACTCCTGACGTAGGGGAAGGCCGGTGACGTACAAGCGCGAAGGAGGTATGCCTTTCCGTTTTAAGTATTTGGCTACGACGTCGGCTGCCAGTATATAGGCGTCCACACATGGATGAATCCACTGGCTATGGAAAGCCACATCGGTAATCACCGTTATAAGGGGTATGTTTATGTAGCCGCGGGATTTGATGTAGGACAATACTCCGGCCGGATGGGGGAAAGTACACACTATGACGCTGGGCGAACGGTGGTATATGGCTTTCAGCAGCTTTTGCTTACCCATTTGGTTCAGCATGCGTTGCCATCTGGAATCAGGAGGCAAATGGCGCGTAACTTCGTAAAACCATTTGTACCCGGTCGAAAAGTGTTTGATGACCTGGTGGTATCCAAACAGCAGCGTTTGCTTGAAAACCGGGTTCATGAGATTTAGGAAGTCGCAAATTTCAACGTTCCAATCGGGACGCTGCTGCTTTATGGCTGTGGCCAGAGCATTGGATACCTGGTAATGTCCTGCTCCGTAGCTGGCAGAAAATATTAGCACGTCGCATCCGGTACCTGTTCTGGAAGCCATAAACCATTCACCTCGCTTTTATCCAGCCTTGCTTCTGTTCAGCCAAATTTAAGCTGCCTTTCCATTATCCCTGCTTGCCTAAGCTTATACCGCTTCAATACAAATTATATTATACCAGAACCCCTAATATTTGTATAATGTATTTTTGGTAAAGCCCATCAAAACGCCAGTTCGATTTCCTAGTCTTAAATGTCTTAAAATATAATAAATTAAACTATAAATGGTTTTGAACATTCTATTGAGAGGTGATAGAATATTAGGTGATAGGGTATTATATCGTATTATTCATGTATGATATTAAAAATATACCCTTGCATGCTTTGTTAATATCGTTAATATAAGAGCCTACTTTGGCTATTCAAAGCCAATTTGGAAAATGCAGTTGCAAAAGAAAATTGGCTGATGGACATGCACATACGCCTTTGTGCCTTTCACCATCAGTTAAGACATTGAAACTGTATTAACATGTATCAAATTGGAAACTTTCGATTTGTGTGAGGGTTCAAATGGCTGGAGATGGGATAGAATTAAACTGGGCTTTTGATGCATTGAATGCTGAAACCATCTTAGAGTTATAAGGGTCTAAATATAATGGAAAACCAGGGATGATACGGGAGAGTGTGAATATGCTGGATTTGAGCAAGATAAGCCTGCAGTTGATGGAGATGGTGCGGGCACAGCAGAAGGAGATGCAGCAGCTAAAGGAAAAAGAGCGCTACCTGCTGGAAGCCGTTACCCATTTTAGGGAAAACCCGCGGGCTTATATGGAAAAAATAGATTCGGATTCCCACCATTTTTTTGTAGCCTTTCCTAAAGGCAGGTTGGATGAGGCCTTCCCCCTTCCGCAATTTACTTCCGTCCATACCGTTATGGCGGTGGACGGCTCGCAAATCGATGTGGATACGCACGAGATCGTGTTGTGTTACGTGCTCAACATAGGCAGGGTTGTGCTGCATTACGGTACAGGGGATCCACCCCTTATGGACAGCCTGCCTTACCTGTATTATAGGAATGAGGACCTGTACAAGCAGGGAGAATTGGAAGTGTTTCTGCTGCGCGGAGAGGATGTGGCTGAGAGGCGTGCTGCCATGGAGGCTGAGCACCTTAAAGACTTGATTTTAAACCATCGAAAAGAGGGCATCCCCGCAGTGGCGCTGGTGGACGGTACCCTCGTTTCGTGGGATAAGGCTGCATCTGCTAAGAAGGATATAGGCGGCTTTACAGCTCCACACTTTACGGATACCTTTAAACTGGGGCAGAGCTTGGGCATTCCGGTGGCAGGGTACATATCGGGTTCCCGTACCTCCCTTGTGGTGAACACTTTACGGGCGGGTGACTGTACGCAGCCCGTCATGAACTGCGCCAGCTGTCAATACCGAAACGACGCTGCTGCACCCTGCCACAGGCTGGAGGGTTTGAGGGATACCACCCTGTTTGCCCGTATCCTCAAACCGGGGGAGCGTTCGGTATGCTTCTATGGCGGCATAAACACCTTGCCGCGGCATGAATGGCCGCTATACCGCATAGGGTTTTTCTACGTCAATGTCGGTAGCGAGATAGCCCGCGTGGAGGTGCCCGACTACGTGCTGGAGGACGAGAGCTTGCTTAATATGCTCCATTGGGTGGTGTATGATCAAGCACAAAAAGGTATGGGATATCCCATAGCCCTTCAGGAGGCGCACCATTTTGCAGTGATAAAGGGAGAAGAGCGGGAGGCTTTCTATCGCATGGTGGAGGGTCAGTTTGTCAAGCGGGGGCTTGCCAGCCGCGTCACCAATAAAGAGCTGCGCAAGCGTACCAGGATTTTTTAGAAAGGGGTGCATGCGGTGATAGGCGAGATCATAGAGAGCAGGACTGCCGAGTTTGTGGCTGAAGCGGTCAGGTACGATCAGGTGCCCGCTTATGGCTCATTTGTGAGGGTGAACGATGGTGAGCTGCGGGTATATGGCATCGTGTCGGGAGCTTATACGGGTAGTTTGGACGGCATGAGCAAGGCAAAGGCTTTTTTTAAGTCCATTCATGAACTCAAGATGGAGCAGCCGCAGATTTTTGAGCTGCTTCGCACCGAATTTTCCTGCGTTGTGGTGGGCTATGCTCAACACGGGCGATATCATCCATATTATCCACCCACACACGTAAGCCTTCACCTGCCTGTGGAAATGGCCGGTGATGACGAGGTGCTGGTCATCTCGCAGCACATAGGGTTTTTGGAGAAGACGCTCAATAGCCCTGCGGGTAACGGTGAGGAGCTGACGGCTGCGGCCATTCGCACGGCAGCCCGACTTCATCCCGATCCGCGGGAATATATAGTAAGGGTAGGGCGCGAGCTTCTGAAAATGCTCAACTACGACACCCAAAGGCTTAAGTCCATTTTGGAGAGGGTGGATATAACATGAAGGGAACTATCCTCAGGGGTTCACTTTCAGGTGGTCTGGAAGTAAGGTTGGATATAGGCGAGAATATAGAAGAGATCAAAGTGGGCACCTTTTGCGTGGTGGAAGGCAGGACCCACGACTTTTTTTCCATGGTGGTAGATGAGGATATTGAAGCGGCCAATCCCAAGGCGTTTTATGAGACGCTGTCGGACAATCCTCTTCTCAATGAGGTGGTCAGAGGTACCGGCATAATAGACAAGGTGAAGATTCAGCCCATGATCGCCATAAGGCGTGAGGACAACAAGGTACAGCCTGTAAAGAGCATTCCTTCTTACCTGTCCCGCGTCCGTGAAGCGCGGGAGGAGGACGTCTTCAAGATATTCGGGCGGCCCGATAGGACGCATTTCCATGTGGGCTCTCCCCTGGATATGGATCACATACCGGTATGCATAGACCTCAAGAAGTTCATAGAGAGGTCCAACGGCATATTTGGTAAGTCGGGCACCGGCAAAACCTTTTATACCCGCATTATGCTGTGCGGCATGATAAAGAGTGGGCTGTGCAACGTGCTGGTGTTTGACATGCATTCCGAGTACGGCTGGGAAGGCGAGGACGAGGATGAGACGCGCAAGAAAGCCAAGGGGTTGAAACAGCTGTTTGGCTCCAAGGTGGCCATTTTTACCCTGGACCCGGAGTCTTCCCGCAATCGAGGAGTGCACCCCGACTTTGTAGTGGAGATACCTTACCGCTCCATCGAAGCCGAGGATATCGTGATGGTGCGGGAGGAGTTGAACCTAAACCCCACCGCCCTGGAGGTAATATATGTGCTCCAAAAGCATCTGGGGCAGGACTGGCTGATCACCTTTTTAAATATGGATGCCTTTGCCATAGAGGAGTTTGCCGAAAATACAGGGGCTCATGCGGGTGCGCTGCAGGCGCTACAACGCAAGCTGTTTAGGCTGCAGAAGCTGCCCTTTATAAAGGAAAATCCGGCAGATGACGCGGTAGAGCGAATAATGCAGTATTTGGATAGCGGAATGAACGTGGTGCTGGAGTTTGGGCATCAAAGGAGCATGCTGGCCTATATGCTGGTGGCCAATATACTCACCCGCCGCATTCACGAGCTGTATGTCAAGCGCAGCGAGAAGGCTCTGGGAGGGATGCAGAGCAACAACACGCCCCTGGTCATAGTCATCGAAGAGGCTCACAAGTTTTTGAGCCCCGAGATGTCGCGCCAGACCATATTTGGCATGATTGCCAGGGAGATGAGGAAGTACAACGTGACGCTCCTTGTAGTGGACCAGCGCCCCTCCGGCATTGACCCGGAGGTGATGTCGCAGCTGGGCACCAAGATTGTGGCCTTACTCACCGAGGAGAAGGATATAGAATCGGTGCTATGTGGGGTAAACAATGCTAAGATGTTGCGCAACGTCTTGGCCAGCTTGGATACGAAACAGCAGGCCATCATCATGGGGCATGCCGTTCCAATGCCGGTAGTCATAAGGACTAGAACTTACGACGAGACCTTTTATAAGGAGATTACCAAGGACGAGGACGATGCGTTTAGGCGAAGGTTACTGCCTAGGCTTAATCAAGTACCGAGTACCGGTACTTTTGCCAACGGCGCTGGCGCTGATGAGCCGCCGCCGGGCAAGGAATTTGAAGACCTCATGAAGGAGCTGTATGGGTTATGATGGAGCCTATTCGCCTTATTCATACCGGGGACCTACACATAGGGATGCAGAATTACGGCAGGCTGGATAGCACCACAGGCATCCACTCCCGGATCAACGACTTTTTAAATACCCTGGATAAGCTGGTGGATTACGCCATAGGCAACGAGGTGGACGCCGTACTCATATGCGGCGACGTATTTAAGAACAGGGAGCCCGATGTCACCCAGCAGCGGGAATTTGCCAAGAGAGTGAAACGCCTTTCGGACAACGATATAAAAGTTTACATAATAGTGGGCAATCATGACTTGCACAACGCTGCCGGGAAAGCCACATCGGTTGAGATATACGATGTGGTTGGCCTGCCGGGCGTGTACGTGCGCCGCAGGCCCAGCCTGGACGTTTTAGATACGCGGCGCGGCGCCTTTCAGGTGGTGGCGCTGCCTTATGCCTCTCCCAGCAATCTTGCCGTGGAAGGGGCTACCATAGAGGAGATCTCCATGGCTATCCGCGCTAAGCTTGGGCATCTGCTGGACATGCTGATACAAAAGCTTGACCCTGCATTGCCCACCGTTCTCATGGCACACTTTTCCCTCATAGGCGCCACGTCGGGATCGGAGAGAGCCATCATGTTGGGGAGGGAGGTGACGCTCCCCGTGAGCTTCTTTGCCAGGCCCCAAATCGATTATGTAGCTATGGGGCACATACACAAGCACCAGGTATTGTACGATAGGCCGCCGGTGGTCTATTGCGGCAGCTTGGATAGGGTGGATTTTAATGAAGAGAAAGAGGATAAAGGTTTTGTCGAGGTATTGCTCAAAAAGGGGGAAACCTCTTTTGAGTTCATAAAGCTGGATACACGGCCCTTTAAGACTTTTTATGTGGACGCAATTGATGGTGATCCCTTCAAGAAGGTGGTAGAGGCCATTGAGGGGCAGCCTCTCAGCGATGCGATTGTCAGAGTGAAGGTGAAGTTGCCTGCCCACGCCTTGTCCCACCTTAAGGAAAGGGAGCTTTACAGGATATTGCGGGAGAAGGCCTTCTACGTGGCCGGCATCGAAAAGGATATAATCTCGGACCTTTCACACTTGAGGCACCCGGGCATCACCGAGAGGATGGATGTGGCACAGGCAGTATCCGAATACATTTCGAAAAAGGAGGAGTACAGCAGTATAAAGGAGGCGCTGCTTAAGGCCAACGAGCAGCTCATCCAGGAGCTCAAGGAGGAGGGAGCCATATGAGGCCTCTTAGTTTGTATCTGCGAAATTTTAAGTCTTACGGTGAAAAGGCACCGGTGCTGGATTTTAACCTGTTTGATGTGGCACTGCTCAGTGGCGACAACGGCAACGGCAAATCGTCCCTGGCCGATGCCATAGCCTGGTGCCTTTGGGGCAAGTGCAAGGGCATGGATGGCAGGGGCGGCGTGGACGACCTGGTGAGGACGGGTGCCGACGACATGGAGGTGGCTTTTTCCTTTGAAGAGGATGGCCAGGTTTACAAGGTGGTGCGCAAGCGCGACAAACGAAGGGGTCAGTCATCCCTGGACTTCATGATGATGAAAGATGGCGTTTTTGTGCCCATAAGCGGAAACCGCATAGACGAGACCCAACACAAGATTCAAGAGGTCATAAAGCTGGATTATGAGACCTACCTGTGTACCGGGTATTTAAGCCAGGGTAAAGCTGACCTATTCGCCACCAAAAAGCCCAACGAGCGAAAGGAGATACTGGCTGAGATACTCAATTTGTCAGTTTACGACAAGCTGGAGAGGAAGGCCCTGGATAAGCGCAACGAGGTGCAAAATAGCTTGGAGATGCTGGAAAGGGAGATAGAGCTGCTGCAGCAGCAGATTGCAGAAAAAGAGGCGGTTCAAAGCGATATGCTCCAAGTTCAAAATGCCATTGAAGAACTGCAAGCAAAGGAGAAAAGCCTGAGGGAGCAGCTGGAGGTATTGAGCAGGCAGAAGGAAGAAAAGAATGCCATAAAAAAGAGGATTGAATATCATCAGCAGCAGCTTGTATTGGAGCAAAAGCAGCTTACTGCCCTGGAAAAGGCTAGGGTAGATTTGCAAGGGCGAATTGAGGAATACAAAAAGGTGTTACAAAACCAGCATGAAATAGAGAGCAGTTATGCCGAGTTTAAGGCCTTGGAGGAGCAGGAAAGGGCCTTGAGTTACAAATATCAGTTGACCGCCGAGCTTAAGGCCCGTAAGGAACATCTGCTGGGCGAGCTACGCATTAGGGAGCAGGAATTGCGTCACCACATGGATGTGCTGGAGAGGGAGAAAGCGCAGCTTGAGAGTAAGGTGGCACAGGAAGAGGCTTTGCAGAGGGAATATCAGACCTGCCAGAAGGGCATAGAGGAGCTGAATGCCCTGGAGAGGGAGCTAGAGGCGCTGGAGAAGAGGATGGCAGAGATTGGGCAAGAGACGGCTGACCTGACTGGTAGGGAAGGGACTTTACGGAGACAGCTGGAAGAGCTGAGGGAAAGGTATACCGCGCTTAAAGGCGTGAAGTCCAGCTGTCCGGTTTGTGGAAAGCCTTTGGATGTGCAGCACAGGGATGAACTGTTGAAGGAGATAGCCGATCACGGGAAGGCTGCCCAGCAGTCACTACAGGCGCTAAAGAAGGAGATGGAGGGTCTTGAAAATGAAAGGAAGCGGGTACAGCTACGGATTGATAGCATAAAGGCAAGGCTTAAAAGCCGCAGCAAGCTGGAATCACGTTTGGCTTTGATAGATGGCCAGATGGGTGAAATAAGGGAGGCACGGCAAAGGATTGAAGTGCTGAAGGCGCAACTTGTTCCTCTTAAAGAGCAGCTGGAAACAATGGGCTATGCTAGGGAGACCATACAGGAGATAGAGGAGATTGAGCGCCAGATACAGCAGGTGGGCTATGACCCGCAGGAGCATAGCCGCGTGCGCGATAAATTGAGCAAGCTGTCCAAGGTTCCCAGCCAATGGGAAGCCGTGCAAAAAGCTCGGGTGCAAATGGATTCCGATCTTGAGAGCCTGCAGCGGCTAATTGGGCTCATCGATGATAGAAAAAAGCATATTCAGGATATGTCGCTTTCGCTGGAGACGCTGCACAGTTCCATAAAAGACTTGCCAGACATACTTGATAGAGTATCAAAACTGGAGCGAGAGCTTGAAGACATTCAGAGGGAGCTTCGCTCTATGGAAGCCAAGAGAGGAGCTTTAAAGGAGCGCATGGATAAGATTTTGGTAGCTGAGCAGCAGCTCGACAAGAAGAGGGAGGAGCAGCGCCGGCTGCATGAGCAGTTGGAAGTGTATAAGGCGCTGGCTTTGATATATGGCAAACGGGGCATTCAGGCCGCCATCATTGAAAATGCCATACCCGAACTTCAGGATGAGACCAACCGTATTTTAGCTAAAATTACTGATGGGCGTCTGGCTGTGGAGTTTTTGACGCAGCGTGATACCAAGTCGGGTAACGTGGTCGAGACGCTGGATATCAAGATATCCGACGGCATGGATACCAGAAAATACGAGACATATTCCGGCGGTGAGGAATTTCGCATTAACTTTGCCATACGCATTGCCCTTGCCAAGATACTGGCCAACAGGGCCGGAGCCAATATGCGGATGCTAATACTCGATGAAGGTTTTGGCGTGCTGGATGAGCAGGGGCGGGAACGCCTGGTAGAGGTTATAAATGCCATAAGGGATGAGTTTGACAAGATACTGGTGATCACCCACGTGAGTGAGCTTAAAGACGCATTCCCGGTTCAGATAGAGGTTATAAAGACGCCAGAGGGCTCAACTTTCAGGTTGGTGGGCTAAAATTTATACGATGCCGATATATTTTTTTGCAAGCTGATGCATTGATAAGGGATTGACGAAAATACACATAAAAGCCGACTAAAATTATACAAATTATACAAATTCTCTAAGAATTTCACGTGTGTGTTAAACGTATATGTACATTGTGGTATAATTAATACATATGTACATTGTAGTATAATTAATACCTAAATGGGAAGCACCTGTTGGAGAAGGAGGCAGATGACAGCAGTTGATGGATAGCTGAGGTGCGTAATCTAAAGGGGGAGGGTATTAAATGAGCGATGAGGCCTTGCTTGTGGAGAAGGCCCAAAATGGCGATGTGTTGGCGTTCGAAGAGCTGGTCTCCTTTTACGCAAAAAAGATATATAACTACTGTTATAGAATGACAAACAACCGTGAGGACGCAGAAGATCTGGCCCAAGAGGTGTTTATAAAGGTATATCGAAATCTAAAATCGTTTAAAAGGGATAGCAGATTTTCAACCTGGATATACCGCATTGCATATAATACATGCGTTGATAGATATCGAAAAAGTAAGAAGCTTGATACTGTTTCGCTAAATTACGGCAAGGATGAAGATGCCGTTGAGATACAGCTTGTATCCGATGATCCCCTACCGGAAGAAGAGGTGATAAAGAAGGAACGATACAGGAAACTACAGGCCTGTATCGCTAGTTTAAAGCCCGAATATAAAACGGCGCTTATACTGAGAGATATACAGAATTACAGCTATGCGGAGATTGCAGAGATCCTGCAAGTCCCTTTAGGTACTGTTAAGTCCCATATAAGTCGAGCAAGGGCTGCATTATGTGATGCTCTTCGGGAAATGCTGGAGTGACAGGAGGTGAGCCGTAGGATGGATTGCAAGGTTGTGCAGGAACTTATCTCACTGTATATAGATGGTGAGCTAGAGGGGGAAGAAGCACGACAGCTGAAGGAGCATATAGAAAGTTGCCCTGAGTGCAGACAGAGGTTTGAAGAGATGAGAGCTGTAGTGCAAATGGTAGGAGCTTTTGAAGAAGAAGAGCTACCCAATGGCTTTGTGGATAGGTTGCGTGCGCGCTTAGAGGCACAGCAGCTAAGTGGGATAATGCGCAAAGGGCATCATAGGTTTTCCAGATGGATCAAATGGGCGAGCATAGCTGTAGTAGCGGCTATTATCATATTAGCCATAAGGGTGCTAGGCCCTGATGCGATGCTGTATACTTCTCCGCAAGAAAAGGGACACAACGATTCTGCGGCGAGGGGAGATATGCCTGAAAGTTTGATGGCAGATTCGCAGGATGAAGGGGTGGCAGCGCCGAGCGATGCATCAGTAGATATTGCCGAGAATCAGCACGTGCTGGATGGAGGCGAAGTTAGAGCTTCCAGTACTAAATCTGAAAATTCACAACAAGCTCAAGGAGCCGATGGTTATATTAGGTCGGATAAGGTTGAGTTGAAGGTGCAGGATGTATGTGTAACTCCTCAGACCCTTATGATAAGGGCCCTTCAACATGGTATAGATGTAGTTGATCAGGCGGAGGACAGCATTACCTTGAGAGTTACGTCCATTGAACAGCGCAAGGCTCTGTATCGTGAGCTTGAACTACTAGGAATAGTGGAAGAGGTGGGGACTGATTTTGAATCGGATACGGTGACTATCGTGATCGTGGGAGAAGAATGATATAAACGATATATTTTATGGCTTATAAAGCATCAACTGTATAATTAGGATAATTATGGTTAATAATATAGGTAAAAATTAATAAATTCCAAAAATAAATAATAGAAGAGGAGGGATATGGATGGCCAGGAACGAAACCGCTAAAAATGAGAGGTCTATGGATAACAATGTACCAGGCATTGACGCTGAACTCATATCTTCTATGAAAGAAGAAGTGCTCCGCGCTAAAGAAGAAAATATCCCCATGCTACGAGCTTTCGAAGCTGTAGCTAAAAAGAGCGGCCTTAAAGTTAATACCATAAGAAACTATTATTACCGCTATTTGCATGCCCAGCTGAGCAGTGAGAGCCAGCCAGGAAGGAAAGGGGAGAAAGGCAGTTCCTTGAGAGGAGTAGCCGGCAAGTCCTTTACAGAAGAGGAAGTCAAAAACCTCGTTATGTCCATACTGATAGCCCAGGCCCAGGGCGAGTCGGTACGTTCGTGTGCCAATCGCCTGGCAGGCGGGAACCCCAAGAAGATGCTGAGGATTCAAAACAAATACAGGAATGTGGTAGCCAGCCAGCGCGAATATGTTGAAAGCCTGATGGCAGAGATGTCGCAAAAGGGAATTAAATATTTCAATCCTTACACCAGGCAAATAGTGGATGGTAACTCCGTTTCAGCGTCTGCCCAACGCTATGTAGAAAGGGCGGAAAACACGAAAGGCGATGCGGAGTATAGCGGCAAGGATTCCCTTATTAGGATAATAGGAGACGTTGTTGCCAGCATGGGCACATTTGATGATTTTTCAGTGGAGGGTTTCTTTAAGGGATTGAAGCAGCTGGTAGACATGGCGGCAAAAGGAAGGGGAGAAGAAGACGGGGAGAAACTAACCCGTCTAGAGAAGGAAAACAAAGAGCTGAATAACAAGCTCAAGGAGCTTCATGATTTTGTGCGTCAGCTTGCAGCCATCAATCGACGGTTTGTGGATTTGCCGGATGAGCAAAAGCTGTCCGCATTTAATGATTATATAAATGAGGTTAAGGCGTGGTTAGAGATTTATGAAAAAGTATATAAGGATGCCCATGCTGCGGAAGATTAAGGGAATGGAAACAGGATGCTACAAAGAGTTATGATGGCCAACACCAGCCCGATCTTACATGAAAGAGAGGGCTGGTTTACGCTTATTTATAGGTACAACTAGCTTCACGAGGCTGACGTTTGATCCTGGAGATAAGCCCACAAGTAACAATGATGCTCAATTTATAGAGAGGTACTCGTTTATTTTTTTGAACTGTTGATGGTATAATATACGCGAACCACAATATCCTGGTCATAGTTGCCAAACCCTTTGCCGTAAAGGGTGACTCCTCCTATGTATTTCGCATCGTCCAGCACCGCGATGCGAAATGTCCACTGTTTCAAGGTGAGAGACAAGTCTTCAATGGTGATATCCGATAGTTTCTCCCCGTCTATGAAGCTGCCTTTGCCATTTATGCGTATAACCTTTAGCAGACCATATTGATTTATATTGTTATTCCACCACGAAGGAGTATATATCCCCCTTTTGCCTCCAAAATCACCTGGGCTGGTCCATTTCCCAATGTATATCCCGTTGATGAAGAAGGATATGTCCGATGGCCAATTGTTGTTGATGCCCGGAGCTTCAGAACCCAGCTCCATTGAGATTTCCAGCTCTTCAGGTTGCTGGTTGGGCAGGAGGTAATTGGGAATTTTGTATTCCACATATCCTTGAGTAAACCACAGGATTCTGGCATTTACCCTTTCGGGGTCAAGGAAATACCGGGGATCGTCAAAATGGCCTATGATTTTTTCACGAGTGGCCAGACCACAAGTGGGCGTTACCTTAAAATCGGTGTAATGGCCTACAGGAATGGATATCTCGTGGTACTGCCTTTGAGGTTTTTGATCTGTTGGAAAAGATATTTCCAGCGAATCTATTGCAAGGCTGCACAGTTTCTGGATACCACCCTTACAAGGGGTAATTTCAGCCTTTATGATCCCTGCCTTCTCAAGCTTTTTTATATGCATGGTCATGATTGCATTGCTGAGGTTCAGCTTTTTGGCCAGTTCTTTAATATTCATTGGTTTTTGTGCCAGGAGATTTATTATTTTCAGCCTTACGTTACTGGCCAGCGCTTCATATACCGGTAGCCATCTTTCAGTGGTGTCTATTTTCATATAGCAACGGCGCATCTAGAATTGTATTTACCTTGATCTTTTGATCAGGAATGCGCCTTTTCCTCCCTTCTGCAACCTATCGTGCATGTTGGCATAGCCTTGTGATTAATAGTATAAACGGCCTGATTAAGATAGTAAAGACTGCATCTTTTGCAAAAAGTCAACCTTATTGCCGATGGCCATTAGTATAATGTAGTGTATACTTTATACGATAGATGCTTAGATATTTGAAAAAGCGGTGTTTTATGGTACAATTGTGGTGAACCATTACCTATATTTGGATCATACAGGATTACTCATTTATGGTTCTATTATTTTTTAGGTGTGGTATTTTACGATAAGCCATGGATTTTTTACCACAAAAATTGACATGGAGCCTATTAGGGTCTTATAATGAATGTAAACAATTATATTAAGCATTTAATATAATTATTAAATACCTGAAATATTAGATAGGAGGGAACAAAAATGGTCAAGATGACCTTGAATGCTGACATCAAAAAGGGGAAAATAAACAAAAATATTTATGGACACTTTGCCGAACATCTTGGCAGGTGCATCTATGAAGGATTTTGGGTAGGTAAGGATTCGCCTATTCCCAACACTGACGGCATACGAGATGATGTGGTTGAGGCTTTGAAAAAAGTAAAGATACCCGTGCTGCGATGGCCGGGGGGATGTTTTGCCGATGAATATCACTGGATGGACGGCATTGGTCCCTATGAGAAGCGTCCTAAAACCATCAACACCCACTGGGGTGGAGTGGTGGAAAACAACCACTTTGGGACCCATGAGTTTTTCAGGCTGTGCGAACTGTTGGGTGCGGATGCGTATATAACCGGAAATGTGGGGAGCGGCACTGTAAGGGAACTTCGCGAATGGATTGAGTACATAACCTTTGACGGCGATTCTTGGCTGGCCAATTTAAGAAGGGCAAACGGCAGAGAAAAGCCGTGGAGACTGCCTTATGTTGGCATAGGAAACGAGAACTGGGGTTGCGGAGGGAACATGCGTCCTGAATATTATGCTGACCTGTATCGTCAGTATGCTACTTATGTGCGCGATTTTAGCGGTAACAAGATTTATAAGATTGCTTGCGGTCCTTCGGATGCCAACTACCACTGGACCGAGGTGCTGATGAGGGAAGCCGGGCGCTATATGGATGGCTTGAGCCTGCATTATTACACCGTGCCGGGTACCTGGCAAAAGAAGGGGTCAGCTACCCAGTTTGACGAAGGTGAATGGTTTATAACCATGAAGAAGACGCTGCTTATGGATGAGCTTATTACCAAGCATTCCACCATTATGGATCGGTACGACCCCGAAAAGCGGGTAGGGCTTATTGTGGATGAGTGGGGTACATGGTATGACGTTGAGCCTGGCACCAACCCGGGATTCTTGTATCAGCAGAACACCCTGAGGGATGCGCTGGTCGCGGGCATTAACCTTAACATATTCAACAACCATTGCGATAGGGTGCATATGGCCAACCTGGCTCAAACGGTAAACGTGCTGCAGGCCATGATTCTAACCGAGGGAGAAAAGATGATCGTTACGCCTACCTATCATGTATTCGATATGTATAAAGTACATCAGGATGCTACGCTGCTCTCTCTGGATTTCACCAGCAGCCTGTACAGCTATGGCGACGACAGCATTCCTCAGATAAGTGCCTCTGCTTCCGAAGACGACCAGGGCAGGATTCATATATCGCTGTGCAATCTCGATCCCAATTCGGTAGCCGACATACGCTGCGAGCTGAGGGGGACGCGCAGGACCAAGGTGAGCGGAACCATACTGACATCTTCTGAGATGAATACCCACAATACCTTTGATGAGCCCAATGCCATTAAGCCTACCACCTTTAGCGATGCTACCCTGGTGGATAACGTGTTGGAAGTCAAGCTTCCATCCAAGTCGGTAGTAGTGTTGACCCTTGAGTAGAAAGATGCGGCTTAAGGGGATATGCTGTCAGCAAGCATGAGTCTAGCCTTTTTAAGGAGTGTTATCCATGAAAAACGGTGAATGCAAGGGATGTAGCGCTACCGTTAGGCTTTCGCAGGAAGAGATAGACGAAATATTCGGCCAAACGCTTAAGGTAAAAAATATCAAACTGGCAACCCAGGAGGAGTATAACCGCAGGCTTGAGATTTGTAAGAAATGCCAGTATTTAGATTACGGTACTACGTGCAGGCTGTGCGGCTGTCTGGTACAGGTTAAGGCAAAGTTGGCTGGCGCACGGTGCCCTTATCCATATCAGCCCAAGTGGTAATGGCTTTTTAAGCAGCCCCTGAGGGATTTTCCTGGGGGCTTTTCTTTTTATTTTTTGCAAGCTTAACTGTAGAAAGGAAATAAGTGGAATTATATGAAAACAGGTTATGATTTTATATTCCATGGATGGCATATCCAATTTAATATGCTTTTGCGGTTGTGCATTTTAGGAGATAATCCTCAAAGAAGCCAAGCGCTTGAAATGCAGGATATACAGCAGTATGTTTCGGAAGGGGGAGAGAAAATGTATTTGACAGTTTGCCAGATGATGCGTTATGTCCGTTTTAAGTTAAAGAGCTTTAGAAAACATGAAATATGCAAATTTTAAAATTGCAAATTTTCAAATTTTACGAGGCTTAAACTGATGGCCGTGCTTGACTTTTATTTTATACACCTCTATAATAATCCTTGTTATTCTAGCTTTAGGAGGATTGAAGGAAGTGGGAGTGATAGTTGCAAAATTCGGGGGGACGTCCCTTGCCAATGCTGAGCAGTTTTGTAAAGTTCGTAAAATAATATTGAGCGATCCGCGAAGGCGATATGTGGTGGTATCTGCTCCAGGGAAGTGCCACAGCGATGACACCAAAATAACAGATCTCTTGTATACCTGTTACGAAAAAGCCAGCCGTGGGGAGCGGTTTGAAGATGTATTTGAGACGATAGCGCAGCGTTATCGGGATATAATCAAGGGGTTAAACCTCGATTTGGATTTTGAGCCATTGTTGCGCGATATCAAGGATAGAATCGCGGCCGGCGCTTCGGTGGACTACGTTGCAAGTCGAGGCGAATATTTAAACGGCATTATCATGGCAAAGCTACTGGGATATGACTTCATTGACGCAGCAGATATCATATTCTTCGATCAAAACGGCGTATTTGATAGTGAACGCACCAACGAGGCTGTGGCACGGCGCTTGAGCCAGCATCAGCGGGCTGTCATCCCCGGATTTTATGGCTCCATGCCCAATGGAGAAATAAAGACCTTCCCTAGAGGGGGATCGGATATAACCGGTGCTATAATAGCGCGAGGGGCGAATGCCGAGGTATATGAGAATTGGACCGACGTTTCGGGATTTTTGATGGCTGACCCCCGCATAGTTGAAAATCCAAAGCCCATCCGCAAGATTACTTATCGTGAGCTGCGAGAGTTGGCCTATATGGGAGCCAATGTGCTTCACGAGGATTCCATATTTCCTGTCAAAAAGGCCGGCATACCGGTGCACATCAGGAACACCAATGCCCCTGAAGATCCGGGTACTATAATAGTAAACGAGGCAGAACCGGTTGCTTGTACAGGGGGTATAACGGGCATAGCCGGCCGGAAGGGGTTTACGGTGATTGCTATAGAGAAGACGTTGATGAATGTGGAATTGGGTTTTGGACGGCGTCTGCTCTCCATCCTGGAATCCAACGGCATCTCCTTTGAACACATGCCGTCGGGCATAGACACCATATCCCTGGTGATTGCCGACTCACAGCTGGATGGAAAGCTTGATAAAGTGGTTGAGGAGATCAAGGCACAGCTCAATCCCGATTCGGTAGAGGTTCACTCGAACATGGCGCTCATTGCCACTGTGGGCCGCGGTATGGCTCATACCCCTGGCATAGCCGCGAAATTGTTCACAGCGCTGGGTAAGGAAGGCATAAACGTTAGGATGATTGACCAGGGGTCTAGCGAGATCAACATAATCGTGGGAGTGGAAAGTGACGACTTGGAGCGAGCAGTCAGGGCTATCTACTATGCTTTTGTAGACGGATGTAAGTGAAAAATTGCAAAAATTGCAGCCAACCCTTTACAAATGATTATGTTTTGATTATAATACTTGCAAAAGGGAAGTTGCATTGAGAATATCAAATAAATAAATACGGGATAATGATAAAGCGGTTCTGTAGCTTAAGTAAAACGTGATGAAGGGGAGAAGTAGGTACCTTTGATGGCACAGCGAGCCGGGGATGGTGCGAGCCCGGTCCACAACAGAGGTACTGAATATCACCCCGGAACGGCCGGCCGAAAGGTGTTGCTATGTGGCGGCACGCGAGTAAGCTAGGACGGGTCCCTGCCGTTATAGAGGGAGCATATAGGGTCTTCCTGTATGCGTATAAAGGGGGTACGCGCCAGCCGTGTACCAAATCAGGTGGTACCGCGGAAGTTAAGCCTTTCGTCCTGATATCGGATGAAAGGCTTTTATTTTTATGTATTTATGTAAAAATTCTATATACCAATTGTTACGGAGATGATTTAAAAGGAAATCTTTAACAAGATAATATGGTTAAAGCTTGGCTCTTTTGAGAAAAGCTGTATTTGGAGCGTGTAAATTTAAATGCGCGACTATATTGAGATAATGGAGGGGACGAGACGGTATGTATCAGAAGGTTTCAACCAGCCTGAACTTTGCCCAGAGGGAACAGAAAATATTGGAATTCTGGAAGCAAAACCGCATATTTGAAAAGAGCATGAAGCTTCGGGAAGGCTGTCCTACCTTTACCTTTTACGATGGACCTCCTACGGCAAACGGCAAGCCCCATATAGGGCACATACTTACCCGCGTGATAAAGGACATCATCCCCAGATATAGGACCATGAAGGGGTACAATGTATTGCGCAAGGCGGGATGGGATACCCACGGCTTGCCGGTGGAGCTGGAGGTGGAAAAGGAACTGGGCATAAACGGCAAGCCCGAGATCGAGAAGTATGGCATCGAGCCCTTTATTAACAGGTGCAAGCAGAGCGTATGGAAGTATAAGCAGGAATGGGAACGCATGAGCGAAAGGGTTGCCTTTTGGGCCGACATGGAGAACCCTTACGTAACCTATCACAACGAATACATCGAATCGGTGTGGTGGGCTCTCAAGAAGATATGGGAGAAAGGGCTTTTGTATAAAGGGCATAAGGTGGTGCCTTATTGCCCGCGCTGCGGTACCTCACTGTCCAGCCATGAAGTGGCTCAAGGGTACAAAAAGGTCAAGGATCCATCCATTTATGTGAAATTTAAGGTAAAGGGGCAGGACAACACCTTCCTTATGGCATGGACCACTACACCATGGACGCTGCCATCCAACGTGGCCCTCACTGTCAACGGCAACGAAACCTATGTGAAGGTCAGGTGCGGTGACGAGATATACATTTTGGCCGAGGCACTGGCTCCTACCGTGCTCAAAGAAGGGTATGAGGTGCTGGAACGCATGAAGGGTTCAGATTTAGTGGGCACGGAATACGAGCCGCTGTTTGACTTTGCCGAAGTGGATAAAAAGGCTTATTATGTGGTGGCCGATGATTTTGTAACCTTAAGCGAAGGTACCGGGATAGTCCACACCGCCCCCGCTTTTGGCGAGGATGACGCCAAGGTGGGGAGACAGTATGACCTACCTTTTGTCCAGCTGGTGGATTCCGAGGGCAAATTTGTCGATGCCGTTGAGCCCTGGAAGGGCATGTTTGTCAAGGATGCCGATCCGCACATAATAAAGCACCTGCAGGAGAGAGGCCTGGTATACGCCGTGATGGAGTATGAGCACTCCTATCCTTTCTGTTGGCGGTGCGATACCCCGCTGCTATATTATGCCAGGGATACATGGTTCATCAAGATGACGGCGGTGAAAGAGCAGCTGCTCAAGAACAACCGCCAGATCAACTGGCTGCCCGAGCACATAAGGGATGGCCGATTCGGCAACTTCCTGGAAAACGTAGTTGATTGGGGCTTGAGCCGCGAGCGGTACTGGGGTACGCCGCTGCCCATATGGGAATGCGAGTGCGGCTATCGCCATGTGGTGGGCAGCATAGCCGAGCTTAAGGAGATGGGGCAAAACGTGCCTGATGATATCGAACTTCACAAGCCCTACATCGACCGCGTATTCTTAAAGTGCCCCGTATGCGGCAATGATAGGATGAAGAGGGTGCCAGAAGTTATAGACTGCTGGTTTGATTCGGGCTCCATGCCCTTTGCCCAGTGGCATTATCCTTTTGAAAATCAGGACAAGTTCCACAAACATTTCCCTGCCGACTTCATAAGCGAGGCTATAGACCAGACCCGCGGTTGGTTCTATACCTTGTTGGCAATTTCCACGTTGCTGTTTGACCAGCCACCTTATAAGAATGTCATAGTGTTGGGGCTTGTGCTGGACAAGGATGGGCAAAAGATGAGCAAGCACAAGGGCAACGTGGTGGATCCATGGGAGGTACTTAACAGCCAGGGAGCCGACGCGGTACGGTGGTACTTCTATATAAACAGCGCGCCGTGGTTGCCCAGCCGCTTTTCGGCCGAAGCGGTTAGCGAGGCGCAGAGAAAGTTTATGGGTACCCTGTGGAACACCTACGCATTCTTCGTGCTATATGCCAACATCGACCAGTTTGATCCCACCAAGTATACTCTGGAGTACGACAAGCTATCGGTAATGGATAGGTGGATTCTGTCCAGGCTGCACTCGCTTATAGCTACGGTGGACGACAATTTGAGCAACTATCGCATCACTGAGGCTGCAAGGGCCATCCAGGATTTTGTGGACGACTTGAGCAACTGGTATGTCAGGAGGAGCCGTGAACGCTTCTGGCAGAAGGGTATGCCGCAGGACAAGATAAACGCGTACATGACCCTGTACACCGTATTGGTAGAGCTGGCTAAGCTGGCAGCGCCCTTTGTGCCATTTATTACCGAGGAGATATACTGCAACCTGGTAAGAAGCGTACGAAGCGATGCTCCCGAGAGCGTGCACTTGTGCGATTATCCGGAGTCTGACCCCAAATGGATCGACAAAGAGCTGGAAAGAAACATGGACGTGGTGCTTAAATTGGTGAGCCTGGGGCGTGCCTGCCGCAATACGGCCAATATCAAGATACGCCAGCCTCTTAAAGCGCTGTATGCAAAGCTGGACTTCAGCCTGCCCGAAAGCTTTATGGAGCTGGTTAAGGATGAGCTCAACGTCAAAGAAGTGGTACTCACCGATGACATTGACAGGTTTACCGTTGTGACCATGAAGCCGCAGCTTAAGAGCGTGGGGCCCAAATATGGTAAGCTTGTTCCCAAAATTTCAGAGGCGCTAAAGGTGGTGGATGGGAAGAAGGCGCTCCAGGATTTTGAAAACGGCAAGCCTCTTGTTCTGACCATAGACGGCATGACGGTAGAGCTTACCAAGGATGATGTCCTTATCGAAACCGGGCACATGGAAGGCTTCGTGGTGGAGAGCGACTACAATATGACGGTGGCTCTGGACACCAACCTTACGCCCGAGCTAATCGAGGAAGGCTTTGTACGGGAGATCGTCAGCAAAGTACAGAACATGAGGAAGGAGGCTGGCTTTGAGGTAACTGACCGGATCGCGTTGTATTATCGCGACAATGATAGGATTGCAGGAATAATTGAGCGTAACAAGGAGGCAATAGCCGAGGAAGTCCTGGCGCAGGAGATCCTTCAGGGGGATGCCGACGGATACACCAAGGAATGGAACATAAATGATGAAAGGGTAACCTTTACCGTTGTCAAGAAATAAGGCTTTAGAAATGCGAGGGGGGCTTATTGGGCTCCCTCAATTTGTTTAGGGGAAAGGTGTGGTGGACCATCAAGGGGTATTAGCTCCCTGTTTTTATTAACTGATCATGGCTTTTCTGCTTTAAAAGGTCAAAGTATTATTGGAGGGAGCAGAAGTGGTGATGAAGATGTATAAAGCGCTCAATGTGCTGTGTGGCTTGACATTACTGTAGATGGGGTATTATAAAATTAAAGAGAAAATAAGGGGGAATATTTATGAGATGGATTGACATAACTCTGCCCATGGAAGAAAGCCGTGCGCCTTGGCCGGGCGATACCCCGTTTACCCGCCGCGTAACTCGCGAGATAGGCAAGGGGTCCAATGCCAACGTATCCGCCATTGAGTGCAGTTCACATTTCGGAACTCATCTGGATGCTCCTTATCATTTCATACCCGATGGCAAAAAGGTTGACGAGCTGGATTTAAACCTGCTAATTGGGCCCTGCCAGGTGGTTGAGGTTCCCGCCAAAGGCCATCATGTTGACCTTGAGGCCCTTAAAAGGCTGGTGGTGCCGGGGGTCAAGAGATTGCTCATCAAGACTACCAACTCGCAAATGATAAAGGACAGGGAGTTTCATAGGGACTACGTAGGGATATCGGCGGAGGCGGGGGAATGGCTGCTTGAGCAGGGCGTAAGGCTGCTTGGCATAGACTATTTCTCCATAGGCGCATACGGCGATACCAAGGATGTACACACCGTATTTCTGGGACGCAATGATACGGTAGCCCTGGAAGGGATTGACCTCTCAAACGTGCAGCCGGGAATGTACTATTTAATATGCCTGCCTATGAAGATTGCAGGGGGCGATGGAGCACCCGTGAGGGCAGTACTGGGCGCCGAAGATTGACCTTTGAAAATGAAAAGTAGGAGCAGCATAAGCATGAAGGAGTACTTTGTGGATTTGCACGTCCATATCGGAAGGTCTTCGGATGGAAAAGTGGTCAAGCAGGGCACTTCCAAAGAGCTGACCTTTGCAAACATCGCCTATGAGGCGCGCTATCGCAAGGGGATAAACGTCATAGGGGTGGTGGATTGCGTCTCCCCCTGGGTCATAAAGGATATAGAAGACATGCTGGAAAGAGGCGATGTGGAAGAGCTGCCCCAAGGGGGGATGATGTATCGGGATGACCTGGTCATACTTCTGGGCTCCGAGATTGAGACACGGGAAAAAGGGGGCGGCCATGCCCATTCTCTGATATTTTTCCCTTACCTGTGGCAGGTCAAGGAGTTTTCCCGTATAATGGAAGACTACATGCCCAACCTGGCGGAAAATCCCACCCTGAGCAGGCTTTCAGGGCAGCAGCTTTTCGATATAGCCGATGCTCTGGGCGGCTTTTATATGCCGGCGCATGTGTTTACGCCATACAAGAGCTTTTACGGCAACTGCACCCACAGCCTGCACACCGTCTTTGATGAGAGCTCCTTTGCCAAAATTCCTGCGGTGGAGCTGGGCTTGAGTGCCGATACCTACATGGCCAGTTTGCTCTCCGAGCTGGACGGAAAGGCTTTCACCAGCAACTCGGATGCCCATTCGCTACTCAGAATTGGCAGGGAGTACAACGTTATGAGGCTTGCTAGTTTGAATTATGACGAGGTGCTCAAGGCCCTAAAGGGCCAGGATGGGAGGGAAATTGTGGCCAATTACGGCCTTGACCCCAAGCTGGGGAAGTACCACAGGACCTTTTGCCTGCAGTGCAATGAGATCACTGCTTTGCCGCCGCCGGTGCTCAAGTGTCCTAATGATTCAGGGCACAGAGTAGTGGTAGGGGTGAGGGACCGAATAGAGGTTATCAAGGATCGCCAGGACGATTCGACAGATGCTAAAGGTGGTTCCGCTAACAGAGCTTGGGGAACAAGACGTCCGCCCTATCATTATCAGGTGCCCCTTAATTTTTTGCCGGGGGTGGGACCCAAGACCATAGAGAAGCTCCTCAATGCCTTTGGCACCGAGATGAACATCCTGCATAAGGTGGAGCCGGAGGATTTGGCAAAGGTGGTTCCCCAATCCATTGTGGATATGATAATAAAAGGGCGCGAGGGGCGCCTGGCCATAGCCCATGGAGGCGGGGGTATATACGGGAAGGTTGTGGAGTGATATCGTTTTATCTTTTTGCATTGAAATTGAAAGGGAGTGCTGTATGATATATATCGTGACGGCTTTGCCATGTGAGGCCAGCCCCATTGTCAGAAAATATGGTTTAAAGCGGGATAGCTGCAGGCATTTTCCCCTTTATCGGGGTGATGGTATGTGCCTCATAGTGAGCGGTGTGGGAAAGATGTCTGCGGCCATAGCCACCGCTTATCTGCTCGCTTACGATACGGGGCTTGGCCAAACCGGAGGAGAGAAAGGCCTGGCCATTATTAATATAGGGGTATGCGGTGCCTTTCATCAGCGATATCCGATTGGAACCCCGCTGCTTGTCAACAAAGTTATAGACCATGAGACCGGCAACCAGTATTTTCCCGACATTTTGATAGAACACCCCTTTGAAGAGGGAAGCCTTGAGACATATAACCATGTGGTAAGGCAGGAGGACGTCTTAAGCGGGCGAGTGGAGCCACAGGCGGATTTGGCGGACATGGAAGCTTCGGGATTTTTCCAAGCCGCATCCCGCTTTTTATCTCCCCACCAGATATATATTATAAAGGTTATAGGGGATTACCTGGATGTAGTGGATTTTGATAGGCAGCGGGTTGCTCATTGTATCTCGGGGATCATGGGTTTGTTGGATGGATTTATAAAAGGGGTTGAGGGGTTATGCAGGGTGGAAGGAGATGTGCTAACTCCCGATGAACGCCAACAACTGGAAAAGGTCAAGAAGAGCCTACGCCTTACCGTGACGCAGAGCCATCAGTTGATGGATGCGGCCAGGAGATATAAGCTGAGAACAGGAAGGCAGCTGCCCGACCTTACAGAATTTACTCAAACCCAGATCAAGGTCAAGGCCGAGGGGAAGAAGGCGTTTGAGAGGATCAGGAGGTTGCTCCTTTATGAGTAAATTTTCCCACATATATATAGAGGAACGAGCTACGAATTATCCTGTAGCGCAGCAAGTGTTGAAGCGTTTTTCTGATTCCAAAAGGGTCATAATACGGCACTATAAGGATGTCTTCAACAGGCCTCATCAGGACTTTCGGCGGCAAAAAGCTTCCACAAAGCTCATACTGGCTGTCAAGCCGGAGCCCTTCCTGTATCCTGGACCTGAGGTGTGTGAAAGCTTTGGGAACCAGAACTTTTACTATACATCGCCGATCTTGAACTGCATCTACGACTGCCATTATTGCTATTTGCAGGGCCTTTATCCTTCAGCCAACATTGTAATCTTTGTGAACATAGAGGACTTTTTTGGAGCCGTGGATAGGCAACTTGAGGGGGGGACGTTATACCTTTGTCCATCATATGATACCGACCTGCTGGCTCTGGAAGGAATCGTCCCTTACGCCTCTCGCTGGATAGAGTTTGCGGGGACCAGGCAGGGCTTGCGCATGGAGCTGAGGACCAAAAGCGCCAACTATGGCGCTATTGCTCACCTAAAGCCGGTAGAGCAGGTGATACTGGCGTGGTCGCTATCGCCCGGTGAGGTGGCGCAGCGCTATGAGAGACTGGCTCCTACCTTGAAGGCCAGGCTTTCGGCCATAAAGGCCGCCCTGCAGGACGGTTGGCAGGTAAGGCTGTGCTTTGAACCGCTACTTAAGGTAGACAACTGGCAGCAGATATATGGCAAGTTCTTGGATGAGGTTTTCAGTATAGTTCCGGCCGAAAGGGTCTTTGATGCCAACATCGGGGTCTTTCGCATGAACAAGGAGCAGTTCAAGAGGATCAGCCGGTTGAGGAGCGATACCGATGTGTTTGCCTTCCCCACGGTATGCCGTGAGGGAGGGGTTGTGACGTACGAGGACGAGGAGGAGATGAGGGAGTTTTTCTATCGGCATCTCAGCAGGTATTTACCTCAGGAAAGGATATATGGATGAGCCAATAGGATTACCCAAAATCAAATTTAAATGCTTACTGAGGCAGGAATTTCGATCGTTTGTGAAGAATTTAAATATTACTGTGCATAACTATATATTTCCTTTCAAAGCCAACACTAAACTTAGGGAGGAGCGTGGATCATCTATGCCCGTCACGATTAAAGAGGTAAGTTATGGGGAATTTGGCAGATGCGTTGAGATTTCCAATGGGACGGTTGACCTGTTGGTCACTGTGGATGTGGGTCCCAGAATCATAAGGTTTGGCTTTGTAGGCAGGGAGAACGAGCTGTGTGAAGCACCGCAGGCGTCACAGCCGGTTCTGGAACCCGTAGGAGGAGTATGGAAGATAAAGGGCGGGCACAGGCTGTGGCATAGCCCGGAGAATAACCCCCGTACCTATGTGCCTGATGACCAACCTGTGGAGTGGCAGGAGATTGAAAACGGCATAAAGGTCAGGCAAAAGGTGGAGCCATGGGTGCAAATCGAAAAGGAGATGGAGATCACCTTGGCGGCCTGTTGCGACAGGGTGCGGATAGTTCATCGCCTAACAAACAGGAATGCTTGGCCTGTGGAGTTTGCGGCATGGGCCCTGACCGTCATGGCACCCGGTGGTAAGGAGGTTGTACCCCAACCTCAGAGGGACACTGGCCTTTTGGGCAATCGCGTGATAGCGCTGTGGCCGTATTCCAAAATGAATGATCACAGGGTGTACTGGGGAGACAAGTATATCGTGCTGCAGCAGGATCCCAATACCAAACATCCCTTCAAGTTCGGCATAAATAATGAATATGGATGGGCGGCATACTTCAATCACGGCAATCTGTTCATCAAGCGGTTTATGCACCAGATGGGCAGGAAATATCCCGATTTTGGCGTTTCGTACGAAACCTATACCACCGATTTCATGCTTGAGATGGAGACCCTTTCGCCCTTAACCCTTGTGGAGCCCGGGGATACGCTGTCCCATGTAGAGGAATGGGAGCTCATCGGCGATGTAAAGGCGCCTTCCAATGACGAGCGAGAAATCGATGAAGTGGTGAAAAAATACATAGAATGCTGCTGCGATTGCTGCTAGTAAGCCAATAAACTTTGCTCTTAGGCTGAACCGCTGATTTCTTTTGCAAGCTAAAGCTGGCTGTGGTGTTAATGGTTGACGTTTTATGTTTTAAGGTGAAGCCAATATTTTTAAACTTGGATATGTGATAAAGGTGAAAAGAGCGGGTTTGATTTATCATTAAGCCCGCTCTTTTTTGCTGTTTGAAAATTACAATATTAAATGCAACACTTTTTTAAGGAAAAGTATGATATAGATATCCAAATTTTTACTGTTTAAAATGTAAAACCTTATGTTGTCAAGGGAAGGGTGGAGATTTTCGAGCGTAAGCGAGAAAATA
>PKRC01000030.1 GCA_017577715.1 Clostridia bacterium
AAGTGAAGGAAGAAAGATTCCGGTGACAATAGCGAAGGGGAAACACCTGTTCCCATTCCGAACACAGAAGTTAAGCCCTTCAGCGCCGATGGTACTAGAGGGGAGACCCTCTGGGAGAGTAGGTCGTCGCCGGAGTTCAATTTTAAAAACCTGGTCAAAAGCCAGGTTTTTTATTTTTTACACAATAGAATATATCACGGTCAAATCTTTGAAAAATGGCGTTGCTGAAGTGGAATATAATAACATGGCAAAATTGATTCATCCAAATGAAACATTGTATGATGTAATTACAATGGTTATGACCTTACAGAATAACAACACATTTTTGATTTATATTGACACAAGATTAAAATGTGGTTAGAATTAGAGTAAAAGGTAATCGGTTTCCTAAATTACAAGTTAATAATGTATTTCCTTCTAAAATCTGAGGGGGTACCCCTTTTTGAGGTGAAATATACATGAAAAGGTTGGGGGCAGCCATTATAGGCTGCGGCAGTATACACGGGGTGCATGCAGATGCCATTGAGGCAAGCGAGTTGGGCCGCCTGATATGTGTGGTTGACATAGTTGAAGAGCGAGCTCGGGCCTCTGCAGCAAAGTATGGTTGCCGATGGTATGTCGATTATCTGGAAGCCATCAGCGATGATGAAGTGGATGTGGTACATATATGCACACCTCATTACTTGCACGCTTCTATGGCCATTGAAGCTGTAAGAGCTGGTAAACACGTCTTGGTTGAAAAGCCGGTTGCCATATCTATAAGCCAAGCGCAGGAAATGGTGCAAGAGAGCAAAAAGCATGGACGCTATATAGGGGTATGCTTTCAAAATCGCTTTAATCTTGAGGCTCAAAAGGCCAAGGAGATCATCGACAGTGGCAAGATCGGGGCTGTTAAGGGAATTAAAGGTGTTGTGACCTGGTTTAGGACTAAGGAGTACTACGCCCAAAGCGGATGGAGAGGGCGGTTTGCCACAGAGGGTGGCGGCGTGCTCATAAATCAGGCTATTCATACCCTTGATCTTATGCAGTGGTTGGGCGGGGGGGTAAAGGCTGTAAGGGGAAATGTATCTACTTATCTTCTAGGTGATGTGATCGAGGTAGAGGATACTGCTAATGCTATTTTATTTTTTAAAAACGGAACTCGGGGCATTTTTTATGCTACCAACTGTTATACTACCAATTCACCTGTGGAGATTGAGATAGACTGTGAGAAAGGTAGGCTGAGGATTTACGATGGCACGCTGATTATGGAGCAGGATAATAGCTGCAGGTGTATAGTCAATGAAAAGGTCAGAGATACGCCATATAAGTCTTACTGGGGCAAAAGCCATGCAGTTTTAATTAATGAATTTTATCAAGCGGTGTTAAGCGGCAATCCAACGCTCATTATCTCTGTTGAAGAGGCTATGGAGTCCTTAAAGATAATTGACGGTATTTATAAGTCCTCTTCTACAGGGAATGTGATAAACATCAATTGAAATTGAAGGGTTTTTAAATTGGAGGGATTTCTATGAATAAGCCAAGGGTAGGGGCTCAGTTGTATACCATCAGGCAGTTTACCAAGACGCTTGAAGACATCGCTGCCAGCATGAAAAAGATAAAGGAGATAGGATACAATGCCGTCCAGGTATCAGCGTTTGGTCCTGTAGATCCTCACAAAGTAAAGGATATCATGGATGCGGAAGGTCTGACCATTTGCGCTACTCACATAGGATACGACAGATTGAAAAATGACTTGCAGGGAGTAATTGAACAGCATAAGCTGTGGAATTGCAAGTATGTAGGTCTAGGAGCCATGCCACCCGAATATGCTAAAAGCGCTGAAGGATACGTGAAATTCGCCAAAGAGGCATCGGAGATTGCCCGTGTATTGGCGGATAACGGATTACGGTTTATCTACCACAACCATAACTTCGAGTTTATGAAATTTGATGGAGTAACAGGTTTGGAAATCCTTCTCAATGAAACTGACCCGGAAGTGTTTGATTTTGAAATTGATACATACTGGGTACAGGCCGGAGGCGCTAACCCCGTTGAGTGGATCAAGAAGGTCAAGGGAAGGATGAAGGTGGTTCATTTTAAGGACATGGGTGTTGATAGCAACAGGCAGCAGGTGATGACAGAGGTGGGCGAGGGCAACCTCAATTGGCCTGACATCATAGATGCCTGCGTTGAGACGGGCGTTGAGTGGGCCATGGTGGAACAGGATGTATGCCAGAGGGATCCATTTGAGAGTCTGGCCATAAGCATCAACAACCTCAAGAAGCTGGGGCTTAACCCTTGAGCTTCAAAATACCGTTGATCGAGGAGGCGAGGAGGATGAGCAAATTTTTACTTTCAGCTTTTGCCGATGAGATTGATCCTGATTTGAAGGTGCAGATGGACGTACTGGAACAACACGGCATTGGGTACATAGAAATGAGGGGAGTATACGGAAGGAGCATCGTCGAGTATTCGTTAGATGAGGTAAAGGATATAAAGAGGAAGCTGGATGAGAGGGGATTTAAGGTTTCGGCTGTGGGTTCTCCCATAGGCAAGATAGGGATACTGGACGACTTTCAGCCGCACCTTGAGCTGTTTAAGCACACCATCGAAATCGCCAAGATACTGGAAACAGGCTATATCAGGATGTTCAGCTTCTATATCCCACGGGGAGATGATCCTGCAAAGTACAGGGATGAAGTGCTGCGCAGGTGGGAGGAGTTTATAAAGGTAGCTCGTGGGACGGGGCTTACCCTGCTCCATGAAAACGAAAAGGGCATTTACGGCGACACCGCTGAGCGCTGTCTCGACCTCATGGAGGCATTGGGCTGCGATTATGTGAGGTTCACGTTTGATCCGGCCAATTTCGTGCAGTGCGACGTGGAGACCTACCCCCATGCATTTAACCTGCTGAAGGACTACATAGCTTACATGCACATCAAGGATGCTCTATACAGCAACCACAGCGTGGTGCCTGCGGGATACGGCGATGGCAGGGTAAAGGATATACTTGCCGAGCTGTATGATATGGGCTATGAAGGCTTTTTGTCCATAGAACCCCATCTGGGCAAGTTTGCAGGGCTTGAGCAATTGGAGCAAGGCATGGTGGATCCAAACCTGCCGGAGGGCGGGCCAAGGCTGTTTGGCGTTGCCGCAAATGCGTTGAAGAAAATACTGTCGGAGATTGAAGGGAGGGCATAAACCATGGATAAAGTGAGGATAGGCGTCGTCGGCATAGGAAACATGGGTACGGCCCATGCCAAGTATTTGGCAGCTGGGGATATACCCAACGCTGAGCTTACTGCCGTGTGCGATATAAATCCCAAGAGGCTTGAATGGGCCAAGAACAACCTGGGACAGCACATTAAGCTATTCGATAACGCCGAGGCCATGTTTGAGTCGGGGACGGTGGATGGCGTCATCATCGCCACGCCCCATTACGATCACCCGCCTTTGGCCATCAGCGCCTTTAAGCGTGGGCTGCACGTGCTCATCGAGAAGCCCGCTGGGGTTTATACAAAGCAGGTAAGGGAAATGAACGAGGTGGCCCAAAAGAGCGGCAAGGTCTTTGGCATCATGTACAACCAGAGGACCAACCCCGTATACCAGAAGTTGAGGGACCTTATAAAGTCGGGTGAGCTGGGCGAGATCAAGCGCATCATCTGGATCATCACCAATTGGTACCGTTCGCAGAGCTATTATGATTCGGGTGGTTGGCGGGCCACCTGGGCCGGGGAAGGCGGCGGCGTGCTCATAAATCAATGCCCCCACAATCTTGACCTGTGGCAGTGGATATGCGGGATGCCGAAACGGGTGAGAGGTTTTTGCTATTACGGCAAGTACCATGACATAGAGGTCGAGGATGACGTCACCGCCTATATGGAATACGAAAATGGTGCTACAGGCCTGTTTATAACCACCACTGGCGAAGCGCCCGGGACCAACCGCTGGGAGATTTCCGGGGATCGTGGCAAGATAGTGGTGGAGGACGGAAAGCTTACCTTCTGGCGCCTGCGCGTTCCCGAAAGGCAGTTTAACAGGGAATACAAGGGCGGTTTTGGTGCACCCGAGTGCTGGAAGTGCGAGGTCCCGACGCCGGGCACTGAAACGGCCCATAGGGGAATTACCGCAAACTGGGTAAATGCCATACTTAAGGGTACCCCGCTTTTGGCGCCTGGCGTAGAGGGGATCAATGGCCTGACCATATCAAATGCTATACATCTCTCATCGTGGTTGGATGAGTGGGTGGAAATCCCGTTTGACGAGGATCTCTTCTATGAGAAGCTAAAGGAAAGGATACAGACCTCTAGGTTCAAAGGCAATAATAAAGAAGATAGGGTTTTGGACGTGGAAGGAACCTATTAATCATGAAGCGATAGGCCCTCCTGTGTTGATCGGAGACCAACGTTTTAAATTCGGTGAAGGAAGGCGTGGATTTTATCAGGGATGTTGCTCACGACCACGTAAAGCTGCTGGCCGATTTTTACCACATGCGCAGGGAAAATGAGGACATGGACGCGCTGCTGAGTGCCTCCGACCATCTGGTGCATCTCCATATAGCCAACAGCAATGGACGGGTATGCCCTCTTGAAAGAACGGAGGATATATATGATACCTTCTTTGAAAGATTGAAAGAAATTGGGTATCAGGGGCGCATAAGCATAGAGGCCCGCATTGAGGATGTTGACAGGGAAGCGCCGATTGCTTTGGCGCTTTTAAGAGAATTGAGCAAATGAGTTTAAAAGGGGAGAGACTTATGGATTCCAGGGAGATAGTTATAAGGACGCTGAACTATGATAACCCAGAAAGGGTTGCCAGGTCCTTCTGGGGTTCGGATCTAGTATGGTGCGGCAATACCGTGAAAACCTATGCCACCGGCTGGAAGAAGGTGGGCGAAAACCGCTGGGAGAGGACCGATGAGTGGGGCAATACGTGGGCAAGGCTTGACTCTACCTCCAAGGGTGAAGTGGTAAAGGGCGTACTGGAGGATGTCGAGGATTACACCGATTTTGAGTTTCCCGATTTTTCAAACCCCGATGATTATTTACCCGTGAAGGAGTGCAAGCAAAAGCATCCCGATAAGTGGATAATAGGGGGGATGCCCGGTTTTACTTTTAACATAGCTAGGAAGCTTTTCAAGCTCGAAAACTACCTCGTTAAGCTGATGCTGGAGACTGAAAAAATACACAAGCTCCATGATAAGATTGACGATATGCTGGTGGATATGATCGTCAATTATGCCAAGGCTGGCGTCGATAGCGTGATGTTCCCGGAAGATTGGGGCTCTCAGACCCAGCTTCTTATAAACCCCAAGCTGTGGTATCAGGAGTTTTATCCGCGCTTTAAGCGGCTGTGCGACGTAGCCCATGAGTGTGGCATAAAGGTCTTCATGCATTCCTGCGGTGCCATAGGGGCCATCATCCCCGGCCTCATCGAAGCGGGCATTGATCTGCTGCAGTTTGATCAGCCGACCCTGCACGGGATCGATAATCTGGCGTCCTATCAGGAAAAGGCCAAGATTACCTTCTGGTGTCCAGTGGACATCCAAAAGACGCTGCAGACCAAGGATGAAGAGAAGATAAGGGCCGAGGCCAGGGAACTGCTGGATAAGCTGTGGAAGGGTAGGGGCGGCTTTATCGCGGGCTATTATTCTGACAATGCCTCTATTGGCCTGGAGCCAAAATGGCAGGAATATGCCTGCGATGAGTTTGTAAAGCGCGGCCGCAGGGAAAACTATGTTTAAGATTGTAAAAGGGTATTTAATAGCAATTGAGAGAAATATAAAGTAAAAGCGAGAAATTTTTAGGTATATTCGTATTACTATTTTATACGGTTTATATGCAACGAATATGTGTATTGAATTTATCATGTGTGATGGATTATAATTATTCCTGCTTGATGATTGAGATGGGCCATTAGCTCAGCTGGTAGAGCACCTGACTCTTAATCAGGGTGTCCGGGGTTCGAGTCCCTGATGGCTCACCATGGTACCAAGGCCTAGAAGGTCTTGGTACTTTTTATTTATACTACTGATGCAGTTTTAAAAGGGGTGCTTGGTGTGGATAGGTTTGAGCTTACCAGGGAAGAAAGCGTTTTGATGGTCATAGATATACAGGAGCGGCTGGCGGCTGTGATGGAAAGGCGCCAGCAGGTAGTGCGCAATGCCCAAATCCTCATCTCTGTAGCCCAACGGCTTGGTATACCCATCATAGTGACCGAGCAGTATCCCAAGGGTCTGGGGAAAACTGTAAAGGAACTGAGCGATATGCTGGGTGATTTCCATGCCTTTGAGAAGCTGTCCTTTTCGGCATACACCCCGGAGGTTGCCTCGGAGCTTGCCAAATTGGGGCGTAAAAAGGTGATGATATGCGGTATGGAGACCCATGTGTGCGTGTTTCAAACGGTGAGGGAACTGTTGCGTGCAGGCTATCAGCCTTTCGTGGTAGGGGATGCGGTGTGCTCAAGAGCACAGGATAACCACCAAAACGGCCTTGACTTGATGGACAGGATGGGAGCCGTTATCACCAATACCGAGACGGTGATCTTCGACCTATTGAAAGTGGCGGGCAGTCCGGAATTTAAAGAGCTTTCAAAACTTGTAAAATAAAAAAATTTCCTTATAACATGCAGGGAAAAGTAGATATGTGCCGAATAATAATAAATGATTGTCCCACAAAAAGCTAGAAAATATAAACAAATATAGCAAAATATGATACAATAATGGTATCAAATCCTAGGAAAAGGGATGAGGCCATAATGTTTTGCAGGAATGCAAATTATCAAATATCGATGTTTGATCCACTGAATAGAATGCCAAAGTATTTAATAGATATTTTGAAGAATAGTTGGTGTCATGCTTTTAGGGAATATATTTTCCCAAAGA
>PKRC01000005.1 GCA_017577715.1 Clostridia bacterium
ACCTGGCATTGTCGACAAACTGAATCTGCAAAATGGTGGATCTGCCCGAAAAGAAGTTTTCTCGGATATCAGGGTTCATAAACTCCATTGGCAAAATTATATCCTCAAAGTCGTCAACCCATATTACATCTTTAACCCCATCAACAGCCTCAATGCGGGACTTTATATCCTTTACTTCCCACATCTCCCTGTCCTTAACCACCAGGAAAGCCTGTCCCGAAAGGTTGAAGTTCTCTTCCAGGATCTCTTCTCCTTGCCGGGAATTCAAATATCCGGGCATATAGGATAATATGTCGTAATTCTGTCGCGTTAAAAACATGCCTAAAACGGAAGGGATCAATAGGATCAAGAACAGCACTAGCACGACCTTCCTGTGCCTTACTACAAACCTGCTAAATGCCACCATGATGATATCTCCCCTCGTAAATATGCATCAAAAAGCCCGATATAAACACTTGTGTTAAACAAATGTTTAATATGCATGTTTAAATATAACGCTTAAAAAAGCGTTTGTCAAGCAAAAAATGGGTTTTTTATTCAACAATTGCCGACAAACACTTTTATAGTATGCTTTCAATTAGCGACTCAACGTATGCTTCCCTGTCCTTCTTGTTTTGCAGGTCTATGTTAAAAGTGCGCCCGGCTCCGTAATAAAAAAGCACAGGTGCCACCACTCCAGAGAACAGCTGCATAAGTTTTGCCGAAACGGTAAAATCGTCTGAAATCCCCGTCAACTCCTCAATAAGCGGTGTAATGCTGCACTCCAGCGTATCTATCAAGTCCACAATTCCTGTGCTTTTGACCCTGTTGTGGAGCAACTTGGTAACTATGAGATATATAATGCCGGGATATTCCATTATGTGTTCCATGGTCTTGATGGCCCAAAATTTTATCTTTTCTCTGGGTCCTGCATTTAAGCGTGCCATCTCTTCATATATACAATGGCTTTGACGAACAAAATACTTTTCAACCTCATTAAAGAGGTTATACTTTGAACGGAAGTAATAGTTGACCGACGCTAAGTTTACATTGGCCTTCTCAGCCAGCTCCCTCACGGTAAAATCCAGGTTGATCTGTCGTCCCACCATATCTATAGCTGTGGCTATGATCTTATCCTGCGTATCCATCTTGCCTCCCATCTAAAAGCCTCCTAAATTTTACAAATTTAATCGCGCAAAATGGCATAAAATGTGGTACACCTACAGTGTACCACAATCACTCACTTATTTAAATATCCTTTTGAGACTCATTTGACAAGCAATACCAGTTCATCATTATCCTGAGACTCCTCGAGTTGCACGCGCTCATTCCTAACCCTGTATTTCCAGTAACTTACGGGTTGTTGTCCATTTACCTTTATCTGCCATGTTTTTGTCAACACCACTTCATACTCCTCATGGTTGATCTGCGTACATTTTGTCTCAAGGATACATCTTACATTTATCCCTGGATACTCCCCTCCTATCCTGACCAGCACTTCCCTCGTACCATTCCAGTCCGGGAAATCCCTCCACATCCGGGTAACCAGATATATTGGGTCTTGCCTTTTCTTGTCAACATAAGGAACAACAGGTGCATCCTCCCTGTTTATTTGTTTTAAATACTCCACTGCCTTTTCCACCTGTATATTCCATAGCTCCTGTTGCATCTGTTTATTCCATCTACCATCAATTACTCGTTGAGCCAAATCCGCCGGGAACATCTCTCTTACGGACCTCTCCCATAGTCCACCATCCATTGCCTCTCGGTACTCCACCACTTCATATTCTCCGCCGTCAGACTTTTTAAGCAGCATTCTTACCGGTATGCCTTCACCGCCCATGCCTGACTGAATGGTAAATGCACCATTTTCAAAGCCAAACCAGTTAAATTTTACCTGCATATAGACGGTTAATATGCCATCTTTCTCATCCTGCCGATATATTTTATGTGCCTCTATAGCTTTTTCCCCTGCTCGATACATTCCTCTATTTCTTGCTAGAATATAGTTTGATATAACCTCCTCGAGATTTCTTTTATCCGTTCCCTCAGGAAGTATAACATTCCCACTTCCCTGATTTGTAGTTCCATGATAGAGGTCAAAATCAGCATCCACTATTTGAAACTCCCTTTGGGCTTCAAACTTCCCATACTTGTAAAACCACTCTCTGCCGCTGCTTACCCCTATGCCTCTTTCCTCATCATATACGCCCATGATCTTTGCACAGGCACACGCCATAATGTATTCTTTAAGCCCATCTTCATTGCTCTCCAAAAAAATCTCAAACATGTATTGAAGTGCCGGCTGGCCCAGCGAAACAAGCTCTTCAAAAGCTTTGCTCTTTTTTATGTAGTCATAGGCATCGGAAGACGTTGACGGATCTTCCTGAATTATCTTTTCCAGAAGCGCTTCTACCCTTTTCTTCAAAACCTCTTTATCTTCTGTGACTCCTGCATCTAATAATTCTGAGGCAGAATATGAAGATTTTGGCTCTCCTGGCATTTTTTCTTCTTTAGTTGAGGAAACGATCTCCTGCATATTACCACTATATAAATCCCCTTCAGCGTCAATTTTATTTTTAAATGATGAAGTAAGTCCTATTGCTCCAGTTAACACCACTACTAAGGCTGATACCATGATCCACAGTAGCGGCTTCTTGCCGTATTGAGCAATTAACCTTATCCTGCGCTCTATGGCTTTTTTGTCCCCCGAGGCGCCGGTGTGTACCGCCAGAAATAGGCGTCTTCCACTCATAGCAGCAACCGCCAAAATAGCTTTGCCATATTCAAACTTTGAATCGGGAATCCGTTTTAAGACGGCTTCATCGCACGCTGCCTCCACATCCGCCCTAAATTTGAAAAGCGCGTACCAGGCCATGGGGTTAAACCAATGCAGACATGCTGCAAAAAGGTAAACCACATTGGCAATGTTATCGCAGCGCTTGATGTGGCACAGTTCGTGAAGTATCACATACCGCATAATATCTGGCATCTGGCCCTTGTTTGTGCCCACACTCCCGTCAAAACTATAGGTTAAACTCAAAGGCAGCACCAGCCTTGGTCTCAATATACCCAGCGTACATGGGACGCCGGGCAAATCCGCCAGGTATACCGCAACGGGCTTTCGCAGGCCGATGAGTTTGCTGCACTCATCAACCGTAAGCAGTACATCGTCATTCAAAGGCCCTTTTAATGACGATATCCGTTTCCACGCCCTTAAATATGCCGATATAAGGAAGGCAAAACACATCCCGAAGCCCAGCAACCATACCAATGGTAAAATTCTGCCCATTCGAACCCCGGAAGATCCTGCCAAAGGGATATCAACCATGGATGTGTTTGAGGTTGATGAACTCCTTTTGGCAATCAGAAATTGGTCGGCGTACCCATCCCCCGGGTTATCCACTGGAGACATTTGCAGCAACCGATCATCTAAAGCATGTGACTTCCCGCCAATCGCGTCATCAATCATACCGTATCGGTTATCCCCATTTACATCTTCAGATCCGTAGATAATGAAATTCTCCATCCTTTGAAGCAAATCCAAATTAAACAGGCTCAAGCTGCTTTCAATTCTGATGGGCAATAAAAACCTTGCTGCAACCAGCAACCACAATATCACCCAAACAAAGGCAGGGATCCTGTTTTGAAATAAAGCTTTCAAACACAGCACGACAAGGGTCAGAACCCCACCCGAAAAGGACATATAAACAATGGTTCTGAAAATCCCTTCAAGCACTGTTACTTCCCTCCTTCATGGGAATGCTCGGAGGTCTTGCACTTCTCAAGCACTTTAAGGAGTTCGTCAATTTCCTCATCGCTTAAGTCCACATCATTCACAAAATTTGTTAAAAAGAGTTTCACGGAACCGTTATACACCCTCCTGAGAAATGCAAGAGTTTCATGCCTTCTGCATTCCTCCCTGGATACAAGGGGATAAAACAAATACGGCGATGTGCCTTCCTTTATTGCCACCGCTCCTTTTTTGATAAGGCGGGTAAGCATGGTGTGAATTGTGGTCTGTGACCAGTTATGCTCTCTAAGCGCTGATCTTATTTCGGAAAAAGTAGCTTGCCCTTTTTCCCATAAAACCTCCATTACCTGCCATTCCGCTTCACCTATGCTGGGAATCTTTTTCACAAAATCACCCCACACATGTAGAATGCCTATCTATATTCTACATTTGTAGTATGCAGTTTGTCAAGTAGCTAATTATGTAATATTTGCTTGATTCCATACAGCCAAATAAAAAAAGCCCTTAAAAGGCTTTTATAAAAATATATCTTTCCAAATACGAGGTTTTTATAATGAAATCATATAATGCTTATCTCCACAAAGGTGTCACCATCTTCTACGTGAACCAGAGGATATGATTTACACCGTCCCAGCGCATCAACCAATCTTTTTATATCCCTTCCATCTATTTTGTCTAAAATCCTGCACACCTCTTCCAGCTTATCATCCCGTTTATCCCTTGGAATAAATCTAATTATCGCTTTGCCCAATGAAAAGCATGATTTGAGCAAAAATAGCGGTATTACTATGGGAAAACATCTTGCTCCATCCTTAATGTTGATCTTGAAAAAACGTCCCTTGGCAGCTCTTACGCCTTCCCGGTTCTTTGACAACAAAGCAAGGGCCTCATCAAAATCAATTTGTCCTTTATCCAATTTCTCTAAAACCTCAATATTATCCATCTTATACCATCTCCAAACTACCCTTTACTCGCATTCTATTCGACTACCACGCATACATGAGCATTTTCATTCTCAATTTCAACCAGTTTACCGTGAGCTCCATTTTTAATGGACTGTACAAGCTCGTTAAAGTCGATATTCTTCAAAGCTTCCAGTTTGGGCTCAAACTGCCCCCCAATCTGGGTTCCCAGCTTTAACCCCACTTCAACTAATGATAAGGGAATATTTACGTCCACCTTCTTGGCTCCGTTTTCAACCACCTTAATTCTCAAAAATTTTTCATCGCCACCACCTGTGCTTGATTCATTTTGAGTTACGCCCCCATTTTCCAGCTCAATTGCATCAATGAGCTTTTCGGCTTCCTCCGCGGTGATCTTCTTCTCCTCTACCATCTTTAAGATCTTTCTTATTTCTTCCTTCATCATCCACCCATCCTTTCATTAATTCAATTTATTTAGGGTTCCCCCTCATCATACTCAATGCTTCTTCATAGGTGATGAGGCCCTGACTTAATAGGTCCAAAACTTCTCTTTTGTTTACCCGGTTCCTTTCATTGCTGCCCACGTCGTAACCCAGGCTACTAATAACGTCATCCAGCTTGCTGCGAACGGTTGGATATGAAATGTTGAGCTCCTTCTCCACTTCCTTGATGTTACCTCTACATTTTATGAATACCTCGATGAAATGCTTCTGCTCGGGCGTTAAATAGCTGAACTTATCCAGTTTAAAATGCCCTTTGTATGTGGTGTCGCAGCGGCAGCAATGAAGCTCGGTCACCTCCAGCTTGTTGCCGCACACAGCGCATATCGTTATGATATCGTTTTGCAATTGCCATTCCCCCTACGGGTAAGATTTAATTCAATTACTATTATATCATCGAAATTAATTTTTTCAATATGTATTTTAATATTTTTAATTATTTTTACCTCATTATTTAAAACTTTTACGCAAAATATTAAATATTTTTATTTCAGGTTATAAACTTTCATATTGCGGGCCACTTTAAAATTTGAAGACATCAATTTGATGTGCAATCCCGTTTTTTCATCACCTGGAGCATATAGAATTAAGCGCCCGTACATTTCACATCAGTATGTACGGGCGCTGATCTTATCGCTTATAAGGGGTTACACAAAACTTTTAGTCCCTCACCGTCACCTTTGTAGTGAACTTCTTGTTATTCCCGATGATGAGCTTTTCTCCCACCAGATTGAATTCTCCCGTAACCCTTATATCCTCGGAGGAGCTGCCAATAAAGACGTCAACTTTCCCCGGTTCCACTACGAAGTCCATGTTCTCATCATAGAACCCCAACAGGGCAACGGGCAGCTCAAATATAACGGTTTTGGTCTGGCCCGGGTTTAGGCTTACGCGCTTGAAGCCTTTAAGCTCCTTCACCGGCCTGGTCACATTCCGTGCCGGGACGTGGACATACAGCTGCACCACTTCATCTCCCGCCATCTTGCCGGTGTTGGTCACGTCAACCTGTATGCGCACCTGGCCGCTTACATCGACATCCTGAGGCGTTATTTGCAGGTTACCGTACTCAAACGTGGTATAGCTCAATCCGTAACCAAACGGATACAGGGGTTTGGTGCTGCCCTCCACGTAATCACCCAGCCAGTGGGAGCGCCCTCCCGATGGCTTATGGGAATAGTATACCGGCACCTGCCCTACCGTGCGCGGGAAGCTTATGGGCAGCTTACCACCGGGATTATAATCGCCAAATAGCACATCGGCCACTGCCCTTCCGCCCTCCTCGCCCGGCAACCAAGCCTCCACTATCGCCGGCACGTTCTCGTGAATCCAGCCAATCGAGAGCGGCCTTGCATTGACCAGCACCACTACCACCGGAGTCCCTGTGGCATGGACTGCCTTTATGAGCTCTTCCTGCTTGCCAGTCAAATTCAAGTCACACCTGTCCCTGGCTTCGCCCGATGTGCAGCCATGTATGAGCCCCGACCTGTCGCCAACTACCACGATGGCAACGTCGGCTTTCTTTGCAATCTCAACAGCTTCGGCAAACCCGCTGGTATCCTCGCCCAGCACATCGCAGCCCTTGGCATACAGGACCTCGGTATTTTTGGATACCTTTTCTTTTATACCATCCAATATGGTGACCATGGATACGTACAGGTCTTTATCGGACAGATCAACATGCTCCGGCCTTGCCGTATCAAAGGTCTCGGTCATATTCAGCAGGGTCTCAATATGGCAGGCATATGCGTAGTCGCCAATCATGTTGCGCATGCTATGGGCGTTGGGACCGATGACCGCTATTGAACGTACATCTTTGCTCAACGGCAAGAGGTTATTCTCATTCTTCAACAACACTATCGATTCCTGTGCCACCTTTCGAGCCAGCTGACGTTGCTCGGGGGTTTCAAACACAGTTTTGGTCTTGGCAGGCTCGACATATGGATTATCGAACAATCCCAGCCTGAATTTATGCTCTAAAATTCGCGCCACAACCCTGTCAATGACCTCTTCAGAAAGAAGTCCCTGCTCAACTGCGGTCTTCAAAGGCTCACCGTAGCAATCGGTGCTGGGCAGCTCTATATCCACCCCCGATTCTATGCCATTCTTAGCTGCCAATACCTTATCAGGATTAAGCCTATGGTATTTATATAGCATGTTGATGGCAAAATAATCGGAAACTACCAATCCTTCAAAGCCCCATTCATCACGCAGTATATCTTTAAGTAACCACTTTGAAGCGTGACACGGTATCCCATCTATCTCATGATAAGCCGGCATGATGGAAGCCAGTTTGGCTTCTTTTACGGCTGCTTCAAAGGGGAATAGATATACCTCGCGCAATTCCCGTTCAGGAATATGCGCCGGTGCCCAGTTCATACCGCCTTCCGACATCCCATAGCCCACAAAATGTTTCCCTGTAGCCATAATGCCATCGTGCAAGCCCTCACCCTGCAGACCGTTAATATAGGCAATACCCATTTGAGCCACCAGGTATGGGTCCTCACCAAACGTCTCCTCCGTTCTGCCCCATCTGGGGTCCCGCGTCACATCCAGCAAGGGGGCCAAAGCTTGATGGGCCCCTGCCGCTCTCATCTGCGTCCTTATCACTTCTCCTATGGCCCTAGCCAGTTCAGGGTTCCAGCTGCTGGCTACGCCGATCGTTTGTGGGAAACAAGTGGCTCCCTTTGCCATAAAACCGCTGCACGACTCTTCATGTACAATAGCCGGAATTCCGAGGCGAGTATTTTCTATCAGATATCTCTGTATCTCATTTGCTATTCTGGCGCAGGATTCCGGGTCCAAATTGCTGGCACCAGCAATGCGCGTAATTTGGCCAATACCATGTCCAATTCTGGAAGCAGCTTTATCAGGCGAAAATTTTGTGCCATCCAACACTTCGTACACCCATACCGCACTAAGTTGGGCTATTTTTTCATCCAGCGTCATTCGGGAAAGCAGATCCTCAACCCGTTTTTCAATAGGCTGGTTTTTATCCTTGTATAAAGGCTCGCCCATCCAAGACCCTCCTCTGTTACAAAGATAATAAATATAACCCCATCCCCCTTAACAGGTAAACGCCAATTATTTAACGCTCAACAGGTACTCGTTGATCAAGGCCTTTATAACTTCCTGCCTTCCGGAACGGTTTTTGATTACAGGATTTTGCAGTGCATACTGCTCTAACGTCTTAAAGTTGGCCTTTCCGCTGACAATATCCAACCCAATGCCGCTCCTGTAACTGCTGTAACGCTCTTCTATAAACTTGTCTATTACCTTATCCTCTATCAGCTTTGCCGCAACTTTTAACCCTATGGCATAGGAGTCCATACCTGCAATATGAGCATAGAACAGGTCTTCGGGTTCAAAGGAGCCACGCCTTACTTTGGCATCGAAATTGATACCACCCGTTGTAAAGCCTCCGGCCTTCAATATCTCATACATCGCAAAGGTGGTCATATACAGATCAGTGGGAAATTCGTCGGTATCCCAGCCCAAAAGCAGGTCTCCCTGGTTTGCATCGATGGAGCCTAGCATGCCGTATATGCTTGCCACCCTGAGCTCGTGCTCAAAAGTATGCCCTGCCAGCGTAGCATGGTTGGCCTCAATGTTCAGCTTGAAATAGTCCTTCAAACCATAATGCTGCAGGAAGGCAATAACGGTTGCCGCATCGAAATCATACTGGTGTTTGGTGGGTTCCTTCGGCTTGGGCTCTATTAAGAACTGTCCTTTAAAACCAATTTCCTTCGCATACTCAACCGCCATATGTAAGAACCTGGCCAGATTATCCAGCTCCAATTTCATATCGGTGTTTAGTAACGTCTCATATCCTTCTCTACCGCCCCAGAATACGAAGTTCTCAGCGCCCAGCTCTACAGCTATTTCAAGGCTCTTCTTGACCTGGGCCGCCGCATACGCAAACACGTCGGCATTGCAGGATGTTGCAGCCCCATGCACATACCTAGGATGGCTAAATAGATTGGCCGTGTTCCACAAAAGCTTCACTTTGCTGGTCTTCATGTACTCTTTTATCATGGATACTATGACATCCAAATTCTTATTGGTTTCAGCCAGGGTATCGCCTTCGGGAGCAATATCGCGGTCATGGAAGCAGAAGAACGGCACATTCAGCTTTTCGAAAAATTCAAAGGCCGCTTCTACTCTAGCCTTGGCCAAATCCATTCCTGTATACTTGTCCCAGGGACGAATCATGTTCTTTTCTCCGAAGGGATCAGAACCGGTACCGGTAAAGGTATGCCAATAAGCCACCGAAAACCTCAAGTGCTCCTCCATCGTCTTTCCCATGATAACTTCAGAAGGGTTATAATGCTTAAATGCAAGAGGATTCTTAGAATCAGGACCTTCATAAGTGACGGACTTGATGTTATCAAAATATGCCATAAACGTGCACTCCCTTCTCATTTGTTTGTCTATTCTACAAATCATATTATTATATTAAATATTATTAGTCAATATTTAAAGTAACATTAACCAAGATCAACGAAAAAATTCTATTGTTTAAGCCATACACAATCCCAAAATTTGTACATATTGCACAAAAAGCTTTTCATACTAAAAAAGGCCCATACCAAAGATTTGGTATGGACCCCTTCTCTGTCCAATCTTTTTATCAAAATTATTATAAATACTTCTTCCTTGGTACATAGTGGGTATGCAACAGCTCATGTGCCTTATGGCTATTGGGCTGGCCTAAATACTCCTCATACAACCTCTTAACCGAGGGATTTTCATGGGACTTCCTGAGAGGCAGGTTTCTGTCTTCCTGATAGATGGCGGAAGCCCTTACCTGCCTGGGATCTACGTCCATCCTGTCCTTGGCCTTGACTATGGGCTGGCCACCTCCGTTGACACAGCCACCGGGACATGCCATTATCTCGATAAAGTGATATTCTTTCTCGCCGGCTTTCACTTTTTCAAGAAGAGCTTTAGCATTGGCCGTGCCATGGGCTACCGCCGCCCTTATGGTCATGTCTCCCATGGAGATTTCTGCCTCTTTAACACCTTCCAGCCCGCGCACCTCTGTTATCTCCACATTTTCCAGCGGCTTGCCCGTCACCATCTCGAATACCGTCCTGAGGGCTGCCTCCATCACGCCGCCGGTTGCGCCGAATATAACGCCCGCTCCGGTGGAATCGCCAAAGAAGGAATCAAATTCCTCGTCGGGAAGATTTACAAAGTCTATGCCAGCCTGTTTGATCATCCTGGCAAGCTCACGAGTAGTCAGCACGACGTCGACATCGGGATAACCGGTAGCGCTGAGCTCGGGACGCGTAGCCTCAAACTTCTTGGCGGTACATGGCATTATTGAGACCACAAATATCTTGGACGGGTCGATGCCGTTTTTCTCGGCGTAATAGGACTTGATCATAGCGCCTACCATCTGGTGAGGCGATTTGCAGGTTGACAGATTATCCAGAAACTCAGGGAAATAGTGTTCGCAGTATTTGACCCACCCCGGGCTGCAGGAAGTGATCATGGGGAGCTTCCCGCCGTTCTTAAGCCTATTTATCAGTTCGGTGCCCTCTTCCATTATGGTCAGGTCAGCGCCAAAATCGGTATCGAACACCTTATCAAATCCCAGTCGCCTGAGGGCAGCCACCATTTTGCCCTTCACGATGGTGCCCATTTCCATGCCAAACTCTTCCCCAAGGGCTACGCGCACTGCCGGCGCAGTTTGTACCACCACATGGAGCTCGGGATTGTTCAATGCTTCCCATACTCTCTCGGTGTCGTCCTTTTCCTTAAGAGCGCCCACCGGACAGGCTTCGATGCACTGCCCGCAGTAAATACAGGGTACTTCGTTAAGGCTCATGCCGAACACCGGCGAAACGATTGTATTAAAACCTCTTTCGCTGACCCCAATGACGCCTATGCCCTGAACGTTTCTGCATACCGACACGCAGCGCCGGCACAGGATACACTTATTTGGATCACGCACTATGGAGGGCGAAAAATCGTCTATGGGATAATCAATGCGCTCTCCCTCAAACCTGATCTCATTTATGCCCAGCTTTTGGGCCAATTCCTGAAGTTCGCAATTCTGGTTGCGTACGCAGGTCAAACAGTTTCGATCATGGTTGGAGAGAATGAGTTCCAGGTTGACCCTTCTGGCTTCACGGACAGCAGGAGTATTGGTCCTCACTTCCATACCATCGGAAACTGGATAGACACAGGCGGCCTGCAGGGCCCTAGCACCTTTCACTTCCACAACGCACATCCTGCAAGCCCCGATCTCGTTTATTCCTTTTAAATAGCACAGGGTTGGTATATCTATATTGGCAAGTCGAGCAGCTTCCAGGACAGTGCTTCCCTTGGGAACCTCAACCTGGACACCGTCTATAGTGACTTTGACCATTTCCATGTCTCTCACTCCCTTTCCTCTCCAAAATACACTCACTGCTTTTTAACGGCGTTAAACCGACATTTTTCCATACATACGCCGCACTTGATGCACTTGTCGGGGTCTATGCTATAGGGCTTTTTGAGCTCACCCGATATGGCGCCTACCGGACAGTTCCTAGCACACAATCCACAGCCTTTACACAGTTCAGGAATAATGACATACTGCAACAGCGCCTGACAGACCCCTGCCGGACAACGCTTCTCCTTTATGTGTGCTTCGTACTCGTCCCTGAAATAGCGGATGGTACTCAATACCGGATTGGGCGCCGTTTGTCCCAAACCGCACAGAGCAGATGCCTTTATATTCTTAGCAAGAAGCTCCAACTTCTCGATGTCCCCTTCTTGGCCTTTGCCGCTTACGATTCTGTCCAATATTTCAAGCATCCTTCTGGTACCAATACGGCAGGGCGGACATTTGCCGCAGGACTCGCTCACAGTGAAATCAAGGAAGAACCTCGCGATGTCAACCATGCAGGTATCCTCATCCATTATGATAAGGCCACCCGATCCCATCATGGATCCAATCTGAGTAAGGGATTCATAGTCAATGGGCGTGTCCAGGTACTCAGCCGGTATACAACCGCCGGATGGACCACCCGTTTGAGCAGCCTTAAATTTCTTGCCGCCGGGGATACCGCCGCCAATTTCATATACGATTTCGCGCAAGGTGGTACCCATGGGTATTTCCACTAAACCGGTGTTATTGATCTTTCCTCCCAGAGCGAACACCTTGGTTCCTTTGCTCTTTTCAGTCCCTATGGAACTGAACCACTCCGGCCCCTTCAGGATGATCACTGGAATATTAGCATACGTCTCAACGTTGTTAAGAAGGGTAGGCTTTGAAAAGACCCCTTTTACCGCCGGGAATGGTGGCCTTGGCCTCGGCTCACCCCTTCGCCCTTCGATAGAAGCTATGAGGGCTGTCTCCTCGCCGCACACAAATGCCCCTGCACCAAGGCGTAGCTCTATATCAAAGTTAAAACCGGTTCCAAATATATCCTTCCCCAGCAAGCCATATTCCCTTGCCTGGGCTATAGCTATGGTCAAGCGCTTAACGGCTATCGGGTATTCTGCACGGACGTAAATGTAACCTTGGTCAGCCCCCACTGCATATCCCGCAATGGCCATAGCTTCGATGACGCTATGAGGGTCGCCCTCTAGGATACTTCGATCCATGAAAGCTCCTGGGTCGCCTTCGTCGGCGTTGCAGCAGACAAATTTCTTATCTCCCGGCGCTTTTCGCGTAAACTCCCATTTGAGACCTGTGGGGAACCCAGCGCCGCCTCTTCCTCTCAATCCTGATGCTTTAATGATCTCTATCACCTGTTCGGGCGTCATCTCTGTTAGCACTTTGCCCAGGGCCTTATAGCCATCCACGGCAATGTACTCTTCTATATTCTCCGGATCGATGACGCCGCAGTTCCTAAGGGCTACTCTCATCTGCTTTTTATAGAATCCCACTTCATCCAGCGACTTGATGGTCTGATCCTCAGCTACGCTGTCATGGTATAGTAGTCGCTTGACGATTCTTCCCTTAACCAGGTGCTCCTCGACGATTTCAGGTACGTCCTCAACCTTGACGCGGCTGTAAAAAGCGCCTTCGGGATAGACAATTACGATAGGCCCTACCTCGCACAGGCCAAAACACCCCGTCCTTACCACCTTAACCTCGTTCTGTATATGATGCTTTTCAAGTTCCTGGTTAAATCTATCGATAATACCTACGGATCCGGAGGAAGTACAGCCGGTTCCTCCGCACACCAGTACATGTGCACGATAAAGTTCCATGTTATCTACCTCCTCACAAACACATCATTGCTGGTCAGCAGCACCAATGGTGAACTCTGTTACCGGCCTACCATTTACAATGTGCTCGGCCACAATTCGCCTTACCTTTTCGGGCGTCAGCTTAACATAAGTCACCTTGTCTTCACCGGGCTTGTAAACCTCGGCCATGGGTTCGAAACGGCACATCCCTATACAACCCGTCTGGGTAACAATGACATCTTGAAGATTTCTCTTTTTCACCTCTTCTAAAAACGCTAAAAGCACCGGCCTCGCACCCGCGGCAATCCCGCAGGTCCCCATTCCAACAACTATCCTTGTGCCGTTTCTCTCTTTTCTCAAATTAACGGACTCCAAAGCCCGTTGCCTTATCTCCTCTAACTCTTTCAAAGATTTCATACTCCTCCACCTCCGCTTATTTCATCAATGCCTTCCCCTATATACTCCCTGATCCACTCCACCACATCGGGATGGTCGATGGGCAATCCTTCAAGCCTTTGCTGGACCTCCCTGGAATCAAAACGCAGCCTCCCTCCAGGAGCAATGTGAGTGTATACAAACTCTATCGACGGATTGCAGGCCACCAACGCTGCTATGGTCTGATCTATCCTGCCCAGAGGCGGACGGTCAATGTGATGATATTTGAACTCCACCCGCACCTCTGTGCCCTTCCCTGGCTGAGAAGAGATATAAATCCCTCCATCGCACGCCTGAGCGGCCGCCTCCGCAAATGCCAACCCTAAGCCCACCCTTCGGGTAGTCCGCGTCGTATAGAAAGGATCGGTAATTTTCTTAACCATTTGAGGATCCATCCCCCGGCCGTTATCCTTGATGCTCAGTATAAGCTTATCATTTTGCACGTCCTCGATTACCGATATCTCGATAATGGTGGCCCCAGCCGCAATAGAGTTCTGGACCAGATCCAGCATATAAAGGGAAATATCTTCCATTCCTATTCATCCTTATATTGGGCGATTATCCCTTCCACGTCTTCGGGCTTAAGCCTGCCATATACATGGTCGTTTATCATCATAACCGGTGCCAGTCCGCAGGCTCCCAGGCATCGCGTAGCTTCCAATGTAAACTTGCCATCGTCGGTGGTATCACCCGCCTTGATTTTCAGGATTTCCTGCAGCTTATCCAGCACTTTTTGCGAACCCTTTACGTAGCAGGCCGTTCCCATGCACACCCCGATCTTATATTTGCCCTTTGGCTTTAAGGTAAACTGTGCATAAAAAGTGGCCACACTATATACATCGGTTATCGGAATATTAAGTTCCTCCGCTATATAGTTCTGCACATCTAAAGACAGGCAGCCAAATATCTCCTGGGCTTTCTGCAGTATAGGCATAAGGGGCCCTTCTTTGCCCTTATACTCCTCAATTACCTTTTTAAATTCTTCTAACTTTTCTTTATTTTCCGTCAAAACAGATGCCGCCATAGCTATCTCTCCCTCCCATATTCCTTCATGTTAAAATTTGCTCCCGTAAAATCGGCATTTTAATTTGTATACTTAAAACTGCTGTTATTTGTTCTACAGATAAGCTGCCACCTTTTTATCTACAATTCATTGCAATTTATATATTAAACAACACTAATCATGGATGCTGTTTAACAAGTGTTATTATCTCATATAATCACATTATAATCAAGAGTATTTGCCATTATTTTAACGAATTTTGTTACAAAATTTTTTTGTTATAAACACTGTTAAATAACAGTAAATCCTTTTAACCACTGTATAATATCAGTTAATGATACATTATATATGTCAATTAACATCTCTCTTTCCAATATTTGACCGAGTTGATGGGCATCTGAAGAATAGATATGCTTATATCCTTGATAATATATTGTGTAATTCGTGTCAAACTTCAAAAATTCCAAGACGTTAAAACCTAAATTTGGTGGGATAAATCCAAGCTGAGAGATGATGCTATAAGAAGGGCGATCGATATGAGCTGGCACCACAACCCCGCCTCTTTGGATGACCAGCTGTACTATCTGTTCAACGGACAGGTCAAGGGAGGAGAGCAGCAGTTCCTTCCTCTCGCCTATGATTTGATCATTTTGGTCCATTATATACTGATTGCCGAAGAGGTGCGGAACATTGGGCACCTGAGGCATGAAATGGCGGATACATGCATCAAAATCCAGCAGTCCTTCTATATCTTCAAAGTAGCACAGCAGATGAACATCCTCTTTTGTCTGCACCTCCATACCTGGTAGCACCAAAATGCGGCCGTCCGCGACATTCATGACGGCCTGCACGTTGTCACAGCTGTTGTGGTCAGTTACGGCTATGGCATCCAGTCCCTTTAAAATGGCCATATTTACTATATTATTGGGCGTCATATCATCATCAGCACAGGGAGACAACGCCGAATGTATATGAAGGTCAACGGCTATTTTCATATGCTTTTTCTCCTTAATAATATTAAAAAAGCAGCCACATGCTCAAGAAGCCATCATACACCTTTCGCCGGCCACATCACATAAACAGCTATAGCAACCATGGCATACAGCGCCTCTTGCCTCCTTGAAATACCGGCCGCATCATTTCATACATACCAATAGCCTTATCCATTCCAATCCATTTCAATCTATAACAAACATTAATCTACGGCCTCACAGACAGGTGTAATACCCATCTGATACAGCTTACCCGCCAACTCAAAAGCCGTTAAATCGGAAGAAAGCACTATGATCCCCTCCTCCTCAGCCTTGTCCAAAACTTTTCGATCAACCTCTATGCCTTCTGGAATTATGACACAGGCCATCTCAACCAGTGCGGCCACCGCCACTATGTTCATATGGGTCTGCACCGTAATCCATGCCATTCCCTTTTTCCCTTTAGCCATCACCCTGCTCAAGAGGTCGCAGCAATAGCCGCTTTCCGCCTCTCGATCCAAAAACCTTTCTCCAGCCAACACCTTAAGGGATAAAGCATCCACCATTTGCGATACCTTCATGATAGTTCACTCCTGCCTTTCTGTTTCTTTTCTCCCTCCCGGAATCTTTTCGGAAAGCACAATCATCTCCTGCGCAAGCTGTTTTACTTTTTCCCTCAATTTAAAGATGCAGTCCATCTCAGAAGCGTAACCTCTCACTATGTCCTCTGCCAAAGTTCGACAGCTGGGCGAACCGCAGGAACCGCAATCAAGTCCTGGCAGGGTTTCGTATATCCTCTTTATGGTTTCCATCTTCTTCATGGCTTCCACTATATCGTCATCCAACTTCATAACGGGTTTGGGCAGTATCTTTTCGCTAAACCGCCACTGTATCTTTGGCGCAACCGCTTGTAAAGCATCTTCGGGCACCGGTTTGCCCCTTGCCTTTTCTGCCAGCTTCCTTATGCGGTTTTTAGCTACAAATCCGTTTTCAACCGTAAGCGGGCCGCCTACGCACCCTCCGGGACAGGCCAGGCCTTCAAAATACTCCAAGTCGGTCAGCTTTTCATCCTCTATCTCTTCCAGCACTCGTATGACATTCTGTATGCCGTCCACCGCCAGGTAACTATCAATCCCTAGCGAGGCGCATGCTCCTCCCGAGTTGGCCCAGCCCACCCCAAATGGCGATGCTATTTGGACAACCTCTTCGTCTTTCAGCTTGCTTAGCTGATTATAGAGCGGGCCGTATATCTCCTGGATGGAAATAGCGCCATCGACTGAAGACTTTTTCCTGCCTACCGGGTTACGAATGCTGGTCATCTTGGCTGCGCAAGGCGTAATGAAAAACACTCCCACATCTTCGGGCTTTACACCACATTTTTCACAAAATTCCATCCGTGCAAGCTGTGCAGCAATCTCCATAGGCGAATCAACGTCTACTATATTGTCTATCAACTCGGGAAAACGTACCTGAATGAGCCTAACAATAGCGGGACATGCTGAAGATATGAAAGGCCTTTTACGTTGTGGGTCCTTAAGCGCCTCTTTAACAAAAGCTGTCACATAATCTGCTCCTCTGGCAACCTCATACACGTAGTCAAAACCAATTTTTTTAAGGGCTATCAGAATTGCATTCGGATCTACCATGTCCTTGAACTGCCCATACAAAGTTGGAGCCGGCAGCGCTATGCGGTATCGAAATCTCTCTATAGAGGATAAAGGGTCTGTAACGGCTACTTTTGCATGATAGGGACATACCCTTATGCACTCCCCGCAGTCTATACACCTCTCTGCAATTATCCTGGCCTTGCCATCCCTCACCCTTATGGCTTCGGTAGGGCATCTTTTTATACAGTTGGTACATCCCCTGCACTTGTCCTTCCTCAAGGTAACCGAATGATAATATTCCTTCAATTCCATCACCCTGCTTTTATGTCAAAATACATCTCCAGGAGCGTTCCCTTTCCCACACTGGATTGGATGTTTAACCGATCAGCACAGCGTTTAATGTTGGGAAGCCCCATCCCCGCACCAAACCCCAACTCTCTAGCTATCTCTGGTGCTGTAGAGTACCCCTCCTGCATGGCCAAAGCTATATCCGGGATGCCAGGACCCCTATCCTCGGCCGTCACGATAATGGATTGAGGGGTTACCTTAAGCCTCATCTCTCCACCCACTGAATGTATTATCAAATTCATCTCAGCCTCATAGGCCGCTATGGTAACCCGCCGAGTCAGAGCGGGATCAATCCCCAGCTGCTTCAATATCTTCTTTATTTGGCTGGAAGCCTCCCCCGCTGAAGCAAAATCCCAGGCTTTAATGCGGAATACCTGTTCAATGGAATAATAGCCGTCCTTCATATCATGATTCCCTCGTACAGCCAGGTAATCCCGCACTGTATAGCCTTCCACATGCCTCATACATGGTATATTGTGTGGCTAGCACCGCAATTCCCATATTTCTGGCCATATCCACCACTTCATCGGCAGGCATTCGACCGCCCACAAACACTATGGCAGTAACCTCCAGAAATTCAGCCATCTTAATGACATGAGCATTGGTGAGACCAGTAAGCAATATGGTTTGATTTTTCACATAGGATAATATATCGCTCATGAGATCTGATGCGCAGGCCGAAAATACTTCTCTGTCTAGCAACTCTTGGCCTGCTAAGACAGTAGCATTAAGCAAATTGCATATCTCCTGTATTTTCAAATTACTGGATCCTCCTTATTCGCCGGTTATGCTATCTATATACTGCTTGTACCTGCAAACCATATCAATATAAGTATACTTTATTTTTGACGAATTGGCTACCCTGTCCGAAACATTTCCTTCAAATATTTTGCTTAAGCTTTCGATGCCTTCTTGATAAAGCCGCTGAAGACCAGCCAATACATGGTTGCTCTCCTGTGTGGCCGAATACGCTTTGAGCTGCTCAAGGATAGAGTCAAACTCGTCAATGGTGACTTCTATGCCCTTTTTGGCATCCTCTACCGATATGGCCGAAGTATCCAGTTTTTTCACCATGTCTTCCAAAGCCTTGGTTCTATCAATCCAAGTTGAAAAAGCAGTTTTGATGCTGCTCACTTTTTCTGCAGAGGCGGTTATCTCCATATTCACGCCGGGCACCAAAATGGAATATATCTGACTTTCTATCCCCTCCTCTCCCAGCTGCTGCTTTACCTTTTGGGCATCATCCTGGGAAGCATACCCCATAGCCAAAACGCGAAAATACTTATCATATAAAATATACCCTGCAGCTCCTTTCGCTTGAATTTCTCGAGCAGCCGCTTCAGCATTTTCTTTACTTGTGAAGGCGCCCAGCTGTATGGCATACAGATTAAAAGGGTCTATGTTAAGCTGTTCCGTCACCTTCTGGATGGAATCAGAGCTTCCATTGGGGCTTTCATCAGAAGAGCCATCGCCTCCATCGGGAACAGTAAGATGGGTATCAGGTACTTCAACGGATGCATTGTCTTGGCCCTGGTTAGTATCGGCAACGTCGTCCAAAAAGGATGTAATTATCCGGCTTATAAAATTGCCAGCTGCACCGGCTGATCCTATATATAAAGCCAAAAACAGTAAAAGCCCCAAAAAGAGTACCCAAGTGTAACGCCGCCGGTTTCTCCTCCTTAACCGTGAGTAACGCATAAGGATTCCTCCTTTGATTTAAAATCCCAAGATAAATTTATACTTACTTATATCTATGGCAGGTCCACCTGATTTATGATAAAATGATACCCAGAACTTTCTATTATGATGGATGGAGGTAAGCCATGAAATATCACATCGACACCATTCCCGTATGGGATGCCTATCATCAAGGAGGAGAATGCCCCTTATGCAACCTGGAAAACAGGATAGAGATAAGTTACGTTGAATCCTTTCTTGGCGGCTCGGTAATGGAACCCGATACCCGGATAGAGGTCAATAAAACCGGGTTTTGCCCTCACCACTTTCAATTGCTGTATGACGCTCAAAATCGTTTGGGCCTGGCTTTGATGACCCATACCCATCTCAAAGAGTTTATGGAGAAATTCCAGCAGCGTTGCAATGGGGTTTTAAAAGCAAGTAAAGCCATGGGCGCCTTCGCACTGAGCAACCTAATCAAAGGAAAAAAAGATATGCAACAGCTTACAGTCCAATTTGAGGAATGGCTTAACGCGCAGCATCATCAGTGCATAATCTGCAACCGGATGTCAAATACCATGAACCGATATGCCTATACAATTCTCTATCTGTGGGATACAGATAAGGAGTTCAAAAAAATTTTTGAGTCTTCAAAGGGCTTTTGCCTTAAACACCTGGCCCTGACCATAAAAATAGCCAGAGAAACCTTGCCTTCGAATAAACAAGCTCTCTGGCTGTCCGATGTAATTCCGCTACAGATCAGGTCCTTTCATAACCTGGAGCAGGAACTGTCCCAGTTCATCAACAAATTCGACTACCGCAATCAGGACAAACCCTTAGGAAGCGCAAAGGACTCGCTTGCCCGTACCATACAAAAGCTCACAGGAAGATTTATGGACTGATATCGGCCAGTGAAGAATGATCACTCCTGATACTGTTCCAGGCTTACGCCAACCGCTGTCAGTATGTGCACAGCCAACTCATCCGGATAAGGGTGTTTATACACAACCCTCTTTATGCCGCTATTGATTATGAGCTTGGCGCATATGACGCATGGCTGGTGGGTACAGTACATGGTGGCGCCATCAACCGATATTCCCATCTTGGCCGCTTGCGCAATGGCATTTTGTTCGGCATGAACCGCATAGCAGTACTCGTGATGGGTTCCGGAAGGTATGTTTGCCTTTCTCCTTAAACACTCTCCTTTTTCAACGCAGCTGGTATATCCCGAAGGAGCGCCGTTGTAACCGGTGGTCAAAATGCGTTTATTCTTTACAATGACCGCCCCTATTTTCCTGTTGGGCTGATAACAGCTAGACCAATTGGCAATAAGCTCTGCTACCTCCATAAACCTCTTATCCCACTTATCCACAAGATACCCTCCTCAAACGATTCCTATAAAATATATTCTACTTACAACTATTTGGCATTTCAACTTCAGTCCAAAGATATTTGTGATTTTTTGTCAGGTTGTGCAAATAAGTCCAAGGGTACGGTATTGAAAAGACAGAGTTAGGCGGTATAGGATATATAGTCCTCATGGGAAAATTTAAAAATCATATCTATTTTTAGATATAACAAGCAAAAAGATGATTTGTTGCTTTATTTTCCAAATTCCAAACTATTTAACCAAAATTCATTTACAACAGTATTTGCCATACCCCTATCTTTTATATAAACTATTTACTGTGATTAGCACTCACCAACGATGAGTGCTAATATAATGTAGAAACTGTCTCGAGGGCCAATAAAAAACATAACTAAAAAGGAGGGTAACGCTATGAAATTAAGACCCTTGGGCGATAGGGTTGTAATCAAAGCCTTGGAGAGCGAAGAAACCACAAAGGGCGGTATCGTGTTGCCCAGTTCTGCAAAAGAGAAGCCTCAGATGGCTGAGGTGATTGCTGTAGGTCCTGGTGGTATGGTTGACGGCAAAGAGATCAAAATGGAGGTAAAGGTAGGCGACAAGGTCATCTATTCCAAATATGCCGGAACCGAAGTAAAGCTGGACGATGAAGAATACATAATCGTTCGTCAAAGCGATATATTGGCAGTAGTTGAATAAAAAATGATAAGGAGGAGGTAATACATATGGCCAAACAGCTTGTATACGGCGAAGAAGCCAGAAGAGCGATAGAGCGCGGCGTTAACAAATTGGCCGATACCGTAAAGATTACCTTGGGCCCCAAAGGGCGTAACGTGGTACTGGAGAAAAAGTACGGCTCTCCGCAGATCGTGAACGACGGCGTAACCATCGCCAAGGAAATTGAGCTGGAAGATCCATATGAGAATATGGGCGCCCAGCTGGTCAGGGAGGTAGCCAGCAAGACAAACGATGTGGCTGGTGACGGTACCACCACAGCAACGGTTCTAGCGCAAGCCATCATCCGCGAAGGGCTAAAGAATGTAGCAGCTGGAGCTAACCCAATGTTGATAAAGAGAGGCATTCAAAGAGCAGTAGATGCGGCCGTTGAAGGCCTCAAAAAGCTGAGCAAACCCATTGAGAGTAAAGAGGCTATTGCCCAAGTTGCTTCCATTTCCGCCGGCGATGAGACCATTGGTCAGTTAATTGCCGATGCCATGGACAAAGTTGGCAAGGACGGCGTCATCACCGTTGAAGAATCCAAATCGTTGACCACCGAAGTAGAGATCGTGGAAGGAATGCAGTTTGACAGGGGATACATCTCCCCCTACATGGTAACCGATACAGAAAAGATGGTAGCAGAGCTCGACGAACCGCTCATCTTGATCACAGACAAGAAGATCAGCAACGTACAAGACCTGTTGCCGATACTCGAACAAGTGGTACAGCAAGGGAGGAAGCTATTGATCATCGCTGAGGACATTGAAGGTGAGGCCCTAGCGACACTGGTGGTCAATAAGCTGAGAGGTACCCTCATCAGCGTAGGCGTAAAGGCTCCCGGATTCGGTGACAGGCGCAAAGCCATGCTGCAGGATATCGCTATCCTGACAGGCGGTACCGTGATTTCCGAGGAGGTAGGTCTCACCCTCAAGGAAGCCACCATCGACATGCTGGGCCGTGCCACTAGAGTAACTGTTGACAAGGAGAACACCACCATCGTAGGTGGCGCTGGCGATCCGAAAGAGATCAAGAATCGCATAGCTTCCATAAAGGCCCAGATTGAGGAGACCACCTCTGACTATGACAGGGAGAAATTGCAGGAGCGACTCGCTAAGCTGGCCGGCGGCGTAGCAGTGATCAAAGTTGGTGCTGCTACTGAGACCGAAATGAAAGAGAAGAAGCTGAGGATCGAGGACGCCCTCAACGCTACTAGGGCAGCTGTTGAAGAAGGAATTGTTCCCGGCGGCGGCGTAGCTCTTGTCAAAGTCATAGAAGAAGTAGAGAAGCTTCAGGCTGAAGGCGATGAGCTGACGGGCATCAATATCGTAAAGCGCGCCTTAGAAGAGCCGCTTCGCCAGATCGCCATCAACGCCGGTATGGAAGGCTCTGTGGTAGCTGAAAAAGTCAAAGCTAACCCCGACAAGAATTTCGGCTTTGACGCGTTGAAAGGCGAATACGGCGATATGGTGGCCAAGGGTATCATCGATCCCACCAAGGTTACCAGGTCGGCATTGCAAAACGCAGCTAGCGTAGCAGCTATGGTTCTCACCACCGAGAGCTTGGTGGCCGAGATACCCGAGAAAGAACCGGCAATGCCCGGCGGCAAGAGTCCAGATATGTATTGATGAAAAAGCGGTTGCTTTTCAAGCAACCGCTTTTTATTTTATGATACGCTTATTTTACGATACGCTTAGCAGGCCAGTCTCTTCCCTTTCTTTAGCAGAGTCAATGTCTTCCTCTTCTCCAAAGATAGAATCGCTCAATTCTTTGGATTTGAGGTAATTGATTTCGGAATAGAAGTTCTCCATGAGAGTGCACACCATGTGTTCAAACTCCAACAGTTGCCGTCGAATCTCCTTACACCTTGCTTTCCACTTATTTTTTTCCAACTCCAGCTGGTACATCTCTGCTGCAATTTTTTGACGTCCTTCTTCTATAATAGCCTGAGCCTTTTGTTCAGCTCGGACCAACGCTTTTGAAATATAAGCCTCCCTCTCAGAAAATTCCTCCAATTTCTTTTCTAGCTCTCTTATTTGTGATTTTATCCTACTGTTTTCCTCCACAAGCTCCAGCATCCGTTCTTTCTTCTTGGAAAGCTCCTCCTCATAATCTCTGCGCATTTCAGAAATGTATTGTTCTACCTGACGCCTGTTGTATCCCAGTATGGCAATGCTAAACATCCTCTTCATTTGTTCTAACCCCCCTTGGTAAATAATATACAACAGTTGTCCTGTAAATTTTGTAAATTTGTGGGGTCGAATAGCATCTTTTTATATCGATAATGCCGGAGCTCTAATACAAAAAACTACATAAGACTGATTTACACCTGAAGGAATTGAGCCGTTTTTTTCCGGCAACCGATGACATTGGGGGGATAGTGCATACCATTCCAGGAATCTTCGATCCAAGAGGCTGAAATTCGCTACAGCCTCTTCCGCCTTTTTTGCCTGGCATCCAAAAGCCTGGACGAAAACGTTATATTTTGACCAGATTTATCCGCCACTTCGCTTCCATCTTCAGCGCTCCTTTGTAGCACAACATCTCCTTTGCTCCCAATGCTTTCAGATATAGCATCGCCTCCAGCGATACCCTGGCAGGCCTCGCCATAAGCTTTCGATTTGCCCTCAAATGCGCTTTTTGACCAACGCCTTTCCCCTTCCATCCTTATACTGGATGCCCACTTCCTCAAAAAAACTTCTATCTTAAGCCTTCTTAAAGCCACCTCAATCACAAACAACACAAGGGCGGCAGAAAGCAGGTAAGGCCAGACTTCGCTCTCAGCCCTAATCGGCTGCAGATCTTCGCGGAATACCTGGGCAGGCTCGTCAAGCAGCATGCCACCGGTTTCCTTCACCACCTTTTTAAGCAGCTCATCGGAGCCCCTATTGCGGATATCGTATTCCGGCGAATAGCTGACCGTTAGGCCATTTTCAATCTGTAAAACCGTGCTTCTCCCGTCTTTAACCTCCACTTTGACAAGGTACACGCCCGCTTCGTCTATCTCAAATTCGCCCTCATATTTCCCCGGCTGAGTGGCCTGAAGCGATACTACCTGTTGGCCACCACCCGGCTTTATGACGACTGCATGGACGTTTAAGGCTTCATCCCAGTTTTGTGATATATCCAAGGTTATATGCCCCTTGTCCCCATCCAGGCTGACATCCAGAAGGCCATGTTGTTCATCCTCCATGGGTAATATCCATGATATTACGTTGAGCCAAAAGCTCTGTACCTCATCCCATACTAGCCAGTCTCCGGTCCAGCTGCCGCGCAAATCGCTGGTCCACGCCACCACCCGTCCCAGGCCATACTGCCATTTGGCCAATATCGGGTCCTGCCTATCGCTGGACAGCACTATGTTGGCTCCTGCCTTTGGCAGGGTAGCTATATATCCGTGTAGCGGCGGAAAACCCTGAGCGAACCCTTCTATTATGGATGAATACTCGATGACCATCGGATAAAACGTTCTGTTGTGTATATAGCTCTGTGTTGCCAGATATGTTTCCTTTGCAAATATCGTGGGGATATTGGTAAATTCATCGGTATAATAGTAGCGCCCTCCTCCTAAACTTGCCAACTGCTGAAGCAATTGCGTATCGGAATCCTCTCCTACAGCCACCGTTGAAACGGTAATTCCATGATCCCTCATCTTCCGTACCAGCTGCTGGAAATTGCCCCCCTGCGACTGACCATCGGTAAGCACGATCACGTGCTTGAGCTGCGCCTCCAGGTCCTTTAAAGACTCATAAGCTAAGTTAAGCGCTGGATACATATTGGTACCCCCGCCCGGCCTTATGGTGCCGATATCGCTCTTTATCCTATCCACATTTTCTACTGCTTGCGTTTTCACAATCCATGAGGCCACATCGTCGAAGGCCACCACGCCTATATAGTCCATCGGTCGCAAGGCCTCGGTGGAACCGATGGCAGCCTCCTTTGCCAGCTCTATCTTGCTTATGCCATACTGTCCTGTTGCCATGCTGCCCGATTTGTCTATCACCAGCACCAGTCCCAAAGAAGGTATATCGGCTTTACGCATGAGGTCCACATCGACCGGCAGCAAGGACTCAAGGGGCGTGGCCATATACCCGCCCAGGGCATAGCTGTTGTCACCTCCCGTCACCAGCATTCCTCTTCCCAGATATTTTACATATGAATCAAGGGCCTTCATCTTGTCATCTCCCAGGTCATAGGCAGCAACATTGCACAGCACCAGGGCATGGTATTTGCGCAGCTCCTCCAAAGCAGCAGGCAACACTTGAGGTGTGAAAACCTTGGTTTCAAGCCCCGCCTGATTAAGCATCTTGACAAGCTCATGGCCTTCGCCCTCTTTCCCTTCCACCACCGCCACAACGGGCAGCCCGTATACCTCCACAAAGGCGGCCGCGCTGTTGTTCTGGTATACAGTATCCTCAACCGCTTGCAATACTACCTCATAGGCCTTTATACCGCTTTCCTGTGCCGTATCCTTAAACACAAATGTGTTCTCCCCTTTCCGTATCTCCACCCTTTCCTGGCCTATGAGCTGGCGGTCGGCATACAGCTTCAACACGCCATGGGTGTTCACCGTGCTGTCAATCCGTACCCGTATATTGTATGCCTCCCCTTTATAAAGGCGGCCGGGAACATCCAGCGATGTTATCTGCACCTCGGCTGAAGGTGCGGTATTATAGTACACCCCATCGATGACGATACCTTGCAGAGCAAGCGTTCTAGAGCTTTTTAAAGCATCGCCCAGGTTCTCAGCAGCATCGGTCATAAGCACTATTCTCTTCCGATTGTCGGCAGGCAAAAGGGCAGCTGCCATCTGAAGCGCACCCTCTATATCGGTGAAATGGGGATTGGGAAGGGTTTCAAAGCCGTCAAAGTAAACATCCTGTCCTGCCGGGTGCTCCACCACCGCATCCTTCCCAAAGGTTATAATGCCTGCCTGCCAGTGAGGCGGCTTGTTCTCCAACGCCGACGCTATAAAGGATTCCATTTGCGCCTTGGCCCCTGCCGCACTGCTGGACAGATCTGCGACAAAAAACACGGTAGCGGCATGGGTATACCTCCTTATGCTGGTCCCCGCCAGGGATAATATTATAAGAAGCACTATGGCACAGCGCAGCGCCAAAACATACCTATCCTTCTTGCTTGTTCTTCTCCGGCTTCTCATAAACCAAAGCATCAAAAACCCCATAGCAGGTATAGACACAAGCAACCATAAAGGATTAGCAAATCCTATGCCAATGTTTTTAAAGCTAATACCCACGTTGATACACCCACCATTCAAGCATAACGACGGCCAAGGCAGCCCAGGCAAAATATCTCCACAGCTCACTCATAAAATCGGATCCGCCCTTACGGCCGTCCACCGTCTGTCCCCCTCCGTTCGTCACCTGACCTACCCTTAGATCAGACTCGCTGTGAGTTGGGACGCCAACGGTAAAATGGGATTCCAACACCTCTCGCTTGTCACCCTGCTGAACGGTCTGCCGCACCGTGTATATCCCTACTTCATGGCTGTACATAAAGGGTATAGAGCTGTAAGACCGATCAAGGGGCAACTCCCTACCCGATGGGGCTATCACGTGAACGTCCCGAGCGCCGGGCAATAAATTTATAAATACCTCCTGCCCGGCGTAAAATTCGCTTTCCCCTACTGAAGACTGTGGAAGAACCCATGCAAGCACGTTTTGAATCAATATGGGGAAATCCACTTTAAGGGGTATATCAGAATGGTGTACATCAAACGAGAAGACGACCACCTTTTGAGCTCCAATCTCGCCCGCCATAACAAGCGGCCCCTGTCCTCCATCGAGCACGACTTCGGCCCATTCGGGTAGGCTAATCCGCTTGGCCTTTGCAATATTGAACTCCTTATAGTTTACAAGGTCAAAAAAGTGCGCATACCGAGAATGGGATAAAAGGCTAGCAGTTTGGGGGATATATTCCCCTTCTAATTCCAAAAAGCCGTTTTGCGGCGGAGGATTGAATATGATTATGTTTCCATCATCAGGAAGTTTCGAAGGAACATACCCGTCAAATACATAAAGGGCATACCCCTTCAATCCCTCAGCATGTTGATAAGCCGTTTTTTCAAGGACTACATCGTCGCGGAGGCTTACGGCCTTTTCCAGAAAGACGTTGCGCTCTGTTACCAGCAGCACCCTGTTCTCCCTCTGCGGTTCCATAAAGGTCCAGCCCCTGTTGTCAATGGCAAGGTCATCCTCATCCAAGATGGCTATCTCCACGCGCCTGGCACCGGCGGGTATCTCACTCCAGTACACGTCTTCTTTGCCGTCGGCAGGCAGCGCAACCTCCTTTACATCAAAGGTAGCGCCATCCACCAGGCATTCAAGCGTCACTGCAGCATCCTCACCCGAATAATTTGCAATTTTTGACAAAACCACCGTCCCATCGGGCGTCTGAGCCCAGCTCACCAGCTCGACGGCAAAATTTTTTCCCCCGTTATTAAAGACGATGTTCTCCATGTGCTGGTTACTTATCTGGTATACATTGTCGCTGTAAATGCGTATCTGAGCAGCGTCAAGCTCCCTGGCAAGTGCCTGAGCAAAAACCAGGGCTTGCTCCACGCTGTCCTGGCCGTTGGTAACCTCTATTCCCTCCAGCCGCTTCTTTAAAAGGCCTTTGTCGCCGCTTCTGCTAGCCACAACCTCTACATCATAGCCGGCGGCTATGAGGGTCACGCGCTGTCCCGGAAGCAATCCGTCGATAAAGTCCTCTATTTCCCTTTTGGCAAGCAAAAATCGTGACGGCTTTACATCCTCAGCCTGCATGCTGGCCGAACAATCCAGTATGATTATGTATTCGGAGCTCGTACCCTCTTGGAGAAAAAAGGGCCTGGCAAGGGCCAGGGTGAGAAGTACCACAGCCGCTAGCTGTAAAATGAGAAGGAGGCTTCTTTTGAGCCTCTGCCAGGGTGAGCTGATCTGCATATCTTCAATGGCCTTTTCCCATAGATAGGTGCTGGAAACTTCAACCTCTTGATAGCGCTGTTTCAGCAAGTACAGCAATACGATGATCGGTATTGAAAGAGCAAACAAAAACCCCCACGGATTCAGAAAGCCCATCAGCCCACCTCCATTCCATCAATGCCGTCAACCCTCAGCCCATTTATCGCACCATCCATGAAGAAGCACATCTACAGCTGCAATAGCTCATGCCTGCCACTGTGGTATCAATAACGTCTGGACAGAGACGCTAAAGCACAATTCAAAGCGCATTAACTGCCGATTCAAAACCAGCAAAGGGCGCATTGCCATGGGATCTATAAATAGAAACTGGCAAGATATCAGCGCACTAGCAGAGCATAGCCATGGCATACTCATCTCACAAACCCAAGCTTCATCAGGTTGTAAAACACCACCTCTTCCATGCTGCTGGAGCTATTTACCAGCACATAATTTATGCCCCTAGAATAACAAAACGCCTTGATATCGCTTAAAAACTCATCCAGCACCCTTTTATAGGCCTTAAGTAGATCAGGAGTTAAGATTACATCTTTGACCCCTTCACCTTCTACATCCACCAGGCGAAGGCTCCCGCTCAACTCCGGTTGCAGTTCCTGCGGTGCCATGACGTGTATGAGCATTACCTCCTGTTTGAGATACTGGAGATACTCAAGGGCCTCTTTATATCCATCCTTTGAAAACAGGTCGGTAATTAAAATGCTTATGCCGCCGCTACGCTTTAAAAAGGTACACCCCTTTACAGCGCTGCACAGCGACGTCTTGCCACCGAATTTAAGGCCTTCTATGAAGGAAAGGGCCTGCCAGAACATCTGCTTACCGGAAAAGTAGGGCAAATAGGCAGATGGCTTATCCTGCATGCCCACTACGGCCACCCTGTCAAAATTGGCAAGGGCAAGGTAAACAAATACGGCCGCCAACTGCTTGGCAAGCACTCCTTTGTTGGGCTGGCCCCAGTCCATGGATGCGCTCACATCCAAAAATATGGTTATATTGGCTTGCCGTTCCTCCATAAACAACTTGACAAACAGGCGCTCAAATCGCGCATAGGCATTCCAATCAATGCGGCGGAAATCATCCCCCGGGATGTATTCCCTGAAGTCGGAAAACTCAATGGAATTTCCCTTGCTTCTGGATTTCCTATTGCCGCCCGTATCCCCTTTTATGGCCATACGGGCGTTTAAGGCCAGCCTGTCCAGCCTCTTTAAAAACTGCTGATCAAGCAAAGATTTACCCAAAACCTTCATCACTCCTCAAGCTCAGACAGTATCTGGCCTATTATCTCATCGGGCATCTTGCCTTCAGCCATGCCTTCAAAGCTCAAAGATATCCTGTGTCTCAGCGCCGGGTACGCCACATATCTTATATCGTCAAAGGACACATTATATCGTCCCTCCATGACCGCCCTTACCTTTGCAGTGCTTATGATGCTCTGAGCACCGCGGGGACTGGCTCCATACCTGATGTAGCGTTTGGTCACCTGTGGCGCATCGCCCTTTTCAGGATGGGTTGCAAGCACCAGGCGGAGGGCATAATCCTGTACACTTCTGGCTACGGGTACCGCCGCAGCCACCGACCTAAGGCGCATTATGGTCTGTGCATCGGCCACCTTTTTAGCCTTTACCTCGCTTCCTGCAGTGGTCATATCGATGATCCCATGCAGCTCCTCAAGGGAAGGAAATCCTACCAGTATCTTGAACATAAACCTGTCCAGCTGAGCCTCGGGCAAAGGATAGGTACCCTCTTGCTCGATTGGGTTTTGCGTTGCCAGCACGAAAAAGGGCTGAGGTAGCTGCCGGGTCACTCCTCCCACCGTCACGGTATGCTCCTGCATTGCCTCAAGAAGGGCGCTCTGCGTTTTGGGCGTTGCGCGGTTGATCTCATCGGCCAGCACTATATTGCTAAACACCGGACCGGGTTGAAACTCAAATCGGCTGTTGCCGCTCTCATCGCGCACCACTATATTTGTACCCACAACGTCAGCCGGCATCAAGTCGGGCGTAAACTGTATGCGGCTGAAGGACAAGTCCAGCACCGTGCTTATGGTGCGTACCAGGCGCGTTTTCCCCAAACCAGGTACGCCTTCCAGCAACACGTTACCCCCGGCCAGCATGGCCATAATGACCTGGCGTATCACGTCCCGCTGCCCCACCATCTGCTTTGCGATCTCGCCCTCTATTTCCCTCACCTTCTGTGCAAATGCCTCTATGTCGTTTATGCTTATATCCATTCTTAATCCCCCGTACATCACTATAGTGTTTTTCTCTATAAAGCGAAATCCATCAACGTAGCTACAACATAAGCTGCCTCTCAAAGCCTCCTACCGCTTGTAAAATCGCCGTATGCTCACCTGCAGCCAGCATTTATATAAAAGCTAACATATTGGCTGCTGGTTACATTGCAGTATACAATTTCCCGTTGCTTTTTTAGCCAATATAGTCTTCCTTCAACAGGAAAGGCTAGAAAACCCTTTTCCAGGCTACACTAAACTATTCAATAGCCTTGAAGTATTCCTCAATCATCTCTCGCATATCAGCCGGGATGTCCATGCGCTCCAGGTTTTGCATGGCCTGACGGCTATAGCGGCCAAACACCTCATTATAAGGGACAAAGCCGTCAAAGCTTCCCAGTCCCGGACCGACCTCCATCTGTTGGCTTGAACCCTGTCCTGACGGTTTGCCAATGATCTGGGTGACCTGGCCACCATCGTCCAGCCTGGTAGGATCATATATCCTCTCATAATCGCTATAAGAATCGGGATTGCCCTGGCCCTTTGTGCCCTGGTGGGGCGACATGCCACCACCTTGATATCCCGTATCAACAGTGGTATGCCCTGAACCCGCACCTGCACCTGCTCCAACGCCGGAAGAACCCCGACCAGTACCTGCCGAAGTGCTGCCGGAGTCGCCTCCCTCTATAGCATTATCCGTGCCATCCGCAGCTCCCTCTCCTTGCCCACTGCCTAAGCCCTGCCCGTCATTGCCCGAACCATCACCATTTCGGGTTTTACCGCTTGAACTCTGGTCGTTCGATGGCTGCTCCTCCGAGCTTTGCCCGTTCTCTTTCTGGCCGTCAAACTCCTTATTTGTTTCATCGCTCAAACGGCTACCTGAGCCCTGACGATCATCATGGGCATTTTGTGCGAGTCGGGCATCCTGCCCTGCTGCGCTGGCTATACTGTACTTCACATTTTGCAGCAGGTATTTGATGTCAGCAGGGTTGGCAAAGCCGTCTTCAGCCATATAGGCAAGCATATCCTTTAGGGAATCCAGCTCCCTTGCTGCATCGCCTGATTGGCCGTCGATAGCCGCTGCCATAGCCCCAGCCGCATTTTCCAGCTGCTCCTTCAAATTGCCGTTTGGTAAGGCAGCAGCTGCACTTTTAAAGGCCGCCTCCAGCTCCTGCATCACTCCGGCATCCATTTCCCCCTGCTGGATCCGCTCTTTTAGGCTCTCAATGGCTTGCCGTATTGATTGCGCCTCCATGGCTTTAACTGCCTGGCCCAGATCCCTGGTTAGCAAATGCTTCTCCAAAGCTTCAACCACCAAACCTATCCTGCGCTGCCGGAACTTATCGACAAGTTGGGCAAGTTGCTGTTCAGCCTTTGAAACCTCCTTAATAGCTTCTTTGTAGTTGCTGGTTTGCTTAAGCCTATTTATCAGCTGTTTTACAAGGTCCATGAGCTCTCGTTTCTCCTCGGCGGTCAGCTCGGCCTCCCCTGTCAAATTCTCCTGTACCTTATCTTCAAGCCACTCAACCTGGTCCTCTATCTCCCTCTGTACCCTTATTTGGCGATCCACTATTTGATTTTGTGGATTTGGCAGCAAGCTCCCCACAACCAGCAGTAAAGCCAGGCCTGCAATGGTCAATACCAACTTTTTAGGTGGCACAACTGAAATCATCCTGACATTCAGTTCTTTGAGGCGGCGTATGGCATCCTCCCTTTGAAGTACCGAAAAAGCATCCTCAAGGCCCATGCGCTCATATGCGGTGATAACCCTCTCCCGCAAGCCCAGCCTATCAGCCTCGCTGGCAATATCTCTAAGCGAAGGGCGAAAAAAGGCACCGACCACAACCGAGATCAACATGATTCCCCAGCCGCAGGCGGCAGCCTTATGCCACATATAGGGCATGGGTATCAAAAACGACGCACATAGCCATACTATGGCCTGAGAAAATGCCAAAATAGCGCCAAGCACCGCGTACCTTATGAAATGGCGCAGCAATACGCGCCTTCTTACGGGCTTTAAGGCGCTATATAATCTTTTATCCACCGCTTTACCCATCCACCTCTAAGCCCCTTCTTTTATATATTTTTTCACCTTTATCTTTTTAAACCAGCTAGAAGCTGTAAAACCTTACATCGGGCATTTACTGTGAACGTTTAATGCAAAAAAATTTTATTGCCTAGCCTAAGATTTACGCCTCAGTCTCTTATACGGCCTTATAATCCAGGCACTGGCACATATCAGCAGTGCAGCTATCACTGACATCACAGCGCAGTTACCCACCCATAAAGGCAGCTTTTGAAACCATCCCTGCTGCACACCCAGCCCACTGCTCACGCCGAAAATTAATCCCCATATCCCGACCGAGACGCCGGTCGCCGTAACGCCAGCCTGCCTACTCAACAGGTCGCTCAACCCTACCGCAGGATTTATATAAAGTATGAAGGGGACGTAATAATCATTGGGACGCGGTACCTGTGAATAGTGTACCGCCATCATGTAAACTCCCAGTACCACCGATACTATACCCAAGAAAAAAATGGTAACATAGCTGACTACTGTGGACACCACCGTCCTCTTAAAAAGGGCAGAATAGAACACCCCGATGCTTCCAACGGCAAATGCAGTGATGATATAAAACAAAAACAGCATGGCCACATCTTCGGGCGCAATGCCTCCAAATAGGAACACCAGGCTAAAGAGCGGTATGGATGAGATTACCAGCAGCAGTATGAAGGCTAGCGATGACAGAAGCTTCCCAATTATTATCGAGAGTGGCGACATCTTGGTACACAGAAGCAGGTCAAGGGTCTGCATCTCGCGTTCACTGCTAATTACGCCGGCAGTCTGTGCAGGGGTAACCAGCAAGACGAGGACAAACTGTAAAACCGCCAGCAGCATGTATACCCTAAGCCCAACCGAATGGTTGGCGCTTACTGACAGCGAATGCATTATTTCATTCTCAAAGCTAATTTTGAAGAATATATAGGCTATAAACAGCATAACTCCGAGGTATGCCGTCACGGCCGCAGCAGTCCTCCAGCCCCGCATCCTGGTCTTAAGGCTACTTGCCAGTACGGGATTATAGAGCCACCTCTTCATCGCTGGTCACCTCCATAAATATCTGCTCGAGATTGCCTTCCATCTTACGGAAGGATATCACCGGTACATCGTTGTTCACAAGAATGCGAAGCAGCTGCCACAGGTCCTCGTCGCTTCCCCTGCAGATCACCTCCAGCTCCTGATCCTCCTCTATAACGCTGGTGACCATGGGCTGTTCCTTGAGCAGGCTCACAGCCCTATCCACATCCCTCAGTACCTTTATCCTGACTGCTGTCCTGCCCGTCATCCTCTGCATGATGTGCTCCACGCTCCCCTGAATGACCAGCTTGCCCCTGTCTATGATCCCCACGCTGTCGCATATCTCAGCTATTTCCGGCAAAATATGGGAACTTATCAGTATCGTCTTGCCCATCCTTTTGAGCTCCTTTAGTATGCCCTTTATTTCAGCTCTAGCCCTGGGGTCCATGCCCGATGCCGGCTCATCCAGTATGAGAAGATCTGGGTTGTGCATCAGACAGCGGGCCAGGCACAGCCGCTGCTTCATTCCACGAGACAGGGTATCAACATAGGCATCCCTTTTATCGCTCAAATCCACTAATTCCAGCAAGTCCTGGGCTATCTTGCGCCGCTGGCGATATTCAATGCCGTATGCGCTACCGTAAAAGTCCAAATATTCCATAACTTTTAGATTGTCGTATACCCCAAAGAAGTCGGGCATATACCCTATCTTTCCCCGCGCTTTTATTGGGTCCTTGAATACATCTATGCCATCTACCAGCACCTGGCCGGAAGTAGGGGCCAGCAACGTAGCTATGATTCTCATGGTGGTGGTCTTGCCTGCGCCGTTGGGACCTATGAACCCAAATATCTGTCCCCGTTCAACCTCCATGTTGAGGTGGTCAACGGCAATGAAGTTGCCGTATTTCTTGACCAGGTCGCGAATCACCAGCATCAGGGCCGCCTCCCCTCTATGGATAAGGTAGGAAACTGTACCGTCCTCGGTACATCGGGCTTGTAAGGGGAGGCAGAGGGAATGTCAAGCATTTTAACTTTTAATTCCAATCTGCCCTGTGTGCTTATATATTCCCGCACCGCATGGCCATCTATGGAGATGAGCCCCTGAGAATTGTCGATGAAAATGCCATCCCCTGCATTTACGTATTCGCCCTTTTCCGGATGGTAAACATACAATTCGGGAACTATTCCCTCGCAATTCACATATATCTCCACCTTTGAATATTCCAAATCGCTGTAAGGTTCCATGTTAAAATAGAAGGCAGCTTCTCCATTGCTTAAATATCCCAACGCATTTCCATCTGTGTAAGTTATCCCCTGGCTTTTTTCCTTTTCCAAAACGCCTATTATAACCCCAGGGGGGATATAGACGTTTTTATCCTTCTCATAAGGTATATCCAGCTGCATGATTATGGCATTTGTGTGATACGCGATTTGCGGCGTTTGGTCGTTGACCTCAATATCGGAAACTATCTTCTGCGTGCTAAACCCTATCAGGTTGAGGGTACCTTTAATTGGCACGGTTAAGACATAATTATAGTCCATTATCAGCCCCTCTACAATCAACCTTCGCACGAATTTTTCACGCGTATCATCATCCCAATTCCTGCTCCACGCCGATGAATTGTAGGGATTTGGAAATACCTGATCCAGCATGGTATACAAAAGTCCAGATTGCCACAAGTTGCTTCTTGCAAATACCTCCACATCTACCTGTTTGGTTTCGCCAGCTGCCAAATTGCCCAATACCTGATACCCATAGGAGGTATAGGCCACCACATCTTGCAGCGGGTAAGGTAAATTGTTGGTTACGCTGCCCTTTATCCTGTTGCCCTCAAAATACAGGTCAGCGTCGATTGTGCCAAACTCATCCACCGTATCGGCCATCACCAGGTTCCGCATGGTCCACACGCTGGTATTATAAAACGTTATCGAGGAATGTTTGCCCTGTACCACTCTTGCCTCGATTGGCCTCCCGTGCAGGTCGCTCTGACTGCTTCCGGAAGCTGTATTGTAACCATAATACATTCCCTGACTTCCCAAACTTAACAACGGGTCCCCTTTTACGGTAACCCGGTAATCCCCTTTTTTAGGCACGAACACACCAATATGGCTCTCCACGTCGGCCCTGCCGCTTTCATTTAAGTTTACCAGCGAAATGACGTGGGTTATGACATCGCTACCCTTGGCCATATACCCCATACCGTATACAATAACTGAAAAGGCTATTACCATAACGGGTATTGTAAACCAGGTCCATTCGCGCCTGTCCATTCGTTTGAGCACCAGGTAATTTAGAGGGCCCACTACAAGCAGATAGGCAAAGAGTACCAAAAGTAACTTTGAAAAGGATGGCAAATCCATGGTCCTCATTCCAACGCCAAGGGCTTCGCGGATCCGTTCGTCCTTTATCGTCCCAACCTTGGTACCATAGGCTTTGCGCTGTTCAATATCTTTTAAAGTGCTTACCTTATCGGAATCTATATGAAGATTCAGAATATTTTCCCAAAACATCTTATTGCCGGTCCAGCTCAAAAAGGGCTCCAGCCCCAAGTCAAATGCAGAAACAAATATATATCCTGCACCGCGGCTTATCTTCCATACAATCCCCTTACCCTCATGTTCAACTGCAGGTTTCGCATCATCGATTGTTAGATCCATTATATCAAAAGGCACATCGCTTTGCAGCGTACTTTCTCCAATAGCTTCAAGGACGGGAATCTCAGCCACCTGTCGCGTGCCCAATATGGTTGCCGAAAGAATACCGCCCTGCAAACCCGCCAATGTCTTGTATCCATTGGCCCCTGTACCTATAATGAGAATTCCACCCGATTCCAGCCACTGCTGGAGGGCTTTTACCTGCTGCTGTGAAAGCTCGCTGGTATCGGCATTGTTCAGTATGAGTACGGTAAAATTATCGAGAACCTCTTTCCTGTCTGGAAAATCCTCCACATCAAGATGTACCGCCTCATATTGGTAAAAGATCCTATTGCTGCCCAGGGAAGACTTCCAGTAATTCAGCGCCTCCCTGTCATCGGTTAGAAGGCCCAGCATATAATTGTCCTGGGTCACCGGCACCACATCGCCCACCTTAACGCTCTTTATTACGTTACCTCTTTGAATCAATTTCACCTCAAAATTCCTCTGTATAGTATCTATCTGGACATAGAGTTTAAAGCGTTTCCGCGTCCCATGAGGAATAACCACAGGCGTTGAAAACACCACAGCGGTGCCCCGACTGGGTTGATAGACTTGCACCTCAAGATCACCCTCTATATCATCGCCCTTATTTTCGATGTCCACCGTAATAGGAGTCCAGCTTCCCAGCTTAAACCGCCCATCAAAGCCCATTTGAACTTGCATCGCAATGCTCTCGTCATCGGCATGGGCAATGTTGCCTTCAATCAATTGTGCGAGCAACATCAACAAGACAAATACCATTACGGTTACTCTTTTCACGCCCTTCCCTCCACCCATAATCTGTTTCGCCTTACATCTCTCAGTCGCCCATTAGATACACAGCCAAATGTTATCCTGTTTCTTCTCTTCATAGATTATATCATCAATTGAAGCCAAAAAAATAAATAAATGGCAACAAATTTATTAAAATTGAATTAAAACTAATAAGTTAAGTAAGTTCTAAGCTGTATATGGTCAAGAATGTAATCAAGGCTACAAAACTTAAGAGAAGTGAGCTTAGGAAAGTAAGGTGAAAATATATTCTCGAGTTAGATTCTATGAATAAGGAGTTGAAAAAATACGCACAATTAACATCAAAAAGGAGGCTAAAAAAGTCCCCAAACATATCCTCTTCTTAGAACCAGTGCATTTTTCTAGCTATAGCTAGGAACAAAATCCTATACCTTTATAAATCCTTTTTCATTGGTTGGTGGATATCAGGATCCCTTCGTATTTTATTCATCTCTTTGTCGGCCAGTTTTTCATAAAAGCGTATAATGTCATAGCAGCCTTTACATACCGTTAAAAACCTAAACATCCTTCAGCCTTTCCAAGGGTTTGGACAGCGGCAAGAAAATCACCGCTCCTACCAGTGCTTGACCTATATTGGCAAAGAAATTGGGTATGTTGGCCCTCCAATCGACAATTCTGACCACGTATACCTCAAATACGTAATACCCCACTGCCATCCACAATCCAGCAAGGGCAACGCCCAGCAGCTTTCTTACCAATGACGTCCTGCCTTGCGGCGTATACAGAAAATATCCAGCAATACCACCCATAATTCCTTTTATTATAAACGTGGCCAACATATAGAGGGAATAACCAAGATATAGGTCTGCCAAAAAAGAACCCAGGCCGCTTACCACTGCAGCCATATGCGGTCCCAGAACCAGGCCGCTCAGATATACTATGCTATCCCCGGCGTGATAATAAGCTGCCTTTGCAAAAGGAGAAGGTATCTTTGTAAATGCCGTCACCGCAAATACCAGCGCTGCCAAAATCCCTGCCAATACCAGTTTCCGCACGCTCCATGAGCCCATATTTCATCTCCTCCCGCTGTTAGGCCACAGGATGGCAGGAATGCCTCTCGGGATAATCCCTGCCACCCTCCTTCATTATGGTATTATACTAATAATACCCTCACTTGGGCTCATGAAGCAAATAACCAATACTTATACATCATCGCAAATAACATTATAGCGATACAATTATTACCTTCCCCTCAAAGCAAAGGCTCTCCACGCAACCTTCACCCATTACTCCTCGTCCTTTGTGGTATTATACCCCAGCAGTTTTACCATCTCCACCACAACCAATCGCGCCAAAGCCAAAATGACAACCCATATCCAGTGTTTAAATCCGAGGGGAACTACCTCAAAGACATTCGACAGGAAGGGCACCGTCATAACCAAAAGCTGAAGCAATCCCGAAATAGCAATAGCCCCCACTGCGTAGCGATTGGTCATAAACCCTATCCTAAAAATCGAATACTTGTTGGAACGTACATTTAGCACGTGCACCAATTCCCCGAAGGTAAGAGCTGCAAAAGCCATGGTTCGCGCAATGTCTAAGCCATCCCTAAGACCTATTGTAAACGCCAGCAAGGTCAAGATGCCCGTCAAAAAGCCCTGATAAACGATGCGCCTTACCATGCCCCTGCTAAAAATTCTGGCATTGGGATCCCTGGGCTTTTTATCCATAATATCCTTCTCAGCCGGTTCCATCCCCAGCGCCAGAGCAGGAAAGCTGTCAGTAACCAGGTTGATCCAGAGAATGTGAATGGGCAACAGCGGTTTCTCCCAATCGAGCATAGTAGCTATGAATACCGCCAGTATTTCACCCACGTTACATGAGAGCAGGTACTGAATAGCCTTTAGAATGTTGGCAAATATTATCCTTCCTTCCTCTACCGCGGCAACGATGGTAGCAAAGTTGTCATCGGTGAGCACCATATCAGCAGCCTCTTTTGCCACATCAGTCCCCACCTTGCCCATGGCAGCACCAATATCGGCGATTTTAAGGGCGGGAGCGTCGTTGACTCCATCTCCCGTCATGGCCACTATCTGCCCCCAGGACTGCCATGCCTTCACAATCCTCACCTTGTGCTCGGGGGATACTCGGGCATACACCGAGAAATCCTTGACGCGTTCCTTGAACTCCTCTTCGCTCAGCCGGTCCAATTCAGCGCCGGTGATGGCTTCCTCATCGCTCTTCAAAATTCCCAGTTGGCGAGCAATGGCCACCGCTGTTATTTTGTGATCGCCGGTAATCATAATGGGCTTTATTCCCGCCCGTTGACATACCTTTATGGCTTCCTTAACCTCGGGCCGTGGCGGATCAATCATTCCTACCAGGCCGACAAAAATCAATCCATCTTCCAGTTCCTTTTCTTTATCAGTATAGTTCAAATCATCCAGGTCTTTGTAAGCCATGCCCAGAACCCTCAGAGCACGAGAGGCCATGTCATCGTTAGCCTTTTGAATGTGCTTCAGGTGATCAGCCGATATGTCCACAACCTTTCCATCCAGCAATACCCTGTTACACCGCAGTATGAGCTGATCAGGTGCGCCCTTGGTAAATACCCGGTACCCCTTTTCCAGCTTATGTACCGTGGTCATAAGCTTTCTCTCCGAATCAAAGGGCAATTCATCCACCCTGGGCATATCGGCATCCAATATATCTTTATCCAATCCCACTTTTAATCCCAGCCATACCAGAGCCGTTTCGGTAGGATCACCTATGGCCTTCTTGTTTGCTCCATCCACCACTATCTGCGTATCGTTGCATAAAACGCCCGTTGTAACCAGCAGTTTGAGATGGTCATCTATACAATCGCGCCCTTCAAGCTCATTGACGTTGAAAAATTTGCCGTTGTAATACACCTGTTGCACAGTCATGCGGTTTTGCGTCAGCGTCCCAGTCTTATCGGAGCATATGATGGTAGCGCTGCCCAGCGTCTCCACCGCCGGCAGCTTGCGTATAATAGCGTTGCGCTTGGCCATGCGCTGTACGCCCACCGCCAGCACTATGGTCACTATAGCCGGTAGCCCTTCGGGAATGGCAGCCACCGCAAGGCTGACAGATGTCAAGAACATCTCAAAAATCTCTTTACTTTCTTTGTGATGATAGAATATACCTATTATGAATATGAAACCGCATATAGCAAGGACCACTGTCCCCAAGGTCTTCCCCAAAACTTCTAAACGCTTTTGCAGGGGCGTCACGGTCTCCTGGCTGGTCTGTATCATCTCGGCTATCTTGCCCATCTCGGTATTCATGCCTGTACCTACCACTATACCCTTTCCCCTGCCGTAGGTCACTATGCTGCCCGAATAGGCCATATTCACCCTGTCGCCAAGGGGTACATCCTCCTTTTCCAACCTTTCATCATGCTTTTCAACCGGCACCGATTCACCGGTAAGAGCTGCCTCCTCAATCTTCAGGTTAGAAGTTTCAAAAAGCCGTATATCGGCAGGAACGAAGTCCCCGGCTTCCAGCACCACCACGTCCCCCGGCACCAGCTGCGACGCTGGGATCACATCGGGCATTCCATCCCTTATCACCTTTGCGGTGGGAGACGCCATCTTCTTCAATGCTTCCAAAGACTGTTCGGCCTTGTTTTCCTGTATTACGCCCAAAACAGCATTCAATACCACGATGAGCAATATGATAAGCGCATCGGTCCACTCGCCAAGCATACCGGAGATGATAGCCGCCACTATCAAAACCGCAATCATGAAATCCTTAAACTGATCAATAAACATGTGAAAAATTGTCTTCCGGCCTTTCTCTTCAAGCTCATTGGGGCCATACTGTTCCAAGCGGCGGTATGCTTCATCTTTGGAAAGGCCTTTGGAAAATGAAGTTGAAAGCTTTTCTTCAACTTCTTCCTTGGATAAGGTATGCCATGATAGCTTTTCCATAAAGACTTACACCCCTCTTACTTTAGTTTTGGCCAGTGTTAGTATCCTTCGCTGTCGATTGAATGATACATTTTTGTACGTTTATGCCGGCAAATACCATAAGAGCTGTAAACATAAGATTAATTTTTTTGATACAAATTTGATACAAAAGATGGTATGGGTCATAACAAAACCATAAAATTATTAAAGACCCTTACCTGACATTCATTAGTCAGATAAAGGTCTCATCCTCAGACTTTATAAGTCCGCCTTCCAACCGAGCACTGCATTTACCAGCAGTGCCGTCATGACGATTGGAAGTATTGCCCGGTAAAAATTCTTCAGGGCAACGGATTACTCCCCTTTAAATTTTGATTTTTTGATTTTATTTTAATAATTCTGACCTCTGATTTCTAATATTACAAGAAAAAGTCGACATTGTCAATAAATCCTAATAAAAAAGTCCGGGTAACCCGGACCAGCTCAAAAATTGCTCTTCTTTCAATGCAATTAACAGGTACAATAACTACTCCTTAACGCCGCCTATCAACATACCTTTGACAAAATACTTCTGCAGGAACGGGTAAACCATTATTACCGGAACCGAAACCACGATCATCATGGTAGCTCGGATAGCATACGGGGTTACCTTTTGGTAGCTTGCTCCCTGAGCAGCGGCGGCCTGGAAATCTATCCGCTGCATGCTGGCATTTGAAAATGCCAGCACTTTCTGAAGCTCATACTGCAACGTACTTAAATGTTCTTTGGATGAATTGTACAGAAACACGTCGAACCAAGAATTCCACTGCCATACCCCGGTAAAGAGGGCCACCGTTGCCAGCACCGGCGCGCACAAGGGTAGCACTATATTGACGAAAGTACGAAATTCTCCCGCTCCGTCGATTTTTGCGGACTCTATGAGGCTGGATGGCAAATTTTCAATAAACGTACGGATGACGATCAGGTTGAAAGCGCCAATTATATTCGGCCAGATGTATATCCCGAAAGTACCTATCAGGCCGAGGTTGCGCATCAGCAAATAAGTAGGGATAAGCCCCCCGTTAAAATACATCGTCAACAGGAAAATCACGGTAACAAATCGCCGCAACACATATTCCGGACGGCTTATGGTATAAGCCACCATAGCCGAACAAAATACCGTCAGCACCGTACCAATAACCGTCCGCAAAACCGAGATCAATGCTGCATTGGCTATATTGGATTCCTGAAAAACAAACTTATAGTTCTCCAAGGAGAATTTCCGAGGCCACAGATAGATGCCGCCCTTAAGGGAATCGGTAGCATCATTCAGCGACACTGCCAGCGTATTAATCATTGGATATAAGGTTACTATCACCAGTAGGATCAACAGGGTATGGTTAACTATTTCAAAGGCCCAATCACCTACTGACATGCGCCCAATTCTTTTTTTGCGTTTTTGCCTTCGTCCATTAGCCATACTGTTACGCCCCCTTAATACAGCCTAACTTCGCCTATACGCTTTGCAATGCTATTTGCTGCAGTTATTAATATAAAGCTGACTACCGTCTTAAAAATGCTAGCTGCAACCGAAAGAGAATAATTGTACAGCCTGATGCCGTAATTCAACACAAATATGTCAAGGTTTTCAGAGTAGTCTATATTCATGCCGTTTCCAAGCAAATACTGCGGTTCAAAGCCCGATTCCAACAGATATCCGATGTTCATAATGAGCAATACTATTATGACATTGCGTATCCCCGGAAGGGTAATATGCCACATCTTTCTAAAACGTCCTGCCCCATCTATCTCAGCGGCCTCATACAGGCCGGGATCAATCACCGCTATAGCAGCCAAATACACAATGGTATTCCACCCTACGTTTTTCCACACGATGCTGGCTCCATAAATGCCCCAAAACCACTCACCAATGCCTAAAAACAAAATCTCTTCGCCCTCTTCAATCAATCCAAGAAACTTCAATAAATCATTGACAACTCCATCTACGGCAAGAATATTCTGAATGATACCCGCTGCAACCACCCAGGAAAGGAAGTACGGCATATAGCTGATGGTCTGCACCGTTCGCTTAAAGGCCATATTGCGCACTTCGTTGAGCATCAAAGCGAGACTAATCGCAGTGACAAATCCCAGTACCAGATTGATGAGGCTCATGACAATGGTGTTCCTCAGCACTAGCAAAAACCGCTCGTTGGTGAACAAAAACTTAAAATGTTCAAACCCCACCCATTCCTGTTCCCAAAAGCTTTTTGCTGGCTTATAATCTTGAAAGGCAATAGCCCACCCCCAAATGGGTAAATATTTAAAGATGATAACCCATATGACGAAAGGAATAGACATCAGTACCAGCGCCCGTTGCTGGACAAGTAATTTAAAAAAACTTTTTCTTCCTTTTGGTTTTTGTTTTGTAGATGTTGCCGTCTTGGTAAGAGCGAGATTATTGTCCATTCTTGCTTCCCTCCAATTGCACCGAATAAGCTACCGAAAATAAGTAAAATAAATAAAAAAATTAGAAGGAGGGGCGGAAGGCCAGCTTTATGAAAACTTTGATCGGGCTGGCCTTCCATCTCCATGGGTATAAGCAGGCCTCTTTATTTCTTAACCGTTTCCATGATCTTCTTGATCTCCTCGGTAAACCATCTCTCATATCCTTCAATATCCAGCTTGTTGAGTTCAGCAACGTATTCCTCCCATACCTTCTCAAACTCTTCAGGCTCACACAGAACTAGCTTGGGTATATACTTCCTCTGAACGTCAGCCTTTTGCTGTTCAAATAGCTGTTGCTCTGGTCCTCTGGGGATACCCCATGCAGGATACCACGGACGCTCATCAGGCGGACTAAACAGATCAGCATAGGTCTTTATACCATAAGCCTGGAAGAATTTCTTGTCAGCTTCTGTCAGGCTAAGCTCGAATATTTCTGGTTGCCTGCCTGGTACAGCAGCATTGCCATCCGAAAGCGTGGAGGCAGTACCCCAATGCGGCCAATCCCAACTGAACATGGTAAAGCCATATTCTTCGTTGAATTTTTGATCCATCATATCTATCATTTCCTGGGTCCTGTACATACGGCCGTTTTCATCCCTCAAGTAAGTCTCGCCTTCTATACCCCATTTTACCAGTATCTGCGTCTCCTCTTTCAGCAGGTGGTCAACAAACTCGATCACCCGTTCGGGATCCTTGCACTTGACGGTAATGCCCCACCCGCGGTTTTTCACAAACTGAACCGGCTCAAGATACTGGTCTTTAATGGTTTCATCAAAAACGATGGGGAGTGGGAAGTACCTGTAACCATCTTCTTCTGGATTGGCCCTGGCTGCATCGCTCAAAGCTGCCTGTGCATCCCCTATCTGCCAAGCCTGGTCACACATTCCTAGCACTTTATGCGACGTCAGCTTGGCAATATACTGGTCGTAATTGTCGGTGAAAGCTGCCCTGTCAAACAGACCTTTAGCATTGATCTCGTTCAACTTTTTCCACCATCTCTTATCCCACTCGGTACCTGCATAAATACGAGCTTCGTAGGTATTCAAGTCGACCATAACTTCTCCGTCGTTGGGATAACCAGCCAGGTGGTTGGGAGCGTTGGTGGTAGCGAAGAACCTCCAGTCATCGGTCAGGGTTGTAAACCCAATCAACTTCTCATCTGGATGAGCTTTGACAAACCTTTCAATAACATCAAAGTATTCGTCTACCGTCTTAAGCCTGGGGAAACCGGCCCACTCAAGTACGCGGCGTTGTATCCAAAATGCTGTCATGTTGGGACCCGGATCAGGCTGGAACTCTCCCACCTGGGTGGAAAACACGAAAATAGGAATCGTCCCATCATCCCATACCATTCTCTCTTTGATGGGTCCATAGACTTTATTTATGTTGGGATATTTCTCGTTGCCAATGTAAGGAGATAAATCGATAAAGCCCCCTGCTTGTACAACAGCTTCGATCCCGTCATCGGGCACAAGCACATCGGGATAATCTCCGGACGCAATCATGGTCCCGATTTTGGTTTGCAGCTCTCCAACCAGATATTCAACTTTGAAGTTTACTCCCGTCTGTTCTTCGAGAATTTTACCAATCTTTGTCTCATTCATGTACATGTCCTTTTTACCTTGAACTGCAACGAACATGGTAAAGGTCACTTTCTCTTTGGGTTTCTCTGTCTCTTCTTCTTTCTTTTCCTCCGTCTCTTGTCCTGAAGATGGAGATGATGATGGAGTTTCAGTCTGTTCTGTCTCAGTGCTTTCTTTGCTTCCACAAGCCGTCAATACAAGAGCCAGTATGACCATCAAACACATGAAAGATATTAACCATCGCCTTCTAGTCACGCTTATACACTCCTTTCTCTCTAATTGCTTTGTGTGGTTAAATACAGTGTAACCTGTACCCTATAGTTTATCAACCATACAAACTTTAGAAAAAACTTTAAAAATTTTATAATTTCATGGATGATTAATTGGGAGATTGGAGTGCACGTCAACCGGTATAGTGATCTGCACCAGAGTACCTCCCCCTGGCTTGCTGTCAATAAGCAGCTGGAACTTATCTTCATACAACATTTTTAGGCGGTTGATCACATTGTGAATACCTACCCGCTCTCCCATCTCCTCCTTTTGCCTAAGGTACCCGTAAATCCGCTCCACCTGTTCCTTGGACATTCCGACTCCGTTATCCCGTACCGAAAATAACAGGTGATTGTCATGGAGCTTGATGGCAATATCGATCTTTCCACCCTCCTTCATGGGCTCGATTCCGTGAATGCTGGCATTTTCAACAAAAGGCAAAAAAACCATTTTAGGAATGGGGACGTTTAGGGCAGCATCATCCACGTCTATATGGTAGTTAAGCCGATCCCCAAAGCGGTATTTCTGCACTTCCAAAAAGCAATTGATAAAATCCAACTCTTCTTTCACCGTAATATAACCTTTATCCCATGTAAGGGATGACCTTAAAAGCTTGGCCATATTGTGAATAATTCTTGCCGTTTCAACCTCGTTTTTCATCAAGCTACGCATTCGTATGGTCTCCAACGAGTTAAATAAAAAGTGTAGATTGATTTGGCTCTGCAGCGCGTTGAGCCTCGCTTTAAAATGCTGAATCTCCAAGTTCTTTTGACGAATATCCGCCATATATACGTCATTTATCAAACTCTTTATCTGCAAGATCATCCTGTTGAATTCGCTTTGCAATTCTCCTATCTCATCCCGTGCCTCGGGACCCTCAATGGGTACAAATTGTTGCTTTTTTGCCTTTTCCATATGATGGAGGATATTGATAAGCCGCACATTCATTGAATTGGTGATCCAGAAAATGATTGCTGTGGAGTAAAAGAGATTGATAATAACCATCCAGATAATGAACTGCCGCGATTTGCGCACTTCGGTTAAAACTTCGTCTTCCGGGATTATGCTGACCAATTTCCAATTGTTCAAATATCTGTTCCCTGAATAGGTAGCAACCAATTTAATAGAATTTCGGGGAAAGTGAAGCTGATCAAAATAAATGGATTCGGCCTGCCAATTTACACTTGGGTCGGTGGTATATTGGATTTGATCCAGTTCGTTGAGCAAATAGATGTGTCCATTTATATTAAGGTTGGAAAACACTTGCTCTATTGCCCTGGTTCGCAATTCAATCTTAATGATCTTTTCCCATTTACCCTCACCAAATAGGTTGAAATAGTTCATGCGGCGCACAATAACAAAGGTATCGCGAACTTCTTCATCGTGCCTGTAGCTATCTTCCCGCTTTGTCCTGGTCAGGACGACAGAAGAGCCTTTTTTTTCTGCCGCTCTCAGCGCCTGATACCAGTCGGAATTACGAATTTCATCCGATAGATAACCAATTCCACCGGCAAACAACAGGGTAGGGTTGTCCAAATAAATCTTGATATTTTGCATGAACGTATAAGAGGGGATATAGCTATTTAGAATCTTTCGTAAATACGAATCGTACGCTGTGATGTAGTCAAGTTGAGTTTGATACTCTCTCTCCAGGATTTCATTTAAGATGTAATCAGTGTAGAACACCAGGGATACCTTTACAGCATCGTCAATCTCCATTTGAAATTCTTTTTTTATCTGTTCCAAAGCACGAGTGAGTTCCTTCAACCGTTGATTTTTTACATTATTTGTTGTAACCACATAGAATACTATATTGGTAAAAACGATGGGCAACAATACGCAACAGATGTAGATGATCATCATTTTGTAGCGCAGTTTAATATTGTCAAGGTTAAGCAACTTCATCTCTGCCCCTTATCCTCCCCTCCACACTTAAGGCACTGATTGCGATACTCCGCCGGAGTCATCTTTACCACCTTTTCGAATTGAGTGACGAAATACTCGGGATTGTTAAATCCAACCCGCTCCGCAATCTCATAAACACATAGATCGGTTTGACGTAATAGGCGCTTTGCTTCGTTTATTCGAAGATTCATCAGATATTCACGGAAATAAACCCCGTAAGCTTTTTTAAAAATCTGTCCTAAATAGGTGGGATTCATATAGAACATAGCTCCCAGGCTCTTTAAGCTTATATCTTCACAAAAATGAGAATCGATATAGCTCTTGATCTTGTGTATAATGCCGCGGCTTCTCTCCAAGTTAAGTTCAGCAATGTACCCTGCACTTTCCAACATAAAAGCGAGAAAATATCGCTTAAGCGTCTCAGGGGCAATGTTTAAGTCCTGCCAACCCACCATAAATTGAAGGGATTTCAGTTCGTCTTCCCTTCCTTTCAATTCTCGGATCAGGCGAACCACACTGAAAACGCACTGATTGATTGCCGTCTTGACCACCTCTGGGGCAAAACGGTGTTCCCGAAAAGCGTTGAAGATTCTCTCCACAGCCTCGCGTATTTGCGCCTCATCGTTTTCCTCCACTCCTTCCATCAATTGCTGGCGTAGGCTGGGCTCCAGCTCCATATACTGGAGAGGCTGGTCCTTCACCTTTTCGTATACCACCACTCCTCCGGGAAAGGCAAATTTGTACTGTAACGCTTCTTTAGCCGTAGCATATGCTCTATGAAGCTGACCCACATGTGGGACGGGAACTCCCACATATATCATGACGGTTTTGCCAATGGCTTCCGACAGGCGGGTCTGCAAAGTAAACGCCAAGCGCTCTGTATTTCCAAGGAAGGCCGAAAGAACCCTATCGGTCACTATCATGCCATATAGGCTCTTCTCATGCTGGTACAAAAAAACCGGGTCTTTAAGTCCGAGAATTTGGGCTATGATATGTCCTAAATGCTGACAAAATTCCCAGTCAGAAAACACATGGCTGCCGCTTTCTTCCCAAAGGTGATCATCGTTGATTTCGATAAACATATAAAACAACTTCTTGGCTTCTTGTATGCCGAGGACCTGTTCCCACTCTTCAATGTTTTTATGGTTTGTCTCTCCTTTAAGCAAAGCTTCAAAGATAGCATTTATCCATATAACATCGGTTTTTTTCATAATTATCTGGTCCTTGGTAATTTGCCTCCTTAAGCGCAATAGAATGTCCTGCAGTTCATCCTGGTCCACCGGTTTGAGGATAAAATCCGATACCCCATAGCGCATGGCCTGTTGGGCATATTTAAATTCATCATATCCACTGATGATGATAAACTTAGTTGTTAAATGCCCAGCCTGGCTTACACGGCGAATTAACTCCAAACCATCCAGTACCGGCATGCGTATATCGGTGATAACCAAATCGGGATGCTTTTCTGTAATTATGCGGAGTGCATCTTCTCCATTGTCCGCCTCACCGATAATCTCGTAACCACAACTTTCCCAGTCAATGAGGGTACGCAATCCCATCCGCACAAATTGTTCATCGTCGACTAACAGTACGCTAAGCACATCCATCACCCCATTTACACAAGGGTTTTAGATGGTTTTGGGTTTAAATTTTTTTTACTTATTGGCATTCTGAAAAATAACCAGGCATAAAGGTATAAACCTTACTAAATGGCATATAGCAGGCTTTGGCTATTGCTGAATATAAAGCGGAATGCTTACAGGGTATGAAAGGCGGAATAAGCTTCATCAATGCTAATTTAATTATTAGATGAGTAAAAACTGATTGTAGCTGCGTTTTAGAAAAGGTACCAATGAAGTGAGGCGAAAATAAAATTTGTTGTCCTTTCTCTACTTATCTTTGAACCATCATTATTAAAATTTTACTCCGAGTATTAAAAACCCCACTTTTAAATACTCATTTTGCCCCCTTCTCCCCTCTAATCCACTCAATTTCCCTAATCGTACTCAATAAACCACAATTTAGCGAAACAGATAATGAAAAATTCCTTACAACTCATTTTGATGTTCTAATTAAAGGCTACCTCAATAAATGCCATATGTCAATAGAATGACAAAAAGATAACAGAATTTCAAAATACCCCATTGACAATGATTCTCATTTACATTAAAATGAAGTTGAAAAAATTCAGAGTATTTTACTAGGGTTTCTTATTGATAATAATTATCATTATCATATTACAGGGCCAATACACAGGGTGCCAGCCCTCTACAAGCCTCAAAAGGGACATGCCTAAAATAATCAATTATATAATTATATAATTAGGAGGTAGGGTTATTATGAGGCTAGATCAAGTAAATAAAGGCCAAAGATTTCAAATAACATCTATTCCGGATAAGCAAATCAGCACACAGGCTATACGCCTCGGCATATACGAAGGCGCTAGACTTGCCTGCGCATATAAATTCCCCGCCGGTCCGGTGATCATCCAAAATGGAATGCAGGAGATAGCCATAGGCAGGGAACTAGCCAAGAAGATAGAGGTTCGATTGCTGGATAAGGGGGATGTAAAGTAATGCAGTGCCATAATATGACAGAAAAAATCGATATCAACAAGGACGCAAAAAAAATCGTACTGGTTGGCAATCCCAATGTAGGAAAGTCGGTATTTTTTAACGCCCTTACAGGGGCATACGTAGATGTTTCCAACTTCCCTGGAACGACGGTAGACATAAGTTCAGGAAGATATAAGGATATGGTAGTGATGGATACGCCGGGAGTTTACGGAGTATCCTCTTTTAATGACGAAGAGCGGGTTGCCAGAGATGTCATATTGTACGCTGATATCATTCTCAACGTGGTTGACGCTCTACATATAGAGCGGGACTTGTTTCTCACCCAGCAGATCATAGACATGGGTAAGCCGGTAGTAGTGGCTCTCAATATGATGGATGAGGTCAAGAAAAACGGCATAGAGATTGACGTTGACAAGCTATCCCAGGAGCTGGGGGTACCGGTGATCCCCACCGTTGCCGTAAAAGGAGAGGGTATCGAGGAAATAAAGGAGGCACTTCTCCACTGTGCAAGGGTCGGTAATAGGCTCCCCATAGTCGAGGAAAACCTGCAGGCAGTTCGCCATCTGGTGGATGAAGACTCTGAAGCCCTGCTGGTGCTGGAGGAAGATGAAAGCATCATCGCCCGTCACAACATAAGTGGAATCAAGGGGATGAGGGAACAGATCTATCAAGCAAGGCGTGAAAGGGTTGACGAAATAGTCAAAAAGGTGATGCGCCAAACCAACCGCGGCGCTTCCTTTTCGGTGAAATTAGGAAGGTGGATGCTATCTCCCCTGACGGGAATCCCAATTTTGATCGTCGTATTGTGGCTGGTATATGAATTCGTAGGGGTATTCGTTGCTCAGACGGTGGTTGAGTGGACAGAAGGACTAATAATGGGTGAATATTACTACAACTTCATAATGAATTTACTGGAGCCCATACTGGGGACCGAAAGCTTTTTGGGCCAGCTGCTCATAGGTGAATTTGGCGTTCTCACCATGACACCCATCTATGTGTTTGGCCTTCTGTTACCACTTGTAGTCGGGTTTTATCTGGTATTATCTATCATGGAAGACTCAGGCTATCTACCCAGGGTGGCAGTTCTCACCGATCGAAGCTTGAACTACCTCGGTTTAAATGGGCGGGCCATCATACCTATAATACTAGGATTCGGTTGCGTTACCATGGCCACCATCGTTACGCGTATACTCGGTTCCAGGCGAGAGAGATTCATAGCCACCATGCTTCTTGCCCTGACCATCCCCTGCTCTGCGCAGCTGGGAGTAATAGCTGGTTTATTAGGGCCGTTGGGCATCAAGATGACAGCCCTCTATCTGTTTGTAATCCTGCTAGTCTTTGCAGTTGTCGGTACCCTTTTAAACAGGGTGGTTCCTGGAAAATCCACTGATCTCATGATAGACCTTCCTCCTCTGCGCCTGCCGCGCATTGGCAATGTCCTCAAGAAGACCTACGTCAAATCCAAGGCCTTCATCACAGAAGCCGGCCCCCTCTTCCTGCTAGGCGCTGTTATAATCTCTGTGCTGCAGTATACGGGCATTTTGGACCTGATAGCCGATGGATTTGCCCCCATCACAGAAGGATTCTTAAAGCTTCCTCGTGAAACGGCGGTAGCTTTCATCATGGGGATAATTCGAAGGGACTTTGGTGCGGCTGGCTTGAATGACATGGTATCCCAAGGCCTATTAAATCCGTCCCAGGTAGTCGTAGCCTTGATAGCCATAACGCTGTTCGTTCCCTGCATAGCTGCAGTCATGGTAATCTTCAAAGAGAGAAATTGGAAAGAAGCCATTTTGATATGGGTAAGCAGCTTTATCATCTCCTTCTTAACCGCCGGGATAGTAGCGCAGGTGATAGTGTAACCTTAATTTCATGGCAAAAAGGCCTTGATGTAAGCTTAAACCAATTAAAAAACTTATGAGGTGGTAAATATGCATGTACAGTGTCCCACCTGCAAGATGCTGGTGGATATAGAAAAATACCATCGGTGCCCTAGGTGCCATACCTTTGTTCTGAAATATGCGGGGTGCGCCGGCTGTAATGGCTGTTCCTTTAAAGGAATATGCCCTTCAAAAGCTCAAGTCAAAGTCAATAATAGCCAGCATCCTTTTTTCCGCAAATGAACAATATAGGACAAAAAAGAGCAAACACTGGGAGATATCCAGTGCTTGGCTATCAAAAGAAGCTTAACCCGCTTGCAATGCACGGCATATTCTTTAAATTAACGGCATAGGAGTAAGGTTTACAAAAAGATGCTAACCCCTACAAGAACGGCCATTTAAACATCCAATAGTGTTCTAAAAATTTTGTTGGCTATGCAGAAGCCTAAAAAACTGTACTAAAAGTACAAAAAGGCTTATAATATAAGTACGTTACTGGCAATTGCAAAGTTGACAAGCGAAATGAACAGCTAACATCTAGACTAATGTGTATGAGATATAATGGTAAAGACAAAAGGAGGTAGCACTACAGCTGATAAGTCATGAAACTGGATTATGACATGCTTTACGGAAAATTCATATGCAGGCCCAATCGCTTTATCGCACATGTGGACATATCGGGAGAGGAAGTGGTATGTCACGTCCCTAATACCGGGCGGCTTAAAGAGCTACTGTACCCCGGAGCTGAAGTGGCCGTTTCGTATCACCCGTTTTCTCACCGTAAAACAAAATATGAACTCCAAATGGTAAAAAAGAAAGAGAGCTGGGTATCGATACATTCTCAGCTTCCCAATGCCCTTGCTGTAGAAGGTATCAAGATCGGCACCATCCAGGAATTGCAAAACTACACCGTCATAAATAGAGAAGTCACATATGGGGACAGCCGATTTGACCTACAGCTTATAGGAAAGAACATTTGCTTTGTTGAAGTTAAAGGAGTCACATTGGAACTGGAAAACTGGAGCTACTTTCCCGACGCTCCTACCGAGAGAGGGCGCAAACACATTGATGGGCTCATTCAAGCAGTAAAAGATGGACATCGTGCCGTCTTATTATTCGTGGCTCAAATGGATATAGCAAAGGGCTTTAGCCCCAACGCTCATATGGATCCTGCCTTTGCACAAAAAGTCAAAGAAGCCGCTGAAGCGGGGGTAGAAGTCCTTGCCTATCGCTGCTTGGTATCACCCTACCAAATAAAAATTTCAGAAAAAATACCCGTGAAATTGTAAAAATACCGGTATTTTTTATAATACCGGTATTTTTATTGAACACATCATTCCTTTACCGCTCCCATGGTAATACCCGTTATAAAATACCGCTGACAAAACGGATATATGATCATAGGGGGAATCATGGCCACTATGATGGCGGCATTCCTGACGCTATTGCCAAAACCTACAATACTAGGGTCGGTCAAATTCTGTTCGCTGAGTATAAGTTCGCGCAACTTCACCTGGAAATTGTACAAATCGGTGTTGGTGATATAGATCACATAATTGAAGAAGTCATTCCAGAACTGCACTCCGAAAAATAGGCCTATTGATGCCAGCGCCGGCAGAGAAAGCGGAAGCACAATTCTGGCAAAAACTATCATCGGAGACGCCCCATCGATGCTGGCAGACTCAAAAAGGCTTTCAGGAATCTGTTCAAAAAAGTTTTTCATGAGAAACATGTTATATACATTTAAGCTGGGAGGCAGTATGACTGCCCACAGCGTATTGGTCATACCAAGATTTTTAATTACCAAATAAGTTGGGACCAAACCTCCACTAAATATCATGGTAAAGAATATGAAAAAAGCAAAAAACCTTCTTCCAATTAAGTCCTTTTGAATCAAGACATAGGCTCCCAACGTGCTAAACAACAACCCCAAAAAAGTACCCGAAGCCGTCGTTAAAAACGAGATTAGCAGCGGCCTATAAAGGGCTTTGGCCGAAAATATCGTCTTATACGCTACAATTGAAGGATTTTGTGGCCACAGGTTAATCCCGTAAGTTGTACTTCTATCAAAAGAATCCGACAAAACCTTCATTAAAGGGATTAGCATAGATACAACGAGCAAAGCCATAAAAATCCCATTACATATTCTAAATATGCTCCTCCCTCTATATCCCGGTTTGAAGCTAAATTTCTCTTGCATGCACCATATCACCCCATGTGTCTGTTTTACAATATATCAGAACCTCTGACTTTTTGACTAACTTTGTTTGTAATCAAAACCAATATCATCGCGATTAGCGACTTGAACAATCCTATTGCCGTCCCCAACCCGTAATCGGCTTGCTGCATACCTATCCTGTAGGTAAAGGTCTCTATAACGTCTGCCACATTGTGTACCATTGAGTTATAAAGCACGAATACCGATTCAAATATATTTAAAACCTTCCCTAGGTTTAATACAAACACAACCAAGATGGTCGGCATTAATGCGGGTATAGTAATATAAATAGTTTGCCTCCATCTACCAGCTCCATCAATTTCTGCCGCTTCGTAAAGCTGAGGGTTGATAGACGTCATAGCCGCAAGGTAAATAATGGTTCCCCATCCGGTCTCTTTCCATCTATATATTAGAAGAAATATAGGTCTCCACCATTTCTCGCTGGTCAAAAAATATATGGGTTCCTTCCCCATAGCCTCTAATATGCTGTTTATAAAGCCGCCCTGTGGTGACAGTATAATCGTAAAGATTGAGGCGGTAACCACCCATGACAAAAAGTGTGGAAGGTAAACTATGGTCTGAATAGCTCCCCTTATTTTTTTGTTATAAACTTCATTGAGCAACAGAGCTAAAACTACCGATGCTATAATTCCCAAAATCAAGTTTGACAGGCTTAAAATAATGGTATTTTTAAAAGCCAACCAAAATCGCTGGCTATTGATTCCAAAGAATATATTTTTAAAGTTATCTAGGCCTATGAATTCTTTCTTAAAAGGCGTAAACTTGTAAAAGGCATACCGTATTCCAAACATGGGAATATAATTAAATATTATTGTCATAACGAATACCGGCAAAAACATCAGATAATAAAACTTATCCTTCTTGATTTTATTCCATACCTTTTTTCTCTTATTCAATTCCTGCACTGTATTCCCTCCTACGCAGCCAAGAAATCAAATAATGTGCCAACGGGCATCTTTACCACGCCCGTTGACACATAATCAAACTCGCTTTACTGCACTACCGCCTTATTTATTGAGGTCAGCCAATATAGCATCCACATAATCTTTGGCAAGCTTCTTGTACTCTTCCAATCCTTGATCTATGTCGTAATTATCAACAACTATTTTTGCTACAATTTGGCTCTTTATGGAGTTAAGTTCGGGCAATAGCTGAGTTAATGTTTCCGAAGTTGGGAACAAGCTATATTGTACTGCCTTCTCCCTGAATATCTTCAGAGAATTAACTATAGGCTCAGAGTATTCATAGGGGTCTTGATAGTCCGTAATGGAGAGTTCCCCGGCGATAAACATCTTGTTAAACGGCACGTCGGGATTCTGTATACTAGGCAGTTTTACCATTTTTCCATCTTTCATCTCATAAGTGATTCCCTCAATGCCGTGAGTAAACAACGTTTGCCCTTCTCCACTATCCAGCATATATTCAAAGAAATATTTGAATATACCCTCAGGATTCTTTGCGGCCGTGGTTATGCAAAGCGGTACGGGAGCTCTTTCTATATAGTAGGTTTCCTCTATTGCCGGGATGGGCGTAACTTCAGCTTCTGGAACGTTTGCCGTCAAGTTTACGATAAGGTTTTCGTTCCACTGACCGGCCCAATAGTTAAACACACCGACTTTGCCGCTGTAAAACTTATCTCGGCAGGTAGACGTCTTGTTGGTGACAATTTCCTTGTCTATTAAACCTTCTTGATATGCATCCTGCAGGCGTTTTAAAGCTTCCTTCATTTCAGGCTCTGTCATGCCATCTACCCATTTGCCATCCTTTTGTACAAAGTCAGGGGTAGCAGTTTGATAGAACTCCCTTAAATAGATGTCCATGGGGAATTCGCTGTTAATCAGGCCAGCTGCTGTAAGAGGAATGGTATCTTTCTTGCCATTTCCATCGGGATCTTCATTGGCAAACTTCCTTAACATATCGATAAATTCGTTATAATTTTTGGGGATGTCAATCCCTAGCTTCTTTAGCCAGTCACCGCGCACATAGGTGACTGTACCATTACCTCTTTCTTTTGGCAAACCGTACAGCCTGCCGTTTACCCTCACAGCATCTACAATGGCCTGGTCTACAATCCTGTTTTTCACTTCTGAATTTTCATAGAGTTCAGTGATATCGTATAGAGCTCCTTGCATAGCATAGTTCAAATAATGGCTTCCCGAAAGCAATACAACATCCGGTATCTCCTCTGTAGCAAATGCCAGGTTTACCTTCTCGTAGTATTCATTGTGCGCTGGTTGGTTAACAATCAATTTGATACCGGTTTTTTCCTCAAAAGCTTTTACCAAATATTCCTGGCCATTGTCGGGCAACAAGAAAGTACCATCGATCATAAATCTAATTTCGCTTGGCTTTTCTACTTCTTTTTCTGATTCTGAAGTTTGCTCATTATTGCTTCCCGTATTGTCGCCATTGGTCTGCTGGTTAGAGCTATCATCGCCAGCTGGCTTGGACGATGAACACGCAGCTAAGCTAAAGACCACTATGGTGGCGACCAGAAGCAAAACGACCAGTTTTTTCATTTTAGCCATACAGATAATCCTCCTCCTAATTTATTTTTTTACTTTAATTTACTTTAAATGGCCTTTTGCGTGATTTGTGACAAAAGGCTTAGTTATTATGTTAGTTGACAAAAGGTGGGAAGTAAATATGCAGTTATTCAAAACCCAAGATATATGGGATATCTTTAATTTAAGATTATTATTCTATTTTTCATCACCTATAAATGTAGATTTTATAGCTAATTTGAGCCCACAATGTGCAATAATTAAAATAATAATCAACATTTTCGCTATCCTTAATTTTTGTACGTCGTTGAATATGCAATCGTTTGTTTGTATGGTATAATTAATTTTGGATAAAGACCAAAAGGAGGGGCTTTCGTGCCGATATTTAAAAGATATATTTTAATTCCTATTTTGGCATTTTTTCTCGTAGGTTGTAGTTCAGTAAGTCAACTAAAGGAAAATGCCCATAATAAACCCAAGGACCAAAAAGCATTACCTCTGTCAGAAGAACGAGTAACCTTTTACTTCATGGGCATGGATATGAATCCCAATATAACCGAAAAAGATAAGACCGACTTTATGAAAAAGCTAGAAGAAGAAACCAATATACACATAGAGTGGAAGCTGATTCCCGAGTCATCTTGGGCCGAGCAGAAGAACATAACCATCATGAGCGGCAATCTTCCGGATGCCTTTTTTGGAATAGGTTGTCTCACATCCGAAGAAATAGAGAGATATGCGGCCGATGGAACCATAATTGAATTGGATGATCTAATAGCCAAACATGCACCAAATATACAGAAAGTTTTAAAAACTAATGAACTATATAATGAGATTACGAGAAGTATCGATGGGCATATATACGCTCTTGCTCAGTTTGAAGACTTGGGATTTGATTCCCATTCTGTAGCCATAATAAAAAAGAAATGGTTGGACAAACTGGGCCTTAAAATGCCTACAACCACAGAAGAGTTTTATTATGTCCTAAAAGCTTTTAAAAAACAGGACCCCAACGGAAACGGCATACAGGACGAGATACCTTTTAGCTTCCTGTATATGGACGGTCCGATCAACCGGGAGGTAAAGAGAGAGCACTTTTGGATATTCGGAGCATTTGGAGTAAACGACAATCCCATCCATATATACGTGCGGGATGACGGCGAAGTCATGTTCACGGCAGATAAGGAGCAATGGAAGGAGGCTGTCAAATATCTGCATACCCTATACGCCGAAGGCTTGATCGATCCTGAAGTTTTTACACAGGATAGACGGTTGCTTACCCACAAAGTCAGGTATAATAAAAATATAGGCGTATATACCGATTATAGAAAGAAATTCTCTTTTATACCAGCAGAAGAGTGGAATGACTATGAAGTGCTTCCTCCCCTCATAGGCCCATATGGTGACCAGAGCTGGGATAGGGCTTTAGTAGGCATAAACGTAGGGTCCTTTGCCATAACCAAGAAATGCGAAAACCCCGAACTGCTGATGAAATGGATAAACTACACTTTGGAGCCCGAAAATGCCGTACAAATGAACTATGGCATGTTTCAAACCGATGAATCCAAATTCTCTGAAAAGAGGTATCTCATACCATCCCCGGAAGCTGAAGGCAAATGGACCTCCAATGATGATTATAAGCCGGCAGATGTGGATGCCAACGATTGGCTATTTTCTTCTCCCATTACCACAGCCTTTACCATCATAACGCAGGAGACATATGATCAGTTTATATATAACAAGCCCAGCAACGTCGCTAAAGAAGAGGATTGCCGGGTTTATAGGCCCTACTTGACGAAATATCCTTATAACCTGCCCTATAAGTTCACATTACAGGAAATTGAGGAACTCAATAAAATTCAGCCTAAGCTGCTGGACTATATAAGCGCTATGCAGGCCAAATGGATAGTGTACGGCAATATAGAAGAGGAATGGGACGAATATGTGGCCCAGCTTAAAAAGCTTGAGGTGGATAAGTATACCGCCATTTACAAAAATGCCTTCAATAGAATAAAACACCTTTTCGACTCACAGTAAGAGTAGTTTTATGATTTGCCTTCTTTTGAAGCATATTTCTTCTTGTATTCTCCTGGCGTAACCTTTTCCATTTCTCGGAATCTCCTTATAAAACTGGAAACGCTGTAATAGCCCACCTCAGCCGCTATATCCGCTATGCTCATGTCGGTGTTTAGCAGCAGCTCCTTGGCCTTTCTCATCCTCAATTTGGTAACATATTCGGATATGGTATAATTGGTCTTTTTCTTAAAGTACTGGCTTAAATAAGGCGGAGTCATATGAAGATGATCTGCAAGGCTTTGGATGCTGAAGTCGGGCTTGGTGTAGTTCTGCCTTATATACTGCGCAATTTTTCTCAAAAGTTTCAGTTCATAAGCATCTTCCCCAACGGTAAAATAATCAACTAGGTCATCGGTGATTTCCATCATTATCTTCTTTATATCCTCGAAGGAAGACACGTCGCTAGTGTATATCTTCTCTATATACGGCTTCTTTAAAATGATGGCGTCTTGTTCCGTCAGCAATAGCTGTTTAAAGATAGTAGTTATAACGTCCACGCATATGCTCTTGGCCCAATATACGTTTAGATTCTCGGTGCTTATGAACATCATCAGCTCATCCATGCTCTCTTTTATTTCCCAAATATTGGCATCTCGTATGGCTTTTTCCAGCTTGTCAAACAGCTTAACGGGATACTTCATCTCCTTTTCCGTTGTCTTATTCAGTTCCGAAATGGTCATAATTGATGAATTGGAGATGGTGGAATTATAATCCAGTACCCTTAAAGCCTGGCTATATGAAAGGTGTACATCAAATACATCCGTTACATATTCTCCTATACCAACGGATACGTCCTCTTGAAATTCTTCTTTTAGGGCTTCAACAACGTATATGGCGTATTCTTTCAGCAAGACTTCAGAATTTTCATCGCTTCCAATTATTATGGCTATCTTGGACTTGGATGAAAAATCGCTCATCTCCAGTACGAAAATTTGCAATCCTTTATTCTCGTACAGCGGATTCAATACTTCCTGGATATATCGTATCTTTTGAACATACATATTTTTCGATACCTTGAATGCCATCACTGCGTAATACTTTTTATCCCATATCAGTCCCGATAATCTGCAGCTTTCGAGAATATTCTCGATCTGCCTCGCTTGTCCAAGTATAAAGGAATGTAACAGGTATTGCCTAAAAACATAGCTGTATTTATCCGACATTTTCTTTAGCTCTTTGCTTTCATTTTTAAAATATAATAAGGCGTTTTCCAGCACTTCTATCTCATCCATTTGCTCTCCATTTTCCAGCCTATGTGGCAACATATCGTATATATATTCCTTCAGCTTTTTAACAAGCGAGTAATTCATCCTCGCAAATAACGGAATAACAAAGCTTCCAATGGCAAAGATCAAAATCACTCCCAGCAAATAGATAACCCTTATATTATTGATCTTATTTTCCAAAATGTCGGCAGGAACCACCTGTATGAATTCCAAATCTATATTACTGGGCGTAACGGCAAATGCCGTAAATTCTTTACCCCCCACTTCTAGGGTAAATTGTGAATTTATATAATAATTTTCTAGATTTTCTGATATTTTCATTAATCTTTCAGAATTATTAGATTCTGAAAACGAAAACAATACCTTACCAGTTTCCGGCTCCCTTACAAATAGGTAACTATCGTCAGTTATTATTGCTGGGTACAATATACGCCGCAGCGACGATTCCGAAATGACGTAAATGACAATAAGATAGGGATCTTCCAAGCCATTTAAGGGAAGCTTATTTAGGTACATGATGTTCTTGGAAGCGCCAAAGGTTAGGTTGGCTCTTGAAAAGTAAAACACCCCATCCTTATCGCTTGAATGTTTGAATCCTTTGAGGTCAAAGTTGTTCTCACTTGTTTCGACATATACCTCGATGAAATCTTTCAAAGAATAAACATAGTCGGCAGACAGTATATAATCCCCTTCGTAGCTGTACACCAAAATTTTGTCTGCCAGGGAATTTACGCTGTATTTTTGAAGCTCTTTTTTTAAAGTTATGGCTTTGTCGGGCTGCTGATGAATATTGACCTCCCTAAAGATTTCATTTAATTGTATCTGAAGCGATATCTCCTGCAGCTTCTGAACATGCAAATCGAAATACTCAACCGTCTTTCTAAAAGAGTTGGTGAGATTTGCTTCCACTTCCTGTTTCAATACGTTTACAAAATTATACAGCACAATGGCAGACATGACAATTAGCGGTATAAAAAGGATTACGATATATGACACTATAAAATTTCTATATATCTTGGAGTTTATTAACTTTCTTAAGAAAAGAGCAAATTTCAAATATCTTCTCCTCCTATATCCCAAAGACATTTAATCCTGTGTCAACAGGTCTGCTTATAACCACCTGACAAACCAATCGTACGCTTTTCTCCCGGAGATTTCATGTTTACCCTCAAAAAAGTCACTCTCCAGCTTTTCCCGGGCTCCCAAGAAGCTATATATGGCTTCCAGCTTTTCAAAAGCCACCCTGGCACCATGTATGGGAAATATATGATCATAAAGCCCCGCTTCAATGAGTAAAGGCCTCGGAGCTATCATGCCAACTATATCCGGCATCTCGGCATACCTCAATATCCCGGGAATATAATTGTCGATACAATGGCGGATGGCCATGATGCTGTCTTTAAAAGTATTCAAATAACAGCTAATGACCGATACCTTGATCCTCTCATCTATAGCGCTGGTAAATGCGCATACCAGCCCCCCACCCGATATACCCATACAGCCTATCCTGTCAACCGCTACATCACTTCGGGTAAAGAGATAATCTATGGTTCTCATCGTTTCATACACCCTGATACCCGCTATGGTTTTGCCATACAATAACAGGTTGGTAGATATTTTGTAACAGGAATTTTCCCCTTTATATGGGTTTAGACGATCCTCGTCAAGGGTTCTATCGCCAAATCCCAACAGTTCCGGAACCACAACGATAAATCCCCGTCTTACCAGTTCCAGACCGAAATTTTTCTCATATCCTGGGTCACCGCTCTTTTCAGTACCATCAAAATTAAGCCCTACCACGTCCTTGCTCCCATACCCGTGACCGTGGCATGCCACAACAGCCGGTAATTTTCCATTGGCATTTTTAGGGATCAATACGTAAGCGATCATCTCCAGATCTTCTAAAGTATTGAATACCACCCGCTGCCTTATGTGATCATCCAGCTCTTTTTGTTCGACCACCTTGGGATTTAAATTTACCTTTTCCTCTGGAAATCCCCCTAGAAGCTCTATAAACGCGTTCCTTAAGTTGTCGCGCCATATTTTCCACTCAGATACATTCTTAGCGTTAAAGCTATATTGTGGCTTATTGGATGCATACAATTTTTCTAGAAAATCATCGGGCCTCAACGCCATACCATAAAACCCCTTCCCGTAAAGTCCACGAATTAATTTTATCATTTATACGCGACAAAATCAATCGAACCAGTTGAACCCCTTAAGAATAGAAGGATAAGGCCTCCTAATAAATAGAGGGGGGTGACATTCCCCCTCTATTTTTCTACCGTATCTCCCAAAACCGCTTCATCTAACCAATTCCAAAGTCTCCCTGGCTATCATAAGCTCTTCATTGGTTGGGATAACCAATACTTTAACTTTGGAGTCGTCAGTGGATATTTCACCCTCTTTACCCTTTTTGGTATATTCGTTTTTCTCCCTATCTATATATATACCCAAAAACTCCAGCCCCTCGCAGGCCTTTTGACGGATATAAGGATTGTTTTCGCCTATGCCTGCCGTGAAGACCACGCAGTCAAGCCCGCCCATAGCCGCTGCGTATGCTCCTATATACTTCTTGATGGAATAGGCAAATATGTCTAAAGCCAGCTGTGCCCGCTCGTTGCCTTCATTGGCAGCCGCCTCTAGATCCCTGAAATCGCTGCTTACGCCCGATATGCCCAGCACTCCCGATTCCTTATTCAAATAATGATCAATTTGCTGATAAGTCATGTTTTCCTTTTCCATAAGGAAAGTGACAATGGCAGGGTCAATGACACCGCAACGTGTACCCATAGGCAACCCTTCAAGAGGGGTAAATCCCATACTGGTGTCTACCGACTTTCCCCCTTTAACGGCAGCAATGCTGGATCCATTGCCCAAATGACAGGTAACCATCTTAAGCTCTTCTATGGGCCTTTCCAACAGCTTTGCAGCCCTCAAAGTCACATATTTGTGTGAAGTGCCGTGGAAGCCATAACGCCTTATGCCGTATTTTTCATAAGCGCTGTACGGAATGGCATAAATATAGGCCTCCTTGGGCATGGTCTGATGAAAAGCCGTATCAAAAACGGCTACCATGGGCGTATTGGGCATAACCTTTTTGCAGGCCTCTATACCGGTTATATTGGCCGGGTTGTGAAGAGGAGCTAGATTAATGTTTGCCCTTATGGCTTCCATTACGTCATCATCTATTATCACCGAGCTGGAAAATCTCTCGCCACCGTGGACCACCCTGTGACCCACGGCTGAAATCTCCGATATGTCTTTGATTACTCCATACTCCGGATGTACCAGGGCATCTATGACCATCTTTACCGCCTGAACGTGGTCCTTGATGTCTACCTTTATCTCAACCTTTTCCTTCCCGGCCGGTGTATGGGACAGCATGGAGTTGTCTATCCCTATTCGTTCAGCTAAACCCTTGGCCAAAATCGTCTCGTCCGTCATATCGATAAGCTGATATTTGAGCGAGGAGCTCCCCGCATTTATGACCAAAATCTTCATATCCTGCTCCTCCCTTCACCGTTATTGAGCCTCAACCACGGTAATGGCAATGACATTGACGATGTCTTCGGCGCTGCAGCCTCTGGAGAGATCATTGACCGGCTTTGCCAACCCCTGGCTCAATGGCCCCAATGCCATGGCCTTGGCCAGCCTCTGCGTGAGCTTATACGCAATATTGCCAGCGTTAAGGTCGGGGAATATCAATACGTTGGCCCTACCCGCCACCGGACTGCCCGGGCATTTCTTCTTGGCCACTTCCATATCCAGTGCGGCATCCACCTGCAACTCTCCATCTATCAGCAGGTCAGGCATCATCTCTTTGGCTATGCGGGTGGCCTCCCTCACCTTGTCAACCGACTCGTGCTCAGCGCTTCCCTTGGTCGAGAAGGACAGCATGGCCACTCGCGGTTCCATACCCACCAGCACTTTGGCGGTTCTGGCGGCCGATATCGCAATAGCAGCTAAATCCTGGGCGGTAGGATTGGGATTCAAACCGCAGTCGGCATAGATGAATACTCCGTTTTCGCCATACTGACAATCGGGCACCTCGATCAGAAAACAGCTGGATGCTACCGATATTCCCGGCATAGTCTTTATGATCTGCAATACCGGCCTCCATACGTCGGGCGTGCTGTACACCGCTCCCGCCACCATTCCATCAGCATCGCCCAGCTTGACCATCATACAACCATAGTAAAGTGGATTCTTCATGAGCTCCCTGGCCTTTTCGGCCGTCATCCCCTTATGTTTGCGAAGCTCCACCAGCTGATCGACATAAAAGTCAAATTTATCCGAGCTCTCCGGATCTATAATCGTAGCATCCGCCAAATTCAACCCTGCTGCATTTTTATAGATCTCTTCTTTTTTGCCCAGCAGGATTATGTCGGCTATGCCCTCCTTCATGGCTATTTCGGCCGCCTTCAACGTCCTGTCGTCATTGCTTTCCGGAAGGACTATGCGTTTTTTGCACGATTTAGCCTTATTAATGATAGATTCCATTACACCCATAGATGATCCCCTTTCACAAAAATTTATTTTTGATTAAAAACACACAAAAACTCAACCTATTTTATATTCTACATAAAATATCAAAATCCTTCATAAAATATGATTTCTAAATTTTCTGTATTTATTTTTCACCTTAGGACAACCATTATCTATTCTAACCTAAATAGGGGGTAAATCAATAAGTTTTTGAAAATTTACATTATACCGACCACAAGATATAATAATATATCATCTCCAAAGCGAGGGGTTATGGTGAAAGTACTGGGGATAATCGCTGAATACAACCCATTTCACAACGGACATTTGCACCACCTAAAAAGCTCTTTAGAGCTCATACAGCCCGATTACACTATAGTAGCCATGTCGGGCCACTTCACCCAGAGGGGCGAAGCGGCCATAGTCGATAAGTGGGAAAGGGCTGAAATGGCGCTCCGAAATGGTGTAGACATAGTGGTGGAGCTGCCGGCCGTATATTCATCTCAAACGGCAGAGCTGTTCGCCTATGGCGGCGTCCAACTCCTAAACCATACGGGAGTGGTAACCCATATAAGCTTCGGCAGCGAAATAGGGACAATACAGCCGCTGACAGAAATAGCTAGGGTGCTGGCCGAAGAACCCCCGACATTCAAAGCGCTGCTGAAACAATACCTGGACCAAGGGCTGTCCTTTCCTCAGGCCAGGCACATGGCAATCATGGAACACGCAAAAAAAATGGGCTTAAGCTTTTCGGAAAGCCAGTGGGAAAGGATAATCAATAGCTCCAACTCCATACTGGCTATTGAATACCTCAAAGCGCTGTACAGGACAAAAAGTAACATAATTCCGGTTACCATTCAGCGGATAGGCGCACCGTACAACGCCCAGGAGATGAGCGGCGAGATATCCAGCGCAACTGCTATAAGGAATGAACTTAAAAAGCAAAAATGTTGGGGCAACATTTCCCGGGCAATGCCTCGAGCATCCTTTGAAATATTAAAGGGTGCCATAGAATCGGGAAAAGGGCCGGTCACCAACAGTTCCCTTGAACAGCTCATGCTGGGGAACATCCGCTCCATGCCCCTAGAAGACATCAAAAACCTGATGGACATAGATGAAGGCCTTGAAAACCGCATAAAGGAATGCGCTCTCAAAGCCTCCACCCTAGATGAATTCATGGCCCTTGCCAAGACAAAAAGATACGTCTACACGCGCCTCCAGCGCATACTGGTTCACGCGCTGCTGGGCATAACAAAAGAAAGGGTGGAAAGGTTTCGGCGCGCCGGAGGACCCCAATACTTGCGAATCCTGGGCTTCTCAACCAGAGCTATACCACTTTTAAAGCAATTAAAACAAAGCGCCAGGGTGCCCATCATAACAAAGGCAGCCCGTTATGAGGAGGTGCTAAAAAGCCCCATAGCCCGTGAAATGTTCGATATAGACGTTTTAGCCACCAATTTATATAGCCTGGGGATACCCAACCCATGTTATAGAAAGGGAAACAGGGACTTCACCGAAAAGATCAGGGTAATCTAATGCTGGTAAGTTTCTATGAGGCTTTTTATCCGGTCCATAGCTTCCAAAGTGGCCTTTCTACCCGCCTGTATGCATCTATCCACCTCGTCAAAAAAGAAAGGATGGACACTCGAGACATCGGGATAGATTATCACATCTCCTTTTTGTACGTTGTTCTTCAAAATCTCCAGCTCCATTACCTCCAACGACTGCAAAATCACTTCCAGGATGTTTACGGGCGGGCGATGCTGTCCACGAAACCCTACGTCTACCCCTATGACCACATCTGCTCCCATGCGCTTTACGGTATCCACCGGCACCCGTGCCAACAGTCCCCCATCTACCAGGATATAATTCCCCCACTCCACCGGGGTAAATATTCCGGGTATGGATATGCTGGCCCGCACAGCCCTGTATACCTTGCCCTCGTTGAGCTCTATCAGCTGGCAGGTCTTAAGGTCGACGGCCGTGACGGTAAGAGGAATGTTAAGCTCTCCAAACTCTCTATCGCGGGTAAGCAGCTTGATGAGCTCTTCGATCCTATGTCCTTTTATAAAGCCATGACGCGGAACGTTAACATCGTAATACTTCTTCATGTCCAGGTTTTGAGCTATCCCTTCCATCATCTTGGGCGAAACGCCGGCAGCATACAAAGCTCCCACAACGGCGCCAATGCTGGACCCAGCTATGTAGTCGGGGACAATCCCGTTTTCCTCAAGCACCTGCAATACGCCGATGTGGGCCAAGCCTCTAGCAGCTCCCGACCCCAAAGCCAAGCCTATCTTCACCTTTTTCTTCATAAATTTACGACCTCCACAATATGAATATACTAAAGCGCACTCCCTATATGCTTATTATGCAGGAGGAAAAATGTATAAGGGATATACCTTGATAAAGCTACAATCCATAACGTTGGTGATATTGTGCCTCCTGGTAACCTGTTTTATAATCGCCTTTCCGCGCCAATCCTTCCAGGCAGCCTTGACTGGCCTGGACACCTGGCTGAGAAACGTCTTCCCGGCACTGCTTCCTTTTTTCATCGTTTCAGAAATAATGATGGGCATAGGCCTGGTGAACTTTTTCGCCGTCCTGCTCAGGCCCGTCATGGGGCCATTGTTCCGCTGCCCGGGCGAAAGCTCGTTTATATGGGCCATGAGCATCACCTCTGGCTACCCGGTAGGAGCAAAGCTTACCTCATCCTTCCTCGAAAGGGGGAACATAACTCCCCACCAGGCCCAAAGGATAATGGCCTTTTGCAGTACCTCCGGCCCCCTCTTCATGCTGGGAGCGGTTGGCATCGGAATGCTCAACAGCTCTTCAGCCGGCAAGATCATTGCAGCAAGCCATTATATGGCTTCCATCATAGTAGGCCTTATATTCCGCTTTTATATGCCATCCAACCATAAAGAGCCCAAAAAAATAGAAAGTCCCCCTGGCATTAAGACGGCTTTCAAGGCTCTGCTGTCGGCAAGAAAAAAGGACGGCAGGACCTTTGGAGAAATGCTGAGCGATGCCGTTCGCAATTCCATGAACGCGCTTTTGTATATAGGGGGATTTATCATCCTCTTCTCGGTAATCATAGACATATTGTTGAAAACCGGTCTTATAAGCAGCTTATCTCAATTGCTGGCACCAATCCTCCTGCCTTTGGGGATAGATGCTCAACTCCTCCCCGGCCTCATGGGAGGAATATTGGAGATGACCACCGGATGCAAGCTGATAGCCCAGGCTGCTGCTCCGCTCTCGCAAAAAATAATCCTCAGCGCCTTTGTAATAAGCTGGAGCGGATTTTCCATTCACTGCCAGGTAATGGGCTTTCTGAGCAAAAGCGATATCTCCATTGGCCTTTACATCATGACAAAGATTCTCCATGCAATCATTGCATCCATCCTGGCATGGGCCATTATGAAAATATGGCCACAACCCGACCTGGACGCGTTTCACCAATTTACTCCTCAACCGATTACATCGTTTTCCGCTCAGCTGCAAAGCGCATGGCAGCTGGTTGTATATTGCATTCTAATCCTGGCCCTGACCGCCCTAATACCACTCATCGCGGTACGCCTCAAGTCATCCAGAGGCCCAAAACGCCCCTAGCGGTTCACTTCTTGCTCCTCTTTAACTCCTCGCTTTTTGCTCCCCTTTAGTTCCTCGCGGTTCTGCCTTATAACCTCCAGCTGCTGGGCAAGGTAGCGCTCTACCTCCTGGAGTATCTCATCGGCATATTCCCTTGCACCCAACCGTATTTTTTTGGCGCTTTCCTGTGCATTTTCGATGATCTCCCTTGACTGCTGATAGGCCATCTGCGTGATCTCGTGCTCGTCCACAAGGGCTTTGATGTGCTGTTCCGCTTCTTTAAGAAGGGTTTCGGCTTCTTTCTGGGCTTCGGCCAGTATCCTCTGGCGTTCCCTAGTTATCATCTCTGCTCGTTCCAGTGCTTCGGGCAAGCTAAGGCGGATATCCCTGATGATATCCAGGCATTTATCGCGGTCCACCATCACTTTGCCCAGGAGGGGCACCGGCTTACCGTTCTCCAGTTCATCCTCCAAAATATCCAGAAGGCTGAAGACATTCATCTCCTTTATTCCTCCTCATGAATTAATCAATTTCTTTTGTATATCGGGCAGAACGACTTCGGGGACCAGCTCGCCTATACAGCCACCCAGCCTACCTATCTCTTTGACGACGCTGGAGCTCAAATAGGAGTATTTATAGCTGGTCATCATGAATAAGGTCTCTATGTTGGGATCCAACTTTCTGTTCATGAGGGCCATCTGAAACTCGTATTCAAAATCGGATACCGCCCTCAAACCCTTTATGATAACCCGTGCGTTTTTCTTTCTCATGAAATCGACCAATAATCCTTCGAAATGGTCAACCTCTACATTGGGTAAATCCTTTACCGCCTTTTTTATCAGCTCCACTCTCTCGGCAACCGTAAATGTGGCCACCTTGTTGGGGTTGCGCACCACAGCCACAATCAGCTTGTCAAATATCCTGCTGGCTCGTTTTATGATATCCATATGCCCATTGGTTATGGGATCAAAGCTTCCAGGATAAACAGCTATTTTCACTATGCCATTCACTCCTTCTTATAAAGGCTTATGACGGTATCGCCGTAATGCCTGTCCTGCAGTTTAACCAAATTCCCCACTCTATCGGGTTGATGGTCTCTGCTTGAATGCTCAAGTACAACTATGCCATCCTCATGCAATATATCGCTGTCGGCAATGGCATTAAGAAGCGGAACCTCCAACCCTTTGCTGTAAGGTGGATCGGCAAATATTATGTCAAACCTTTCCTTGCCAGAAAGGCGCTTGATTGCATGAAATACGTCGTAACGCATGACGGTGGTTTGTTCAAGACATCCCAGATTAGCACGGTTTTTGTTGAGCACATCCACAGCGCGCGCATCCCTCTCCACAAACACCACCCTTGAACATCCCCTGCTTAAAGCTTCCAGCCCCAGATTGCCCGTCCCTGCAAACAGGTCTAGCACGCTGCTGCCGGCAATACGCTGCTGCAGTATATTGAATATGGCCTCCTTTACCATATCAGCCGTGGGCCGCGTGTTCATGCCCTTGGCCGCCAGCAGCCTTCTCCCTTTCCACCGCCCTGCTATAACCCTCAAGCTCATTGCCTCCATAGCACGGAATTCATTAAATTATATTAATTATTATTCATTCTAACATAATTTACTACACCGCACAAGCAATCTTTCAAAAACAGGACCATTTTCCCTATGGAGATGTATATTTTGAAACATATGGTGCAATAATAAAAATGTAACATCCCCCATAGAGCTCTTCCTTCAATTCTCCTCTCCCAGCGCTGGTGGCCTAAAGGTCACCAGTTTTTTTGTTCTATAGCAGAAAGTAGCTATTTACAACGATAAAAGGGAACGGCGTTGAGCCGTTCCCTTTTATCATACATGTTATCTGCCACTTAGCTGCCTCTCGGCCTGCTCGATTAACCTCTTCACCATATACCCACCGATATAACCAGCCTCTTTAGCGGTCAAATCCCCATTGTACCCCTGCTTTAGGTTAACTCCTAGCTGGCTGGCTATCTCAAACTTCATGTTGTCGAGAGCCTGCCTAGCCTCGGGAACTATAGTGCGATTCCTGTTATTTCTGGCCACGTTTATTTCACCTCCTATTTCATCGTGGTATTATTAATTTAACCAATACAACGATTTTTACTCTAGTAATATATAGCAACTGTATATTAAACCTTCCTTATTTTAAAGCGCAAAATTTGACCCTGATATACCTTTATTTCAGAGGTAATCAGGGCATATGTTTTGTTTATACTATTTGTCATTTTTTTAATTGAACGTTATCTCTTTGAGCTGTTCATTAAACTTATCCATGGTATATTCAATCAGGGCTTTATAAGCCGGGTTATCTCTTGCCTGCAAGACCTGTCTGACAGCTAGATCAACCTGTTTCAATATACCTACATCCCTCACCAGGTTGGCAATTTTAAACTCGGGCAGACCGTGCTGCTTAACGCCGAGAAAATCGCCCGGCCCTCTGAGCTGCAGGTCTTTTTCGGCTATCTCAAAGCCATCGTTGGTTTTGGTCATGACCTTCATACGCTCATAAACCTCCCTGCTGCTGGCATCAGCAATAAGGATGCAGTACGACTGGTGGTCACCACGGCCAACCCTTCCTCTCAGCTGATGCAGCTGAGCCAAGCCAAATCTCTCGGCGTTCTCAATGACCATGACGGTTGCATTGGGCACGTTTACCCCTACCTCTATCACCGTGGTGGAAATCAGCACATCGATCTGGCCGGCTGCAAAGGCCTCCATCACGCTCTCCTTTTCAGCAGGTTTCATGCGCCCGTGCAAAAGTCCCAACCTCAAATCCGCTAGCTCTCCGCGCCTCAAGGTCTCAAATAGCTCTATGGCTGACTGTGAATCTATAGCCTCCGATTCTTCCACCAAAGGGCATACCATATATGCCTGGCGTCCCTCTGCCACCTGACGTTTGATGAATTCCAAAACCCGGCCCTTCATAGAGGGGGGGACATGATAGGTCTTGACCGGCTTTCTGCCAGGCGGCAGCTCATCGATAACCGAGACGTCCAAGTCGCCATAAAACATGAGGGCAAGGGTCCTGGGAATGGGAGTAGCCGACATGACAAGCATATGGGGCGATTGGCCTTTCTGCTGCAGGGCAGCCCTTTGCCGCACCCCAAACCTATGCTGTTCGTCGGTTATAACCAGGCCTAAATTTTTGAAGTTCACTCCATCCTCGATTATAGCATGGGTTCCGACCAGGATATCGATATCACCTCTGGCCAGCCTGAACCTCACGCTCTCCTTCTCGACATTTTTCATCCCACCTACAAGGCATTCCACCTTTACCCCGGTACCATCAAAGAGCTTTTTGAGGGTTGCATAGTGTTGTTTGGCCAATATTTCCGTTGGTGCCATCATGGCTCCCTGGTACCCGCTGAGCACGGCGCAGTATAATGCCAGGGCTGCTACCACCGTCTTACCCGACCCTACATCTCCCTGTACCAGCCGGTTCATAACCCTTCCGCTTTTCAAATCCCTCAATATCTCGCCCACCACTCTCTTCTGGGCATTGGTCAGAGGAAAGGGCAGATTTTGTACAAATTCTTCAAAAGAACTTTCATCCCACTTAAAGGTCAAGCCCCGGTTGTCGCTCTGATTTTTCTCCCGAATCAGCTGCAGCGCCAACTTCATAAAGAAAAATTCCTCGAATACCAGCCTGCGCCTGGCATCCTGAAGCGCCTGAAGGGATTGGGGAAGATGGATATGGTGCATAGCATAATTCTTCTCGGCTAGCTTAAATCTCTCTCGCAGATCAGCCGGAAACAGGTCTTTCAATGTTCCTTCCACCCTCTTTAGGACCTCCGCCACCAAATTGCGCATGTCCTTTTGGGTGATCCCTTCGGTGAGGGGATAAATGGGCAATATTTTGCTACCATCGTGTTTTTCAGGAACATATTCCTCAACGATGGGATTTTGAAGCTGCACCATCCCGTACCTGTATTCTACCTTTCCACGAACAAAATACTGCTTATCGGTGCTGTACATATTGCTTCGGTAAGGCTGATTAAACCATACGCACCACAGATAGCCGGTATCGTCTTTCGCGCGCCATGTGGTTATGGTCAAGCCCTTTCTGGGATTTTGGGTATTTGCACTTCCCACAAAGTTCACCACAAAGGATGCATCCTCGCCGTGTACGGCGTTGGCCACTTTCTGTATGCCACGCCATACCTCGTAATCCCTGGGAAAATGCTGCAGCACGTCCTCCACAGTCTTTATGCCCAGCTTGTTTAGACGGGCTGCCTTTTTAGGCCCCACGCCTTTTATAAACTGCACATCCTGCTCCAATATGCTCATAAGCCATCTGCACCCCATTACAGTTGAAACGTCAAGCATGCATAGAAAAATTATACCACAAAAAAACAAAAAGCCGGAAGGTACTCCCCCGGCTCGTCATTCGAAACGGCGCAAAAATGTTCACTCTACCGATATGATGTAATAATACAATGGTTGTCCTCCAAAATGGACTTCTACCTCAACATCTGGATAGCGGTTTGAGACAAAATCCGCTATAGCCTGCGCATCCTGTTCGCTTATCTGTTCCCCATAATACAGCGTAACTATCTCGCTATTGTCATCCACCATGTTATCTATAAGGCCCTTTGCAACTTCGCTTATATCGCTGCCCACCACGCTTATCTTGCCATCAATCAAGCCTAAAATATCGCCCTTCTTTATGTCCATACCATCGAAACTGGAATCCCGTACTGCATAGGTCACCTGTCCGGTCTTCACCGAGCCTAATGCCGCCGTCATGCGCTGTACATTGGTCTCGGCATCGAGATCAGGGTTGAAAGCCAGCATGGCCGCTATTCCCTGAGGGATGGATTTACTGGGTATAACGTAAATCTTCTTTTGGCTCATCTGCTGTGCCTGGGATGCCGACAGGATTATATTGCTGTTGTTTGGCAGGATGAATATCTCCTTGGCTTTAACCTTCTCTATACCTTTTAACAGGTCATCTATGCTGGGGTTCATGGTTTGTCCGCCTTCAACCACAAAATCCACCGCTAAATCTTTGAATATGGATGCAATCCCCTGGCCCATGGCTACCGCAATTACGCCAAATTGCTTCTCCACGACATCATCCGGCGGTTGTGGCCCTTCAACACCTATTTCATTCAAGTGCCTGTGCTGCTCTCTCATGTTATCTATTTTTATGCTGGATAGCTCCCCGTACCTCAAGCCCAGCTGTAACACCTTGCCGGGCATGTTGGTGTGCACGTGAACCTTGATCATGTCATTGTCGCGTACCACCACCACACAATCTCCCAGCTTGTTCAATCTTTCCTTTAAATTCTCCTCGTCCCCTTCTTCCACATAAGGATATAGGTTCTTTACCAGGAATTCGGTGCAGTATCCATATTCAATATTTTCCTGGGGCTGTATTTCAAACTTGAGCTCTGTCGGACAACCCTCGCTAGCCATCATGGTGCTATCCAGCTCAAAAGTCCCTTTTAAAGCATGGCTGGCACCTATCATAATGTACAGAAGCCCCATGCCACCAGCATCCACGACGCCTGCCTGCTTCAATACCGGAAGCATCTCAGGGGTTTTATCCAATGCCTTCTTAGCCGCCTTTATGACCTGCTCATAAAATTCAATGAAATCCTTTTGCGTCCTGGCTATCTTCCTCGCTTCTTCGGCCGCAACTCTAGCAACGGTCAGCATGGTACCCTCAACCGGCTTCATAACGGCCTTGTATGCGGTGTCCACTCCCGCTTGCATAGCCTCAGCATAATCGCTGGTGGTAATCTGGCTCAGGTTCTGCAATGCCCTGGCAAATCCTCTGAACAGCTGAGACAGTATGACCCCTGAATTCCCCCTCGCTCCCTTCAGCGCGCCGCTGGCCAGGGCGCTTGTCACCTGGGCCATGCTATCCGAACGGGCACTCTGTACCTCCTTTGCCGCTGCCAACATGGTAAGGGACATATTGGTACCGGTATCGCCATCGGGAACCGGAAACACGTTAAGGGCGTTCACGGCTTGTTTATGCTTATCCAAAAACTGGGTGGCAGACAATATCATCTCTTTAAGTTTTGCTGCATCAATGAATTCGCACTTCAACACCTTGTACCTCCTTCAGTCAGGGTAGCTTCATACTCTGATACCTTCCACGCTTATATCCACTCGTTTTACGGTCATACCGGTAAAGTTTTCTATATTATATTTTACTGTTTCCATGACGTTCTTGGCCACAGTAGCTATGGAAATCCCGTATTCCACAATAATATACAGATTTATGTAAACTTCATTCTCCTGCGTATTAACCTTAACACCCTTGGACAGATTTTCTAAACCCAGCAGTTCTACCAATCCATCCGTCGGCCGTTTAGCAGCCATTCCCACAATGCCATAGCATTCCATAGCCGATATGCCCGCCAGCGTTGCCAGTACGTCGTCCGAGATGATGATCTCACCCAAAGAATTTCTCTTCCTAGCAGCCATTACTGTGCCTCCCTTCTCAAAATATCTTCACCGCCTAAAATTCTACTATCATTCTATAATATGACGGCAAATCATGCAATAACATTTATTTTTTGGCTTTTGCTTTCTTGCAAAACCACCGGTTTAATGGTAAAATAATATTGTTTTTAAGCAACGGCAGCGGATGTAAAGGAGGAGGTGTAAGGTCCATGTCGAGGTGCTGTGATATATGCAAGAAGGGGCTGTTGTACGGAAAAGCAGTCAGCCATTCCAACCGTAAGACTAACCGCATATGGGTTCCAAACCTTCAAAAGGTGAGAGCCATCGTCAATGGAAGGCCCAAGACCATCAAGGTTTGCACCACTTGCCTTAAATCGGGAAGAGTACAGAGAGCGCTTTAATCAAGTTTCGGCGCTGTAGTATGTATAAATGCTCATACTAAAAAAACGTGCGATTAAGCACGTTTTTTAATTTTTTATCGACAGCAACCTTTCAAGCTGCCTTTATTTTCAGCAGCCTTCTTATTAATACCCCCAGCAATTTGGGCAGCTTTACGACATATATCCTGGTCATGCCCATCACCTCACTTCCTCAATAGAATGACGCCTATGGCTATCATCACACCTCCCAGCAGGAGTACCCACATCCATAACGGTACCCATATTATTATCAGTAGTACCCCCGCGACGATGAATAGCACGCCCAGAATAACCCTAACTGTGTTATTTTTCTTTCTAGGAGAAAACCTCACGACCACCCCGCTCACTTCCCGCCTGCATAAGGATAGCTATTTGCCTCGATAGACATTATATGCTGCATGCGGCAGACGGGTGACCCGCTAAAAAATCAATCCCTTGCTATCACCACCATTACCCACCCTGAACCTACATGTACCTCTGCCCGTGGCTTTATAAGTACATTGCTTACCCCGTAAGGGAAATCCAAAGGCAAAATGCCATTTACTATGGGATATTTAAGCCCATCAGTGCTCAGGATGCGGACATCGCCGCCTAAGGGCAACAACGACAGGGTCTGCCCTATTTCGCCTTCTATCTCTATCTTCCCGCTGGTGGAAACCATCACTACGTTATGGGCATCTAAAATTTGGGCTTTTATGCCCCGCCTGGCAAGCCTGTACAGCATCAGCATGTTGGCATAGGAATGGTCCCATCGGCTACCAAAAGCCCCCACCAAAAACACCTGGCTGGCCCCCATATCTATGGCAGTATCGACGGCTATCTGCATGTCGGTTTTGTCCTTGTCTACAGGATACCGCTTGATGGCAACCCCTGTCACACTATACTCCCGCAGCATCTCATCGGACAGCGAGTCGAAGTCCCCTACCAGCAGATCGGGAACGATTCCCAACTCCTGCGCATGCTTCAATCCTCCATCGGCACATATAACGTAATCCACCGGGGGCAGCATGGCCTTTACCCTTTGTATATCCCCTATCTCACCGTTAGCAATTATTAGCACCCTCATGACTTTGCCTCTTGTCTCATAGCCTCTATAATGCTCTTCACATCCTGGGCGCCAAAAACCGCAGAGCCGGCTACTATAACCTCCGCTCCGGCCTTTACCACATCCCTTATGTTGTGCAAGCCAATACCACCATCCACCTGTATGCAAAAGTTAGCGCCGCAGGCATTCCTCATGTCAACCAGCTTCCTTATTTTATCCATCATGGCAGGGATAAACTTTTGACCGCCAAAGCCCGGATTTACCGTCATCAGGAGCACCATGTCCACATCTTCCAATATGTATTCCAAAACGTTGAGCGGGGTAGACGGATTTAAGGCTACAGCGGCCTTTACGCCTAAGTCCTTTATATAATGTATGGCCCTGTGCAGATGGGGCAGCACCTCGGCATGCACAGTAATGCTATCGGCGCCTGCCTCCATGTAGGCATCCACGAAGTCCATGGGGTTGTCCATCATAAGGTGCACGTCAAAAGGCAGCTCGGTGTAGGGGCGTATGGCCTTGACTACCAGAGGTCCTATGGTGATGTTGGGCACAAAATGGCCGTCCATGACGTCTATGTGTACCATGTCGGCACCCCCCTGGTCCAGCCTTCTTACCTCCTCACCCAGCCTGGAAAAATCTGCCGAAAGGATCGAGGGGGCTATCTTTATCACCACCGCTCCCTCCTCTTTTCGTTTATATCTTCTATGATCCGGATGTAGCGTTGATAGCGCTGCTTAGGGATCTCTCCCCTCTCTACGGCTTCCTTCACAGCACATTGGGGTTCCCTGTAATGCAGGCACTTAGGAAACCTGCATTCATCAGCATATGTAATGAACTCGTCATAATAGAGTTGAACTTGCTCTGGCTCCATGAGATCCACTTCCAACGCGCTGAAACCAGGGGTATCGACCAGCATCTTACCATCGGGCAGTACCAGGAGCTCTACGCTGCGGGTGGTATGCTTTCCTCTTTTGATCTTTTCACTTATGTCCCCCACTTCCCTTGATACCTCAGGATAGAGCCGGTTAATGAGGGATGACTTGCCCACAGCTGACTGCCCGGCAAAGGTGGTGATACCGCTGTACATGTTCTGCTTGAGCTCTTCAATCCCGATACCTTCCTTGCAGGATACGCAAAAAATAGGACAGCCTGCAAGGCGATACTCCTCTTCAATGGCCTTTATCTCGGACTTGTCTTCTGCAAGGTCTACCTTGTTTATCACTATAAATGGCCTTACGGAATTCATCCGGGCTGCCAGTATAAGCTTATCCACCAGCAGCAAATCTGGTTCCGGATGCTTCACCGACACCACAATTCCGAGATTGTCAATATTTGCCACACATGGGCGCTTAAACTGGTTCTTTCGTGGCAATACCGATTCTATAGCGGCATCCTTTGTGTTGACCTCCACCACGTCCCCTACCAAAGGGGTAATGCCCTGTTTTCGAAACTTACCCCTGGGTACACACCGCAGGACATTGCCATTTAAATAGACATCATAGAATCCACCTACTCCCTTGACTATAATCCCCGTCTCCATCAATCCCCATCTTCCCTTTTGGTGAAATCAACTACTATCTCCCTAACCAGCTGATTATCTATATATATACTGTAGCGCACAACTCCCGAACCTTCAAGATTTATGGATATAACGCCTTCAGACAGGGCATGTTGAGCACTGTATACAACTTGGCCATCATCGACCCGCTTTACGGTAACATTTACGCTGGCATCGTCCTCTTGATCTCTACCGTACTGGCTGAGGTCAATTTCCAAAACTTTGGGATAAGAAGGCATGGGCCCCAAGCTCACCCATAGGTCGACTTCACGACCCCGTTCCACCACATCTCCCACCTGCGGGTTTTGCTTATATATAACCCCCTCAGGGTAATTCTGGTTATAGTTCTTGACCACCTTGCCTACCTTAAGCCCTATGCCCTCTATGAGCTCCCTGGCAATTTCCTCTTTTAACCCAACGTATTCCTGCACCTCAACCAGCTTTATCTCCGGCTTCTTGCTTATAACCAGCACAATTTCGGTGTTTTCCACCACCTCGGTATTGGGTTCTATGCTCTGCCTGATGACCGTCCCGGTAGGCATATCGCTCTCAACGTACTCTGGGGTTCCAACCTTAAGCCCGGCATTCTCCAGCGCTATCTCGGCATCGCGTTGCAAAAGGCCAACAACGTTGGGCACCCTTATCATCTTAGGCCCCAGGCTGACCACTACGTTTATGGTAGAGTTGGGTTTTACCTTTATGCCTTCGGCCGGATCCTGATACAGGATGATACCCTCTTCCTGGCTGCTGTTTTTCCTCTCGATGACCTTCATCATTAAGTTGCGCTCCTGCAGCACCATTTCAGCATCCTGCTCATCCATTCCCACCACTTTGGGCACTTCCACGTCTTCCATCACAAAATGATTTTGGTATATCTGGCTGCCTATATAGAAAAACAGCATCAGGATAGCCAGCAAAGGAATGGCGATAAACAGCAGCCTCCACCTTATGGGGCGCTTTTCGCCCTCATCCTGGCTCTCCTGCTGTTCGTTTTCAACGTTAATGGGCTTGAAGACCTGCGTGGGCATATCGCTGTCGTCATCGCTTCGCGCCACAAAATTGCCGTTAGGCTCTTTAAGCACCCTTTGCAGGTCCTTTATCATTTCACCGGCAGTCTGATAGCGCTTATTTTGATCCTTCTCTATCGCCTTCTCTATGACATCCTGAAGGCTTTTGGGAATATCGGGATTTAACTCTTCAGGGGGCTTTACCTTTTCCTGAATATGCTTGAGGGCTACCGAAACGGCGGTATCGCCCTCAAAGGGAACGGTACCCGTCACCATCTCATACAGCACTATGCCCAGAGAATAGAGGTCTGATTTCGCGTCAACATGCCCCCCACGGGCCTGCTCGGGCGAAAAATAGTGTACCGAGCCCATTACGTTGGCACCTGCCATGGTAACGGTAGCAGAGGTAACAGCCCGCGCTATGCCAAAATCAGTAACCTTCACAGTACCGTCTTCGCTAACCAGAATGTTTTGAGGCTTTATATCGCGGTGTATGATGCCGTTTTTGTGGGCGTGTTTGAGAGCGGAGCATATCTGAATGGCAATGCGTACGGCCTCCTCCCAATCCAGTTTCCCCTTTTCGCGAATATACTCCTTGAGGGTTTTGCCTTTGACATATTCCATGACTATATAATATATGCCGTTCTCTTCTCCAACGTCATAGATGTTCACGATATTGGGATGGGAAAGGCTGGCCGCTGCCTGAGACTCCCTTTTAAAACGCGCCACAAATTCCTCATCTTCCACCAGTTCAGGCCTAAGTACCTTCACTGCTACGTGCCTTTTGAGTAGATGGCACCTGGCTTTATAGACTATGGCCATGCCCCCGCTGCCGATCTTCTCTTCCAGCTCGTATCTTCCACCTAAAATCCGTCCCAGCAAAGGCTTCACCTCTTTTCTGTCGCACACGAGTACCTGGCCATCACTATGGTCACGTTGTCAACGCCTCCAGCTTCCAGCGCCTTTTTTCCCAGAGTCGAGGCGATCTCATCCAGCGATTCAGCAGTATAAAAAAGGTCTATATTTTCGCTCAAATCCACATGGTTGCTCAAACCATCGGTGCACAGGACTATTATATCATTGTCCTTCAGCTCTATCTCATAATAATCGACCATCACCTGATCTGCTGTGCCAATGGCACGGGTGATGATGTTCTTTTGAGGGTGATTGTCCACCTCTTCCTGGGTTATCTTGCCTTCTTCCAGCAGCTCCTGCACCAACGAATGATCCCTGGTAATTTTAGTCACTGATCGGTCGCGTATCAGATAAGCCCTGCTGTCCCCCACATGGCCTATGCATGCCCTGCGGTCAAAAAAATAGGCAAGGGTAAGGGTGGTCCCCATACCCTTATATATGTCCCGGGCCTGAGCATGGTTATAAACCTTTATATTGGCATGTTGGATGGAATTCAAAATAAGGTCCCTGGCCTGTTCCACCGATGTAACGCTGTGCAGATTTTCAACATAGTATTGGATTATTGCTTCAACCACCATGCGGCTGGCCACATCCCCAGCTTTGTGGCCGCCCATTCCATCGGCCACCATCATCAAATCCTTCACCTGCGCTCCACCGGTGGGGATGAAAAAGTAATCCTCGTTGTTCTTCCTCACCTTGCCCGGATGGCTATAGGCACTAAATACCAGCCTCACGTCTTCCTCACCTCTCATCCTGGCGGACTTCAACCCGCTCAAGGTAACTCCTCCTTAATTGACCGCAGGCGCCTTCAATGTCCAGCCCTAACTCTCTGCGTTTGGTAACTACAATGCCTTGCGATTCCAGCACCGAGATAAACCTTTCCACGGCAGCCCGTGAGCTCCTCTTGTATCCCAGCCCCCTGACGTCGTTCAAGGGAATGATATTGACATGGCATGGGAAGCCTTTAAGCCGACGAGCCAATTCGATGGCGTCCTTTTCCCTGTCATTCAAGTCGCTGATCAAGGCATACTCAAAGGTTACCCTCCTGCCGGTCTTCTTAAAGTAATATCTGCTGGCTTTGAGTATGTCGTCAATGGAATAGGCCGATGCAACCGGCATGATGAGCTTTCTAATCTCATCATTGGGCGCATGAAGGGAGATGGAAAGGGTAATAGGCAAGCCCTCTTCGGCCAAATCCATAATCCTGGGCACAAGGCCGCAGGTGGATAGCGTAATCCTGCGGTAGCTCATATTGAGCCCTATGGGATAATGTACCATCTTAATAAACTTAACGGTATTATCATAATTATCAAGGGGCTCACCTATGCCCATGAGCACTATATTGCCCAACTTGCGTTCGCCGGCCTTCTCAAGGTCGCCGTTCACTTCTATGACCTGTGCCAGCATTTCCCCTGCCGAAAGGTTGCGAACCAACCCCCCCACGGTAGAAGCGCAAAACTTACACCCCATCCTGCACCCTACCTGCGTAGACAGGCACAGGGAATTGCCGTACTTATATTTCATCACAACACTTTCAATTATATTACGGTCTTGCAGCAAAAACAAATATTTTATTGCATCTCCTGCCCTTGAGATGCGTTTGTCCTGCAGTTGCAGCTTTTCTATATAAAATCGCTGTGCCAGAAGTTCGCGAAGCGCCTTCGGCAAATTGGTCATCTCTTCAAAGCTCTTTATTCCTCTGTGAAGCCACTGAAGTATCTGTTGTGCGCGATACTGAGGCTGCTCCAATTCCTGCATGGCCTGTTGTAATTCTTCCAAAGAGAGGCTCAAAATGTCCTGCTTTTCTACCATAATCACATCATCCTCTTAAGCTTGCTGATGAAAAACCCATCTATCCCATCCCTGGAAGGAATGAGCTGAATCATCCCCGGCGCAATAACCGAGGTCCTCAAACCTTCCGGCAATAGATGCGTAAAATCATCCAGCTTAAAATTGGGATTGCGCTCTAGAAACTCCTCAATGACCTTATGGTTTTCATCGGCATTCATGGTACACGTGCTGTAAACCAGTATGCCCCCCGGCCTTACATAACGGGAACAGGTAAATAGAATGCGCCTCTGAAGCTCATAGAGCTCATGGAGGTCCTCCCGCCTTATGTTGTTCTTTATATCGGGCTTCTTGTATATGACCCCCCATCCGCTGCACGGGGCATCGATGAGCACGCGATCTGCTTGTCCTTCAAGAGTCGGCTGAAATTCCCGGGCGTCCTGTTGCTGAGGCTCTACGATAGCTGTCCCCAGCCTGGTGGCATTGAAGCTTATCATCTCTACCCTTTGAGGATGGATATCCCATGCCAGTATACGCCCCTCGTTGTTCATCAGCTGGGCCATATGGGTAGCCTTACCGCCCGGAGCGCTACATGCATCTATAATAAGCTCGCCCTTCTGGGGATCAAGAACGCGAACTACCAACATGGAGCTCTCGCCCTGCACCGTAAAAAGGCCTTGGGCATACAGGGGATTAATCTCGATATCGCCGGCACAGCGGAGCCTTAAAGCCTCATCCTTTATATACAAGGCATCGTCACACTCAATGCCCTGCTGCATCAACCGCTCTTTAAGCTCATCCTTTGTTATCCTGTTTGTGTTAACCCTTATGGTCACGTAATCTCCATCGCTCACGGCAGGCATGGCCATAGCCTCGGCCAAGCCTATGCCGTAATCGTCAATCCACTTTTTTATAAGCCACTCTGGATAGCTGTAAGTAAGGGATAGGTTGAGTACAGGGTCGTCATCCTTTGAGGGGAACGCAATGCTCTCCTTATTCCTTACGATATTCCTGAGCACGCCGTTTACAAAGCCTGCCAGAGCTTTGTTGCAGTACTTCTTACACAGCTTGACCGATTCATCGCAAACGGCAAAATCAGGCACCCGATCCATATACATGATCTGGTAACAGCCCATCCTCAATATGTTTACGGCCCAGTGATTGGCCCGCTTTAAGCTGCAGAACTTGTTCAAAATCCAGTCGATGGTGATCTGCCGTTCCAGGGTGCCATAAACTAGCTGTGTTACGAAAGCGGCATCCTTCCCGGTTAGCCTGGCCCTCCTCAGATTGTGCTTCAAGCTTATGTTAGCGTATTTGCCGTCATTGTTTACCTCTTTCAATACCCGCAAGGCGGTTTCCCTTGCAACATCGGTTTTAGCCTCCATAATGCTCGCTCCACAATTCTCCTTAAACGATGTTTATTGCTTAGCCCTTAAAACTACCATAGAGCAACACATATTTACTCCCAAAATCTATTGTTTGCAACGCTCTTTTTTACCCATCATGGGAGCTTCCCAGAAGATCATGGAAGTTTTTCAGAAGATGGCTCACTTTGGAAGACGGCGCCCACTGGTATGGGATTGCCCCTTAAAAACTCAATATCTTCCATGACCCTTTTGCCTTCCCCCTGTATCTTGACAAGCCGCAGAAATCCGTCACCGCAGGCCACCACCAGTCCTTGGCGTTGATCGGCCGCCACTACTTGCCCTGGGGTATAGGTTCCCAGTGTAGAGTATTCCCATTCCCGTACCTTCCATACTTTTATGCGCTGCTCCCCTAGAAAGGTAAAGGTTCCAGGCCAGGGCGTCAGTCCCCTCACCAAATTCTTGATGCGAAGGGCACTCTGGGTCCAATCGATATTGCCCATGGCCTTATCTATCTTTTTACAGTATGTGGCCTTATCGTGCTCCTGGGGACGGCCGGCAGGTCGCCCCTTCTCAAATAGCTTTAGAGTTTCGGCCAGCACCTGCCCACCCAGCGCAGCCAGTCGGTCATGCAACTCATCGGCCTGCTCCTCGGGGTGTATAGGGATGCTCCTCTGGAGTATTATGTCGCCGGTATCCATGCCCTCATCCATATACATTGTCGTTATGCCCGTCTCAGCCTCCCCATCTATTAAAGCCTGTTGTATGGGCGAAGCGCCGCGATACTTAGGAAGTAAAGAGGCATGGACGTTTATGCATCCCAGCGGTGGAATATCGAGTATATCTTTTGGCAGTATCTGCCCATAAGCAGCGGTGACTATAAGGTCGGGCGCCAGCTCTTTCAATACCCTGATGAACTCCGGATCCCTCGCCTTTTCCGGCTGATAGACCGGTATGCCCCTTGCAACAGCCCATTCCTTAACCGGGGGAGGCGTCAGTTTATTCCCCCGGCCTTTGGGCCTGTCCGGCTGGGTAACCACGGCTATTATCCGGTGGCCGCTGCTTACAATGGCTTCAAGGGACGGTATGGCAAACTCGGGAGTGCCCATGAATACGATCCTCAGCACCTTCATCATCCTTCCTCCAACGTTCCTGGAACCACCTTATCGATAAACAGTATGCCATCCAGGTGGTCGATTTCATGGCATAGCGCTCGGGCAAGCAATCCGGTTCCGGTAATTTCGATGGGCTCTCCCTTCCTGTTGAGGGCTTTTACCCTCACCTTTTCGGGCCGTATTACCTCTCCCCTCACCCCCGGAATGCTCAGGCACCCTTCTGCGCCCTGCTGTTGCCCCGACGTTTCTAAGATCTCGGGATTAATAAGCTCGATCAAGCCCTCCCCCACATCGATCACCACTACCCTTCGCAATATCCCTACCTGCGGGGCAGCCAGGCCTACCCCATCGACATGCCTCATGGTCTCGGCCATGTCATCCAGCAGCTGCAAAATCCTCTCGTCGATTTTCTCCACCGGCTTGGACTCCTTGCGCAACACGTCATCCTTGCCGTATATCATAATCCTCCTTATTGCCAAAGCTTCATCATCCCTTCTAAAGCAAACTCAATGGATAAAAATCCACAATAGCGGTTTCCTTAACTCCCATAAGCCTTTCTATGCACTCATCCATCAGCCGATGATATGCCTGTTTGTATATATCATCAGGCCTGATGCGTATGAGCACCTGCCATCGGTACCTGTTGTTGATCCTCTCTAAAGGGGCCGAATATGCCCCTATATCAATAAGCCCTTGTTTCAGCACAGCGCTGGCATCAATCCTTTGCTTCAGCCAATCTCTGGTATCAAACGCCAGCCGTATGAGGTCTTCCTCCTTCTCTCCCATCATCAGTATCCTGATGATGTGTGAAAAGGGGGGATATAAAAACTGCCTACGCATCTCTATTTCCCTGTTGTAAAAGCCTTCGTAATCATGCCTTGCAGCAAACGTTATGGCATAATGCTGTGGCTGATACGTCTGTATGATGACCCTCCCACCCAAAGGCCCTCGCCCAGCACGGCCGGCTACCTGGGTTATCAGCTGAAAGGCCTTTTCGCTGCTTCGATAATCGGGCAGGTTGAGCGAAGTATCAGCTGCAATGACCCCCACAAGGGTCACCCTCGGAAAATCCAGCCCCTTGGCGATCATCTGCGTGCCCAGAAGGATGTCATACTTCCCCTCTCCAAAGGCCCTTAAAATCCGCTCATGTGCCCCCTTGGTGGAAGTGGTATCCATATCCATCCTTATTATGCGAGCCTGAGGAAATAGCTTCTTTATCTCCTCTTCAGCCCGCTGGGTCCCAATCCCGAAGTGCTTGATATACTTGCTGCCGCATCTGGGGCATATGCGGGGATACGGATAGCTGGCTCCGCAGTAGTGGCACTTTAGCGTTTTATCGTAAACGTGATAGGTCAGCGATATATCGCAGTTGTGGCACTTGACCACAAAGCCGCACGAGCGACACGACACAAACTGCGCATAGCCCCTGCGATTGAGCAGCAGTATTGCCTGCTCGCCTCTTTGCAGCACGCTATCCAGGGCACGGTAAAGCGCACCGCTCAGTATGCTGCGGTTGCCCAGCTCTATCTCCTTGCGCATATCCACAATCTCCACCGGCGGCAGTGGCCGACAATCCACCCTGTGCTCCATCCTTATCGCTTTATACGTACCCTTCTGTGCCAGGTAATAATCTACCAGGGAAGGGGTGGCGCTACCCAGCAGGAGCACCGCTCCTTGAAGCTGGCATCTCTTGCGGGCAACCCCTATCGCATGGTACCTGGGCTGCATCTCCGACTTATAGCTGTCCTCATGGGCCTCATCCACGATAATAAGGCCCAGCCGCTCGAAAGGGGCAAAGACGGCCGACCGCGCCCCCACCACGATATCAACCTGCTGGTTTCTGATTCTGCGCCACTCATCATACCGCTCGCCCAGGGACAAACCGCTGTGCAGTATGGCCACCCGTTGGCCAAAATGGCTTTTAAACCGCTCCACCGTCTGGGGAGCCAAGGATATCTCTGGCACCAGCACTATGACCTGCCTGTTTAAAGCCAGGGCTTTTTGCGCTGCCTGGATATACACTTCGGTCTTGCCGCTCCCGGTCACGCCTTGAAGCAGAAACTCGCCGTATCCTCTTACAAGGGCTGCTTCCAGCATCTGGATGGCCGACTTTTGCTCTTCGGTCAAAATTTTGGGCTGAAGGCCCGTATCGGGTTCATAATTCCAGGGATTGCGATATACCTCTTGCTGTTCTATGCGAATCCAGCCCCGCTTTTCCAGGCTCTTTATGCTGGACAACGGCGCTCCAGTGACTGCTCTTACCTCTTCAAGGGGTATGCCATCCTGCTGGGCCAACAGCCTCAACACCTCGGCCATGTATTTGGACTTTTTAGCGATATGAGCGATGCGCTCCTCCACCACATCCCCATGATCGCTCAAAAACACCAGCTTTTGAGCCTTCTTTTTCACATTAGCCCTAAGGCCGGGAGGTATCATACACCTGATGGCCTCTATGGATAGGCAGTGATATTCCCCTTTCATCCAACCTATAAGAGGGATCAGGAAGTAAGGGAGTACCGGATAATCATCCAGCACCTTACCTATGGCCTTGAGCTTATCATCTGGTACATCGGCCGCGGCATCCAACCTTACCACATATCCCTCAACCAACCTATTGGACGTGCCAAAGGGCACCTGTACCCTCATTCCTACCTGAAGCTTATCTCTCAACTCGGGGGGTATGATATAATGGAACACCCTGTCAAGGGAAGGATGAGCCTGATCGATTATCACGCCGGCATATACGACATCGCTTTCCACCAAACTCCCCCCATCCGATTCATCTTTAGCAAATCCATAAAATGACATCTCACGGTAAACGCTAAACAAAAAGGGTACAAGCAAGGTACCCTTTTAAGTCAGTTTGAACCCTGGTTCAAATCAGGACATCTTCTTATGACCTCATCGATTATCCTATGGGCAAATTCCATTTTGTCCATTTGAGGGATATTGATGACCTCCCCCTGGCGGGTGATCAATAAGCCTTCATTTGTGTCTTTTCCAAACCCTGCACCCTGCCGGGTCACATCGTTGGCCACTATGAAATCGAGGTTTTTCTCCCGCATCTTCTTCATGGCATATTCCTCGATATTCTCGGTTTCGGCAGCAAAACCCACCAGTATGCAACTGCCTTTTCGTTTGCCCAGCTCTTTCAATATATCAGGATTCTTTACCAGCGTCACGGTTAATCTATCTCTGTCCTTTTTTATCTTGGTAGGATAACAGGTTTCGGGACGATAATCCCCTACTGCCGCAGCCTTGAAAACCATTTGGCACGATGGGAAGATGTCCATTACCTTTTCAAACATCTCCTGAGCAGTTTCAACCCGATGAAGCCTTACCCCGGGGGGCGGCGATATGGATACAGGGCCCGATACCAGCTCTACATCGGCTCCCCTTTCAGCACATGCAGCGGCAATGGCATAGCCCATCTTGCCCGAGGAAGGGTTGGTGATAAACCTGATAGGGTCCAGATACTCCCTGGTTGGGCCGGCAGTCACCAATATCCTCAAGCCCTTTAAATCGCTCTTTCTCGAGAAATATCCCTCTATTGCGTCGAGTATATCCTGAACGTCGGCGAGCTTGCCTTCGCCATAATCGCCACAGGCCAACCTTCCGGTAGCCGGCGAAATAAACATATACCCCTTGCTCTTTAAAAAGCTTATGTTTTCCTGGACGATGGGATTAGTGTACATATTGGTGTTCATGGCAGGAGCAAACACCACCTGCGCTCTGGTGGCCATGATGGTGGTGGATAGAAGGTCATCGGCTATACCATGGGCCACTTTGCCCAAAATGTTGGCAGTGGCAGGCACCACCACCAGCAGGTCAGCCCACTTTGCAAGGGATATATGATCTATTTCCCATGCCCCAGGTCTGGAAAACATGTCGTAGTAAACCGGATTGCCCGACAGGGTTTCCAGCGTAAGAGGCTTTATGAACTCCATGGCATGGGCGGTCATTATAACCTTTACCTGTGCTCCCTTTTTGACAAGGGCGCTTACCACCTCTGCTGCTTTGTATGCAGCAATCCCGCCCGTTATGCCAATGACTACCTTTTTCCCCTTTACGGCACTCATATCATTTTATACCTTCTTTTGTCCGTTTATAATATACCTTGCCTTCGTTTATCTCTTCAGTTGCGATGGTGACGGGTTTGCTGGACTGCGTCGAAATCAAAGGGTGTGCCCCCGCAACCAATTGCCTTGCACGCTTTGCCACCGCCACAGCAAGGGTATAACGGCTGTCAACCTTCTTCATGAGGTCATTAAGCGACGGATAAAGCATCATCAACCCCTCCCCGTCAATTCTAAATATAGCTGTTTATTCCTATCCACACGACATTTTTCGGCAAGCACAATAGCCTCCAACTTAGCTACGGCGCTTTCTACCGTATCATTTACTATAACGTAATTATAACGGGAGATATAATTTAGCTCCTCATAGGCGCTTCGAAATCTCCTGTAGATGGTCTCGGCATCCTCGGTCCCGCGCTTGACGATGCGCTTTTTAAGCTCATCCATGGATGGAGGGATTATAAACACGAACACCGCCTCGGGGAAACGCTCCTTTACCTGAAGGGCTCCTTGTATGTCTATTTCCAATATAACATCATTACCAGCAGCCAGCTCTTCCTCTACGAATTTTTTGGGAGTACCGTAATAGTTGCCGTAAACCTCGGCATACTCCAAAAACTCCCCATTCTCTACCATTTTAAGAAAAGTTTCCTTGTCTCTGAAAAAATAGTTAATCCCTTCCTTTTCTCCAACACGGGGTTTCCGCGTGGTTACCGATACCGAGAGTTTAGCATGGGGATTTCTTTTGAGGTAGGCGCTGCATACAGTACCTTTTCCTGCACCCGAAGGACCCGATACCACGATTAGAAGCCCTTTGTTGAACGTGGTGAACATGACTTTACCTTACTCCTCTTCTTCCTCTTCTCCGGATACCGTGGAAGTGGACGAAGCACTATCTTTCGCGTTGACGCGATGAGCCACTGTCTCGGGCTGAACGGCAGACAATATCACGTGGTCGCTGTCAGTGATTATGACAGCTCTGGTCCTTCTGCCATAGGTGGCATCGATAAGCATGCCCCTCTCCCGCGCCTCCTGTATGATTCTCTTTATGGGCGCCGAGTCGGGGCTGACAATTGCTATAAGCCGATTAGCTGAGACTATATTTCCAAATCCTATATTGACCAATTTAATGCTCATACTACACTCTCCTTTTCAGCTTTACTCGATATTTTGAACCTGTTCCCTTATCTTTTCTATTTCGCTTTTGATATCAACCACAAGGTTAATTATGGTCAAATCATTTGCCTTGGAGCCAATGGTATTGACTTCCCGGTTCATCTCCTGGACCAGGAAATCAAGTCGCCTACCTATTGGCTCAACAGATTCGAGAGCATCCCTGAATTGCTTGAAATGGCTGAACAGCCTAACTATCTCCTCAGTTATATTGCACCTTTCGGCAAAGTACATCACTTCCATGTTAAATCGGTTTTCGTCAAGTTCCGAACCCTGAAGCAGATCTTTCAATCGGTTCTTTAGCTTTTGGCGATACTCCTCCACCACCTGAGGAGCGCGCTGCTCAATGCACTTCAACATGGATTCCATTTTCTCTATGCGTTCTAACAGGTCCTTCTTTAAGTTTTCACCCTCTTTCCTGCGCATCTCCTTTACCTGGCTCAGTACCTGCTCCATAAGAGCCTTTGTCATCCGCCTGAGTGCTTCCTGATCTTCTTCCACTTCATTGATCACGAAAACGTCTGGAACAGTGAGCAACGATGATATCGAAAGGTCATTCCGCAGGTTATACTCTTGCGAAAGCTTGTTAAAGCAAGCCAGATAAGCCTCCACAAGAGGGCGGTTAACCTGTACTTCCACAACATCGCTTTGCTGACAGGTATAGCTCACGGTCACCTCCACTCTTCCTCTTGCCACATGCTGCTGGATCATGCTCCTTATATCCTCTTCAAGGAACGAAAGAGTGCGCGGCAGTTTAATATAGATATCCAAAAAACGGTGATTTAGCGTTTTTATCTCTATGGACATCTCTCTGCCCTGTTCTTCTATCTTGCCCCTACCAAACCCCGTCATGCTGTAGATCATGTTGACCGTCTCCGTTTCCTATAATAAGCTCTTGCACATTCATTCAGTATTATAACACAAATTACATCCGTTAAAAACCTGCTTTTGTCTAGTTTTAAGGAGATTACTTAAAACATAGAGCTTCATAAAGCTGATCGACACCCGGTGGGTCAAGGGGTATACGCCCTTCTTCGGTCAACAGCCATTTGGCGGTACCATCTATAACCCTGCCTACCACAGCAGCCTCGATGCCGTTGGAGTTGAGAAGCTCGACAAGCTTCTCCCCTTTGGGAGTAACTATAACCATGCAACCACTGGAGATAAGCCTTAAAGGATCTATTTTGAAGAAGCGGCAGATGGCTGCAGTCTCAGCAGCTATGGGTATCCGCCTTATATCTACCTCCACACCTCTACCCATGGCCTCGCTGATCTCCCATATGGCCCCCAGTACGCCGCCTTCGGTGGCATCGTGCATCCCGTGCACGCCGAACGCGCTGGCAAGCCGGCCTTCTTTCACAACGCTGATATGCTTTATGAACCCCTTGGCCCTTTGAACCACATCTTCAGGAAAATGGCGCAACAACAGCTCTTCCCTGTCATGAGCTAAAATGGCAGTGCCTTCCATGCCCGCTTTTTTGGTGATGACTATGTCGTCTCCCGCTCTAGCATTTGCAAATGATACCGCCTTTTCCTTATTGACCCTCCCAATAGCCGTAAGGCATAACACCATCCTGGAAACAGCGTCGGTAACCTCCGTATGGCCGCCCAAAATGTCTATACCAAGCTCCCGGGCCGCACATTCGGCATCGGCTACCACCTGCTCAATGTCCGCAGCCTCGGCATGGGCCGGAGCCAAAACGGTCAGCGTTACCCCCACCACATCGGCGCCGGTGGTCACTATATCGTTGCAGCAAATATGAACCCCTATATACCCCATTTGGCTGGAAGCTCCAGTTATGGGGTCACTTGAAATTATACACAACTCATCGCCAAAATCCAATATGCTGCAGTCCCTACCTATACCGGGTCCCAGCAATACATCCTTGCGTTTGATTGTTAACTTCGAAATAATTTGATTTTTTAAGAATTCATTGGATATTTTACCTATATTCACTGTTTTCCTCCGTTTAACGCATTATATCTTCAAATATTTGCTTATAATATTGTACCACCATTCCATTGAAAGTCAAACAGTTTTTATTTTACCAGCAATCACAGGTATCTTACAAGCGCCAAGCACCATTTATCAAAAAAGCAAAATAAAGGGCGGCCAATTAACCGCCCTCTATTTTTCCAGCTCCTCTAGGAGTATCTCGTTAACAAGCTGTGGGTTGGCTTTACCTCTGGTAGCCTTCATGGTCTGCCCAACTAAAAAGCCCAGCGCCTTTTTCTTACCTTTTTTGTAATCCTCCACCGATTTGGGATTTTCCTCCAGCACTCTCTTTATAACCTTCACCAGCTCATCTCTGTCGGTTATCTGTTTGAGGCCCTTCTCCTCAACGATGGCTTCGGGATCCTTTCCGGTATTGAACATCTCTTCAAACACTGTTTTGGCAATGGGCCCGCTTATAACCTTGGAGTCAATGAGCTTAAGCAGCTTAACCAGGTTCTCGGCCGTCACGGGCACATCGGATATCTCTATGTTTTTCTCGTTGACCAACCTTAAAAAGTCACCCATTAGCCAGTTACTTATAGCCTTGGGATTTTCATACAGCTTGACGCAGTTTTCGAAATAGTCGGCCAAATCCTTTGACGAGGTTAAGATACCGGCATCATATTCGGGCAGCCCATACTCTTCCACATATCTGCGCCGTTTTTGATCGGGCAATTCCGGAATTTGCCTTCTTATCTCCTCTACCCATTCATCATCTATCTCGATGGGCGGAAGGTCGGGCTCTGGGAAATATCGATAGTCCTGCGCATGCTCCTTTGCCCGCATGGAAAAGCTCTTCCCTGCGCCCTCATCCCAGCGGCGCGTCTCCCTCAGTACCGTTCCGCCTTCCTCCATTATGGCTATCTGCCTATTGGCCTCGTACTCTATCGCCCTGTAAACCGCTCGGAAGGAGTTTAAGTTCTTCATTTCGGTGCGTACTCCAAACTCCTTCTGACCTTCCGGCCTTATCGAAATGTTGACATCGCAGCGCAGCGACCCCTCCTCCATCTTACAATCGGATACATCTATGTAGCGAAGGATGGTTCTCAAAGTCTCCAGAAATACCTTTGCCTCTTCGGCAGACCTTAAATCTGGCTCGGTGACTATCTCAATTAGCGGAACGCCACTCCTATTTAGGTCCACCAGCGTACTATCGGCATACTGATCGTGAAGCAGCTTCCCTGCATCCTCTTCAAGATGAATTCGGTTTATGCCTATACGCCTTGTCGACCCATTGACCACTATATCCAGATATCCATTCTGGCACACCGGCATATCATACTGGGATATCTGACATGCTCTGGGCAGATCGGGATAGAAATAATTCTTCCTATCCATTTTGGTGTACCGCGCAATGCTGCAGTTCAAAGCCAAACCTGCTTTAATGGTGTACTCCAACGCCTTCTTGTTTATGAGGGGGAGCACCCCGGGCATGCCGATGCAGATAGGGCAGCACTGGGTATTGGGGGCAGCACCGAATTTCGTGCTGCAGCCACAAAAGACCTTGGATTGGGTTGAAAGCTCAGCATGTATTTCCAAACCAATTACTACTTCATACTTCATGGCTACATCACCTCCAGTCGATGGCCGGGCGTTTGATGTGGTAATCGGTATTTTGTTCGAATGTAAAGGCTATCCTCAGCAGGGTTGCCTCACTGAACGGCTTACCCATAAGCTGCATGCCAATGGGAAGCCCATTGACGTCAAAGCCGCAGGGTATCGTTATGGCCGGCACCCCGGCAATGCTGGCCGGCGCTGTATATTTATCCGCGAGGAACATTGCAAGTGCGCTATCCACCTTGTCGCCAAACTTCCACGCGGTGGTGGAACAGGTAGGCAGCACTACGGCATCGAACTTTTCAAAAGCCTTTTCCAATTCAGCCTTTATTATGGTCCTTACCTTTAGGGCCTGCAGATAATAGCGCTCATAGTTTCCGGCACTTAAAGCATAAGTTCCCAGCATCACCCTTAATTTGACCTCATCGCCAAACCCCTGCGTTCTAGTTTTCTTATACAGGTCATCCAAGTCTTGACACCTTTCCACCCTGTAACCGTATTTAATCCCATCGTAGCGCCCCAGGTTGGAGCTGACTTCAGCCGATAGGATAACGCAATGCGCAGCAGGAGCAAGCTCTACGCTGGGCAGCGATATCTCTTCCACGTGAGCCCCAAGCCCTTCAAGGGTCTTGGCGGCATTTAGAACGGCTTCCTTAACATCCTTGTCTATACCCTTGTCAAAGCATTCCCTGAGCAATCCTATGCGTAACCCCTTTATGTCATCAGCCAGCGCACCCACATAGTCGGCCACCCTTGCTGTTGCAGTCATGGGGTCAGCCTTATCACTGCCGGCAATGGCCTGAAATACTAGTGCACAGTCCTTAACATTCTTGGCAATAGGCCCCACTTGATCCATTGAAGAACCAGAGGATATCACTCCATACCGGGATACCATCCCATATGTAGGTTTCAAACCCACCACTCCGCAAAAGGCCGCTGCCCTTCTGAGCGAACCACCTGTATCGGTAGCCAGCGCATAAAATACCTCATCAGCTGCGACGGCGGCAGCGGCTCCTGCACTGGCCCCTCCTGCAATTCGGTTTAAATCCCAAGGGTTCCGCGTCTCATGGAAATAAGAGGTCTCGGTAGTTAGGCCCATAGAAAACTCATCGGTGTTGAGTTTCCCCATCAAAACGCCTCTTTGCCGGGCTATCCTGCTAAATGCCGTGGCGCTGTAGGGAGGAACGAAATTGTCCAACATCTTAGAAGCACAGGTAGTCCTGACGCCTTGGGTACAAATATTGTCCTCCACACCAAAGGGAATGCCTGCGAGCACGGACAAACCCTCTTCATCTGCTTTAACAGCATCCAGCTGCCTAGAATCTTCCAGAGCCCGTTCATCAGTTAACGTGATAAAGGCCTTAACATCCTTGTCCACCTCGTGGATTTGCTGCAGCGCCGATTGAACGATCTGCTGGTATGTAACCTCTTTTTTGTTTATGAGGTCAACAGCCTCATGTACAGTGAGCTTGTAAAGTTCCATCTCCCACCCTCCATATTCCTAAAGAATTTATTCCACGACCTTTGGAACTCGGTAGCAGCCGTCTTGCACATCGGCCGCATTTTTAAGCAGTATGTCCCTATCCATCGAAGGCAAAACTTCATCCTCTCGAAACACGTTTTTAACTGAAATAACGTAAATGGTTGGCTGTACCCCTTGTGTATCAGTTTGAGCCAATACGTCCACGGCATTAATGACGTCGCTCAATGCCTGTGCAAATTTCTGCTTTTCGTCTTCAGTAAACTCAAACTTAGCAGCTTCAGCCAGATATTCCACATCTTTGACGGTAATCTCCACAGCCATACACCCTCTCTTAAATTTTATCATGCCTATGCTACAATATTTTACTACATTTTATCGCTATCTTCAAACTACATTTTAGCCAATCCGGCTATAAAGTATTACTTTTAACATAATACTCCATCAACGACTATGAAACCCCTATAAAAAAGCCTATTTAAAATTTTGGCGCTTACTTTGAAAACATGAAAAAGGCGAGCCTTTATCAAGCTCGCCTTTTTGGCTATCTCTTGTAGTACTCTACAATTCCCTTGTATATGCCGGCAGCCACGTCCTCACGGGTCTGTTCATCTATCAGCAACGCCCTATCGTTGGGGTTGTTGATAAAGCCCACCTCCACCAGTACCGAAATGAGGTTGTTCTCTCTGAGCACGCTGAAATCAGCCTTGTATGGTGCTGTATATTTCTTGGAGAAATTGGTAGTGGCGTTAAGCTGCTGCAGCAACGTTTTGGCAAACCTCTCCCTTTCTGCCGCATTATACCTGGTATAGTACTCCACGTTGATGCCATATGTACCATTATAGGCATATGGCCCGTTATCCCTGTAAAATACGCTGATGCCTGACGCTGTGGTCTGAACATCGGCTGCCGTGGAATTGCAGTGCAGAGAGATAAAGAGGTAATTGTCCTGGTATTTTTCCAGCGTAAGGTCAAACACCTCGACCAAATCTGAAGTGGCGTACCTCTTGCCGTCCTTCAACTGCCCGCTATATATGCCCATCCTATCTTTGATGTTCGGATCGTCCAGATACGGCTTGAACTGCTCTATCCTGGTTTTCAGCGCCTCAATCTGACGGTCTTTATCCTCTATATCTTCTTCAAGAGCTAAGATTTCATCGTTAAGGAGAGGGATCTCGTTTTCAAGCTGGATTATTGCGCTTTCGGCATCCTTTTTAGCATTTTCAAGGTTAATTATATCGATTTTCATAGTCTCGATCTTTAGCGCGACATCCTCTATCTCATCCTTGATTTCATCCACTTTTGCCTGTGCCTTTTCCCATTCTGCTTTGAGCTGATCCAATTTTAGAACCTCAATTAGCATGTCCAGGTATGCCCGCATTTGATTTACTTGCCCTTCCTTGGACAAAACCTGCGCCTTCAGCTCATCCAGCTTCTGCTTTAAGGATTTCTTCTGCACCACAACGCTAGACAGCTTCTGCAAATCGCTCTTAATTTGATCGAGTTGAGTGCGCAAAGCTTGCTTCTCTGCTTCATCTATTGCCAATTCCTTCAATATCCCATCCAACTTGCTCTTCAGATTATTGTCGATGTCCCATCTAAAGGTTTCTATGGCTGTCTGTAGCACGTCCAGAAATTCGCTGTCTTTAACCGAGCTGATGTATACCACCTTTGCCTCTATCTCCGCCTTCAGCTGATTGATCTGCTCAAGCAAAGCCGCCTTCTTTTCATCATCTTTCAACATCTTTTCCAAGGCCGTCAGTTGAGCCTCCAGCTTATCAGCATCCTTGACAAGGTCAGACACATCGATGACTATGGCGTCATAATCCTTCTGGAGATTATCCCTTTGCTTCTTTAAGTCTTCCAGCTCTTTTTCTGCCTGTCTAAGCTGCTGCTCATTCGATTGGTATACCGCGTACTTCTGTTGATAGTCGTTCTGCTTATAGATTAAATCATTTTCAGCCTGTATCAACGCGTACTGCAGCTCGCTCAAACGCGCTTCGTTCTGCGAAAGTTCATTTTGCATATGTTCAAGCTCTGCTTCGTACCTATCAATATCTGCCTCTTTTTGCACCTTTTCCCGCTCTTTTCGGGCTAACTCCTCTTCTTTAGCCCGTTTGGCCTGTAAAGCCTCATCCTTCGCTTTCTCAACTGAAGCCAACTCGGTCTGAAGAATATAGGTATTTACCAAAGCTGACCTGTAAAATAGGGAATAATACTTGTCATCGGGCCTGGTAAGTATAACTGTGGCACCGGCTTCTTCCAGTATGCGTTTTAGCCTCTTAGCTATGTCAAGGACCAAATCCTTCTCTCGCACCAGGCCATAGCCTTCATGGTGTCTGGCTGCGCCCGAGTCGGTTCCGCCATGCCCGGCATCCACAAATATCACCTTGCCAGCCAACGCTCCCGGTGTACCGTGGAACTCCGTAAAGCCGGATTCGGGTTGTGGTTCAGGTTGTGGCTTGGGTTGTGGCTGTGGCTCAAGCTGTGCCGGGAACAGCTTGGCAATCGTCTTAGGCCCTACTATGCCATCTGCCACCAGACCATTATCCTTCTGGAAGGCTATCACTGCCTGCTGCGTCTTGGAACCAAATATGCCGTCGGGCGTACCGCAGTTGTATCCAAGCTCATTCAACCTCTTCTGCAGAGTCACCACCTGGCTTCCCCTGCTGCCCAGCTTCAACGTCGTGGTAATTGGCAAAGTGGTGTTTTGGTCACCATTATTGCCGCCTCTGCTGGGTTCATTGTTATTAGATGGCGGCGTATTAGGATTTTGGTTCTGCGCCGGGAACAGCTTGGCAATCGTCTTAGGCCCTACTATGCCATCTGCCACCAGACCATTATCCTTCTGGAAAGCCATCACCGCCTGACGCGTCTTGGAACCAAATATGCCGTCGGGCGTACCGCAGTTGTATCCAAGCTCATTCAGCCTCTTCTGCAGAGTCACCACCTGGCTTCCCCTGCTGCCCAGCTTCAACGTCGTGGTAATTGGGGCGCTAGAACTTCCGCTCTGCGATGGCGACTGTGGTGCGGATGATGAGCCATTATTCCCCGTAGCGCCTGATAAAACCTGCGCCAGCTTGCTCAGCGTTGCCGGACCTGCTATGCCATCCTGTTTCAAGCCATAGGCTTTTTGAAAGCTTTTTACAGCTGCTTCGGTTTGTGGCCCAAAAATACCATCAGCACTACCCTTTAAAAAGCCCAGCTTAATGAGCTGCTGCTGAAGCTCCTTCACCTCCGCACCGCGACTGCCTCGCTTCAACACAGTAGCCCCCAAGGCTTGGTACGGGAGTAGTGCTGATAGCATGAGTACGACAAGCAGACATGCTATGACTCTTTTCCTCAACATTTCACCCCCCTTCCCCTATTTAATTTGTTGTTGCAAATGATGAAACAAAAAATGACAAATTTGCCGTTGATATCTCATATTAAAACATAAAGCTATCGAAAAATCAATACTTCAACGATAGTAAATTTGCCCTATTTTATGCTCTTTTCCTTTGGTAACTCATTGTTTTCATACTATCGCTTCTAATTCTTCTCGTCTTCTATAAAGTTAAAAGCATTTACTTTTCTTGCGAGTCCTGATACAATACACTTGGCTTGTGGTACTTCTCTGTTTCTGCTTTCTGGACAATTAATATTTTAACAGAGAAGCTATCATGAGTTCTAGTTTTTATTATGATGTTAGAATTGGGGGAAGAAAATGGTTACATCTTTTGAACCAATAGTTGATAAAAACTGCAAAGTACTAATCCTAGGAACTATGCCCGGTGAAATTTCCCTTCAAAAACAGCAATACTATGCTAATAAGCAAAATCAATTTTGGAAGATAATATACAGCCTTTTCAATAAAGACGTTGAAGATGATTACGAAAAAAGGAAGATATTTTTATTAGACCATCACATTGCCATTTGGGATGTATTGAAAAGTTGTGATAGAGAAGGAAGCAGCGACTCCAAAATAGCTAACCCCGTTTCCAATGATTTCGAAACTTTTTTCAATAACTATCCCAATATAAAAGCGGTATTTTTTAATGGGAGTGAAGCGGAGAAGTTATTCATGAAATTGGTGATGGGAAAGATGAATCTTAGGGAAGATTTATCATTTCATAGATTGCCGTCTACAAGTTCAGCAAATAGAATGCCATTCAAAGATAAGTTAGACCGGTGGAAGGTTATTTTTGTCTGATGGGTTGTAAAAACTGGGAATTGATACTAGGACAGTTGCAGATCACATTCGAAAGGCATATATAGTATTAAGAAGGGGGGGCAGAATACTCAGGTCCTCTGCTCCCCAACATCATTGTATACAAATTATCTTTTGTAAGTATCAAATTTTTATTGTGCTAGAATTTGTTTACATAAATTCTTTTGAGCCTATAAAATTTGACAAAGCAGATACATGGGCCTTATATCTCACAGCTATTTTATGTTCAGCAGCCGTTCAAAATCCTCCTCATTGAGTATAGCGATGCCCAGAGCCCGGGCCTTTTCCAGCTTGCTGCCGGGATTTTCTCCCACCACCACATAATTGGTTTTCCTGCTCACGCTGTTTGAAACCTTTCCGCCCCTCTCCTCAATGAGGCGCGTGGCTTCCTCTCGTGTGTATTTGCTCAATGCGCCGGTTAAAACGAAAGTCAAGCCTTTTAATGATTCGTCGCGAAGCGGTAAACCCGGCTGCTCCATCAATACTCCAGCTGCTCTGAGCTTCTCTATAATCCTGACGTTTTGATCCTCTTTGAAGAAAGCCACTATGCTTTCGGCGATCTTGTTCCCTATCTCGTTAATCTCCAGAAAGTCCTCTTTCTTTGCCCTCATTATTCCATCCATGTGGCCAAAGTGCTGCGCTATCAGCTGAGCTGCCCTTGCGCCCACCAGGGGGATGCCCAAGCCAAACAGCAACCGCGCCAGTCCCCTATCCTTGCTCTGTTCAATGGCCCCTAAAAGGTTTCTAACAGATTTATCGCCCATCCTGTCGATACCTATTAAATCCTCATATTTCAAATAGTACAGGTCAGACACATCCTTGATAATCCCTCTATCAATCAATTGATTTACCAAAGCCGGGCCCATACCCTGTATATCCATGGCATCCCTGGAGGCAAAATGAATTACCAGGCGTTTAATCTGGGCCGGGCATGCACTCCCGGTACACCTGGTGGCCACCTCGCCCTCAAGGCGTATGACGTCGGCACCGCACACCGGGCAGTGCTTTGGCATTACAAAAATCTTTTCATTTCCCGTCCTCTTTTCCTTCCTTACCTCTACCACCTCGGGTATCACATCCCCGGCCTTTCGTATAACCACGGTATCCCCGATGCGTATATCCTTTTCTCTTATGTAATCCTCATTGTGAAGGGTGGCCCGCGAGACTATAGAGCCTCCCACCGGCACCGGGTCAAACACCGCAGTAGGAGTCAAAATGCCCGTCCTTCCCACCTGAACTATTATATCGCGTATCACCGTCTCCTTTTGTTCGGCCGGGAACTTGTAGGCGATGGCCCAGCGAGGATTTCTTGTGGTGGCCCCAAGCACATCCCTCTGCCTTAAATTGTTGACCTTTATCACCAGGCCATCGATGTCAAACCACAGCGAATGTTTCTTTTCATGCCACTCAAGGCACAACTGGATGACCTCATCTATGTGCCGCGAACGGCATAGTATAGGAGAAGTCTTAAACCCTATCTCTCGCATCAGCTCGAGGGCATCGCTATGGGTTCCCGGCATTTGCGCATTTTCTATATATTGAAGGTTAAATAGGAAGATGTCCAAAGGCCTGGAGGCCGTCACACGGGGGTCAAGCTGTCTTAAGGACCCTGCAGCAGCATTCCTGGGATTGGCAAACAAAGGCTGTCCCTGCTGGCGCCGCTGCTCATTTAGGGCCTCAAAATCCTTTTTGGACATAAATACCTCGCCTCTCACCTCAAGGGTAAGAGGCTTGTTGAGCTTAAGCGGCACGCTCTTTATGGTCTTCAAATTCTCCGTCACATCCTCGCCGGTATATCCATCTCCCCGTGTAGCTCCTCGCACAAATACGCCGTTCTCGTACCACAGAGCAACCGACAACCCATCTATCTTGTATTCCACCACATACTCAACGTCGTCACCTACAACATTTCTCACTCGGCGATCAAAATCCTTAAGCTCACCTTCGTTGAAGGCGTTGGCCAGGCTGAGCATGGGTACCCTATGCTGCACCGTCCTAAAAGCCTTTAGGGGTTGTCCACCCACCCTCTGGGTGGGCGAATCTGGAGTCACCAGCTCGGGAAAAACCTGTTCCAGCCATATCAGGCGCCTCATCAGGGCATCGTACTCTTCGTCCGATATAACCGGCTGATCCAGGACATAATAGTAATAGTCGTGTTTCCTTATCTCTTCCCTGAGCTTTTCAATTTCTTCCCTTGCTTGCTTGATATCCATACACATCACCACACCATCTCAAAGCTAAAATTATTCTGCCTGCCATCAAAGCTTTTTAAGTGGGGCGAGATTGGCCATAAATTTCTTAATACCACCCTGTTCAAAAGCAATCTGAATCTTCATGTCATCGCCTTCACCGTCCATGGCAACTACCGTCCCCACACCAAACCGTTGGTGAAGCACCTTGTCCCCCAGGGCAAACCTGGGGGATGGCCCGGCTTTATCATTTGCTACCTTTACAGGCGTTGATCTAAATTGGACAATTGGGTCAAAGCTTGTACCCCTTTCAATGCCAAAATCGTCAAACTTAAAGGCATACCCTTTTACAGCCGGCTCCACCAGCTCTTTTGGGATTTCCTTTATAAACCGTGAAGGCATGCTCAGCATGGAGCTGCCATAGAGGGTTCTGTTTCGGGCATAGGATAAATAAAGCCGCTGTTTGGCCCGGGTAAGGCCCACGTAACACAGCCTGCGTTCCTCTTCCAGCTCGTCGGGATTATCCACTGCCCTCGACAAGGGAAACAGCCCCTCTTCCATCCCGGCCATAAACACCACCGGAAACTCCAGCCCCTTGGCGCTGTGCAGCGTCATGAGCACCACGGCCGATTGGTCCTCTCCTACCTCGTCAACGTCGGACATCAGCGCTATGCTTCCCAGAAAGTCCTCTAGGGTAGCCCCCTGGTTGGCTTGTTCAAACTCAGCAGCAGCCGAGATAAACTCCTTTATGTTTTCCAAACGGCCCAGTGCATCCAGCGTGCTTTCCCTTTCCAGTTCGCTACGGTACCCCGTCTCCTCCAATACCGTATGGACAAAATCCACTATGCCCATGGTATCCTTCAAGGCTATAAGCCGCATTATGAGGTCGACAAACGATTTGACGTTGGCAGCAGCTTTGCCCGAAAGCACTCCATTCTTATCGAGGTCTATGGCTACCCCAAATATGCTCTCATCCATATCTATCGCTGCCCTCTCAAGGGCTTCTACTGTTGCAGGCCCTATACCCCTTTTAGGAACGTTTATTATGCGCTTTAAGCTGACGTCATCATCCGGATTTACAATGATGCGCAAATAAGCAATCACGTCCTTTATCTCTTTGCGATCATAAAACCGCAATCCTTTGTATATCCGGTAGGGAATGCCGTATTTTATCATGGCCTCTTCCAGCACGCGTGATTGCGCATTGACGCGGTACAGCACTGCAAAATCCCCTGGTTTGCGCCCTTCCAGCTGCATCAAGTCCTTGATATGGCGGCATATAAAGTCGGCTTCGTCATGCTCGTCGTATGCCTGGTACAGCTGCACCTTATCGCCTTGCTTGCGCTGGGTCCACAGCTTCTTGGGCTTACGCCCTCTGTTATTCTGTATTACGCTGTTAGCAGCATCCAATATGGTCTGGGATGAGCGATAATTCTCCTCCAGCTTGACAACGGTAGCATTAGGAAAATCCCTCTCGAATTCCAATATATTTCTTACGTCGGCACCCCGCCATCCGTAAATGGCCTGGTCATCGTCCCCCACTGCGCAGACATTCCCGTGAAACTCCGAAAGCATCTTTACCAGCAGGTATTGGGCCATATTGGTGTCTTGATACTCGTCAACCAGTATGTACTGGAATTTCTTCTGATAGTAATCCAGCACATCCGGCCTTAAACGAAACAGCTCCACCGTCTTGTTTATGAGGTCGCCAAAGTCCAGGGCATTGTTCTTTTTGAGCTTGGCCTCGTAAAGCTGATATATACGGCCTATATTCTCCTCCCTGTACTGGCCCCTCACCCTGTCCATGTATTCTCCTGGCCCCTCCATCTGATCCTTAAGGCGGTTTATCAAGTTCCTGATCTCTTTTGGATCATAGTATTTTTCATTGAGATTGAGCTCCTTAATGCAATCCTTGATCACCGTCAACTGGTCGGAATCGTCGTATATGACAAAATTTCGGGAATACCCAATCTTATCGATTTCCCGCCTGAGTATCCTCACACAGGCAGAATGGAAGGTGCTGACCCATATATCATAGGCCGTTTCCCCCACCAGCTGAATTACCCTTTCCTTCATCTCCTTTGCCGCTTTATTAGTAAAGGTGATGGCCAGTATGCTGCCCGGAAAGGCAACGCGGTAGCGCAGCAGCGCCAGGAGACGATCGGGCAGAGGAATTACAGCACCGCTGCGGTGGCATTGGCCTATATATTCCTCCATATAAGCAAGGTCCTGAGGCGTCAAGTCATTTGGCACGTAGTCGCTCCCATAAGCACACCCAAATTTGAGCAAATGTGCAATCCTGTTTACCAGCACAGTGGTCTTGCCCGATCCGGCACCCGCCAGTACCAGCAGAGGTCCCTGTGTGGTCAGCACCGCCTTTCTCTGCATCTCATTCAAATGACTGTACTGCAGCTCGATTATCCTATCCCTTAGAGCACGAAACCTGCTCGTCACATTTTCTGCCATAAAACATTCACCCGCTTTTCATGTCGATTGCTTTTTGGACAGCCTCTCCAGCACGATATTATACCCATCGGAGCCATAGTGCAAAAACCTGTTTACCCGGCTTATGGTAGCGGTACTGGCCCCTGTCCTTTCAGCTATCTCGCTGTAGGTCTTCTTTTCTTTTAGCATCCTGGCCACCTCCAACCTCTGTGCCAGGGATTTGATCTCACTTACGGTACACAGGTCCTCAAAGAAGCGATAGCATTCCTCTATAGTTTGAAGGCTTAGCACAGCCCTAAACAGCTGGTCTACCAGTTCATCCTTGATTTTAGAACGGTACTCCATCTCCCTGGCCCTTTCAACTAAACGGTGCAACAGCCGCACCAGTTTAGAAGGTTGGGGTATTTGTAGTCCGCCATTTAAGGCTGCCCCATCCCCAACAGGCGGTATTTAGGACAGCCTCAGGTATAGCTATATCCCCATCAACGTCACAACGCCATTATGGCAGTGTGCCATCACATGCAACTTAAATACGCCCTTATTCCATCTCATGGGAAGAGAACAAAGTTTAAGTACGCACATTTCGCAAAAAACAGTAACATATCCCTCTCCTCTTGCATATACATATAATAATACAGCGCCTAAAGGAGGGAAAGCCGATGATATACATCGCCCAGCCAGGCGACACCCTCTATAAGATAGCACGGAAATTCAACACCACGGTAGAATCCATCCTTGCAGCCAACAAAATCGCAAATCCCACCCTGATCTATCCGGGGCAGCTACTTGAAATCCCACAGGGTACCACTCCATCCGAAAAAGGGTTCTACTACATCGTGCAGCCTGGCGATACGCTGTACAGGATTGCTCAGAGATATAACATACCGTTGACCGAACTTATAAGAGTCAATCGGATACCACCACCCTACATCATCTACTCCGGCCAAAGGATATTCATACCTGGAGCGGAACCTCCAAAGCCACCGCCGGAAGGCAGGATATACATCGTACAGCCCGGAGATACCCTCTACACCATCGCGGAAAGGTTTAATGTGCCGCTGGATGCCTTAATCCGCCTCAACAACATTCCTCGCCCCGACCTCATATATCCCGGTCAACGATTGCTCATACCAGCTCCTTCAAACAATACCCAAGAAGAACCCTCATGAGGGGTTCTTCTTTTTTATTTTAGCACAATATGTAAGCCCAGAAAAGAAATAAAGTGTCCGAAGACACTTTATTTCACTCGTTTACCACTTGAAGTTTTGAAACCGATACCTCATAGGCTATCCTCTCCTGTATCTCACCGTTGGGCAGCTTTTTCTGGTAAGGCCGGCTTTGAATCCTGCCCCATACCTTGAGGCGCTGCCCCACCGGCAGATTCTGTGCAAAACGCGCATTCCTACCCCACATTATAACGGGTATGTAATCGGATTTATTATACGGCCTGTTGACAGCCAGCAGAACATCGGCTATCTCCCTGTTAAGCGGCGTGGTCCTGTAAACCGGAGGCTTACATATATACCCGTCAAGATAGATCTGATTTGGATTTTTGATATCTTCGTTCTCTCCTCTCAAAGCTATGTCCTTTGCAAATACTGTAAGTATCAGCCTGTTTTTCCCGTCAAGGAATTTGTTATAGGATCTAAACTGCCCCTTTATAACCACTTGAGTATTTACAGAAAGCTGGCCTATATCGATTAGCCTTTCGGATACAGTCACGGGCAAAAGGTCGATGTAGCCGCTCAACCTGGGCACCGCCAGCGTAAAGTTATAGAAACCTTCGCCGTATATCTCATGGGCGAAAATAGGCTGGGAATCAACTTTGCCGGCCACCAAAACCTGGTTATTTTCCGAAGTGTGTTCTACCATTTTATCCCTCTCCCTTCCTGGAATCATTTCATCCATAACGTTTTTCACTTCCATCCGATGTCCTCACTGCAATACCCTTCTAAATTATAGCTATTCAGGTGATGGACATTTTATTCGCCTCTTATGTGCCTATTTTCCTCTGGCGGCCCGTATGATCTATATAATAATTGTCCTTGTAAATGAGCTCGGATACCGGAACGATGGTATAGCCTTCCTGGAGGAGGTGGTCCAGAATTAGGGGAAGTGCCTGTACGATGTATTTGGCATTGTTGTGAAACAACACGATAGAGCCGTTGCGCACCTTCTTGGCCACCTGATTGAACATGTGCTCAACGCCGTATTCCTTCCAGTCAAGCGAGTCAACATCCCACTGTATGGGGTAGTATCCCATCTCCCTGCATGTCAGGATAAGCCTGTCGTTGTAGTCCCCGAAAGGCGGCCTGAACAGCTTAACAGCCCTGTCACCGGCAAGAGCCTCTATCTTCTTCTGCGTGGTCTCAATCTCCATCCTGATCTGCTGGCTGCTCAGCTGGGACATGTGCGGGTGTGTAGTGGAATGGTTACCTATCTCGTGACCTTCCGATGCAATCCTCTTCACCTTCTCCGGGTACTTGTCAACCCAGAAACCTACCAGGAAAAAAGTAGCCTTGATGTTCCTCTTCTTCAATATCTCCAGAATCTCGTCGGTGTACTCGGCTCCCCAGGCCGCATCAAAGGATATGGCGATCTTCTTCTCGTCAGTCTCCACCGAGTATATGGGAAGCTCTCTTTTGGTGTTTAAAAATACGCTCACGATGTCATACTGGGTGGTCTGGGTATATAATATGGAAACTATGACCAGAGCAAGTACCACAAGCGCGCGTACGGCCTGTACCCTGGATACGTATATGACTCTCATGCTACAGCACCTCGCTTACAACACTCTGCTATTAATTTATTGCGCTGTAACTAAGGATATGACAAAAAAGAGCAGGAGCTGAATGTTAGATTCAGCTCCTGCTCTACCTATTGCATAGCACTCCCTTCGCTGGATTGCTATGCATATTCTGTTTTATGTCATCCCACAATTTGTGTTACATCCATATAAAGGCAGCTTACTTCATAACCCATTCCCCTTGGCTGTATGAATTATACTATATTCATGGTGTATAGCACGTCAAATGCCCATATTCTTATTCCACTACAACCTTTTGAGCCTTGACCTTCATGGAATCATAATCCTTAAACAATTTGGGAAACCGTATATACATAGAGGTTTTATCTTCAACCCAATTCAGTATATTATGTTTAGGCTCATATTCTATGTTGTCACTATTTTTCTGAATACCTGTTTGCTCCATAATAGGCTGTAGAGGATTAGATTCCATTGAATCACGGCGCATAACAAATTCAATACCGTTTTCATAATCAAAAGATATTCTTTTCCCTGACTGAAGTAAAGTTGCAGGCATATAGTAGAAAAACACTCTCCATTTATTTACTTCAATTGCCAGTAATTCATAACCTGGGAAAGTCGTAGCAGGCTTATAGAAACAATCCAGTTTATGCAATTCGTTATGATCCTTCATTTTTTCTTCATTAGGAGCTTTTTGGCATTTTTTACGCCTTCTACAAGTTCATCTACCGAGTACGCTATAAATGACAATTTTTCTACCTCTACTTCGACATCTGTTTTATTTCCATCAACACTACTGTCGGCAGCAATGCTTGTATTCTCGTGGCTATCAGTAACAGCAACATGTGAATACATTGCTTTTCCAATTTTATCCAGATCTTGAGTATCCTGCCTTGTACACCCGCTTATAAACGCCATCACTACAACCAGGCCACTTCTTTTTGCAAAACATCCATAACAAAATGAACAAAATGCTCCTTTCTGATTTTAGGTTGTTGATTTTATCCAGAAAGGAGCTCTTTCACTTATCCATACACAAAATTTTAAACAGTCCCTTTGCAACAGCTTTTAAGGCCCTGGAAGTTGTTAAAGTCATTTTTGTAATGAAGCAGGGATTATTTTACGCTCACCTACTTTGGAGGTTATATTGATGGTTTCATTTCTTCTTTTAATTTTTTTAATTGATTAATATTTATCATCGGCAATCTTACGGGAGGATTTATTCCTGCCAGTGCTGTAGCAGACAACACGTAAGACCTCGTAAACTGCGAAAGGGCTACAACACCGTTTAGTTCAAGCATTTTCTTAAAATCTTCTTCCCTTAAGACGCCTTTATTTCCCACAAACTTCCCCTCATATATAATAAATATCTTAAATAAGGTCTTCCTCCCAGTTTTTGCAACAAAATCGGTTTTAAACTGAACCACACCGTAATAAATGTCTTCATGTTCTTCTATGCTTACAACCTCATAATCAAAACTATTCTTAATATTTACCTTTTCTTTGCCATTATTAACTTCTTTTGTTTCCAGTTCGAATTTTACAACTCTACTTGCAATCATCTGAAAACTGGCAACTATTTTACTGGCTTCTATCATGCAGCTTCACCCACAAAATCAAATGCAAAAATATTATCTTCTGGGGTATCCCAAATCGTAATATCCTGCTCTTTCTCTCTGAAAATGATCTTGAATTCCAAACCTAAAACCGACGATATTTTCCATAATAGTTCAACAGATGGATTGTATTCTCCGCTTTCCAACTTCGAAACCATCGCTTGCGAGCAGCCCAATATCCTTGCCAGATCCTTCTGGGTCAAATTGTTTTTTATCCTATAGTTTATCAACGTAGTCGCTATGTCAACCAAGATATCATCCAATTCAAAATATTTCTTTTCTTCCTCGTCGGCTATTTCATCAATAAAATCATAGGGATTTCCTAGATTTCTATCAGCCACATTCCAACCCTCCTTTTTTGCCTTTCTACCTTTTTGATTATTTCCGTTTACATCGGTTTTAAATCTAATTCAACAACGAGCTCTTTTATCCTTGCCTTGGCAATCTCAATTGCTTTAGTATAACTTTTAGCGCTATTTTTCTTTTTGTTTTCTTTTTCCTGGAAACAATTCAACAAGATTACGATCTCTTTCTGCCCAGCCTAAAAAAAAAGAAAATAATACCCTCAAATTAAGTCTTCCAACAAACCTCATGGAATATATTTCCCCATTATCCTTCAGTCGTTCAAAAGGTTTATGCTGAACACACTGTTTCTTAAGCCTTTCTAAAATTATCAGCTGCCTTCTATACTTTCTCGCAAAGCCCTCCTTTTGTCCGCTCTCTTCTAAAAGTTCCTTCAATTCCTCATTAAAAGAAAAATAAGTAAAAATATAATTTGAGTTAAATTCTTCGGGATAAATGACTTTACCCTTTTCGCAGCCTTTATCTAGCATTTTTTCACCTCTATTATATAACTTATAAGTTATATTAGTCAAGATGATTTTTCATCAATATCCTTCTGCTTATCCATAACAAGTTTACTAATCTATGATTCTACATTTTTCGAAATTTTCCTTCATCAAATATTAGATTTTAAAACGCAAGAGTAGTATTGTTAAAGCAAATAGGCGAAACATGGGGAAAAATATGTTACTTTTGAACCAGGACTGATATTTGTCTTGTGAACAAGTTTTTTGCTTCTTTGAAGATAGTGGAGTCCATTCTTTCATCATGCCAAACCCATTCTATTAAGCGTATTGATAATATGCTCGGTAACCTCTTCTTGAAGCGTCTTTTTAGTGGTAGCTTGGCGTTCTTCAAATGCGCGTACAACCTATTCGGCACGCTCGCCAATGGGGATCAAATAAGGAGAGTTCCACCCTTCATAAAGCATACATGCCTCGCAATCCACTCCTGCCAAGAAAGCCTTATAGCCCATTGGTTCTACCGTTTCCTTAAAGTGACGCGCCACAAACTCGGCCACCTTTTCAATGCGACTCAAAAACTTTTGACCTTTCTTCGCCAACCTTTTCATATCGCTTTTATTTTTTGCTTTTCAACATCAACCATTGAAGTCAAGATGCTCTTTTTTAAATTTCTTGATTAAGCATCATTATAATAACTTACCACGATGAATAGCTTTAAACAACGTCTGTTCCGTTGCAATTTGCATGCTGTACAAAAATAAATTCCCCCGCAAAGAGGGGTTCAAGGAAGCCAAATCTTCTCTATATATCACTCCTTGCCACAACATCAAATTCTTTCAGTCTACCTCTCCATTTGTAAAAAGTTCTGTTAACGCGTGCCCATATTCAGGGCCCACTTCTCGCCGTACGGCCGTGGAAGAACATTCCCTTTGTGCAGGTGATAAAAAACTCACAGGAATCAGAATCCCCCCTATATTGCTTCCCGTTTTTAAAAACGGTAGTGCTATTGGCGCCTATTTCCATCTTTGTGCCGTCTTCAAAACTAAAGACGTACATCACTTCTGCTTCACTGTCCTTTGCTTTTCCAAACCTATACCGAAGCGTACAGACAAACCTGGCAGCCTTCTCAATATCCGTTGCATCGGTGAGCAAAACGGTTTCATCGCCTTGAGTTATCTGCACCGATATAATATCCGTATGTTTTAAGTTATCATAGTATAGCACTGGGATCCCATCCATGAAATATGAGAAAGAAATGTCTGTTAACACGCCTATTATGAAGCTTCCAATCACCATTAAAACACGTCGTAGCGAAATCCTTTTAACTAGATCGGATTTCATTATTGGCCACCTCTTGAGCCTCCATTCTCCATTAGCACCATAGGAGGAATATTTTTGCCCTGCGCATTTAAATCTCGCAATATCTTTTAATCTTTCTTATTTTTTTACCTTCAACTAATTAGGATAACATACAACAGATTAGTTGTAAATATTGGAATTTAAGGAACAGTATATCACTTCCATAAATTAGAATCGCCAGTTTCTTTTTTAAAAAATAAAAGCCCTGCTTTATAAAAGCAAGGCTTTTATCGGCCTATCGTCAATTGCAACAGCCGGATAAACTCAACTTACCACGCCAAAGAAGCGCTCAACCTGGGCTTTGAGTATACGGCTAAGGGGCTTGAAAAGCAAGAGTACAATTATATAATTGGATGCACCGTGTACCACATCAAAGAGGATGCCTCGCAGCCAATAAGCAAACCCGTGTGCCCAACCATAAAAGAAGGATTCAAATACGGCAAAAAACGCTCCGAACAAAAAGCCGAATATGCCGGCTATGGCCGCATAGCCAAATTCCGATTTAAGCTTATCCTTCAGCAGCCAGGTAACGATGATCAACACCGGCCAGACAAAGTAGTATCCCAGCACCCAGGTTGAAAAACCATGGATGAGTATTTCTACAGTAACAAAGATCACCGATGCCAACAGACTCCGCTTTATGCCAAAGGAAACGGTATACACCATAAACAACAAGGTCACTATCTCGACGTTGGGAATAAAGCTCAGCGCCAATTTTCCCACAGTGATTGATGCGCTAAGCAGTGGGATCAGTGCAATGTCGCGTGCCCTCATATCTCTCACCAAGTCCTGAGCTCAAATCTGTATACATCGCCATCTTTAAGCGGAATCTCCTGAGGCCCGGCGGTAGCATCCTCCCCGTTTACGGTAATGTGGAAGTATTCATTTTCGGCTGCGTTGGCGATATAATTCATCATCCCGGTCACCATCACGCCAACATCAAACGATTTGAAACTGACCCCAAGCTCATCCTCCTTTTCTTTTAATAGCTCATACAGGAATTGGTGTTCCGTATCGTATTCAAACGTCTTATCGATATTTTCTTTAGATATCACCACCTGGATGGTGACATGCTTTTTTCCTTCCTCACCCTTTGGAGCGATAAAAGCTCTATACCCCCAGTATACCCCAACGACCAGCAATAAGACCGCAACTATAGCCACCATCTTTTTATTCACACTGTTCATCATAAATTCCTCCCTTTCTTTTATGTCGCTTTAACCTTCCTCAAAATGTTAGCTACAGCTACTCTCTAAAAACCGTGGTTTAACAGCTCTCGGACGCAAAATTAAAGTCCCCTTTCTACCATCAGCCGAAAGGGGACTAAGTCGCTCTGCGACACAGAAAAGTCCATTCACCATGCCGCATAGACAACACCCCCCATCCGCGTGGAGTTAACGGTGTTTTCAGCATGGGCAGGTCTTCCGGCTCAGCAGTAATACGCGATTTCGCCTTCCCAGTTTCCCAGTGGCATATGAAATCGCTAAACCTGCTTCACGGCGGCGGGACCGCACAGGATTTTCACCTGTTTCCCTTTTAATGCAATAAATGCAACCCATGCCACACAATATTTAATTTTGCTTCATTATACTATATAACTATATTACAAATTTAAGACAAATTCAACACCAATTTTCCATTAAGCTCTATAGACTTCACAGATTCTTGTATTTTCATAATCCAAGTTTACTCGATAACAAGAAATACGTGCTATAATTACTTACTACATACCAGCTTACAGATTTACTACAGTCACTTAGGCACCTGGCTGTTCCTCCTCGTCAACGCCGCTACCGTCCCCTGCCTCGCCAACATGGCTCATGGATATTTTGCCATCGAAAAAGGCCCCTTCATCCACTGCAAAGCTACGCGCTTTGGCATCCCCCTTTAGCACGCCTTCCGAAAATACCCTTAAGAAGCCCGAACAGTGTACATTGCCTTCCACCATGCCGGATATGTAAAGATTATTGGCCATAACGTCTCCCGTAACCGAAGCGCCTTTGCCTATAACCACATCCCCTTCTACCTGCAGATTACCTTTTACATTGCCATCGATATGTACACTACCCTCGGACTTTATGTCTCCGTCTATCGTTGTACCCTTCCCTATGACGGTGTCGATATCTTTATCCTTCTTTTTAGAAATCATCCATATCCCCCCTACCATTGGCTTATTTAACTCACGACAATATTAATCCAGGCTTATGTAATTTAAAGGATCTACTGGCACATCGTTTATCCTTATCTCAAAATGCAGATGTGGCCCCGTGCTCCTACCGGTACTGCCCACCCTGGCAATTATCTCTCCTTTTTCCACTTTTTGTCCTTCTTTCACCAGCAACCTGGAAGCATGTCCATAGTAGGTAGTTATGCCATAACCATGGTCAATGATGACCAGATTGCCGTATCCGCCTTTTCTCCCGGCAAAAACCACCTTGCCGGCTCCCGCTGCCCTTATTTCGCTGCCATAAGGTGCAGCAATGTCCAGCCCGCTATGAAACCGTTGGATTTTCCAAAATGGATCTTCCCTATACCCAAACCGATCCGATATTCTACCTTGAAGTGGAACAAAATCCGGCAAGGCTTCAGCAAAACGGTCCAACAAAAGGCGCGCATCCAATAAGACATCATTAGAAGATTCCAGCGCCAAAATTGAACTCGCTTCCATAATTTTGCTTTGCAGGCTGATAAGATCGGATACAAAACTCTTATCGCTTCTACCATCCGCTCGGCTGGCCAACGTTTGCGTCTCGGCTGTCACTATGTACTTTTCGGTAATTCCCTTATACTTTTGCACTATTTCCTCATACAAGTCTGCCAGCTGTTGTATCTTCTCCTTCATGAGCAAGTTATTATCGGTTATATCCTTTATTTGTTGGTCATTCTTTTTGATTATTTGAAGCTGGGCGCGATTGACTTCATGAAGCTCAATGTTATTGGCCCTCAACTCATGGTTTTCCTGCAATAAATCCCTTGCAAAAACTCCTGCCGTCAAGACCCCACATAAAATCATGCACAGCATAGCCGACACGATAAGCTTGGGATAATAGATTTTAAGCGCTTTTGAATTGCCACCTGCAGATGGGACGATGATTATAGTTATGTGCCTTTCTTTTGTCTTGACTTTCGCTTTTGTACCTCTATCCATAGGTTACCACCTTGTAAGAAAATATAATCCCCCATAAAAAACAAAAGTGCTTTACACCTTCATCGCTTATACTATTTTCAATAATGAGTTGCTGATTATACCAAATTAATTATAGCACATTGATATGTAAATTTCCATATTTTCACATGGTGATGTGTGGTACTAATGAAAAAAGCAATCGTCCAATTTAATTATTATACAATTTATCTGAACAGGTGTTGAAGTGCCTTAAAGATTTGCATTATAATAATATAGTTATTATGTATATTTATGCACACGAGAAAAGGAGTGAACTCCATACCATGAATGATGACAGATTCCAAATAATCTTCGCCATGGCCATCTATATATTGGCCGTTATAGCCATAGGTCTGTATTATGCAAAGCGTGCCAATCAAAGCACCCATAATTATCTTATTGGAGGCAGGTCCTTGGGGCCTTGGGTTACGGCAATGGCTGCAGAAGCCTCCGACATGAGCGGATGGTTGCTCATGGGATTGCCCGGCGTGGCTTACTGGTCTGGGTTAGGGGAAGCCTTCTGGACCGCTGTTGGACTTTGCATAGGCACCTATCTCAACTGGTTGTTGGTGGCAAAGAAACTGCGGATATATTCTCATCTAGCGGGTGACGCCATTACAATACCCGACTTTTTAAGTAACAGGTTTAAGGAAAATAGGAAAATAATAATGGCCACTGCAGCGTTGTTTATACTCATATTTTTCACCGTCTACGCTGCCAGTTGCTTTGTAGCTGTGGGTAAACTATTTAGCACGCTGTTTAAGATTAGCTACATCTATGCCATGGCCATTGGTGCCTTGTTTGTGGTATCATATACCTTTATAGGAGGATTCCTCGCAGAAAGCGCATCGGACTTTATGCAGGGTACCATAATGTTCTTTGCCCTTACCGTTGTACTCATATCCGGTATATTTGGCGCCGGAGGATTTGGAACCATTGTCAACAAAGCACAGGCCATTCCAGGGTTTCTTGACATCTTTTCGATAGCACAGCCCAGAATTGTGGATGGTGTACAGTTAACCCAAAATGACATACCTGTATTTGATAAGCCAATTCGTCTCGACTGGCTATACATCGTCTCCACTCTATCCTGGGGGCTTGGCTACTTCGGTATGCCCCAAGTGCTGGTAAAGTTTATGGCCATCAATAAATCGGAAAACATAAAATTTTCCAGGAGAATAGCCATCGTATGGGTCATTGTATCCCTAACGGCAGCCGTGGTAATAGGTATAACCGGAAGGATACTTTTCCCCAGTGCCTTTTTGACATCCAGCGCCTCGGAGAACATATTCATACTGATGTCCACCGAATTCTTCGTCCCAATAGTTGCGGGCATTACTCCTGCAGGCATACTCGCGGCAACCATAAGTTCCGCTGATTCGTATCTCTTGATAGCAGCATCTTCCCTATCCAAAAACATATTTCAGGGAATATTCAATAGAGAAGCCGACGATAAAACGGTTTTGCGTATCACCAGGCTGACTTTGCTCATCATATCCCTCATTGCCATGGTAATTGCACTGGATGAAGACAGCGTCATATTCAGGGTGGTAGCCTTTGCCTGGGCAGGATTTGGAGCCACCTTCGGGCCCATAATGCTGTTCTCCCTTTACTGGGAAAGGACCACCAGAGCAGGCGCCATAGCCGGCATGATAGCTGGTGGTACAACCGTCGTTATATGGAAGCTCCTCAACCCATTGGGAGGGATATTCAAGATATATGAGCTGCTTCCGGCATTTGTCATATCGTGCGTTGTGATCGTTGTGGTGTCTCTCATGACCAAAGAACCCTCCGAAGAAATAAAGAAAGAGTTTAATCTTGTAAAGACATACAAGGCAGTCTAAACAGGGCTGCCTTGTACTGTTTTGGGCAAATTTAATAAAAAAACTTATTGTATAAATTATCGTGTGTAGTACTTCCTCACCAACCTCACCAGCGCCTCTACCACTATCGCGCCCAATATCCCTATCCCCATGATGAACATATAGGCCATGATGCCCACCAGGTCGGTCCACCCCGCAGCCTGTTGGCTTATGGCAATGTACAGCATGTATATAAGGCCAACTATATTCGATATCGTTGAAATCACGAAATAAACCTTAAAACCCAGATATCCCCCTATGGTTGTTATCAGCGAAGTAAGGGTAGATAAAATGGCAAAACCCATTATGTTCCTTCCGCTTATTTTGGGTCCCAGTATCAGCTTAAATATGATAAACAGGGCAAGCGTAAAGATAAATATTCCTCCCAAGATTACAAACCACTTCTTATCATATCTCTCGGGCAGTCTCAGCATAAAATAAAAATCTCCTTTTCACTCCTTATAATTCCTGTAGGCCGCACACACCTCATTATCCATAAGCACCAGCACAGCCGCCTCTCCCGTCCCATCCCTTTCGGTTATGGGAATCGATTCGGTGTTCACCCTGCTCACCGTGCCATCCTTCTGTTGTAGTATGACCTCATACGGGTCTTTCACATAAAAGGCAGCAATAAGGTGGCTTCCGTTGGACTTACCCTTGGTAAAGCGTATGGTCCTAAAACCTACGCCACCTCTGCCCTGGGGTTGATAGTCAACCAGCAGGGTGCGCTTGACAAAACCCCTATCGGTAACCACCACCATCTCGCCTTCGTCATCCACCTCGCAGGCAAAGATCACCTGGTCATCCTCCTTAAGCCTTATGGCCTTTACGCCTTTTGCCGTCCTGCCCATCACCGGCACCTCATCTCCGTGAAAGCGTATGCTCATGCCCTGCCTGGTGATGAGCATGACGTCTTTATCCCCTCGGGTCAGCTCAACGGCCACTACCCTATCGCCTTCATTGAGCCCGCAGGCCTGTATCCTGGTCTTTTTGGCATCGTACTCGGTAAGCGATGTTCTCTTTATCATGCCCAGAGCTGTATAGAACTGTACATATTGGCCTTCTGAAAACTCTTTAGTTGACAGCACCGCCACCGGCCTTTCCCCGCCCTCAAGGGAACTTATCAGCGTATGCAGCAGCACACCCCTGTCACGCCACTTCCCTTCAGGTATGGCGCTGCAGGATAAGGTATAACAGTTGCCCGCATCGGTAAATATGAGCACTTTGTGGTCGGTGGCCGATTCAACTACGAACTCCACATAATCCCCGTCACCGGTTTCGACGCTTTCGACGTCCCGGCTGGAGCGGCTGTACGACTTGGCCGGAATCCTCTTTATATACTGATTATGGGAAAGGACGATAACCGCATCCTCCACGTGTATCAAATCCTCGGCGTTTATCTCGGCTTCCTTGATATCCTCAATTATCTCCGTCCTGCGGGGATCCGCATATTTTTCCTTTATCTCTAGCAGCTCTTTTTTGATCACCTTGATCAATGCCTGTTCCGATGAGAGTATATTCTCCAGCTTCTTTATCTGCTTTACCAAATCCTCATATTCCTTCTTGAGATTGGATATCTCAAGGCCGGTGAGCCTTTGAAGCCTCATGTCAAGTATTGCCTGAGCCTGAACATCGGTCAACTGAAACTCATCCATCAACCTCTGTTTCGCCTTACCGGGATTCTCGGATGAGCGTATGATGGCTATGACCTTATCTATATTCTGTATGGCCACCATGAGCCCTTCCAGTACATGCTGCCGCGCCCTGGCCCTATCAAGCTCAAACCTGGTCCGACGAGTTACCACATCCTTTTGATGGCGAATGTAATAGTCTATAATAGCTTTAAGCCCAAGCTGTTGGGGTTTACCGTCGGCTATCACCACCATGTTGACCCCAAAGGTCACCTGTAGCTCGGAGTATTTATAGAGATAGTTAAGCACCTTCTCAGGGTCGGCATCCTTCTTAAGCTCTATGACTGCACGTATGCCCTGCCTGTCGGATTCGTCCCGTATGTCTGCAATGGCCGATAGTACCCCCTTTTTCTCCTCGCTCAGCCGCAATATCTTTTCCAGCAGTGCTGCCTTGTTGACCTGGTAGGGCAACTCCTTGATGACCAGCAGTTTCTTGCCCCCGGAGGCGTTCTCTATCTCCACCTTTGCTCGCAAGTAAAACTTGCCGTGCCCCGTCTCGTAAGCCTTCCTTATCTCATCCTTGCCTATTATAATCCCGCCTGTGGGGAAATCGGGCCCCGGAATGATTTTCATCAGCTCGTCCAGCGAAATATCAGGGTTTTCCATCTGGGCTATTACCGCATCTATAGCCTCGCCCAGATTATGTGGAGGAATATTTGTGGCCATGCCCACAGCTATGCCCGAAGCGCCGTTGACCAATACGTTGGGGAATCGGCACGGCAGCATGTCGGGCTCCTTTAGAGTATCATCAAAGTTCAGGCTGAACTTCACAGTATCCTTATCGATATCCCTCAGCATCTCCAACGCCAAAGGCGTGAGGCGCGCCTCGGTATAGCGCATTGCGGCCGCCGTATCTCCGTCGATGGAACCGAAGTTGCCATGCCCATCCACCAGCAAGGCCCTCATGTTGAAATCCTGCGCCATCCTCACCATTGCGTCGTAAACCGAGGCATCACCGTGAGGGTGATACTTGCCGAGGGTATCGCCCACAATTCTGGCAGACTTACGATGCGGCTTATCAGGGGTGAGCCCCAGCTCATACATGGTATAGAGTATCCTCCGCTGCACCGGCTTGAGGCCATCCTCCACCCTGGGCAGCGCCCGTTCCATTATGACGTATTCGGCATAAGGCAGTATGGACTCATGCATGACCTCTTCAAGGGGTTTTTGAATCACGTTATCCTGATTTTGTATAAATTCGTTATCCACCCTTTTCGGCGCCATACTTCAACTACACTCCCATCTCCTGCAAAACGTCTACTTTATTGAAATTGGCATAAGCGCATATATATTCCTTGCGCGGCTGTACCTTGTCCCCCATCAAAATGGTGACCAACCTGTCGGCCTCGGCGGCATCCTCCACCGTCACCTGGATTATCTTCCTCTTTTTAGGGTTCATTGTGGTCTCCCACAGCTGCTCAGGGTTCATCTCCCCCAAGCCCTTATAGCGCTGTATGGTGTACTTCTTGCCCATATCCTTAACTACCTTCCTTAGCTCATCATCATTGTAAACGTATACTTCCCTTTTCCCATCGGTAACCCTGTACAGCGGCGGCAAGCCGATGTACAGATGTCCATTGGTGATGAGTTCCTTCATATATCGGAAAAAGAAGGTCAATAAGATGGCCCTTATATGTGCCCCATCCTGATCGGCATCGGACAGTATGATCACTTTATGATACCTCAAATTGGCTAAATTGAAATCCTGGCCAATGCCCGTCCCCAATGCGGATATGATGGTAGCAAACTCCTCGTTGCTCAGCACCTGATCCAGCCTCTTCTTCTCGGCGTTAAGCGGCTTTCCGCGCAGAGGCAGTATAGCCTGAAATCTCCTGTCCCTTCCCTGCTTGGCCGACCCGCCGGCCGATTCGCCTTCTACAATAAACAGCTCGTTTAGTCTGGGATCCCTGCCGGTACAGCTGGCCAGCTTGCCAACTAAGGGCGCTCCCTCCAGGCTGCTCTTCTTTCGCTCAATTTCCCGGGCCTTCCTGGCCGCTTCTCTCACTTTAGCCGCCTTTATGGCCTTTTCTATGATCAGCTTGGCCGTCTCTCCATTGGCTGGCTGTTCAAGGTAATAGCTCAGCTGTTCGGAGACGATAGCCTCTATGGCCGTCCTCGCTTCGGTATTGCCCAGCTTGGTCTTGGTCTGCCCTTCAAACTGCACGTTGTTCATCTTAAGAGAAATAACCGCGGTGATGCCTTCGCGGAAGTCCTCCCCAGAAAGATTGGGGTCCTTCTCCTTTAAATAATTGTGCTTCCTGGCGTATTCGTTCAAGACCTTGGTGAGAGCTGATTTAAACCCCGTCTCGTGGGTGCCCCCCTCAGTGGTGGGGATGTTGTTGACATACGAAAATATGCTCTCGGTATAGGAGTCGGTATACTGTATGGCAATTTGGACGAATATACCGTCTTTTTCCCCCTCCATATATATGATATCTTCATGAAGCACATTTTTATCCTCATTGAGATACTTTACAAAATCGACAACGCCGCCGTCATAGCAATAAACGCGCTTGCTGGCATCCGGTACCCGCTCATCGCAAAACTCTATGGTCACTCCGCCATTCAAATAGGCCAGCTCTCTAAGCCGCCTTGAAACGATATCCGCATTCATGCGCACGTCTTCAAATATGCGATCATCCGGAAGAAATCTCACCTTGGTGCCCGTCCCGGTAGCGTTGCCTATAACTTCCAGGGGAGTAACGGGCTTGCCCGCAATGACCTTCTTAAGCTGCGGGTCATATACGCTTTCAAACCTCTGTCGATAAAGCTTTCCGTTCCTCTTTACCTCCACTTCCAGCCATCGCGACAAGGCGTTTACCACCGATGCCCCCACGCCGTGCAAGCCTCCCGAGAAGCGGTAGTTTTCGTTGTTGAACTTGCCACCGGCATGGAGGCGGGTGAATATCACCTCCACCCCAGGTATGCCCAAGGTGGGATGTATCTCCACCGGGATACCCCTGCCATCATCCTCTACCGTTACGCTGTTATCCTGGTGTATGGTAACCGAAATCCTGGTTGCAAAGCCGTTGGCCGCTTCATCGATGGCATTATCAACGATCTCCCAAAGGAGATGATGAAGGCCCCGCTGGCCGGTCGAGCCGATATACATCCCCGGCCGCATGCGCACCGCATCAAGGCCTTCCAGTACCTGTATGCTACTGACACCGTAAGTTTGCCCCATTACAACCCTCCTGTAAAGAACATATGTTCGATTTTGAATACTATTATATCATTCTTTTATCTATATTGCAAAACCATATGCCACATATATGCCCCTGAAACTTCATCTTCCCCGGACATTTACCTCAACTCGAGCCCCTTTGGCGTCATCCCACCACATAGGACAATACCTTGCCTATGCTGTCGTGTATAACTATGTTGGCCTTATAATCATAAGGCGTTGACGTTTTGTTGATGAGTATCAGCTTATTGCCTCTATAATAGTCCACCAGCCCGGCAGCAGGATATACCACCAGGGAAGTACCTCCCACTATCAGCACATCGGCATTGGAAACGTAGTGCATGGCCTTATACAGTACGTCCATGTCCAGGCTCTCTTCGTAGAGCACCACGTCAGGCCTTACCATCCCGCCACACTTTTCGCATTTGGGAACCAGTTCTTTGCTGTCCATCACATAATCCAGGTCGTAATTCTGTCCACATTTCATGCAGTAATTCCTATGGATGGAGCCATGAAGCTCCAGCACGTTTTTGCTTCCCGCCATCTGATGCAGCCCATCTATGTTCTGGGTTATGACCGCTTTGAGCTTCCCCTGCTCTTCCAACTTTGCCAAGGCGATGTGTGCCGCGTTGGGCTTTGCATCCCTGTATACCATCTTGCTCTTGTAAAACTCAAAAAACTCTTCAGGGTGTCTGATAAAAAAGCTGTGGCTCAACATTACCTCTGGGGGGTATGACGTCTTTTGACTAGTGCTATATAGCCCCGACGCGCTTCTGAAATCAGGTATGTTGCTCTCAGTAGATACCCCCGCTCCGCCAAAGAAGACTATATTATCGCTCCCCTCAACAATTTTTTTGAGCTCGTCCAACTTTTTAGATTCATCCACGGCACCTCACCCTTTCTAAAGAAAAAGGATTTAAAACCTCTTAACATATGTATTATAGCATCTTGCTGCACATTTTACCATAAACGCCATTAAATCGGTAAAATAAAAAGGGATTTTCATCAAAGAAAATCCCCTTTACCGCGCTGATAACTATCCTATTTCTCCAGGTAGAGTATGCCTACCGTGCCGGGGCCACAATGGCTTGATATAACCGCGCCTGCTGAGGTTATGCATACTTCTTTTGGATTGAGCTCGTTTTTCAGCTTCTCAGCAAGGTATTCCGCCCCTTCCGGGTAATCGGAATGTGTGACGAATATCCTCTCCAGGTCAATGTTCTTCCCGTCTCCTACGTGATCTGCATAGAATAAATCCAGCACTTTCTTGTCCTTGCCCCTGTACTTTTCCCCTACAATCATTCCCCCATCCTTTACTATAATCTGGGGCTTGATCTTTAACAGAGTTCCTGCAATCATCTGAAGGGAGGTACACCTTCCTCCCATGTGGAGGTATTTAAGGGTGCTTATAACAAAACTGGTGCGCACTTTGGGTACCAGCGCGTTTATCTTTTCTACTATTTCCTGTGCTTCCATACCTTGCATGGCCAACTCTGCCGCTTTGATAGCCAGCAGCCCAATCCCGGTGGACAGATTTTGAGAATCGACTACGTATACCCTGCCCGGTTCAAATTCGTTGGCTGCAATGGAAGCATTTTGAATAGTTGCCGATAGCCTGGACGAAATTCCTACAAAAATGACATCATAACCTTGCTCTATCCATGGCTCAAAAGCATTAACAAAGTCCTGTATAGGTACTGCAGCCGTCTTGGGCAAAGTCTGAAACTCTTCCACCATTTTGTAAAGCTGTGCAGTAGTTATATCCACTCCATCTCGATAGCTATTATCTCCCATGGTCACGTAAAGGGGAATCACAGAGATATTAAAAGCCTCAAGCTGCTGGGGAGAAAGGTCGGCCGTGCTATCGACAAATACCTTAACCCTATTCACTCAACAACCTCCTTTACATGGTTTTTGCCAAAAATAAAAAATCCATACTTTGTACATAAAATATATTCTACGTAACTATAAAAAATCCTTTAAAAAGTAAAAGGACCTTTTATGGTAAAATAAGGTCCTTTTATACTCTAAAAGCATCCACTTTCTGACATTTAATGTAATGTGCACTCTATTGCTTCTTTTATTTCCTCAGGAGTCTTCCCGCTGGCCTCTATAAACGGCACATTGACCCTGGTATTTTGAATGCCCATGACGTTATTATTAAGCCCGGTAAACACCACCGCATCAAAACCGTCGAAGAAATCGCTGCGGTTTTTCTGGCTGGTGTCAAATTCAAACACCCGATAACCTGCGCTTTTTAGATAATTGATCACATGGGTCAGGCCTTTCTGTACCGCAATGTTTTTCATAGCCACACAACCTCCTCCTCGACATTTATTATTTGTCAAAGGCTTTACCTATATACAGCGTGAGGCTCAAAACACCGCGGTACATAAATTGTCAAGAGGCCGAAATAAAATTGAGATGTAAAAACATCTCAACAAAAAATAAATAATAAGCATATAAAAGCAAAAGCCCGCCTCATGGCGGGATTTTTGTACATGTGAGCAAGTCTGTAAGCCGAGTTCTGTCGAGGGCGATCATCTATCTAGGCCTACTGTTGCCAGATAGGCTCAAGCGACCTTACCCGGGACGTGGCGGGCCACCACATTATATCCCCTATTCGGTCTTACTCCAGGTGGGGTTTACAGAGCCAATCCAGTCGCCTGGATTGCTGGTGAGCTCTTACCTCACCTTTCCACCCTTACCCAGCATTTGAGCACAAAGCCCAATGCCAGGCGGTCTATTTCTGTTGCACTTTCCTTGGAGTCGCCTCCACTGGGTATTACCCAGCACCCTGCCCTGTGGAGCTCGGACTTTCCTCAGCTGCATTTTTATGACCTGCAGCCGCGATCGCCCGACTTACTCACATGCTCTATGTCATTTGCGCAATATATAATAACACGGATCAAGGACTTTGTCAAACCATCAAACGGCGCTCTTAGCATCACCATCTGCCTTATTGCCCCAATACAAAATGCGGCCGCAGTTTTCACACTCTATAATATCGTCTCCCTTTTTTAGCCTTTCGATGACCAGCGCCGCCAAACTCATATTACAACCACCACAGCAGCTCTGCTCCACCATGACTACTGCAATACCTCGGCTCTTCTTAAGCCTGTTATACCTTTTTATAAGTTCGGGGTCAAGCTTACTTTTGAGCTCGCTCTTCTGTTGTTTGACTTCCTCATATTCCTTTTGGATGGTCGAGACCTCGCTGTCGTACTCCGCTTTGATGTCAGAATACTCTTTTTTTGCCTTTACCATACGAATACGTATCTCTTCCAGTTTTCCCGAAAGGTTTTGGATATCCTTAAGCAGGCCCTTTACCTCCTCCTCTTTCTTGGCGAGCTTTTCTTTCAACTCCACTGCAGCCTTTTGCATTTCTTCCAACTGCTTGACGCTTCGGACCCGCCCTCCTTCAACCTTATCAACGTCGGATTTAAACGCCTTCAAAATATCCTCGTACTCATGATTGATCCGGTTCAATATGTGGTTTTTCTTTTCGGCTTCCTCGTTGAGCTTTACCAGGTTTTCTTGCTGCTGAACCAAATAGTTCTTAAGCTCAATCAATTTATTTCTCAAAGGAGAATTTTTCCTCATTTTTTCATATTTATCCAAGGTTAAATCGAGATTCTGGTATTCCCACAACAGATCCAGCTGTCCCATTAGCACAACCTCCTTTCAACCTTCACACAAAGCCCTCGTCCCCGTCCGATCCGATAAATGTCTCATAAAAAATTTAAAAGGGGCAAACTACTTCCCCACCGTCTTATAGATATCAGCCATGGTTTCTGCAGCAAATACCTCTATGTCATATTGTAAAGCATCAAAAGATTTTTGTAAACGAGAAACTAACTCCTTCACGACAAAGACCTCGGTGGCATAATGCCCTGCAGCTATGGTAGCCATGCCCAGCTCCGCTGCAGCCTGGGCATCGTGATATTTCAGCTCTCCCGTCAAAAAGACCTGAGCACCGCTGCAATACGCCTTGTTTATCAAGCTGCCACCCGAACCGGCGCAAGTGGCCACCACCTCTACTTCGTCGTCAACCCATCCTGCCACTTGAAGGCTTGAAACTCCTAAATCGTCACACACCTTCCCTATGAATTCTTCAAAAGTCATCCTGTGCGCCAGCCTCCCAATCCTCCCAAAGCCATGCTTCTTGACCCGGTTGGCCAATGGATATACGTCATAAGCCACTTCTTCATAAGGGTGAACCTGGAGCATGGCTTGGATGACCCTGTCCAGCTGGTTTGACAGGACCACCGTCTCCAGCCGGACCTCATGCACCTTCTCTAGGCGCCCCTGCTGACCGATATAAGGATTTGTGCCCTCAAGGGGCATAAATGTACCCGTCCCGTCAATCTGAAAGGTGCAATGGCTGTAATTGCCTATCCATCCTGCACCCGCCCGGGCCATGGCATCCATCACGGCATCCTCGTGGCCTTTGGGAATAAACACCACTACCTTGTACAGCTTATCCCGTTGGTCAGCGCTCAAGACCCTGACATCCTGAAGCCCTAAGCGCGCGGCCAAAACATCATCCACTCCGCCGGCGGCTTTATCTAGATTGGTATGGGCACAGTAGACCGCTATGTTGTTGCCAACAAGAAGATATAGCAGGCGTTCCCTGCCAGTATCGCCGCGCAGGCTCTTTAGCTTTTCAAATATAACTGGGTGATGCGAGACGATCATGTCCACTCCTTTTTGTATGGCCTCATGGACTATGGCCTCGGTCACGTCCAGGCACACCATGACCCTCTGAACGCTGTCCTGCATCCTGCCTACCAGAAGGCCTACGTTGTCCCATTCCTCAGCCAGGTAAGGAGGAGCTATCTCCTCCATAACCTTTACCACCTGTTGCACCGTGTGAGCCATAGGTAAACCCCCTTATAATCCTCAAGTTTGCGCTTAAATTCTTCAAGCTCTTTTTTAGAATCAGGCGTTCCCCGGGATTCAAGCTGCTCTATGATGGCTGCCGTCTTGGCCATCTTGTACTCTATAAACTCCTTCAGCAACGGGTGCTGCTTTTTTATGAGCATATACCCTATATCATAATACACATCATGAGGGATGTGCTGCTTGCCCTGCTGGGCTACCATTACCTCGTAGAACTTGTCCTTTTCGCGCGTCAATGACTCATCCACTATAGCATATCCATTATCGACCAACCATTTTCGCAGCAGCCCTTGGCTTTTCATGGGCTGCAGCACAAAGGTTTTAACGGTGGATGTAACCTGTGGAGCACTCTTCAAAATGTCCCTTATCAGTACCCCACCCACTCCAGCTATGATCACCGTATCGGCTTCGCCAGGATGTATGACCGATAGCCCATCTCCCACCCTTGCCTCGATCATGTCTTCCAATCCATGGGCCCTTATAAGGGCTTCTGCTTTTTTGAGCGAAGCAGCACTTATATCGGTTACAATGGCACTCTCTGCAATGCCTCTCTTGACCAACCAAACGGGAAGCTTTCCGTGATCAGTTCCAACATCCACGACGCACCTTGACGGTGGCACCATCTCGGCAACGCTGAGCAATCTTCCTTTCAACCGCATTCCATCACCTTAAACAAAAAAACACCGTTTTTATCCGGCGTTGTTGTTTACGACAAAAAGACATCTTTTGCCTTCATAATCTATTATAACCATCCAAGCTCCATTGGCCAACGTTACGGCCAAATATGGTTAGCACCCCAACAATCCTTTTATCAGCCACACCATAGCAAATATAGTTAAGCACTGAACTTGTATAGGCGCCATATCGCCATATAAATAAAATGGTGGGCCTTCAGGGATTCGAACCCCGGACCAACCGGTTATGAGCCGGCTGCTCTGACCGCTGAGCTAAAGGCCCACAAAAACGCAATTACAAATAATATTATAGCGTAATCACCTTATTCAGTCAATAGGGGAGAAAATCCTATAGGCAAATCAGAGCATCGAACCATGGTGAGCTCTCCTGCATGCTGGGTAGTTGTTGGATATCTATATCATACAGATTTCTCACTACGGTTCTATTATCCTTTAGGTGTTGCATTTATTTAAACTAAACTTTTCTAATTTCGCCTCTCAAAATAAAGAAGGATTCAGCACCTCCTTTTATATTAAGAGATGCTGAACCCTTAGTCTAGGAAATCCTTTAGCTTCTTGCTTCTGCTGGGATGCCTTAGCTTTCTCAAGGCCTTGGCTTCAATCTGACGGATCCTCTCCCTGGTAACGTTGAACTCCCTGCCTACTTCCTCCAGCGTCCTCGCTCTGCCGTCATCCAGACCAAACCTCAGCCTCAATACCTTTTCTTCTCTAGGCGTTAAAGTATCCAGCACTTCCTTAAGCTGCTCTTTTAACAAGTTATAGGCTGCTGCTTCTGCAGGCGCTGGAGCATCCTCGTCGGGGATGAAGTCTCCCAGGTGGCTATCCTCCTCTTCTCCTATGGGGGTCTCAAGCGAAATGGGCTCCTGAGCTATTTTTAGAATCTCCCTCACCTTTTCCTCCGAGATGCCCATCTCCCGTGCAATCTCTTCGGGCTGAGGCTCACGGCCGTATTCCTGAAGGAGCTGCCGCGAAACCCTGATGAGCTTATTGATGGTCTCAACCATGTGCACCGGAATCCTTATGGTCCTGGCCTGGTCAGCTATAGCTCTGGTTATAGCCTGGCGGATCCACCATGTAGCGTAAGTGCTGAACTTATAACCCTTTCTGTAGTCGAATTTCTCTACAGCTTTTATGAGGCCCAGATTGCCTTCCTGTATGAGATCCAGGAAAAGCATTCCTCGGCCCACATATCGCTTTGCAATGCTGACCACCAGTCGAAGGTTGGCCTCTATGAGCCTTCTCTTTGCCTCTTCATCCCCCTGCTCCATCCTCTTGGCAAGCTCTATCTCCTCCTCTGCAGTAAGCAAAGGCACTTTTCCTATTTCCTTAAGGTACATCCTCACGGGGTCATCTATGCTAACGCCTTCAGGAAGGCTAAGGTCCAAATCCTCTTCGGGATTTATGTCCTCTGGTACTACTTCTTCATCCAGTACGTCTATACCCAGGGATTCCAGAGTGTCGTATATCTTTTCGATCTGTTCGGGATCCAGGTCAACGTCTTCTAGCACATCCATGATTTCCTTGTAGGTCAAAACTCCCTTTTCTTTTCCCTTTTCGATCAGCTCTTTTATCTTTATCAGCTTGTCATTTTTTTGCTTGCTCTCTTCGTTTTTCATAATATTCCCTCCTTTCCGTGTCGACTTGCCCTGACCTTTTTGGTCAACACAGCCATCTCGCTTAGCAGAGCCCTATAGGTATCGGTCTCCTGTTTCCCCTCCTGTTCCATCTTCCTGATTAATCCCACTATCTCCTGCCTGCGCTTTTCCAAATGGCGGTACATCATCTCATCTATACAATCCGAAATAAGTTTATCAATATTATCGTACTCCAACGGTTGTTCAAATATTTCAACCATTTGCTGTATTTTATCCTGATCTTGCACACAGCTTAGAACCTGAGGAACGCTGACTTCCTTACCTGACTCAAGGAGCTCAACCACTATGCCATAAATCTCCCTATTTATGGCTTCCTCAAAGTACTCTTCTTTAACTTTTCCCACTATTTTTTTGGCCAACCAATCGCTGCTGGCCATCAAGTTCGACAGGTACCTTTCGGCTTTTATGTGGGCAGGCACGGACTCCCTCTCAGCACCCATCTTGCCGACATACCTATTATTACCAACTAAACGCCTTTTTACACTTTCCCTTTGTGCCGAGCTCTCCAGCTGAGCAATTTGCTGGTACAAGAGCCTGGAAGAAAACCCTGTCTGGGCTTGCAACCGCTGTATATGGACATCCCGCTCCAGCAAATTTGGCACCTGTATCAATATCCTAGCAGCTTCCGTAGCGTATCTTGCTCTTCCTTCAGGAGTATCCAGGTCATACTGGCTGCGCAATCTGTCCAGCTTGTAATCCACCAGTGATACAGCCTTATCCATAAGCTTTTTAAAGAACTCGGCACCATATTTTCTCAAGACCTCATCGGGGTCCATGTCCTCGGGAAACAGAATCACCTTCACCCTTAGCCCTGCATCCTGAAGTATGTCAAGCCCCCTCAGAGTAGCCTTCTGCCCTGCGGTGTCGCCATCGTAAGCTATATATACCTGTTGAGTGTACCGCCTTATGAGCTTTGCCTGCTGCTGAGTCAGCGACGTTCCTAGCGATGCTACCGCATTTTTGAAGCCATACTGATGGAGGGTCACCACATCCATATATCCTTCTGCTATGATGATGTAATCCGGTGAAGACCCTGGCTTGATGAGGTTTAAACCAAACAAGGTGTTGCTCTTTTGGAACACAGGGCTATCGGGCGAATTTAGATATTTGGGAAGGGAATCGTCAAGCACCCTCCCACCAAACCCCACCACTAGCCCTCTGGGCTTGATGATGGGAAAAATCACCCGATGCCGAAAACGGTCGTAAGTCTTTCCCTTGTTGGACACTACTATGCCCGACTCAACGAGAAGTTCCTCCTCAAAACCTAGCTCTAATAAATGCCGCTTTGCGTTTTCCCAGCCATCAGGCGCATAACCTATACCGAATCTTCTGATGGTATTTAAGTCCACCCCTCGGGATTTCAGGTAAGAAAGCGCTTGTCCTCCCTCAGGCGAAAACAACATTCTATGGTAATATTTAGCAACCTCGCGATTTAGCTGATATATCCTCTCCCTCCTGCTTCTGGACCTTATGAACTCTTCTGCCTGTGTGGTCTGGGGTAATGCCATTCCTGCTCTTTCTGCCAGGAGCTTTACCGCTTCCACAAAGTCCAGCTTTTCCATGGCCATTATAAAGGTAAAGACATTGCCCCCCGCACCGCATCCAAAGCAGTGATAAAGCTGCTTTTCGGGATTGACATGGAATGAGGGGGTCTTTTCAGCGTGGAAAGGGCATAGTCCAAAAAAACCCTTCCCTTGGGGTTTCAAAAGCACATATTCCGAAATTACATCTACTATATCGTTCCTCTCCCTCACCTCATCAATCCACTCGTCGGGGAGAAATGTTGTCATTCTCTCTTCACCTAACCTAAGATATATTCGACATAGCTCTTGATTTTCCTCTTTAAATTTTATAAAATTTTTTAAGGAGGCTCAAAAGCGTTCAAATAGGATGTATATATTCGACATTAAGACCAAAATTCCTTCTTTACTTTTTATTTTTTTGCCTTTCTCTCTCGCCAGGCATATATCCTATCTTTAGTATTCTCAACTTTTCCCATAAATTTTATACGCCATCTTCAACATCCCAAAGGTATAAACAGGTTATAGAACATCCTGAGGGCGTAGCGATCGGTCATACCGGCTATATAGTCGCACACCACCTGTTCTATGCCATATGCCTCTATATGGGAACGATACTCGGCCGGTAGAGCATCGGGGTGCTTCATAAAATAGTCATACAGATTTTCAAGCACGTACCTGGCTTTTTCTTCCTGCTTTTGGGCCACATAGCCCATATACACTCTTTCAAACATGAAAGACCTCAGCTTTTCGGTGGCCTGGCTTACCTCTTGGCTCATGTTTATGGCCGGCCTATCCATGCTGTTTTCAATCACGTCCAGTATCATGGTGTTGATCCTCTCTCCATGAGTACTGCCCAAAACCTCAATGCAATCCTTGGGCAGGTCATCCATGGTAATGATACCGGCCCTTATAGCATCATCGATGTCGTGGTTTATATAGGCAATTCGATCGCTTATCCTCACCACCTGGCCTTCAAGGGTGGCGGGCGGCTTGCTGGACATGGTGTGGTTCACGATCCCGTCCCTTACCTCCCAGGTGAGGTTAAGCCCATTCTGACCCTCCAGGACATCCACCACCCTCAGGCTGTGAAGGTTGTGCTTGAAGCCGTTGCTGCTCACGCTGTTCAAAAACCTTTCGCCTATGTGTCCAAAGGGGGTATGCCCCAGGTCGTGCCCCAGCGCTATGGCCTCGGTGAGGTCTTCATTGAGCCTTAAAGCCCTGGAAATGGTGCGCGCAATCTGAGCCACTTCCAGGGTATGGGTAAGCCGCGTCCTGTAATGGTCGCCTTCTGGCGCTATAAACACCTGGGTTTTGTGCTTCAATCGGCGGAAGGATTTACAGTGAAGTATTCTGTCTCGATCTCGTTGAAACTCGGTCCGTATTTGACATTTTTCCAGCGGATACCGCCTTCCCTTTGTTCTACTGCTGAGACAAGCGTAGGGTGAAAGGACCTTTTCCTCCAGCTCTTCAATCCGCTGCCTGATCATAAAATCTCGACATCCTTCTTAAAAAATCAAAATTTTTTCTTCCCTAATATTATATATACAACATATATACCCGATATCCTCCTCAAATTAACGGCTGTCAGAAATTAATCGATAGCCGCTGGGTACTGTTTTGTGCCAGAATGCAATAAAAAAGCATGGGGCCAAACCCCATGCTTTTTCCTTTGATATTTGATATTTCAGCCTACTTGTTCTCCCTCAGCTTTGCCTGTGCCGCAGCCAGTCGAGCGATGGGCACCCTGTAGGGCGAGCAGGAAACGTAGTCCAAACCGATGCGATGGCAGAACTCAACCGAGCTCGGATCGCCACCATGCTCACCGCATATGCCCATCTTTATATCAGGCCTTGTGCTTCTGCCCAGTTCAACCGCCATCTTCATGAGCTTGCCCACACCCACCTGGTCTAGCTTGGCAAAGGGATCGCTCTCGAAGATGTTCTTCTTGTAATACTCCTCTAGGAACTTGCCGGCATCGTCCCTCGAGAAGCCAAAGGTCATCTGCGTCAGGTCATTGGTACCAAAGGAGAAGAACTCGGCTTCTTTCGCAATCTCATCGGCAGTCAAAGCAGCTCTGGGCACCTCAATCATGGTTCCGACCTTGTATTCAATCTTTACGCCTTTTTCCTTCATGACCTGCTCAGCCGTCCTGACCACTACATCCTTTACGAATTTGAGCTCTTTGGCTTCGCCTACCAGGGGTATCATGATCTCAGGCAATATGGTATTGCCCTTCTCCTGCATGACCTCTATGGCAGCCTCTATAATGGCCCTGGTCTGCATCTCGGCTATTTCAGGATAGGTAACGGCCAGACGGCATCCGCGATGGCCCAGCATTGGGTTGAACTCCTGCAGCTTGACCACCGTAGCCTTTAGCTCTTCAAAAGAGATACCCATCTGCTCTGCAAGGTCTCGGATATCCTCATCGTCGTGGGGCAGGAATTCATGCAGTGGCGGATCCAACAACCTGATGGTTACCGGCTTGCCCGCCATTACCTCGTATATGGCTTTGAAATCGTTCTTCTGCATTGGCAGCAGCTTTTCAAGCGCCCTTCTTCTCTCCTCCTCAGTTCGGGCGACGATCATCTCCCTCACAGCGGGGATTCTGTCTTCGTCAAAGAACATGTGCTCTGTGCGGCACAGCCCAATCCCTTCAGCTCCAAATTTCAACGCCTGAGCGGCATCTCTGGGGGTATCTGCGTTGGCCCTCACTTTCAGCGTCCTTACCTGGTCGGCCCATTCCATAAGGGTAGCAAAATCCCCTGTCAGAGAGGGCTCCTGCGTGGGCAGCGCCTCTCCATATACATATCCGGTATTCCCATCCAGGGAGATATAGTCACCCTCTTTAAATACCTTGTCGCCAACGGTAAAATACTTGCCCTCTTCGTTGATCCTGATCTGCTCGCAACCCGCTACGCAGCAGGTACCGATGCCACGAGCCACTACAGCTGCATGGGAAGTCATACCGCCGCGCGCCGTCAATATGCCCTGAGCGGCATACATGCCTTCGATGTCTTCCGGCGAGGTCTCAGCCCTGACCAGTATTACCTTCTTACCCTCTTTTGCTGCCTTCACAGCCTCCTCAGCGGTAAAGTACACCTGCCCTGTGGCAGCCCCAGGCGAAGCAGGAAGCCCTTTTGCAATGGGTTTGGCTTTCTTCAAAGCTTCTGGATCAAATGTGGGATGCAGCAGTGCATCCAGCTGCTTGGGGTCAACCCTTAAAATGGCCTCCTCCTTGGTAATGAGCCCTTCGGCTACCATATCCACAGCTATCTTCAGGGCAGCTGCGGCCGTTCTCTTTCCGCTGCGCGTCTGAAGCATGTACAATTTGCCGCGCTCAATGGTAAACTCCATATCCTGCATGTCCCTATAATGCTTTTCCAGTTTTTCGGCAATTTGGACGAACTGCTCGTATATTTCGGGCATGGTCTCTCTCAGCTTATCAAGGGGCTCAGGCGTTCTGATGCCAGCCACAACGTCTTCTCCCTGGGCATTCATCAAAAATTCGCCATATATCTTCTTCTCGCCGGTTGCCGGGTTCCTTGTAAAGGCAACACCGGTTCCGGAGTCATTGCCCATGTTACCAAACACCATCGCCTGGACGTTAACAGCAGTACCCCAGTCGGACGGTATATCGTTCATGCGCCTGTAAACGATAGCCCTTGGATTGTTCCATGAACGGAACACCGCTTTGACGGCTTCCAATAGCTGAACCTTGGGATCCTGCGGGAATTCCACGCCCATCTCCTGCTTGTATAGCTCTTTGAAACGCTTTACCACCTCTTTGAGGTCTTCCGCTGTAAGCTCAACGTCGTGCTTTACTCCCTTCTTCTCCTTCACTTCATCCAGTATCTTTTCGAACTTGTTCTTGTCTATGCCCATTACCACATCGGAAAACATCTGAATGAATCGCCTGTAGCTGTCATATGCAAACCTCTCGTTGTTGGTCTGCCTGGCCAATCCTTCTACAGCCACATCGTTGAGCCCAAGGTTCAAAATGGTATCCATCATTCCGGGCATGGACACCCTGGCGCCCGAACGAACCGATACCAGGAAAGGATTGTTGATGTCGCCAAACTTTTTACCAACTATCTTCTCCACTTTTTCCATGGCCTCATATATCTGCTCCTCGATCTCAGGAGCTATGACCTGCCCATCCTGATAATATCGCGTACAGGCCTCAGTGGTTACAGTAAATCCCGGTGGGACAGGTAAGCCAAGGTTGGTCATCTCGGCAAGATTGGCACCCTTACCGCCCAGCAGTTCCCTCATATTGGCATTGCCTTCACTGAAGAGATAGACGTATTTCTTCATGCGTTTTCCTCCTGTTCTATGTATAAATTTTATCATTTATCTAATTTCACCATTGGGCTTCAGGTTATAACAATCCCTTAAACCCCTGATATCTTTTTCCATACCTTTACGTTTTTGCGCATTATCCTGCTTTATCTTATACCAAATTTATCTTTTTCGTCAATATCCTTTTTGACTTTTTACTTCAATAATGTAAGGCCAAAGCATATAATAAACGCTCACCCGCCACATTTTATCTGCTCTATAAACCGCCTGGCCTTTATGGTCTTTTCCAGCCTGTGGCTCAAATAATGCCACAAAATGGTGTCCAGTTCGTCCCTTACCTGCTGCGAAAACTTCAGTCCCCCCAGACGTCTTATGTCCACATCCAGTATATACCTAATGGTTTGCAGGGTGTTCCTATGGATAGTGTATCCATTTTTTATGTCGTTATTGCATTGAGGACATATGATTCCGCCTTCGGTAATGCCAAAAAATAAAGGATTGCTTTCTGGCCTTTGGCCGCATACCAGGCACCTGTCGAGCACCGGGCGGTAGCCAAGCACGTCAATCAGCTTAAGCTCGAATATATGAGTTATGTCCTCAGGGCTGACTTCCCCATATGCCAGATGGGACAATGTATGCAACAACATATAAAAGAGGCGGAAATTACCCTCCTCATAATTCACCGCCTCTTCGGTCAGGTTCAGAATATACGTCCCGTAGGCAAGCCTTTCTACGTCAGTGCGGATATTGTAAAAGGAGTTCTTGATCTCGGCCTGAGTAGCGATATAAATTTCTTTGGACTTTATAAAGACGTAATCGGCGTAACAGAAAACCTGGCTGGCTGCCAGAAGCCGGCTGCTGGGCTTACGGCACCCCCTTGCCAGCACCTGCATCTTACCCCTCTCGGGTGAAAAAACCGTAAGCATCCTATCAGCTTCTTTAAAATTCGTATATCTCAAAACCACGCCTTGGGTACGTACAATATTCATGATTCCCTATTCCTTCCCAACTTGATATACCTTTTCCTCCTCTCCCGAATTGCTCACCGATGGGTCAAGATAGCGTTCCCCCTCAACCCGTTGCACGGCTTTATAAAGCAGATAGCTGCTTACCGAGCCGGTCTTTTCAAACAGATTCCATAAAAAATCTATCATATATTATAAACCCCCTGTCTGTATAAAATATATTTATTACATTTATTAGGGTTTCCGCCATACTTGACCCATATTCCATGTAAAATAATCCGATTGCGTCAATCATAACCTAAATTTTTTAAATCGACGATGTTGTTTCTCCAGTTTTCCCTTACCTTGACCCACAACTCGAGGTACACGTGTACTCCTAGCAGGCGTTCAATATCGCGCCTGGCCCGGCTACCTATCTCGCGCAGCATGGAACCGCCTTTGCCTATTACTATGCCCTTGTGGCTCTTCTTCTCACAGTATATTGTAGCATATATATCTATTATGTTCTTATCCTCGCGCTCTTTGAAGGCAGTAACTTCAACCCCTATGCCGTGGGGCACCTCCTCTTCCAGCAACTCAAGGGCCTTTTCCCTTATCAGCTCTGCCACCACAAATCGCTCAGGCTGGTCGGTGACCATGTCATCGGGGTAATATTTGGGCCCCTCGGGCAGGTAAGACGCTATGGTATTTTCCAGCTTATCCAGGTTAGTGCCATTCAGCGCCGAAACCAGTATCACCTCATCGAAGCCGCCTCCATGGCATAACTCTTGAGCCATCTTCTCAGCGTTCTCCACAGATTTAACCCTGTCCACCTTGTTGGCTACCAGGATGACGGGCGTCTCAACTTTCTTCAACTCCTCAGCTATAAATCTGTCTCCACCTCCTATGCCCTCCCATATATCCACCATAAACAGCACTACATCCACTTCCTCCAGCGCGCCCTTGGCCACCTGTACCATGTACTCCCCCAGCTTATTCTTAGGCTTGTGAAGCCCCGGCGTATCGATGAAGATGATCTGATAGTTGGCTCGGGTGAGCACGCACTGTATGCGATTGCGGGTGGTCTGAGGTTTATCCGAAATTATGGATATCTTTTCTCCTACCATGCTATTCATAAGGGTGGACTTGCCCACGTTGGGCCTGCCCACGATGGCAACAAACCCCGAACGAAATCCTTGAGACAACAGCCCATCACTCTCCTTCTCGCACAGCTGACTTCTTAAAACCGTTGGGTATAAGGTCCTTCAGAGCATACTCTCGATACGCCCCGCTGCTATCCGCTACGATCACTGTAGGGATATCGAACTCCAACATGACCTGGCGGCATATTCCGCAAGGAAATGTAAAGCCTTCGTGATCCGATACCACCGCTATGGCTTTAAAGCTGCGCTTGCCATCAGCTACAGCCGAAAATATGGCTACCCTTTCGGCACAGCAGGTAGCACCATAGCTGGCGTTTTCCACGTTACATCCGGTATAAACCGAGCCATCTTCCGCCAGCAGGGCAGCCCCCACCCTGAAATTGGAGTAAGGCGCATATGCCCTTTCCTTGGCTTTGAAGGCTTCCTCCACCAGATGCCGCACCTTACTATCGGTCACACCATATTCCTCCCATCAGGTTACAATCTGGAACAGCTCAAAAATTATCACAGTAAGCAGCATGCCCAAAAAAGCGCCTACTATTATCTCGGTGAGGGTATGGATCCCCGCCTCATACCTGCTGTGTATGACCATGAGTGCCATCAACATAGCAAGGGAGGATATAAGAGCGCTTTTGCTGAGCAGAGTTATGGAAGTAAACAGCGAAAACGCCAGGGCGCTATGCCCGCTGGGCATGCCTCCTTTTAAAAAATTGCCCTTAAAATTGAATGATTTCAGCATTATCACTATGAGCATTATTATTATGAGGCTAATGACGGTGACGTGTATGGGCGCATTTTTGATTCTGCGCACAAAGGCCAGCGAAAGCGAATCAATCCTGTTGTAAAATATGATATACCCCACCATCATAGCCCCTACGGCGGTCACCAATACCGCGCCGGCCGCCATATTCTTGGAAACCTCTGCTAAAGGATGATAATCGGGATGTACCATATCTATCAAGCGCTCTATGGCCGTGTTGAAAAGCTCAGCGGCTATCACCACGGCTATGGTGATGAACAGCAATACAACCTCTAGCTTGGAGAGGTCAGCCAGAACTGCAGCAATCAGCACCAATACGGCAATGACAAAGTGTATCTTTACGTTTCGCTCGGTCTTAAACCCATATATGATGCCTTTTATGGCGTTGTTAAAGCTGTCAACTATGTTTCTGGATTTCATCTTGGCTACATCCCCACATCCCTGTGTGCGAATGTCACCTTACTTACTTCGGAGCCCTATACGTCCCGTTGAAGGCCCAATGCCTCCATAACCCTTTCTTCCTTCTGGCGCATCCTAAGCCGCTGCTCCTCCTGCTCGTGGTCATACCCCAAAAGGTGCAGCATCCCGTGTACTACTAGATAACCCACTTCCCTGAAAAAGCTGTGGCCATATTCCCGGGCTTGTTGCTGCGCCCTTTCCAGCGAGAGTACTATATCCCCCAGGAGCACAGCCTGATCACCATGCCTTGCAGCGTTGAGCACGGCCCGCAAATCGCGGCCTTGTCCATTACTTTCAAACTCCACCATGGGAAAGGACAGCACATCTGTGGGGGCATCCACCCCTCTATACTGGCTGTTGAGCTGATGGATTTGATGGTCGTCCACCAGCAGTACGCTCACTTCGACAGGAATATCTACTCCTTCCATCTTCAGGGTTTCGGATACGCACTCCTCTATAAGCCTTTCTATCTCCGGTACAACCTCTATTTTATCCTGTGAGTTGTTAATCTCCACCGTCATGACCTTCATCCTGCTCTCCTTTTAAGTCTACATCAGGGTACTCAACGCGTTCATGAAATATGCCGCACAGCACATCTTTGAAGGCTGTAGCAATTAAGTCCAGGTCTTTAAGCGTCATATGGCACTCGTCCAACTGCCCGTCCTCCACCTTCTCCTTTATGAGCTTACGTATCAAACCCTCCACCTTCCCAGGAGCGGGATCGGGCAAGGTCCTTACCGCCGCCTCCACGGTGTCGGCCAACATCACTATAGCCGTTTCAGGGGTTTGGGGTTTAGGTCCCGTATAGCGGAAATCATCCAGCTTGACATCCTTGTTATTATTCTTGGCCTTGTGATAAAAGTATATTACCGGCGTGGTGCCATGATGCTGCAGTATAAAATCCTGTATCACCTTTGGGATCCTGTACTTTTGTGCTAGCTTGACCCCATCTTTAGTATGAGCTGTGATGATGTTGGTGCTCAATGTGGGGTTCAATTTATCGTGCGGATTTTCGGAGGTAATCTGGTTTTCTTTAAAATAATAGGGCCTTATGAGCTTCCCCACGTCATGATAATAAGCGCCTACCCTTGCCAGCAACCCATTGGCACCCACCGCCTGTGCCGCACTTTCGGCGAGATTGGCCACTATTATGCTGTGGTGATAGGTCCCAGGCGCTTCTCTCAACAGGCGTTTCAGCAGCGGATGATTGGGATTGGAAAGCTCTATCATCCTTATGGGGGTTATAATGCCAAATACGTTTTCCCAGACCGGCAACGTCCCCACCGCCAGAACCGCGGCCAATACGCCGCTTCCGCCGCTCCATAGAGAAGAGCGCAAGGCAGCCCTCCAGCTACCCGACACTATCAGCTCATACGCCGCTGCAGTCAGCATGCTAGCGGCACTAGCCCCCAGCCCCGCCAAAAATAAGCCATTCCTCTGCTGGGATCTATGGGCTATGAATATGCCCATCATCCCTCCCAGCAGTCCTGCAACCATCACGCCCGCCTGGCCTCTCGTCATTATACCTACCAGTATAGATAAAATAACGTTAACAAAAAAGGCAATTCTGGGCTTCATCAATACGGTAAGCAACAGGGCAGCTAAGGCAACAGGCATAAGATACTGGTTTACCACCGACATTCCATAGCTTACTCCCAGCGTTAGACACACCACCAGGATAATCAGAATGAACATATGATGCTGATTGGTCAGTTCCTTTTCAAAATGGTGGATGTAGAATGCCCCACCAATTTCCAGCGCCAGTATTAACAGCCCTAGCCCTACCACCAGCGGTACGTCAAAAGGTTCATCCTTGAGAAGGCCCAGCTCTTTGAGCATGGCAATTTGCTCTTCGGTGACTGGTTGTCCATCCTGGACGATGTACTGTCCCTTTTTATAAATTACCTTTTCAACGCTTCGGGCTGCCTTTTCTCTCTCGGCCTCCGTTGCCTCCTCATCATATATCATATTGGGCTTAAGAAGGATAAGTCCAATGGTAGTCCCTACCAGGCGTAATTCGCTGGAAATAGGCCGCGTCAACATCTCATTTCTCAGCGTGTTTTTGGCCTCCAGCAGATTATCTTCTTTTATCTTTAAGTCCAGCAAGCTGGTCAACATTTCTATCAAGTATTCCTGAAGCTGAGAAATTTCGGCCTCGTCTGCGGTGATGCAGGCAAGCAGCTCATCGTTGGATAGTTGAACCCTGATGTGGTCTTTAAGCTGTTCCAGAAACTGCTTGTCAAACACCTGCTGGTAATCTATTTCCCCTTGTACACCATCATATACCTCTTCCTGTCTGGCTTCCTCAGCTTGGCCGTCCTGTTCACCTTGCTGAATCCCGTCTTCCTGCGTCGCTTCTTCCTCCTGCAATTGCTGTTGCGATAAAGCTGCCCTTTGTTTCTCTTCCCATTCTTTAAGCCTCTGCTCGGCAAGGCTTCGGACTATCCTTATCTCCTCAAATATCTCATTGACCTCTTCGACGATCTCCGTTTGCACATTTTGATTTAGCCTATATATCGGAGCAACGCTCTGCCTGGCCTGTTCAATCCTTCGCTGGGTGGCAATCTTGTTTTCCACATCTCGAGGAGCCCGGATGGATTCGGTGGCGATATCCCCCACCTTCAAATCATACCTTCGAGGGGAAATGGCAGCCAATATGATGGCAAACACGCTGACATATGCCACTACCCCTATTGCAATTTTCAACAGCAGCCCTGCATGGGCTCCCTTAAAAAAAGACGCCCTCAATAATGGAACTTGTGTTCCCCTGTTCCTACCTGTTACTATTGAACTCACGGGAATCCTCCTGTTCGGCTCCCCCTTTTCCAGAGTAAAACCTCTCGTATGCCTGAACGATCTTCATGACCAGCTCATGGCGAACCACATCCTGTTGCGTCAAAAACACGAATTCTATCCCTTTTATGCCCTGTAATACCTGTATGGCCTCCACGAGGCCCGACTTTTTGCCCCGCGGCAAATCTATCTGCGTAATGTCCCCGGTAATGACGGCCTTGGATCCCATACCTATCCTTGTCAAAAACATCTTCATCTGCTCGGATGTGGTATTTTGAGCCTCATCCAGTATGATGAATGAATCTTCCAGAGTGCGTCCTCTCATATATGCAAGCGGGGCCACTTCAATAACCCCTCGTTCCACCAACTTTAAATAGTTTTCCAACCCAATCAAGTCATACAGCGCATCGTACAAAGGCCTAAGGTAGGGATCCACCTTGTTTTGCAGGTCTCCCGGCAAAAAGCCCAACTTCTCCCCCGCTTCCACCGCAGGCCGTGTCAATATGATGCGCCCCACCTCTCGATTCTTATAAGCCGTTACAGCCATGGCCATGGCCAGATAGGTTTTACCCGTTCCCGCAGGGCCTATTCCAAAGACGATGTCGTTGTGGGCAATAGCGGTGACATAGCGCTTTTGGCCGAGGGTCTTGCTGCGGACCTGCTTGCCCTTGTAAGTCAAACATATCACATCGGAGGTTAAGTCCTCTATAAGGCCCTCCTGGCCTTCAGCCACCAGCTGTATGGCATATCTGACCTGGGCCTTGTCAACAGCTTCTCCCTTATCTATTATACCGAGCAGCCTTGTCATGACCGTATAAGCCATTTCCACTTGCTGTGGTTTGCCCATTATGACCACATTGGTCCCTCGGGTTACTATCCTAACCCCTGTTTCCTCTTCTATGACTTCTATATTTTCATCGAAATTGCCAAAAAGAGCGCGTAGCTTTTCCATGCTATCAATTTCTAAGGTCTTTTCTATTCTAAAGCTTTCCAATCAAACAATCCTCCTACTCAACTGTAATCTTTTGTTCCAGCGCTATATCTTCCAATACCTCTACATATACTGTAGCTTTTACTCCCTTACCTTCTATCATATCGTATTTCACCCGTTTGTCAACAATTTTGGTGTTTGACGGTATTTTTTTGTTTACATCCTCCTCTGCCTTTCTTTGTGCAATCTCTTTTAGCTGCTGCAGCGATGCGCTGGCAGGCAGCATTTCAACTTCATAATACTCCCTCACTACCATGGTAACGGGGAAGAATCGCCCTTCCCCGAAAAAGGGCACCCTCTTTTCCTCCATCTCGTAGTGCTTGAAAGGGATGTCCTCTTTTTGATACTCCACAACCCATCTACCTATGTCAATAAACCTGTGAACTACCTTTCTACCCGTCCGCCGCGTAAGGCCTTTATCCAGGTAACAGACGGCCTGGCCTTCATACCAGGTGCGGGCGGTAACCTGCGCCATGGCGTGTACCAAACGGGTGGTCTTGGTTTCGGGATCCTCGATAACGCCACTTACCAGAAGCTGACCTTTTTTCACCGTATCGCCTTCTTTTACCATGGGTCGGCCTTCAAGCACCACCATCTCATAAATAATCCCATCCTTGCTGGCCACGATATTGCAGGGGATATTTTTGTCTACCATAGGAGGAGGCTGTACCGCCTCCACCACCTTCACTATAGCCTTGGTACCCTTAAGCTGGATGCTGGCCCACCAAATATCGGGCACATCTATGATCAACCTGTTTTCGATTGCAGAGATGTCCAGACCTTTTTTGAAGGCTCCCGGCTTGATTCCGTACTTGGCTAGAACATCAAGCAGCTTCTCCTCCGGCACTTTGGCGTTCCCTTCCACCTCTACCGTCCAAATAAAGGAAGAAAGGCCGTACAATATGATCAAAAATGCCAAAAGCCCCACCAGCAGCATCTTCCTGCGGCGAAGCCCAAGCAGCAAGAAGGGCAATCCCCTTTTATCCACTATCCTTACCCTGCACCTTACCTTTCGAACGATGCCCTTCAGCCTTTTAAAACCGCCAATGCTTATGCAAGCGGTCATGGAGGTATAGCCCGAACGCTTTATCCCCCATAGGAATATTCCATTGTTTACGGCTAGATTGATAAACTTTTCCAGGGAAAGGCCATCTACCTTTATGATTAGATAGCCGACAATGTAGTTCCACACTTTTAAAATGAGCAACGCCTTTCACCCCGGCCCTTAAAATTCCACCCGCTTTATCTGGCCCGTTATCATTACATCATCGGCCGCTATATTCTTAAGGTCCATATCCTCCCCTTCAACCCGGATCACCCCAATGGTTGAGTTAAGCCGTATTTTCTCGGGGGTATATTCTATTACCCCTCTATGGTTTTCCACTAGCATCTGATTATTGCCGATCATGCTGATCCTGGGCAGATTTAACATTATATCCTTTGGAAGTTCAAACATTTCAGAAACTGCAGTCTTGACTTCCCTTAGCTTTTTTCGCACAGCAATCCCTCCCTCAATACACAACCTCGATACAACATAATATGCAAAAAAAAGAAAAACTAGAATGTATGAAACATTCTAGTTTTTCTGAGAGCAAGATTCAGTACCTCATCCTTCTCCTCAAAGCCTTAGGGGGATGTAACAGCTCAGACATTATAATGCCGTTTATTATATCGTGGCGGCTAAAGGAAAGCGCATGGCGCCTTGTGCCAGACGGTATAATCTCCAGCTGTACAGCCTTAACCTTATTATCATACGGCGTATCCTTTAAGCCCTCCAGCCCCTTACCCTCAAGCGTGGAACCACCCATACTCTCAAGGGAAAAACCTTCTCCTTGGGAAGCATAGCCACCGGATGCACTTCCTTGAGCGGCCGAAATCGCCCCACCTTTCTCGGCGCTTGACATATGTATCTCCCCATTGCCTGATTGACGGTAAACCTTCCCATAACCTTTCAAATGGCCCGGATTATTAAGATTTCCGGACATCGCGGGCCTGCCCGAAACGCCGGACCCTGTCCCTTGTTTAGAATCCCCCATTTTCTCTAATAACTTGAATATTATCCCAATAATGAACAATATTATTGTAACCACTAATTCCATCTATCACCATCTCCCGCCTGGCATCGGTCGCTATTTATTATCCTCGCTCGATGCATCCTCTCTCCCCATCCTGGCTATAGAATCCCTCATCTGCGTATCGGCTATTATGTTTTTCATATTATAATAATCCATAACACCCAGCTTTCCTTCCCTGAGAGCTGCGGCTATAGCCTTTGGAATTTCGGCCTCGGCTTCCACTACCTTAGCCCGCATTTCCTGTACAGCGGCGCGCATCTCCTGTTCCTTGGCCACGGCCATGGCACGTCTCTCCTCGGCCTTGGCCTGGGCAATGCGCTTATCGGCTTCTGCCTGATCAATTTGAAGTTGAGCGCCTATATTCCTTCCCACATCCACGTCAGCTATGTCAATGGAGAGTATCTCAAACGCCGTACCGGCATGCAGGCTCTTGTTGAGCACCGTCTGCGAAATGCGATCGGGGTTTTCCAGCACCTCCTTATGGCTTTCAGAGGATCCGACTGTGGTAACTATGCCTTCGCCCACCCTGGCCAGTATGGTCTCCTCGCCGGCACCGCCAACCAGCCTGTCTATATTGGCCCTCACGGTGACTCGAGCCTTAACAATCACCTCAATACCGTCTTTTGCCACCGCCGATACCTTTGGCGTCTCTATCACCTTGGGATTTACGCTCATTTGTACGGCCTGCAGCACATCCCTTCCTGCCAGATCTATGGCAGCTGCCCTTTCAAACTCCAGGGGAATATTGGCCCTCTGAGCCGCAATCAATGCGTTTACAACCCGATCCACATTTCCTCCCGCAAGGTAATGGGCTTCCAGCTTGTCAACGCTGAGGTCCAAACCTGCTTTAGTGGCTTTTATAAGGGGATTGATTATCCTGGACGGGATAACCCTTCTCAGCCGCATGCCTATCAGGTTGAATATCCCTATCCTTACTCCGGCTGCCAGCGCTGAAATCCACAATCCCAGCGGTACGAAAGTCAGGATTATGGCCAGCACAATTATGACTACGATGATCAAACCCATTACAAACAAAATCGTTTCTGGCATATTTACCATCTCCTCCTTTTATATTTCTCAGGCCTTATGGCTGATGGACACAGCACTTAAAGCCTGGCAACGACGATCTTTGAACCTATAGCCTCCACAACCTTTACCTTCTCTCCCGGCAAAATATATTCGCCATCCGACATCACATCATATTTAATCCCCTCAATCTCCACGATGCCGGCCGGCCTTAAAGCCGTTATAACGATACCGCTCTTGCCTACCAGCTGCGCAATCTGCGGCTGCTGCATGGGCCCATTGTCGTCCTTTGCCACCACCTGCTCGGTCAAAACCAGCTTCTTAAACAGTCGAGGCCCACCGAACACTCTATACAGTATGGGTACGACAACAATGGCAGCCAGTAAGGCTACCCCCACCGATATCATGCCCTTTACAGGGTCTGAAGCTGAAAATATCAGCCCTGCCAAAATGGCAGCAATTCCAGTTATGCCAAATACGCCAAACCCGGGTACGGCCAGTTCAATTGCCAACAAAATAAGCCCTATTATAAACAGCATCACCGACCACCATTCGGTGTACCCCGCCAGAAAGTTCCCTCCCAGATACAGGCCAAAGCATATAATGCCGATGATGCCTGGCACTCCAAACCCGGGCACAAAAGCTTCTATAAGCATTGCTATCATGGCGCCCAGCAACAAAAAGGATGAAACGTCTGTACGGGTCAAAAACTGTGCTATCCTTACCTTGAAATCTGGCTTCACCTCATATATTTGCCAATCTTCCCACCCCAGATGAGAAAGGGCCTCATTCACATCGTCGGCGATGGCATCGGCATACCCGTACCTTATGGCCTCCTGGGCTGTCAGGTCCAGCAAAGAACCCTTTCCCTTTATGCCGGGTATGGCTATGGATTTGTCGACCATGCCAGCAGCAATCTGAGGATCCCTTCCTTTGAGCTCAGCTGTGCTCCTGAATTCACCGCTTACGGCCGCTACGTTCTTTTCACTATAAGGTATTGGTTCCGCTGAACCCATATGGCTGCCCGGCGCCATTATTATGCTATCGGCGGCTATGGATATCAGAGCTCCCGCCGACTCGGCCCTGTCAGCGATATATACAGCGGTGGGCACTTCTGACCTCAATATGGCTTCCTTTATATTAAAGGCGGCGTCCACCCTCCCTCCCAGGGTGGATATTACAAACAGTATGCCCCTAGCACCTTCCGCATTGGCCAATTCTACCTGCTTTTCAACAAAAGCGGCCATGGCAGGGGTTATCTCCCCCTGTATGGGAACCATATAGACTTTGTCGCCATCAGCCGAAGCCGATGCCTGCACCACCCATACGGCCACCATTATAAAAATCAAAATAAGCCGGCACCTATTTCTACTAAAACCCATTTACATCACCTAACAGTCCTTTTTTATATTAAATCATGCTTTGATAGCAGAAAAACACCCGTTTGAAAATTATTATGCCTTTTGTTGTTATTATTCTATGATTATCAAATAATTCCTCTATTTTTGTTCTTTTTGTGCAAAATCAGCGCAAAAACCATGGAATGATCAGAAGTCTTTGAAGGCATTACAAAATGGTCCACCACTTCTATATGGCGGCTGACGTATATACGATCGATGCGGGCATTGGGAAGATCGCTATAAAGGGCGTAAGTATTCAAATGCTCTTTTTGCTTGACGATGGCGGTATCTACCAGCTTATCACTTATAGATTCCCCGCCGGGAATATACACTTGTTCGTTGAAATCCCCCATTAAAATGACATTGCCGTTTAAATTCTCCACTATACCATTAATTTCCTCTATCTGCCTGCGGCGCTCCTCTCTATTCAGACCCAAATGCGTATTCAATATATGATAGATATCACCATCTATGCTGATTTTAGCCTTTAAAATAGCCCTTTTCTCCAGAGGAGAAGAATACAACCTGATATTTTGATGTTCTATAATGGGATAAGCGCTTATGATAGCATTGCCGTATTTTATGCCCAGCACGTTTATGGTCTCGCCGTATACATAGTGAAACCCCAGAACTGATGCAATCTCCCGTACCTGATTTTTAAATCCCGAACGAGGCATGTAGTAGTCGACTTCCTGAAGGGCAATGATATGCGCCTTAGAATCCTTGATCTCCTCTATTATGGAGTTCAAACTCTCCTTGCCATCATGGTCCACCCCGTGGCGTATATTGAAGCTCAAGAGCAGTATTTCCTTACTATCTTTAGTTAGCATATCGCTACCGTCCTCAAACTGGTCATAGGGCGCAACCCTTGATACATCGCTCCTGTCAAGAGGAGTGGATGGCGCTACCGATATCTTCACAACGCCTTCGTGGTAGCTCACATAATTGGTTTTAAAATCCACAAAAGCCACCAGCTGGTATGCGGTAAACAAAGCCACTAAAAAGACTATAAGATCACCTATGCGCTTGTGCTTCACAACCCCCTCCCCCCTTCATTGTGTGCTCCGCCTTCAAAGCTATTCGCCTAACCAGCTTGGTACTCCCGTTTTTATTATACTATATATTGCATCAACTTTCATCATTATAGCACAATTATGCATCAATTAATTTTTGCAATACATCATATTTATACTAAAAAACCTGGTGCACACGCACCAGGTTTATAATTTGAGAATCATTTCCTCCCCTTGTAGCGCTTGTCATTCAAAAAAGCTTTTTTACTGCCACAGATGTCATTTCATAGCCTGCTTTCACACAGCCTTCTCTTCGCCGATCGAGGGAGGGATAGCCTTCTTCTACCGCAAATTAGCGGTATCTTCTCTTTCTGCGAGCCGCTTCAGCCTTTTTCTTGCGTCGTACGCTGGGCTTTTCATAGTGCTCTCGCTTGCGTAGCTCAGCCAGAACGCCTGCACGGGCACACTGGCGCTTAAACCGCCTTAAAGCGCTCTCAAACGATTCGTTTTCTCCAACCCTGACTTCAACTTCTGCCATACCTTTTCCCTCCCTCCGCCAACACGATTATCAACAAGCCTGCAGACCTACAAAAGCGCAGGCCCATCAACCCACATTAAAATCCCAACTTGCTGTCGTCTGCAAAAGGGTCAATCACGTGCAGCAATGTAATTATTATAACCTCTGCTTCCCTCGCGTGTCAACAAACAAAAAATCGATGGCATCAGCCCGGCGGCCAAGTAAGGCTTCTGCCGCCCAGCACATGGTAATGCAGATGGTTTACCGCTTGTCCTGCATCCTTGCCGCAATTTACCACTACCCTGTAGCCACTGTCCTTTATGCCCAATTTTTCAGCAATCTTAGGCAGGTTAGCAAATAGGTGGGCTATCACCTGGCTGTTTTCCTGGGTCACCTCATTGACGGAAGAAATGTGCTGCTTGGGTATTACCAGCACGTGTACGGGCGCTTTGGGGTCAATATCATGAAAGGCTAGTATGCTGTCATCCTCATAAACTATCCTGGAAGGAATTTGCTTGTTCACTATCCTGCAGAATATACAGTCCTCCATAAGATTACCTCCTCACGTGGTTTTAAATTCTACCCATACATAATTCTACCACATATTGGCCATTAAATCATCCTTCATCTTTATAGGACAGCCAATTTTATCTGACATCAACCGCCTTGTACCTTGCCCACCATGTAATCATCCTTTACTTCCTTCAGTTCGACTTTGAGGATCTGTCCCTTCAAATCTCCTTGGCCATCTGCCACAACCCTTATATAGTGCTGGGTATATCCTTCATAGGTTTGAGGCCCGCAGGGGCTTTCCTGCTCGAAATAGACCTCCTCAACTCTGCCCACAAAGCCCTCCATATAACGCTGTGCCATCCTGTGTCCAACATCTATCAGTACGCGGCTGCGCTGCTCCTTTATCTTCAATGGTACCTGATTGGGGAATTGCGCCGCCGGAGTCCCCTCCCTGCGAGAGTACTGAAACACGTGCAACCTGCTAAAACCTATCTCCTGTACAAAATTCACGGTTTCCTCAAACTCAGCATCGGTCTCCCCGGGGAAGCCCACCATCACATCGGTGGTTATGGCGGCATCGGGAAAACTATCGCGTATCATGCCTATGGCCTGACCATACTGTTGTGTGGTGTACCGCCTTTTCATCCTCTGAAGAACGGTATCGCTACCGCTTTGAAGCGGAACGTGAAAATGCCGGCACACCTTGTGAAGTTTTACAATCCCCTTCACAAACTCGGGGGTTATGAAATTGGGCTCGATTGAACCCAAGCGTATCCTGGCTAGCCCCTCTATGGCATTTAATTTCTCGAGCAGATATACCAGGTTGACACCCTCCAGCTCCTTTTGAAGATCCATTCCATATGAGGCCAGATGGATCCCCGTCAGCACTATCTCCTTAAATCCCGCATCCGCTAAACGCCTTGCCTCCTCCAATACTTCCTGCGGGCGCCTGCTCCGTATGGGGCCTCGTGTGTATGGTATTATGCAGTAAGTGCAAAACTGGTTGCAGCCCTCCTGGACCTTGAGGATGGCCCTGGTCCTTCCTTCATATGAGCTTATGGGTGTGTTCTCGAATTCCCTAACCTTCATTATATCCCTGACGTCCACCATCACTTCTCCGCTCGATTGAGCCTGCTCCACCAAATCCACGATTCTGTGCCGTTCCTGCGTGCCCAGCACCAGCTTGACGCCAGGGATTTTAGCCGCTTCTTCGGCTGACCTCTGGGCAAAGCAGCCCACCACCACTATGGCTGCCTCGGGATTGGTCCGATAGGCCTTGCGTATCATCTGCCTGGACTTCCTATCGGCAAGGTTAGTTACGGTACAGGTATTGATCACATATATATCGGCCTTTTCATCGAAATCCACTATGCGATACCCACGGCTTTCAAACTGCTCCATCATGGCCTGGGTATCGTACTGATTTACCTTGCACCCTAAGGTATAAAAAGCAACTCTTTTTCCTACTCCGCCGTCCATTGCATCTCCCCTGTATAAAACATGATTGCAGATAATATGGCCATTCCTACCGTCTCGGTCCTCAATATCCTGGGCCCCAGGGAAACAATGTTCCATCCAGTATCCCTTGCCGCCTCAACCTCTTGTTCTTCCCAGCCGCCTTCGGGGCCTACCATAACGGCTATGCCATCCTTCCAGCTACTTGTCGCTTCAAAAACCCCTTTGAGGCCTGCCTTCCTTTCTTTCTCCCACGGGAATATGCGAAGCATCTCAGGCGACTGGCCTATAGCCTGGCTAAAGGGCACCGGCAGAGATACCTCGGGGATGATTCCCCTTCTGCTCTGCTTGGCGGCTTCTTTGGCAATCCTCTGCCAGCGGGAAACCTTATGGATTTCATCTCGAGCAGCTTTGAGCTTCACTATGGTCCTTGCGGTGATCACCGGGATCACCTTATGGACTCCCAGCTCAACGCACTTCTGTATTATGAGGTCCATCTTGGAGCTTTTGGGAATAGCCTGATACAGCACCACCTTGACCCTGGGCTCGCCCCGACTTGGAAAACACCTCTCTATATGGACCTCCACCTCATTCTTGCTCACGCTCTCTATTACGGCTTCATAATCGTTCCCCTGGCCGTCGCACAGCTCTACCGCATCTCCCCGGCGCAATCGAAGCACTCTGGAGATGTGCTCGGCATCCTCGCCCTCAATCAATGCCATATCGTTCATAATTTGCTGTTTATCTATAAAAAACCTATGCATGTCTGGCCACCACCACCGCCCAGTCGTCCATGGTGCGATACTCCATCTGATCATAGCCTTCCCTTTCAAGAGCCTTCAGCACGTCATCCAGCCGATCGAGTATGATACCCGAAGCTATGAAAATACCGCCTGCCTTCAAAAGGTCCTTGGCCGGCCGTGCAAGGGCGATGATGGCGTCGGCTATGATGTTGGCTACAACCAGGTCGTATTTGCCCTGTACGCCATCAACCAGGTTGCCCTGCAACACATCCATCCGAGAAAGCACTCCATTTTGCATGGCGTTCTGGCGAGCAATCCTTACAGCATTGGCATCGATGTCCACCGCCACTGCATGGCCTGCTCCTAAAAGCAAAGAAGCTATGGCCAGAATGCCCGTCCCGCAGCCCACGTCAAGTACGCAGCACGAAGGAAAAACACGCTTTTCTAGCTCCTGTATGCATAGAATGGTGGTCTGATGAGTCCCCGTCCCGAATGCCATGCCGGGATCAAGCTCCAGCACTATCTCCCCTTCCTGAGGGAGGTATTCTTTCCATGTAGGCTTGACCACAATCCTTTGACCTACTTTGACAGGCTTGAAATACTTCTTCCAGTTGTTTGCCCAGTCCTCCTCATGCATGCTGGTAAGGCTCAGCTCGCCCGATCCCACATCAAATCCCAGATCCTGCCCTTTTAGCCACTCTATCCTTTCCCTGATATATTGAAGCTTATCGTGAAACTCGGCATCATTGGGCAGGTACCCCTTGATGGTCACCTCATCATTTAGATTTTTCAAAAGCGACTCATCCACCAGTTCCCAATCAGCATTTTCCTCAATGAAGGCGGAAATATCCCTGGGATCCTCGATGACAACCCCCTTAACCCCCGCCTCATACAGGGGCTGGGCCATCACATCCACCCCTTCATGAGTGGTCTTTATGCTTATCTCTATCCAGTTCATCCTCCACCCCTCCGCCTTCATTGAATTGATAAACCGCCATATAGCCGGTTAAACTCCAAAAGCGTCTTTCATCTTATCGAAAAAGGACTTTTTCTCATCTTGCTCCCTGTATTCCCTGCTCAATTCCTCAAATTGCCTTATAAGCTCCTTCTGCTTTTCGGTAAGCCGCCTGGGCACCTCTACGTTCACCTTGACGTACAGGTCTCCTCGCGCGTTGCTTCTCAAATGGGGAATGCCTTTATTTCTCAAGCGAAACACCGTTCCGGGCTGCGTACCTTCGGGAATGCGGTACTTTATCTTTCCTTCAAGGGTGGGCACCTCAATCTCGGCGCCCAGTGCTGCCTGACCGAAAGTTATGGGCACCTCGCAGTACAGATCATAGCCTTCCCGTTTGAAAACCTTATGAGGTAGTACCGTTATATACACGTACAGGTCTCCCGGAGGACCGCCGTGCTCTCCCGCTTCGCCTTCGCCTCTTAAGGTTATGACCTGACCGGTATCAATTCCAGCGGGAATATTTATGCTGATTTTCCTTATTCTTCTTATCTTCTTCCTGCCATTGCAGCGCCTGCACGGATCCTCTATTATGGTACCCTCTCCATGGCACCTTTCACACGTCCTCACATTTACAAAGCGTCCAAAAGCAGTAGTCTGTGAATACGAAACCTCGCCCGTCCCCTTACATACCGGACAGGTTACCGGATGTGTACCGCTCTTTGCGCCTGTACCCCTGCATTCAGGGCAAACTTCCATGCGCGCAACTTCTATCTCCTTTTTGGTACCAAAGGCCGCTTCCTCAAAGGATATATCCAGGTCATAGCGTATATCGGCCCCCCGTACAGGCGCATTCCTCCGGCGCCTTGCAGAGGTACCGAACCCTATATCCCCGAAGAACATGTCGAATATATCATCTATGCCGCCGAAATCAAATCCGCCAAACCCTTGCCCAGTAGGCCCTTCATGGCCATACCTATCATACTGGGCACGGGTCTCGGGATTGATAAGCACGTTATAAGCTTCGTTGATCTCCTTGAACTTGGCTTCGGCTTCAGGATCGCCAGGATTTAAATCGGGATGATACTTCTTAGCTAGATTCCTATAAGCCCTCTTGATTTCATCCTCGGTAGCGTTGCGATCCACTCCTAGTATCTCGTAGTAGTCCTTCTTCTTTTCCAACGCCGTCCACCACCTTTCAGCCATGCCTCCCACAGCGCGCACAACAAAAAAGAATTCTGGAAAAAGCCAAAACCGCTAGGGTTTTGGCTTTTTCCAGGTTACAAACACTCATTATTATACACCAATTATTTATTGTCGTCCATCACTTCATAATCGGCATCTACTACATCATCATCCTTTGCACTCTTTCCCTTTCCTGCCGCATTCTGGCCTGAAGCGCCGCCTGAAGCCTTGGCCTGTTGCTGATATATCCTGCCGAATATCTCATACGACACCTGCGTGAGCTTCTCGGTAGCAGCCTTGATCTTGTCTATATCGTTGCTCTCAACGGCCTTCCTGGTGGCTTCTATTTCCTTCTGAATCCTGTCCTTATCCTCCTTGCTGACCTTATCACCCATCTCCTTCAAGGTCTTCTCAGTGTTGTAGATGAGGGAGTCGGCATTGTTCTTGGCCTCCACTAGCTGCTTACGTTTCTTGTCCTCCTCGGCATACCTTTCGGCGTCCTTAATGGCCCTTTGTATCTCTTCTTCGGACAGGTGAGTGGTTGCCGTAATGGTAATCTTCTGCTCCTTGCCCGTGCCTAGATCCTTTGCAGAAACATGTACGATGCCGTTGGCGTCTATGTCAAACGTTACCTCTATCTGAGGCACGCCCCTGGGAGCGGGAGGTATTCCGTCCAGTATAAAACGCCCAAGGGTCTTGTTATCAGCCGCCATGGGCCGCTCGCCTTGCAGCACGTGTATCTCTACGCTGGTCTGACCATCGGCAGCAGTAGTGAATATCTGGCTCTTTCTGGTGGGTATGGTGGTATTCCTCTCTATGATCTTGGTGAATACCCCACCCAGCGTCTCGATACCCAGCGAAAGGGGAGTGACGTCAAGCAGCAGCACATCTTTTACCTCTCCTGCCAGAACAGCAGCCTGAATAGCGGCACCAATGGCCACGCACTCGTCAGGGTTGATTCCCTTGTAGGGCTCCTTGCCGGTAGCCTTCTTCACGGCTTCCTGAACCGCAGGAATCCTGGTGGAACCTCCCACGAGGATTACCTTGTCTATGTCATCGGGAGTAAGGCCGGCGTCGCTGAGCGCCTGTCTCAGCGGTCCCATGGTCATCTCCACCAGGTCAGCCGTAAGCTCCTCAAACTTGGCCCTGGTAAGCGTCATGTCCAGGTGTTTGGGACCAGAAGCATCGGCCGTGATGAAGGGGAGGTTTATGTTGGTGGTAAGAGTGCTGGAAAGCTCTATCTTGGCTTTTTCAGCTGCCTCCTTTAGCCTCTGCAGAGCCATCTTATCCTTTCTCAGGTCGATGCCGTGTTCCTTCATAAATTCATCGGCTATGTAATCGATGATCCTCTGATCAAAGTCATCTCCTCCTAGGTGATTGTTGCCGCTGGTAGCCAACACTTCGAACACGCCATCGCCGATTTCAAGTATGGATACGTCAAAAGTACCACCGCCTAGATCATACACCAGTATCTTCTGGTTGCCCTCTTTGTCAAGCCCGTACGCCAAAGCCGCAGCGGTAGGCTCGTTGATTATGCGCAGCACCTCCAGCCCCGCAATCCTTCCCGCATTCTTGGTAGCCTGGCGCTGGCTATCGCTGAAGTAAGCCGGTACGGTGATAACGGCTTGTGTTATGGGTTCACCCAGATAGGCCTCTGCATCCTGCTTCAGCTTCATAAGGATCATTGCTGATATTTCCTCAGGCGAATACTCTTTATCATCTATTTTAACCCTGTAATTGGTACCCATGCGCCTCTTTATGGAGATCACGGTGCGTTCAGGGTTGGTTATGGCCTGCCGCTTGGCTACCTGCCCCACCAAGCGCTCTCCCGTCTTGGTAAAGGCTACAACAGAAGGAGTCACTCTAGCACCTTCTGCATTAGGGATTACTACCGGTTGTCCTCCTTCCATAACAGCAACGCATGAATTAGTAGTCCCAAGGTCTATACCAATCACCTTTCCCATATTTATTCCTCCTTTTATCCTCCAATTTAAATTTCGAAAACTATTGCTTGACAGCCACTTTAACCATGCTGTGGCGTATTACCCTATCTTTGTATTTATAGCCTTTTTGAAGAACTTCAACCACGGTGTTATCCTCAACACCCTCCTCGCACTCGGCTCTCATCACGGCCTCATGAAGTTCCGGATCAAAGCTCTTACCCAGAGCTTCTATCTCTTCCACTCCCAATTTGTTGAGCACATCTTTAAACTGCCGCACTACCATTTCAACACCCTTAGCGATGGCCTCATGGGAAGAACTTTCTTTGGCCGAATCGAGAGCCCTTTCCAGGTTATCCAAAACGGGCAAAAATGCCTTTACGACATCGGCAGTCGCCGCATCATATGCTTCAGCTATGGCGTTTTTATTTCTCCTTCGATAATTGTCAAAATCGGCCTGAATCCTTTGTGCCAGCGAAAGATATTCATCTCTCTCCTGCATGGCCTTCTCAAGCTGCTGTTGCAGGCTCTCAACAGTAGGAAGGGGCTGTTCATTCTCCACACAGCCCTCCTCTTGTTGCTGTTTAACTGCTCCTTCAGCAGTGCACTTCTCTAAGGGCTTATCGCCCCGATCGCAAGGCTCATCGCTCTGATTGCCTTCGCCGGCAACAGCGTCTCGGATATCATGCTTTAAATCCTCTTTCTCATCAATGGCCTGATCCTTAAGCTGGTCTTCCTTTGGCAAATTCTGGTTATCCATTAAAAATCTCACCGCCTTCTAGATATTTTGCAGACAGCTAAAAAATCATGCTATTCCTCAAAAAGGGAAGTCAGGTACTTGCTCACCGTCTCGCCCACGTAGCGAACCACAGAAACCGCCTTGGAATATTCCATGCGGGTAGGCCCTATAAGGCCCAAGGTACCCAGCACCTTATCCCCTATGCTATAGGTGGCCATAACTATGCTGCATTCTTTCATCTGCTCGTACTCGTTCTCGGTCCCTATGATCACCCTTACCCCTTGTTTATCATACTTGCTCAGAAGGTTGTACAGCAAATTCTTCTGCTCCATAAAGCTCAAGAATGTCCTCGCCTTCATGATATCCCGGTATTCCGGGAAATTGAATATATTGGTAGTGCCTCCCAAGTACACTTCCGTCTGTTCCTTCTGAGCAATGCTCTCAGTTAAAGCATCTATCAGGGAATTGAAAAATTCCCTCTGTCTGCTCATCTCCTTCTGCACATCCTGGATGGAGTTTATATCCACTTCTGCAAACGTCTTATCGCGATAGTGCTCGGTAAGCATGTTGGAAACTCGATCTAGATATCCCGGATCGATATCGGCCGGCACCCGGATAATGGTATCCTTTATTATGCCAGCAGAGGTTACCACCACCAATAGGGTATATTGCCCTTCTACAGGTATCAACTGGATGCGCTTTATCAATATCTTGTTGAGCTGGGGCCCTAGCACCACCGAGGTATAATTGGTAATATCGGATAGCACCTTAGCCACCTGCTCTATGATTTTCTCTATTTCAGTTGTCTTCTGCTCGTATATCTTCTTGATGTGTTCAGCTTCAACAGCGGTGAGCATCCTGATCTTCATCAATTTGTCCACATACAGCCGGTATGCCTTATCCGATGGAATACGCCCTGCTGACGTGTGCGGCTGATGTAAGTATCCCATCTCTTCCAGATCAGACATTTCATTCCTTATGGTAGCAGGGCTGATACCCATGCCGTATTTTTTTGCTATCGTTCTGGAGCCTACCGGCTCTCCCGAACAGATGTAATCGTCTATCACCGCCTGCAGTATCTGCAGCTTGCGCTTTCCCAGTTGCATAGATATCACCCCTCTTCCTGTTAGCACTCTCAACTGTTGAGTGCTAATCTATAATTAAGTTAACACTTTGCCACTTATTTGTCAATAGGTTTTTATGCTATTGCATAAATTCCAGCAAAGCGACATTTTGGACATCCATCCCCTTTTCTGTAAGCTTGATGGAAACCTCATCATCTATCAAAAGCCCCTGCTCCACCAGCTTTCTTATGGCTTTGCCGTAGTAGAACTCTATATCCTTGCCAAATCTGGCCTTAAATTTCTGCTTATTGACGCCCTCCACCAGGCGAAGCCCCATCATTATGGTCTCAAAGCGCTCATCCTCTTCCCCTATCTTTTCACGGTAGTTTATCTTCGGCGTACCATCGGTTACCGCACGTATATACTCCTCCACATCGCTGGTATTTGAAAACCTTTCATCATTAAAATAGGAATGCGCTCCACTCCCGCATCCTATATACTCTTCGTTGTGCCAGTATATAAGGTTGTGGACACATTCCTTCCCCGGTATGGCGAAATTGGATATTTCGTACTGCCTAAGCCCAAATCGCTTGACGTACTCCCTACCTTTGTAGTACATGAGCCTGTCCTCTTCCTGGCTTGGAAGCGAAAACTTTCCCTCTTCATACCATCGATGTAACGGAGTGCCGTCCTCCACCTTTAGGCTGTACATGGATATGTGTTGTATTTTCAATGAGCACACCTTCTCGAGTGTCTCCAGCCATTCCTCAATCGTCTGAGAGGGCAGCCCAAACATCACATCGACATTTATATTTTCAAACCCAGCCTCCTTTGCGTACATAATGCTCTGAACAAAATCGCTGCTGCTGTGTATCCTCCCCAGAAACCTTAAATGCCTATCCTGCCACGCCTGCAATCCTATGCTCAAGCGGTTGACTCCAGCGCTCCTTAAAGCGAAAAGGTCAGCCATGTCAACGGTGCCGGGATTGGCTTCAACGGTGATCTCCGCATTTTTCTGCACATTAAAGCTGTTAAAGCAAATTTCCAACAGTCTGGCTATCTGCTCACCAGAAAAAAGGGTAGGGGTGCCACCTCCCAAATATATGCTTTTGACAGCATAGTCGCGAACTTTTTCCTTCCACTCTAGTATCTCTCTGCACAGTGCCTCAAGATAGGGTTGCATCCACCGTTCCATCCCCTGATAGGACGGAAAATCGCAGTAATGGCACTTTCTTGCGCAAAACGGAAAGTGTATATAAACGCCCAGCTGGCGCATATGCTTCCCTTCTCCCTAATTGAGCTTGAGCACCGACATGAAAGCTTCTTGAGGAACCTCTACCGAGCCCACCTGGCGCATCCTCTTTTTGCCTTCCTTCTGCTTTTCCAGCAGCTTTTTCTTGCGGGTAACGTCTCCGCCGTAACACTTGGCAAGGACGTCCTTTCTCAAGGCCTTTATGGTCTCGCGGGCTATAACCCTGCTTCCGATAGCCGCCTGGATGGGTATCTCAAACAGATGGCGGGGTATGACCTCCTTCAGCTTTTGAACGATGGCTCGACCCCTGGCATAGGCCTTATCCTTATGAACTATGACCGAAAGGGCATCCACCACCTGCCCGTTGAGCAGAATGTCCAGCTTAACCAGGTCGGACTCCTTATACCCTATCAGCTCATAATCAAAGGACGCATATCCCTTTGTTCTGGATTTGAGGGCGTCAAAAAAGTCGTATATGACCTCGTTAAGCGGTAACTCGTATGTCAGCATCACCCTAGTACTCTCAAGGTATTCCATATGCCTGTACTCTCCGCGGCGTTCCTGGCACAGCTCCATGATATCCCCCACATACTCGGTGGGGGTTATGATTTGAGCCTTTACCACCGGTTCCTCCATGTGGTCTATCTCAGCAGGCGGTGGCATCTCGGTGGGATTGGAGACCTCTACTATTTCGCCGTTTTTCTTGTACACGCGATACACCACGCTGGGAGCAGTGGTTACCAGGTCTAAGTCATACTCCCGCTCTAGCCGCTCCTGAATAATCTCCATATGCAGCAGCCCCAGGAAGCCGCACCTGAAACCAAACCCCAAGGCAGCCGACGTCTCGGGCTCAAACACCAGCGACGCGTCATTGAGCTGAAGCTTGGCCAACGCTTCCCTCAAATCCTCGTATTTTGCTCCATCAGCCGGATAAATGCCGCAATAAACCATGGGCTGAAGCTTTTTATATCCGGGAAGAGGTTCCGAAGCAGGCCTGTCGGCGCTGGTTATGGTATCTCCCACCCTGGTGTCGCCCACATTCTTTATCCCAGCAGCGATATAGCCCACATCCCCTGCCTTAAGCTCATCCACGGGAGCAAGATGCGGTCGGAATATGCCCACCTCGGTGACCTCAAACTCCTTGCCGTTGGACATGATCCTGATCCTCTGCCCCGCCTTTACGGTTCCTTCTTTTATCCTAACGTATGTGATAACCCCTCGATAGTTATCATAAAACGAATCGAATATAAGAGCCCTTAAGGGAGCATCCTCATCGCCCTCGGGTGGCGGTATTCTCTCGATGATCCTGTCCAGCACTTCCTCTATGCCTATTCCGTTTTTGGCCGAAATGAGCGGTGCATCCTGGGCATCCAGCCCGATCATCTCTTCAATCTGCTGCTTCGTCCAATCCGGCCGTGCGCTGGGAAGGTCGATCTTGTTAATCACCGGTATAATTTCCAGGTCGTGCTCCAGAGCCAAATAGAGGTTGGCAAGGGTTTGAGCCTGTATGCCCTGGGAGGCGTCGACCACCAGCAACGCTCCCTCACAGGCTGCCAGGCTTTTGGAAACCTCATAGGTAAAGTCTACGTGGCCTGGAGTATCTATAAGGTTCAATATATACTCCTCTCCGTCCTTGTATTTATATACAAGCCTCACAGCCTGGGCCTTAATGGTGATACCACGTTCCCGTTCGAGTTCCATGGTATCCAGTACCTGATCCTGCATTTCCCTTTCGGTCAAAGTGCCGGTCATCTCCAGCAAACGGTCAGCTAGGGTGGACTTTCCATGGTCTATATGAGCAATTATACAAAAATTCCGTATTTTGCTCTGTCTAGGATTGGGCATAGTATATTTTATTCCTCCTCTGTACCTCCCGTATCAAATTGTTTTTACCATAATAATTGTTTCTTACCATAATAATATAATAAAGGCTAAATTAAAAAGCAACACGCAAACTCTTATCTTTACAGAGTGAAGAAACGATTAAGCACATCCTTTAGGTATGATCAATGCAAATCGTTACCAATAAAGATGAGTATCATTTTCGATATGGGAAATTAGAACAATGAATCGATTTTAAAAGGAATGTCTAAAATCTTTGCAACGGGGAAACCCCTGAAACTGTTAGAATGCAAGGACCACGGAAGAACATAAAAATACAAAAAGTCGTAATGGGGTATAAAATATGCCTGCATTTTATGCAGGCTTTCACGAAATCACTCGATAATCTGGCTTAAAGCCTCAGCCAGATATTTGGTAGTTCTCTTGGCCTCCTCCAAGGTAGTCAAATTGCTGCCTATCTCAATCAGTATCGCCTTTGTGGATACGTGCTGGTTATACCTTGAAGGCTTGACGTATACCGGCTTGGCTATGCCGGGATATAGCTCGTTTAACTTGTTGGTAAGCCGCAGAGCAAATTTGTAATTTTCTTTCCAGTTCGGCTTTTCGAGAAAGCCGCCCACATATCCTTCGCCAGTGCCTATGACTACAAACAGTTTGGCAACCCTTTGCCCGTCTATGATCACCACTTCATCATCGGGGTTTTTGGCTCCCGGCTGATATGCATTCCTGTGCAAATCTATAAATATCTGCAACGATTTATATTCTGCCATTCGCTTTTTTATGGTCTCAAGCGACCTTTGATAGGCGGTGGAATGGTCTCCCTGTTCGTGTTCGGTACGGTCATGGAGTACGGGAATTCCTCTGGCCTGCAGCTGCCTTGCCAGTTCTTCCCCCACACTCACCACCGTGTGATTGAGGTCATCGCTGCGAAAGGCCTCAACCTCTTTATAGGGATTTTTCGGGTCTTGCCTGTAAGCCTCACGGGAATGGGTATGATATATGAGCACCTGAGGCCCTTCACCCGTCAGGGTAATAGGCCCCAAATCGTCCTTTATCTTAGATATCTCTATCTTTATCTCCTCGGACATATCCGGGTCGTGCTTTAAAAAAACTTCCGGTCCGTCGATATTGGGGTCCGTTTGGCGCTGTATGGACTCACCGCGGGACACGCTGGTTTCCACGGCAGTTTCTTCTACAGATTCCTTTTCGGCCGAAATGCCGCTCAAAAACGGCATCTGATATGTCAGGATGTTTCGCGGGTCATTCAACTCATCGAGCACCCTCAGGTACAGCTGTCTCCCCTCTTCTATGGGCCCCTTATCCTTTAACATGGCAGATAAATTGCCCTTGTATACCCTGGCTATCAGATGATAGGCAAAAAAGGCCACCAATCCTATGACCATCGCCAACAAAAGGTAATACACGATGGCTTTGGCTCTAATAACCCGGATATGCACCATCCCCCATATCCCTCTTTCATCTATTATACTTTATATAGATATTCGGCTTTAAAAAGATATATGACAGCTTTCATCAATCTTAATTTATAAAATACTTTACATCCTCTATGGTCATGTCTTCATGGAGTGCTAGATTAAGCCCATCGGCCAGCACGTCGGCCACATAATCTATCAGCAGATCTATCTCCTTAGGAGTCACCACCAAATCTCCCAGCTCCTGGGTTACCACCTGATGTATCAAAGCATCCAGCTGCTCTTCGCCCATCTGCTTTAGCATCTGATAAAACTGGCTGTCCGCGGTAGCATGATCGACAAACTTATCTATCAGCATTTGCAGAGAATCGCGCCCTATGGTATATGCATAGACCACTGTGGGTACTCCAATAGCAATGGTGGGGACGCCCAAGGTCTCCTTATTGAGCCCCATCCGCTTGTTGCCTATACCAGATCCCGGGCTTATACCCGTATCTGCAATCTGTATGGTCATCCCGATCCTGTCTGTCCTGCGGGAAGCCAGGGCGTCTATGGCGATTACCAGGTCGGGCTTTAGCCTATCCACAATTCCCTTTATTATTTCTCCCGTTTCAATGCCGGTTATGCCCAGTACGCCGGGGGCTATAGCGCATACCGGCCGTAGCCTGTCATCTATTTGGTCGGGCAGGTACTCCAGAATATGCCGGGTAACTAACAACCTGTCAACTACCTTGGGCCCCAGCGAATCCGGGGTTATGTTCCAGTTGCCTAACCCTACCACCAGCGTCACGCTATTCTTATTTAAGGTTACCAGTTTTTTTATCTCCTGGGCTATGATTTTACTAAGCGTTTGCTGAAACTCGGGGTCCCTGTTCTTTATATCCGGTGCCTCCAGCGTTATATAATTTCCCTGGGGCTTACCCAGGCTCTCCTGACCCAAAGGCGACAAGATGTGCACCCGCGAAATCTTTACCCCTTCCACTTCTTCCTCATCAACCTTGACCCCGGGTATATAATCCCTATTTTGTTGTTGATAGAGTTCCCGCGCTTCCAAGGCCAAATCGGTACGTATGCTCCCCACTTGTCCATCATCCTTTCTAACTGATGAACTTTTAAACAAAAGGCGGTTATTGGAAGATCTCAAGCAAGACATCCACCAAAGGAGCAAAAGCTTCTCTTCTTATAATTTGTCATCGGAATTGACTTTTATACCTTAACCCTTAAAATCAGAAAACATCCTACCCACATACCTCCCCTATCTACAAACTTGCACCAACAGAGAATTGATGCCAACTTAATTCTTGCATTAGCGCTTGACTCATGGTAGAATAATTACCGTTGAAGCGGTAAAGGAGGTGAAACAGGTGGCAAATACCAAGTCGGCCCTTAAGAGAATAAGAATCATAAAAAAGCGTACCCTAAGAAACAAGATGATACGTTCCAGCGTCAAGACCATAATCAAGAAGTTTGAAAAGGCTCTGGAAGCCGGCGATATTGAGGGAGCAAAGGCATTGTTCCCGCAGGTGGTCAAAAAGATCGATATGGCCGTGTCGAAGGGCGTTATTCACAGAAATACCGGCAATCGCAAAAAGTCAAGACTGGCTATCCGCCTGAATCGTGCATTAGCGCAACAGCAAGTAGCGCAGTAACATCTCCTTTTCCGTACACCCTTGAAGGCGCAAATCCGCCCTTTACAAAAACGCAAAAACCGCCATTTATCCCCGGCCAACAAAAGAGGGATAGTGTGGCGGCAATTTTGTATTATGACCATTGAGCCATCGTCTCAGCAAGCAGGACCAGCTCATTTATTGCACATATTTATGATGAGCATTTCAATCCCCAGGCGCTGCTGTATTCTACCGCTCTTTATGCCGTAATCAACCTTCAAGCACTCCCTGAGCCCCCTCTTTAGCTGTTCCATGCTGAAATAACGGCTCTGTTCCAGCCCCTTTTTGACGACATAGGGATGAAGGCCCAGCTTTTGCGCTATCTCTCTTTCCGAAAGCCCTTTTTGGGCAAGGCCCTTGCATTGAAATATTATACGCACCTGCCTGGCAATCATAGCCAGCAACGCAAATATGTTTTGCCCCTCGGCCAATAGCTGGTGAAGCAGAACCAAGGCCTGGTCAGCCTTTTTCATGCCTATGGCTTCCACCAGCTGGAATACGGTGTACTCCACAGCAGGCGTCACCACTTTATCAATGTCAGCGCGGGTTATCACGTTCCTATCGCCTATATATGCCATCAGCTTTTGAAGGTCGTTGTATATATCCTCCAGCCTGTTGCCGGCAATACTCACGTAATACTTTAGTGCAGATGGCTCCATCTGCTTACCGTGGCGTTTAAGCGTGCTTCTTATCCATGTCGCTATCTCCTCGGGCTTCAGCAGCTCAAACTCAACTACCTTGCCCGCCTTATCTATGGCGGTGAATAGGCCCTTTCGCTGGTTGACCTCCTCGGTACAATAAAAGACCAGGCAGGTGGAAGAGGGGATCCTGGGCAAATAGCTCTTGAGCTTATCCTCGTCAATGTTGCTGCGTCGACCACTCAGAAGGGCAGGCAGGTCCTTTATCACCACCAGCCTTATATCCGACATAACCGGCAATGTCTCGCAGGCATTGATGATATCATCAGCGCTGGTAGCCTCGCCATCCAGCACTTGATGATTCAAGTCCTTAAGGCCCGGAGCTATAAGCGCCTGTGAAAGCTGCAAAAGTGCCTGCTCCTTTACGTATTCTTCTTGGCCATAAAACAAATACAGCCTGTCAATCTTCCCTTTTTTTATGTCATCAAATATCTCCATGTAGCCGGCCTTCAACCGATTTCACCCCTCGCCATTTGGCCCATCCCTTGGCCAATTACCATCTAGGACCCTTAACATAATTATAAGCTTAACATAATTATAAGTTATTCCCAGCATGCACACAAGCACGTTGACAAATAGACGAATCTTTTGCTATAGTGTTATCATTAAAAATGCAAATTGATATTTTCCTGCTTGCATATGGAGGGAAAGGCATGAAGAACTACTACACGGAAGATGTTCGCTTTTATGGAAATACCAATCCCAAACGTCTTCTTGAAAAATATGGAAGCCCGCTTTATGTATACAACGAAAGTATACTGAGGCAACGTTGCAGAGAAATGATGAAGCTGGTCACCTATCCCAAGTTCCGGGTATACTATTCGACAAAGGCCAACTCCAACATATACCTGCTCAGGATAATCCATGAAGAAGGGCTGCATGCCGATGCTATATCTCCCGGTGAGATATTTTTCCTCCAGAAGGCAGGGTTCAAACCGCAGGAGATCTTCTATATAGGCAACAACGTATCTCCTCAGGAAATGAAGTTTGCCATAGAAAGCGGAGTAACCATAAGCGTTGATTCCCTATCACAGCTAGAGCAGTACGGAGCCTTAAATCCAGGGGGCAAGGTGGCCATCCGCATAAATCCTGGAATAGGCGCTGGCCACAGCGAAAAGGTGATGACAGCCGGTAACAATACGAAATTCGGGATATATCCCCATCTCATTCCCCAGGTAAAGCGCATATTGAAGGAGCATAACCTGAAGCTGGTGGGCATAAATCAGCACATAGGCTCATTGTTTATGGAACCAACGCCGTACATCGAGGCCGCGAAAACCCTCCTATCCATAGCTGAAGAATTCGACGAGCTGGAGTTTATAGACTTTGGAGGCGGCTTTGGCATACCCTATCGCAAGCAGGAAGGAGAAAAACGCCTTGACCTCAAGGCCCTGGGAGAACAACTTAACGAAATAATAGCCAGCTGGACGGCAAAGCACGGCATCTACCCCGCCTTTCAAATAGAGCCGGGCAGGTACATCGTCGCCGAATGCGGCGTGCTGCTGGGTGAGGTATACGCCGTAAAGGAGGGCTACAATACCACTTATGTAGGAACAGACCTGGGATTCAACGTGCTTATCCGTCCCGCCATGTACAACTCCCACCATGATGTGGAAGTGTATGATCAAAATGGGCAACCGGTTAAAACGGACCAGTGCCAAAATACCACTGTGGTGGGCAACATATGCGAAAGCGGCGACATCATCACCAAAAACAGGCTTCTGCCCATCATCAAAGAAGGCTATATCCTCGGCATCATGGACGCGGGAGCATATGGCTACTCCATGGCCTCCAACTACAACAGCCGCTTAAGGCCGGCCGAAGTTTTGATAGACAAGAATGGCAATGATAGGCTCATCAGGAGAAGAGAGAACTTTGATGACCTTTTGAGCACCTTCAACTTCTAATGCCACCCGCAGGAGCTTTAGCCCACCCATCATCATTTTATATGAAAACACTCGGCGAAAGATGGAGCGCAGAACACAACCGCCTGGTTAAGAAGAGTTACGTGGTATAAATAATTTGTATAGCATAGTAAATAGTATAGTAAAAATAGATAAAAATCCATACGCTACACCTAAAAGCATACCGCAAAACGGCCAGTAAGCTTTTTTAAAGCATTTGCCGCTCATGTATGAGAGCCTTGGGTAAAACTATTTCGAGAAGGATAAGAGGTGAGAGGTTTATGCAAACCGTTATCATTGCAGATACCTGTAGCGACCTCCCTTTTGAATACGTGAAGCAACACGACATCCCACTCATACGCTTTACGTACAATTTTAAAGGCACTGAATACGTCGATGACTTTGGTCAAACGATATCATACAAGTATTTTTACAACGCTATGAGGGATGGGGAGACTCCCACCACTTCGCAGGTCAACGTTCAAACCTACGCAGAAGCTTTCAGAAAATACGCGGCAGAAGAAAAGTCGATCATATACCTGTGCTTTTCGTCGGCCTTAAGCGGCAGCTACAATAACGCACTTTTGGCCCGGGATTTGGTAATGGAGGAATATCCCCACGCAGACATAACCGTCATCGACACCAAATGTGCATCTCTTGGCGAAGGGTTAATTGTGTACTATGCCATGGAAATGCTGGAACGAGGCGCATCCAAGAAGGAAATAATAAACTGGGTTGAACAAAACAAGTTGAAGATGCATCACTGGTTCACCGTCGAGGACCTGCAATATCTCAAGAGGAGTGGAAGGCTGTCGGGTACAGCCGCGTTTATTGGCAACATACTGGACATTAAGCCCGTACTCCACGTGGACAGAGAAGGGCGCCTTGTCCCGGTGCTTAAAGTAAAGGGGCGCAAGAAATCCATTCGGACACTGGTGGAAAAAATGGAAGAGCACATCGCCAATCCGGAACAGCAGGTGGTTGCCATAAGCCACAGCGACTCAGAAGAAGATGCCCAATACGTAGCGGAGCTAATACGCTCAAAATTCCCGGTAAAGGATATAATCATAAATCAAATAGGCCCTGTGATAGGGTCGCACTCAGGGCCTGGTACACTAGCGGTATTTTTCCTGGGAGAATTGCGGTAAACTCTTCTCTGGGGAATCGCCAGCGCGATTCCCTTTTTAATTACATCTTTGCGGTATATTAATTTTTATAGGGAATCAAACAACTGGCTGCTATCGTCTCTTTAATGTACTTTTTGGCCGCAATAGGGGCAATATGCAAAGGAACGATGGAGTACGGCGCCACAGCTCGGGCATTGATTGCCGAAATAGGTCTGCACCTCTTCAAGCCTGTTTACGTCCACATCGGTGCTGTTCTTAAGCTCATCGACGTAGTCGGGAGGCACCCTAAAAATCCTGTTGCAGCACCTGAACCTCATGTAGTACCTTTTGTTCCACTTAAATATCGGGATAAAGAAAAAGTGAAAATAGGTGTACTCCTCAATCAGTTCGCCCCTCGAGAGGCTGCCGCACTTGCATATGACATTGGGGTATTCCCTTACAACCCTTTGCTTGTCCTGTATACCGAATATTCCGATGAAGATCATCTTTTATTCCCTCCTGAAAACCCGGTATCTATTATCCTTAATTATAACATATTAAACCGTTAATGATGTGAATCATGTCTATACTAAATCAACCTTTCGAGTGGCGATCAGGTTGGCGCCTGTACCCGCTATATCGTGAAGCAACACATCGCCTATATTTACGGGAGCTCTTACCTTAAGCCCTTTGATCTGCTTCAAAGCTTCCATTATTTTTTCCCTTGGAATGCTCCTGTCTGTCTTGGCAGACACCAGCCTATAGTTTCCTCTTTCCACCCACACCGAGGTGGTAAGGGTGCGCAAGGGGCAGTTCATCTCCTGAACAGCGTAGGCTTTACCTCGGCTGCATCCGTTGCCCTTTACCTCCCACTTGCCGTCTCCGCTGGGTTCAACCTGCATTCTGCAACCCTGGGGACACAGTATGCATATCAGTTCCATGGCCGCTTTACCTCCCTTCATCCGAGGCTTCTCCATCTCAGTACCAGGTCGTCGCCAGGCCTTATGCCGGACAAGGCCTGTCTTTTTATTTTAAACCGCTCCATCTGCCCCGGAACTATGCGCAAGAACCTCTTGGAAGCCAGCAACCGCGAGCCATGCAACAATTCCACTACACCGTTATCATATATATTGTCCGACCTGAAAAACAGCTCTACATCCTCTTCTCCCGAAATCCTCTGGGGGACAACGTAGCGTATCCCATATCCTGTCTCTATTTTAACCCGCCCATCCACATGCTGGCCGTACTGAGAGGCCAGGCCGTTCAAGTAGCGCCATATGCCGTAGCCTGCAATCTCAGCCTCTTCGCTCACATAATCCACCAGGTCGTGAACGTGGAGGACATTGCCGCAGGCAAAGATGCCCGGCACGCTGGTCTGCCGGTACTCGTCCACAACCGGCCCTCCCGTCACAGGGTCAAGCTGTACGTTGGCCTTCTGGCTGAGCTCGTTCTCGGGTATCAAGCCTACCGATAAGAGCAGGGTATCGCAGGGTACGTATTCTTCGGTGCCTGGAATGGGCCGTCGCTCATCGTCTATCTGTGCAACCCTCACCCCTTCTATCCTTTGACTACCATGGATTTTCACCACGGTGCACCTAAATCTTATGGGAATGCCGTAATCCTCCAGACACTGCCTTATATTCCTGGGAAGCCCGGTGGAATAGGGCATGATCTCGCATACCATCTTGACGTTGGCACCTTCCCAGGTAAGCCTCCTGGCCATTATAAGGCCGATATCCCCCGATCCCAGGATAACAACCTCCCGCCCTGGCATATACCCATCTATGTTCATGAGCCTTTGGGCCATGCCTGCCGTATAAACCCCCGCCGGTCGCCCTCCAGGAATCATGAGGGCACCCCTGGTCCTTTCCCTGCACCCCATCGCGAGTATCACTGCCCTGGCTTGTATCTGTATCGCCCCATGCTTGGGATTTACGGCATAGACCCTTTTGTCCTCGTCAATGTCCACCACCATGGTGTCCAGAAGATAAGGGATTTGCGCCTCTTCAACCATGTCGATAAACCTTTGGGCGTACTCAGGGCCGGTAAGCTCCTCGCCAAACCGATGAAGCCCGAAGCCACTATGGATGCATTGCTGAAGAATTCCTCCCAAATGAGAATCCCTCTCGAGTATGATGATGTCCCGTATGCCGCGTTTATGGCAGGATAAAGCGGCTGCCAAACCGGCTGGTCCCCCTCCTATGACCACTACATCGGCTTTCATGCTCAGCATCTTGCATTCTCCCCTAAAAAGTCCTTGATCTTCCCCATCACAATCCTCGAACCCTCTCCTTTTTTGGTTATCTGCTCCATCGGGATGCCCAGCTCCCTTTCCATTATCTCCATGATCCGAGGGATACAAAAGCCGCCCTGGCAACGCCCCATCCCCGTTCTGGTCCTTCGCTTTACGGCATCTACGGTAAGGGCAGGAAGACTTCTGTGAAGGGCTTGCACTATCTCTCCCTCGGTCACCATCTCGCACCTGCATATTATACGTCCAAACCTGGGGTCCTTTCTTATGAGCTCCTCCCTGGTATGCCAGTCGGCATGGCTGAAACGGCTTATCCCCTTGCGATAGGGATTGAAATCGCTCCTGATTTCAAGCTGGCGGCCGTCCTTCCGCATGATGCTGTTTAAAATATCCGCTGCGTATTTACCTATCGCCGGTGCGGCTGAAAGCCCAGGTGAGCAAATCCCTGCCACCTGAATGAATCCTTCCGCTTTGTGAGATGGGCGGATTATGAAGTCCTCCCCATCGGCTATGGCCCTTAATCCCGCAAACTCGGTTATGACGTCGGTCCTGGGCAGAGAAGGCACCGATTCCAGCGCCTTTTGATATACGAAGCTCAGGCCATCTGCAGTGGTGTCAACATCATCCCGTTGGTCTACATCCACGGCATTAGGCCCTATGAGCAGGTTGCCGTCTATCGTAGGGGTGACCAGCACACCCTTGCCCAGCTTTGACGGCGGTTGAAATATGGTGCTGGTGACTAAGCTCCCCCATTTTTTGTCGTACAGGCAATATTCTCCCTTGCGCGGGCGTATGCGGAATGAATCATCGCCTATCATCTGGCTTATCAAGTCGCTGTTTATGCCGGCTGCATTTATCACATACCGAGCGGTAAAGGTCCCACCTGAAGTTTCAATATGGAATTTGCCGTCACTGTGCCTTTGAATGGATAAAACAGTATGGTTGAAATAAAACTGTACGCCGTTGTCGGCCGCATTCTCTGCCATGGCAATGGTAACCTCAAAGGGAGATGTGATGCCTCCCGTGGGAGCCCACAGTGCCGCTTTGATGGAGGGATTTAAGTTGGGCTCCATCTTAAGCACTTCTTCAGCAGGTAGAATCTTGAGTCCGTTTACGCCGTTCTTTATGCCCTGCTCCATCAAGCGCTTAAGAGTTGACATGTCGTCATCGGTAAATGCCAAAACCAGCGAACCGTTTCGCTTGAAAGGGACGTCCAATTCCCGGGCTATGTCATCATACATAGTATTGCCCGCGACGTTGAGATGTGCCATCAACGTCCCCGGTTTGCAGTCATATCCCGCATGCACGACGCCGCTGTTGGCTCCAGAGCTTCCCATGGCCACATCGGATTTGGCTTCCAAAACGCACACATCCAGCTTATACCTGGCCAGTTCCCTGGCTATGCTGCAGCCTACAACCCCCGCCCCAACAACAGCTATATCAAACATCTAAAAGCTTTCCCTCCCTTAAATGAAAAAAGCCATATTAATCAAGCTGCAAACAGCCTGACTAATATGGCTCTCACACGTCTCCAGCCAGTATTTATTATGATGGAGATACAGCCTTCCCGCCTCAAACGGCCTTTAAAACCCAACACCTAGAGCAACGAGTTCTTCAAGCCATTAGATTTTGCCATTGGATCCTAAACCATATGGCGCTTTTATCTTTAATATAGCAACCTTCTGGCAAACTGTCAACAACGACTAAAACCGCTCATTCAACATCAGAAGCATAATTATCGAAGTATCCCTGAATAAGTACCACCGGCGTCCCCTTATCGCCGCTACCGCTTACCAAGTCGCAAAGGCTCCCTAAAAGGTCGGTCAAACGGCGAGGAGTAGTACCCTGGGATACCATGCTGCCCACCAGGTTTTTATCCTTGGACCTTATAATTTCCCTTATCTTTTCCTCGATGTTTTCTTTAATATCCATATTATCGGCCAAATATTTCAGTTTGACCTCGTTAGGTACACCCTCCAGCCCTTTGGTGTATGCAGGTGACACCACCGGGTCCGCCAGCTCCCATATGCCGCTTACCGGATCCTTAAAGGCACCATCGCCGTATATCATTACCTCCATGTGCTTGCCGGTCAGCTCCCTAAGCCGTGCTTGCAGCCGATTTACCAACTCTTCTCCATCCCTTGGGAAGAGCTTTATGGTGGTCTCGGAAGCCTTATTGGAGCCCAACAAGCCGTACTGCGGATGATAGCCGCTGCCATTGACCGGCCGGGTCAGGATATCGTCCAACCCATAGACCGTCTTGGCTCCCGCCTGTTTTAGCAGGCGCTTGGTTCTAAAACGGGTATGGATATCGGCGGCCAGCACGTGTGGAGTATACTTCAATATAGCCCTGGGGTCGTTGGAAAATATTATGGTAACTCCCTCAACCAGCTCCTTGTAGTATTTTATATAGTCTATGCCGGTAAAGGGGTGAATAGCTCCATGTCCAAAATATCTATAGAATTCCTCTTCGGTCAATGTATCGGTATATGGGTTAATCCCCTTCTCATCTAATTCATCCCATGTGAGAATGGGATTGCCCACCTCATCGGTAGGGTAACTCAGCTGAAGGTAAACCTTTTTAACTCCTCTGGCAATGCCTAAAAGCAGCATGGAAAACCTGTTGCGGCTGAGTATGGGGAACACCACTCCTACTTCGCCATCGGGATATTTTGCCGCCACGTCCTGCGCGATGTGATCAATGGTGGCATAGTTCCCCTGAGCCCTTGCCACTATCGATTCTGTAATCCCCACTATATCCCTGTCATGCAGGGCATAGCCTTCCGCTCGGCTGGACTCCACCACCGCTTTGGCCACTATTTCCACCAGGTCATCCCCTTTGTTTATTATGGGCAGGCGTATGCCCCTCGCCTGCGTACCTACCGTCCTCATGTGCATACCTCCACTTCTCCGATTTATATGCCAAACCGATGTACCGTCATCCTTTCAGCCGAAAATAATCCATCAACGAAGGCATTCAAATACGATTATATACCATTTGCAACCATAAATCCAATTAATAAAAATTATCAAAAGTATAAGCTATTTTTATCAGTCCAAAGGCCTTTCCCGCATGAAAGGGACCTCAAAATTTTCAAACTTTACTACTATAAATGGCAACGAGCTGGGAAATTTCTTTTATAGTCGGGCATCACCTTTATTACTCTAATCACTACAACAACTTTCAACCTCTTATATCTTATTATTTTTCATTTATCTTTATATCTATCTGCAATATCTTTTTCTGTCTTACATCTGTAGATCAACCTTTTATCCAACTTGCTCTTCTCTCAAAAAATAAAAAAGCTTTCCCGCCATAATCGAGCAGGAAAGCATGTACAGCCGCAACCTACTCATTTTGCAACTTATACAGGATCTTAAAGCCGTTCTCTTCAAGCGTTTTTTCTATATCGGCGGTGTTAAAAGAGTTTATGCCCACCACAACGCTACTGGTTCCATCCGCCCCGCGGAAAACCGCCACGCGGGTGATGTTGGCGCCATACTGGGCGAAAATACCCGTCAGCCTAGCCAAAATGCCGGGCTCATCCGACGCTTCGATAGTGAGCCTGGTACCCTTCTCACGGAAGCCCAGCAGTTCAATGAAAGCATCGAAAATATCGCTCTCGGTTATAATCCCCACCAGTTTATCTCCGTCAACCACCGGCAAAAAGCCCACCTTTTGATCTCGCATGAGGGTGGCCGCCTCTTCCAAAAGGGCGTTGGGCGATATGGTGACCACGTCTTTGGTCATGATCTGCTTTATCTTGGTTTTGGATAGCAGATAGATGATCTCGCCCATGCTGAGGCTGGTCGCCTTGGATGGCGAATACCGTTCGATGTCCTCTTTCGTGACCACGCCCACCAGCTTGCCGTCCTTGACAACCGGCAGCCGCCTTATGCCGTGCTTCATCATGAGCTCCTGAGCATCCGGAACGGTCTGATCGGGAGAGATGGTAAACGGGTTGGTAGTCATCCTGTTTTTCACGAACATAGCATTAACCCCCTAAATATGCTTTTTTAATATCTTCGCTCTCCATCAGTTCAGCGCCGGTGCCCGAAAGCACAATCCTTCCGGTCTCTATTACATAAGCGCGATGCGCGATCTGTAGCGCCATCCTTGCGTTTTGCTCCACCAGCAGCACCGTCGTTCCGTTGCTGTTTACATCTTTTATTATACTAAAAATTTCCTGGACTAACAAGGGTGCAAGCCCCATGGAAGGCTCGTCCAGCAGCAAAATTTTTGGGCGGCTCATCAAAGCCCGGCCGATTGCCAGCATCTGCTGCTCCCCGCCCGATAAAGTACCAGCTAGCTGCTTTCGCCTGTCGGCCAGCACCGGGAAAAGGTCATATACTCTCTTTAAATCCTTTGCAATGCCCTCCTTATCCTTCCTCAGATAAGCTCCCAGTTCCAGGTTTTCCAAAACCGTCATGCTGGGAAACACGTGTCGTCCCTCGGGCACATGGGAAATGCCCATCTTGACCCTTTCCTGAGCAGAGGTATTAGTTATATCCACGCCGTCCAGTACAATCTGACCGCTGGTAGGCTTTTTTAAACCCGATATGGTGCGCAATGTGGTGGTCTTGCCGGCTCCGTTAGCACCTATCAGAGTTACAATCTCCCCATCGTTGACCGTCAAAGAGACCCCTTTTAAAACGTGTATTACGCCATAATGCACATGGAGATCCTTAATTTCAAACATCGCCAACATCCTCTCCCAAATACGCCTCTATGACCCTCTTGTTTGACCTTATTTCATCCGGAGTACCTTCAGCGATCAATATTCCGTAATCCAGCACGTAGACGCGCTCGCATATCTTCATAACCAGAGACATATCGTGCTCGATGAGAAGAATGGTCAGGTTGAACTTCTCCCTGATCCACTTTATCAGCTCGGTAAGCTGAGCCGTCTCGGCAGGGTTCATGCCGGCAGCCGGCTCATCCAGCAATAGCAGGCTGGGATTAGTGGCCAATGCCCGCGCGATCTCCAGATGGCGCTGTTCCCCGTAGGGCAGGTTCTTGGCATACTCATCCTTTTTGCCATCCAGCTTGAAGATCTTAAGAAGCTCCATTGTGGCTTCATTGATCCGCTTCTCTTCCCTGTGATAGGATGGCAGGTGCAAAAAGCTGGACAATAGCCCATATTGTACGTTTTTATGCATGGCGATACGCACGTTGTCAAATACCGTGAGGTCCTTAAACAGGCGAATATTTTGGAATGTCCTTGCCACTCCCGCTTTGCATATTCTGTGTGGCTTCATGCCCTGCAGCTCTTGCTGGACACCATCCTTGTCCAGGATAATGTTGCCGCTGGTTGGAACGTAAACTCCGGTTAAAAGGTTAAACACAGTAGTTTTACCAGCACCGTTGGGACCTATCAACCCTACCAGTTCGCCCTGCTTAAGCTCTATACCCACGTTTAAAACGGCGGTCAATCCGCCAAAGGATTTGGTAAGCTTGTGTACCTTGAGCAACGGCATGTCTATTTTGCCTCCTTCTCAAACGCAAAAAACTTGCCCAACCTGCTGAACATAGAGAGCGAGATCTCCTTTGAACCGAGCAAGCCCTGGGGGCGGAATATCATTATCACGATCAAAATGAGAGCATACAGTATCATGCGTATTTCGGAAAACGATTGAAGCAAGGTGGATATAACTGCCAGCAAAATAGCCGCCAAAATGGATCCCGATATGCTTCCCATTCCTCCAAGTACCACCATGACCAGGATATCCACCGACTTTAAAAATCCGAATATGTCAGGCTTTATAAAATAAAAATATGAAGCATACAGCGCTCCGGCTATCCCCGCACAAAAAGCGCCTATTACAAAAGCCAGAACCTTGTACCATGTGGTGTTGATGCCCATGGTCTCGGCTGCTATTTCATCCTCGCGTATAGCTATACAGGCCCTTCCATGGGATGAGTTTAAAAAGTTCCTTATCAGCAGCACCGTTCCAACCGTAAAGATAAACAGCCACGTCCAGTTGACAAATCTGGGTATACCGCTCAAACCCCGTGGACCGTTGGTAATATTGTCCATATTGATAAACAAGATCCTTATTATCTCTGCCATGCCCAGCGTGGCAATGGCCAGGTAGTCCCCTCGAAGGCGCAAGGTGGGCAATCCCACCAGAAAACCCACCAAGGCTGCCAGTAAGGCTCCCAGCAGAGTACCCAGCAAAAAGTGGGGAATAGTAGGGTTTTTAAGAATGATCAGAGCACAGGTATAGGCACCTATGGACATAAAGCCGGCATGTCCCAGCGAAAACTGGCCGGTAAACCCCGTAATTAGATTAAGGCTAACAGCCAATATGATGTTTATGCAGATAGTGGTCAGTGTGGCCTGCAAGTAATCATTTATAATGTTAACCGAAATGAGCAGTTGAACAACCCCATATGTCAATACGATTAGAACAAGTCTCCTTATAAATTGAGCACTCAGCTTGCCCTTCATATTGCACTACACCTTCTCCCCGGTATTTTTACCAAGCAGTCCTGCCGGCCTTAAAATAAGGATCAATATCAGAATGGCAAACACCACAGCATCTCTGTACATGGAATATCCAAATCCCGCCACAAAAACCTCTATAATTCCTATTAAATATCCGCCCAGCATGGCTCCCGGTATTATGCCGATGCCTCCAAAAACGGCTGCAACAAAGGCCTTTAACCCTGGCAAAACACCCATCAGCGGATTGATGGAGTTATAATACACGCCAACCAAAATCCCCGCAGCTCCGGCCAAAGCCGATCCCAAAGCAAAGGTAAAAGAAATGGTTGAGTCTACATCGATGCCCATAAGTTCGGCAGCATCCTTATCCAAGGAAACGGCACGCATTGCCTTGCCAATCCTGGTCTTCTTGACGATAAGCTGTAGTAGCACCATCAAAATGACGGTTATGACTGCGATTAGAATCTGCTGGGCCGATATTACCACATCTCCCATTTTGAAGGTCTTTGCCATAAACCCGGTCATGGGCGGATAGGTCCTCACGTCTGCGCCAGCAAAGAACATGGTGGTATACTCCAAAAATAACGATACGCCTATGGCGGTTATGAGCGCGGTAATCCTGGTAGCATTGCGCAAAGGCTTATAGGCAATCTTTTCGATTACAACGCCCAGCAAGGTACAAACCAGCATGGAAGCAAGCAGGGAGGGGAAAAAGCCCAGACCCAGCTTGGCCATGCACACATACCCCACATAAGCGCCAATCATGTATACATCGCAGTGGGCGAAGTTTATCAGCTTTATAATGCCGTATACCATCGTATATCCCAAAGCGATAAGCGCATATATGCTCCCCAGCGATATGCCGTTGACAATCTGCTGTAACAGCTGCTCCACACGCTCTCCCTTCTTCCTCTATATTCTAATAGCTATCTCCACAAAATCACAAAGTCCTGGTACTGCCCAAAATAAAACATCCATGGGCTGTCTAAACGCATATAAGTGAGGACGCAATAAACGCCCTCACTTATATGCAGGATGATCACACTGTATGGTATTTCATTTATTCGGTAACTCTATAGGTTTTGTACTGTTTTCCATCCTTCAATTCGATGACGATTATATCCTTCACCACATTATGATTCTCGTCAACGCTCATGGTTCCAGTTACGCCTTCAAAATTCTCGGTTGCCTCCAAGGCCTTCTTCAACGATTCGCCGTCCAGCTTCTCGGCTCGGCTTATAGCGTCAACTACAAATTTGGCCAGGTCATACCCCAATGCGTTAAAGGCATCGGGCTCCTTCTTGTACTTGGCCTTAAAGGCCTCCACAAAGTCGGCTACCACAGGGCTGGGGTCCACCGAAGAATAGTGATTGCTAAAGTAAACGTTGTTGAGGGCCTCAGCACCGGCCAGTTCGGCCAGCTTGGGCGAATCAAAGCCGTCGGCCCCAAGTATGGGAACGTCTATGCCCTGTGCACGCGCTTGCTTGATGATCAACCCCGCCTCATTGTAATAGCCCGGAATAAATATCACATCGAAGTCCTTCCCCTTTATGCTGGTCAATACGGCATTAAAGTCGGTATCGCCTGACATATAGGCTTCCTGGGCCACAATGGTGCCGCCTCCAGCCTCAAAAGTGGAAGTAAAAGCTTCTGCAAGTCCTTTGGCGTAATCGCTTGAGCTATCCATGATTATGACGGCCTTCTTGCTAGAAAGGTTTTCTAAGGCGAACTTGGCTACCGCGTTGCCCTGCTGAGAATCGGTAAAGCAGATGCGGAAGGCGTATTCCTTTACGCCCTTATCGTCTACCGTTACGTTGTCGGCAGTAGCCGAACCCGAAATTACAGGTACCTTGTTCTGGTTTGCTACCGGAATGGTAGCCATGAAAGCTCCAGAAGTAGCAGGTCCCAGTACAGCCACTACTTTGTCCTGGGTTATCAACCTGGTAGTCAGGGTAGTGGCTTCTGACGCATCGGATTTGTTGTCATACTTTACGAGCTGAATTTTCTTACCGTTTATGCCGCCAGCCTCATTAATCTGCTCAATAGCCAGCTCTATACCTTCTACCGAGCTTTGACCATAAGTCGCAACGTCGCCAGACAGCTCGTAGTTGACGCCTATCTTGATGACATTCTGATCCGTAGAGACCGTTTGAGAACAACCGGCAAACACCAACATAGACATGACCAACAAGAAAATTACGCTGTACTTCTTCATCCTATTCACCCCTCCGTATTTTTATAAATAATACTATAACGGTTAACGCCGTGTCAATATACAAATCAGCGGTTTTAGACCTATTGTTCCTACATTAATATAGCGTCTAAATGGTCATAATTAAGTAAGAATGAAAATTTATAAGCTTATCCATTCCACAGCTTTTTACATTATTACACCGTGAAAAAAATAAATAGATTTCGAAAATTTCAATTGCAATTTTGAAGAATATACGGTATTATATGAATGTAAAACACATTATCGGCATAATTAAATGGTTATAACCCATAAGTTTTTTACAAAATCATAACAATCGTTCGACTATATTTTAAAAGGAGGTTTTATTTATGGAGAAATTCTTCAAAATCAGGGAAAACGGCTCCACAGTATCAACCGAAATTCTCGCAGGCCTTACTACCTTCTTTGCCATGTCTTACATCATTTTCGTCAATCCGGCTATTCTCTCACAGACGGGCATGCCACGGGAAGCCGTATTTTTAGCCACAATCATTGCTTCGGTGGTAGGCACTCTGGTCATGGGCCTTTTCGCCAACGTGCCCTATGCACAGGCTCCCGGAATGGGGCTTAATGCTTTCTTTACCTATACTGTATGTTTTGGCCTGGGATTTAGCTGGCAGCAGGCGCTGGCAATGGTTTTCATCTGCGGCATCATAAACATCATCATCACGGTGACCAAGATTCGTAAATCCATCATCAAATCAATCCCCGTCAGCCTGCAAAATGCAATCGGCGGCGGTATCGGCATCTTTATAGCTTATATAGGAATTAAGAACGCCGGGCTTTTGAAGTTCACTTCGGATCCTGGAACATATGAAATGCTGGAAAGCGGCACTGTCATATCCAATTCGAGCATTGTTCCAGCCCTTGTAACCTTCAACAACCCAACCGTCATTCTCGCCATCATCGGCATCGTTTTGACTTTTATTCTGCTGGTGTTCAAGGTAAGAGGAGCAATTTTAATCGGCATTATAGCCACCACCCTCATCGGTATCCCCATGGGAGTAGTGGATGTTTCTCAGCTTGGAACCACCTCGGGAATCGGTGAGGCATTCGCTAAGCTGGGCACCACCTTTGGTGCAGCCTTTGGCCCTGAAGGAATGGGTTCCCTGTTCTCCGACCCCGAAAAAATCCCTCTAGTGCTGATTACCATATTCTCCTTCAGCCTTGCCGACACATTTGACACCATCGGCACTTTCATAGGCACCGGCCGTCAAAGCGGCATATTCACCGACGAGGATATAAGGCTCATGGAAACCAGCAGCGGTTTCAAATCCAAGATGGACAAAGCTTTGTTTGCCGACGCCATCGCCACTTCGATCGGCGCCATATTTGGCACCTCCAATACCACCACCTATGTTGAAAGCGCTGCGGGCATAGGTGCTGGCGGGCGTACCGGCTTGACCAGCGTTGTCACGGCGCTTTTGATGCTGGCCTGCATCTTCTTGGCACCTGTAGCCGGCCTGGTGCCCGCACAGGCAACTGCTCCGGCCCTCATCGCAGTCGGCATCATGATGATGTCAGCCTTCAAGGAGATCAAGTGGGATGATATAGAGGAAGCAATCCCCGCATTCTTTGCAGGCATCTTCATGGCCCTTTGCTACAGCATTTCTTACGGCATTGCAACGGGGTTCATATTCTACTGCCTGGTAAAGCTCTGCAAAAAGCAGCCAAAGGACATTCATCCCATCCTCATAGTGGCGACGCTGCTGTTTATACTAAACTTCATCATGCTTATCTTCATCGAGTAAGATTTCATAAATCGGCACTGCTTAAAATAAAATTTGCATAATCATAAAGAGGCACCGGTTGATCTGACTAAAACCGGTGCCTCTTTATCTTACCACTCATGCATAAATACCAAATTTAAGCCGGCTGATACCATAAACTGCTTTCGATACCCGTACCCAAATTGCCTACCATATCGCCTTGGTTCTGATACATGGAGCGATCAACTTTCGTTTATATATCCTTCGGTTTTACATTCTTCACACATCTTATTGGCGAATATTACCACAATCTTCTTCAACGTTCTGGGGGCCACAAAATTCGCCCGGGCATGTTTCAAACATCCCTTACACGCTTTCGCTCTTTATGGCGTCCATGATGTTCTCATGCCGTATCTTCCTCATGGAATACACCATGCTGGCAAAGACCACGAAAAACACGCTCAAGACGCTAACCACTATGCTGCCTGTCGGCAGGCGGAAAGGCATTTCAACCCCCTGCCGTATGCTGATATGGATGAGGTAGGTGATCAGCACCGAAACCGGCAGTCCATAAAGCAGAGCTTTAAGTCCGTAAAATATACACTCATAGTTCAGCATCCTGTTAAAGCTGCTGTCAGTCATGCCCACCGATTTCAGCATGGCAAATTCTATTCTCCTTAAGTTAATATTGGTGGAGATGGTGTTAAACACGTTTGCAATGCTTATGAGGGAAATGAGTATTATAAACCCGTAGGAGAACACCGATATAATGGTGACGATATTGCGGCTGTTCTGTATATATCCTGCTATATTAAGCAGGTTGTGCGTTGGAAGACCCGCATCCACAAGTATATCCATTATGTCCTGCTCGGCTTCAAAAGGATCTACAGCAGCGAAATACATATTTGCAGGGCCCCAGATTTTCTCGTCACCATCAAAAATGGCCTTTCTTATTTCATCGCTGACCACCACAAGGATTGAATTAAAGGAGGAAGCATAATCCGGCACCCCGAACGGAGCCTCATTGGCAAAGGCGACAAGTTGGATATCCTCCTTCAATTGCCTTTCACCATCTTCCTGATGAACAACAGTCAAGGCTATGCTCTCGGGCTTTTTGCTGCTAAATATGCTGGAATTTATAAACCTCTTTTGCTGGTCATCATAATAGTGCTGGTAATCTATTGCAATCCCGGCAGGGGAATCGGGATTTGTAAAGAGCGATTCATCAAGCCCCAACTGGCGGACGTAGTATTTAAAGGTATCGCGGTCAACGCTGTACAAGATCACATTTATGGGAGCCTCTTCTCCGTGGGGGATAAAACCATTATCAATCATCTCGTCATAAAACGATTGATTAAGGTACTCCTTCGGAATATCAGTAAAGGCATAAAGTTCCCTCACAATGGAGCCCTGTTCTATGCTGTCCAGCAAAACGATATCCCTGTAAACCTTAAGAGTGGAATCCTTCAAATCGCCCCTTTCGTTGGTAAAGTAATACAGGTCATAATCCACATCCTGATATACATTGGAAACGCTGTCCATAAGATACATCGAAAAGGACGAGGCCGATACGAACAGGACTATGCTCATGAACAGCGAGACCACAGTACTGCGGTAACGCTTGCGGCTCCTCTTTAAATTTTTCAGTGCCAGATCTCCTTCCATGCCGAACAGCTTGCGTGTCAAGCGCCATGTCCTGACCTGCCGCGCAGTGAGCTTGATGTCAGTCGTCTGCCTGATGGCATCAATTGGCGATATCTTTCCGCTGCGCCATGCCGGTATATAGGCCGATATCAGTATGGTAACTAGAGCCAGGACCACCGCCGTTATCACGGAGGGGATGGACACCGACAGCGTCATAGACACGCGGTCACCCAGAGACATGATGCTGGCAAACATATCCCTCAATAAATGCAGCGTAACGCCTATGCCGGCGATGCCCGATAATATACCTACGGGTATGCCTATAGCTGCCAGCACAAGGGCCTCGAAAAACACCGAATACTTGAGCTGCTGTGCGGTAGCGCCGATGCTGGATAGCAGGCCAAAGTACTTCTTGCGCTCGCTGACCGAAATGGAAAACGAGTTGTAGATGAACGACACCGAGCCGGCCATAATCAGTGCAATCAATATGGCCGCAAGGCTATACAAAACAGCTGTAAAATTGTCGTTCTGGCTTATACCCATAAACCTAAGCAAGTCGTCATTGTATTCATAATCTTTGTACTGCAGCTTATCCATACCAAGGCTGTCATATATGTCGTATACCCTTCGGGGATTTTTGAGCTTTATATACACATTGGCCGTGTCGTTATCCCCAAATTCACTTTTATCAAACATGGTGATAAGGGTATATCCTGGGGCAGAGTACTCCTCTATCGCAAACGGTGGCCTTTCGCAGATCCCTACCACTTTATAGGTCCTGGTATCCGTGATCACCAGCTCTTCGGATACGCCGTCCTGCCCATGCCTGTAAGGATCCTTTTGTTCCAGCACAGCACCGTCACTCGAAATCCGATAGCCGATCTCCAGTTCGATGACATCGCCCACCTCATACTGCACGCCGCCGTTGGTGAAGACGTGATAGGGCACGACAACCTCGTTTTCATTTTGTGGAAGCCTGCCGCTTTTTAAATGCACCGGCAACATCTCAAATGCCTTTTCATCAAACCCCAGGACATACAGATAGGGCTTATACTCGTTCAAACCGCCCTCGAGCAGCGCATAGCCTATCCCTTTGGTTACAGCAACCTCCTGTACCTCCCGGTTTTGGCTAATGCCCTCAATTGTATCAAGGTCAGCGTTGTAAAGAACTGCGTGCCAGTCGCCTGTATCGGCCTTTGTATAGTTAATCAGGAAATTTTGAAAGCTGGATATAAAAGTGGTCACGGCAGCTATCATGGCAGTGGACAGAATAATGCCAATGATGGTGACGATGGTGCGGGTTTTGCTCCTCTTCAGCGTTGCCAGCGTAACCCTGTTCATGACGTTCATGGCCTGATCACCTCATCACTTACGATCCTGCCATCCTCGAGGCTGATGATGCGGCTGGCCTGCAGCGCAATCCTCTCATCGTGCGTCACGATTATGAGGGTCTGATTGTACTTCTGATTGTACAGCTTGAGCAGTTCGATGATTTCGGCGCTGTTTTTGCTGTCCAGGTTGCCCGTGGGCTCATCCGCCAGTATCAAAGCGGGATTGGTAATAAGAGCGCGGCCTATGGCCACCCTTTGCTGCTGCCCGCCCGACAGCTGGTTTGGTAAATGCTTTGCCCTATCCTTAAGGCCCAGAGTGGTAAGCAGCTCATTCAAGCGTGCCTTATCTTCCTTTCTGCCGTCGAGCAGCAGAGGCAGCATTATGTTTTCCTCCACATCGAGCACGGGAATCAGATTGTAGAACTGATAGATCAGGCCGATCTGCCTGCGCCTGAAAATAGCAAGCCTTGACCTGTCCAGGCTGTAGATGTCGGTACCGTCAATGTACACCTTGCCCGAGGTGGGATAATCCACCCCGCCTAGTATGTGCAGCAGCGTCGACTTGCCCGACCCTGACGGCCCGACAATGGCCACAAACTCGCCCTTCTCCACCGAAAAGGAGACGTTGTCCAGAGCGGTGACCGCCGTCTCCCCCTTGCCGTATACCTTTGTGAGATTTTCAACCCGTAGTATCTCCATATAGCACCTCCAGAGCATTTTTAGTTTCGAGGATGAGTCTACCACAACGGTGTGACATTCAGGTGACCGGTTCTGTGACAGTTTTGTCACTTTTAAATGCTCTGGAGTATGCTCTCTATGCAGAATGGCAGTTCCGGTTCTTATCCCTCCCCTCTTACGGTACAGGTAATCCCATTTATTCCCATATGAATAAGAAATGGTTTTAGAGCATTATAGGCTAATTATTTATTGAATTTAAAAATTGTTCCAAAACTTGTTTTTTGATTTTATTGTATTTATTTAATTCTTCCTGGCTGTAAGCAATGACCTCATACTCCGCTATCTGTCCATAGCAATACTCTTGTTCCGGAGACAGGACTTTATCAAATAAAACGCCCGTTGTGCAGTATTTATCAATGCCTCCATTGTGTAACAGCACATATATGTTCTTATTCCTATAAAATGGATTATATCTCATGTAGCCCATATACGGCCATTTTTTTAGAAATAAGATGTATTCCTCCCCGCACTTCATAAAATTATATCCGTTGTAAGCAAAAAACAAACGTCCCTCAAAATCGAAATAACACGGTTCAAAAACATATATTGTTCTATTCTTCAGATTACTGTCCCCTTTGTAGACCGAAATAACTTTAACACCTGCTAGAGACGTCCCATGCAAGAACTTCCTTTCGGAAGCTACCACCTTAACTATTACTTCGGAATCGGCAACCAGCTTTGAAAATGAAATATCCTCTTCATAAAGTGGTCCTCCCCCTGAAACTTTATATTCCAACAAATCATCTAAACTCATATTTTGAGTATCGACAAAAGAGGCACGCACCATACCCGCCACAACCAACGCTGCGGCAATAGCCAAAGTCATAATCAAAATACATATCCTATTCATCTTCAACCTCACTCCCGGCAGGATATATTCTCCCGGCTTCTACTTTGAACTTTTCATCGCACAGCAGGTCGATATCTTCTTTGATATGGCTGGCAATGAGTATTGTTGCCCCCCTTCCCTTTTCTTCCAGCAGGATATTCCTGTCC
>PKRC01000031.1 GCA_017577715.1 Clostridia bacterium
GCCAGCAGCATTCCTCCGCCAAGATGTCCGCTGGAACCGGTGCCGGGTATCGAGAAATTGATCATCTGTGCCGCAAAGACAAACGCACCCATAACTCCCATCAGAGGAATTTTGCTCTCATCCATATCATTTTGAACCTTTTTAGCGGAATAAGCCGCAATTCCAGCAGTAGCTGCCAGCATGGTTCCACCAACGGCCGGTGAAATCAAGGCATCGGCCATATGCATAGCACCAACTCCTTAAAAAAAATAAAATAACCCATAAAAGGCAATACTCAACATCTCTATAACCCTTCATGGGTTTCCCTTCATGGGCTCAATTTAAACAAAATTTTTGATATGCCTCTCTGAAACCTTCATGGTTTCAATTTTAAATAAAACTTATCATAACTTACCACATGCTGTCAAGGCCCCACTTTAACTATTTTAATCCAGATTTGATTTAGTCTTCAATTGTCCAGCGGCTTCTTGCATTATCTTCATACAGAAGGTTATATACACCCTAATCTTGATTTATGTAGGCATTCATGACTGGCCAGGCAGCATCTGCGCATAAAAACGGTGTCCACCCTCTCCAATGACAAGCTTGCGATGATTCTCTCCACCATCAGCCTTAAACATTGATTTGACAAGCTCAAACCTCTTTTGCATAGACAATTACCAGGTTTTTCTTTTATAATTCATTAACCACAATTAGCAATGTGAACTATCACCTACCTATGGAGGTGGTGGCTTCCTGTACCATCGACCAGACTTGCTACAGAAAAAACTTCTTTTTCTCGCCCTACCTTCCACTCAATATGGTAAGGTCCATGACTTTGCTTTCTATCTCCAGTAAACTGTTGTTGATCTTTCTGTACTTTTCCATATCCACGTTATCGCTGTTTAGATACTCTTCGATGAGCTTTAAGGCATTTTCAATCAGGTGCCTTATATTCACAATCTCATTCTTCAGCTTTTCTATATATACTCTTTCAACCTGTCCTGAAACCTCTAACTCTTCTCTACCCGCAACATCTATCTCTTTCACCTCGGCCTTGCCTCTTACTTCGTAGGCCGTATTGTAAGCCGGAATTAGGCATTCGATTCCTAAAATATCATTTATCTCTTTTGCAAGCCCTTCCTTGGCTTCAGACTCCCCGTGTACTAAAAACACCTTTTTGGGTTTCTCGCTAAAATTTTTGAGCCAGTTTATCAACCCTTTTTTATCGGCGTGGCTAGAAAAACCTTCCACATCATATATCTCAGCGTTTACACGAATATCCTCTCCCAGTATCTTGACCTCTTTGGCGCCATCCAAAATTCTCCTTCCAAGGGTACCCTCAGCCTGATATCCAACAAATACCACGCTGCACTCCTTTTTCCACAGATTATGTTTCAGATGGTGTTTAATTCGTCCTGCCTCACACATGCCGCTGGACGAGATGATTATCTTGGGTTCATTGGAGAAATTGAGCATTTTAGATTCCTCAACGCTTTGAATAAAATGGAGATTTTCAAAATACAGCGGATTATCTCCCTTCATCAGATAATCCCTTGCTTCCTCGTCAAACACATGGGCATTGCGAGCGAATACTTCGGTCGCCTTTATGGCAAGTGGGCTGTCTACATATACTGGTATTTTCCTCAATCTATTTTCCCTTTCCCCCGCTTCACTCAATTTTTTGTCATAATACTTGTTCAGGTGATATATTATCTCCTGGGTTCTGCCCACCGCAAAAGAGGGTATGATGACACTGCCTCCCCTCTCAGCAGTTTTCAGTATTATGTCGATCAGCTGCTGTTCCGCTTGCTCAACGTCCTTGTGTTCTCTGTCCCCATACGTTGACTCCATTATAACATAATCTGCGCTATCGATCGCTGCCGGGTCCTTCAGCAAAGGCTTTTCCTTCATGCCCAGGTCTCCTGAGTAGACAATCTTGATCACCTCATTCTCATCTTTAAACCACATCTCGATTATGGAAGAACCCAGTATATGCCCGGCATCGCTGAACCTCACTGTCAAATCGTCATCCACCTTAACGATCTGGCCATACAGTACCGGCTTAAAAAATCTCAGGCTGTCGTGTACATCGGCTTGGGTATAAAGCGGGTCAACCAGCGGCTTGCCCGAACGCTTTGCTTTCCTGTTTTTCCATTCCGCCTCGGCTTCCTGAATGTGTGCACTGTCAAGCAACATAACCTCGCACAAATCATAGGTGGGCTTTGAACAATATATGGTTCCCTTAAAGCCCTTCTTGACCAGCAAGGGAATTCTTCCGCTGTGGTCTATATGGCTGTGGCTTAAAAATAAATAGTCGATGTCAGCCGGATTGAACTCAAATTCCGCATAGTTCAGCTCCTCATCCTTCCCCTGATACAGGCCACAGTCAAGCAGTATAAGCTTATCATTAAACTCGATTACATGGCATGACCCCGTTACCCCATCTACCGCGCCTAAAAACCTTATTTTTATCATCTAATTATACAGTAACGCAGAAGACCCCTTAAAACAGAGCCTTCTGCGCCACTCCTCCTTTCTTGCAAAATTTTAGCTTGTCATAAAATCCAAAGGGCTCATTTTACAAATCTCGTCCTTCTACTGCATCTATCTCTCACAAAGTATCTTTTATATCTCTCAAAGCATCTTGAAACACTTACTTCAAAGCCAATAATACTTTACAAGCATTTACATTTCATAGCTAATCGCAGGTCCCCTACCATATTGTATATTCGATAAAAACTCGAAAATTCCTTCAAAGATGGTAAATTTTCTATAGACCGAGCAAATCGAGCAAGCGTTCCCATAAATTCATCTTGGGCTGGATATCCTGAACATCTTGCGCTTCTTTTGCCTCCTCTTCATACGCTATTTCTCTGGTTCTCATGATAAACTGGACGCTGCTGTTCTTGTTTCTTTCGTTATCCATAAAGGACCTGTAGCCGTCAGCCAGCTCCTCCATTCGCTGTTTCAATGCCTTGGCAAAGCGCATGTCGTCAATTGCTTGTATAATCCCCTCTTCCATTTCGGAAAGGCCCTGCGAATCCATCGCACTTAAGCCCTCATCCATCTTTTCCAAAACCTTGACCAAAGAATCCATTCCCGTGAACATCCTGGTTAAATTTCCGCTCAAGGCATCCAAGCCATCAGCAACGTCCCCCACTCCCTCAACATACTTTACAAGACCTTGCCTGTAAGCCGTTTGCCCTTTTTGGTATTCTTCCATTCCATCAAGGGTAGCCTTAGCACCAGATGCCAAACTGGCAATTGAATCGTTTATGGCCTGAATTCCAGGAATGAACTGGCTGTCCAACCCTTCTTTTAATTTATCTACCGCTTCTTTCACCCCATTTATTGCCCCTAAAAGCTGCGCGCCACTGTTTATAATGCTTTCTGGGCCACCCATACTCTCTATAAGCCTGTTTTGCTTAATGACCATCTGTCCCAGTTTATACAAATCAGAACCTTCAGGCTGTTCCTGCACCAGCTTTTGGGCTATAGTCAACATTTCCTCGTTTATATTTACAAGCTGTAACAGTCCAGGCGCCATGTTCTGTGCCCAACCATTGGCAGCATCCTGTAGCTGGCTGGCAGCCTGCGCCAGAGAATTTACAGCAGAAGACACTTCCCCCGCAGAACCGGCCAATCTATTCATCCCGGCAGCCACTTCATTTAAACCCTCGGCCAGCTTTGTCACCCCATCCTTTAACTCATTAAAGCCCTGAACGCTGACATCAAAGCCTGCTATCAACTCATCTGAGCTTTCATCTAATTCATCGCTTCCTGCAACAAGAGCAGAAATCCCTCGCTCAAGCGCCTGTTTGCCCTCAGCCATCTGCTTGCCGCCGCTCGCCAGAGGCTGCGTAGCAGCGCCAAACTGCTTCAATCCATCGCGGATCTCCCGCACGCCATCCAGCATTTTCTTCAGTTCATCTTCCATGTCGACATCCGGCACAGGCGGCACTTGCGGAATAACCGTAAACGTTAAGGGCTTAAGCTCTATGTTGCTGCCCCTCATCTCAAAGGTCACTTTGGCATCAGGGTACGGAAACGTGGCAAAGCTCAAGTTCATGGTCCTACCGGTTACAACCTTCACTGCCTCGTCGGCTTTTACATCAGAAAATATGTTGAGGTCAACGGGATAAGACACCTGTACCAGGAAAGGTACATAGTGCTCATACTCTTTAGATATGCTGCCCTTTTCATAGCTCTCATAGGTTATGGGCTGTGTCACCTTCAGCTTGTTTTTAATTCCTATCTCAATCCTCAAATTGCCGCTCTTGCCCACCAGGCTCTGTGCATCAACCTCTCTACCGTCCAAGAAATACCTTATTGATACTTCAATGGGCAGTTCCTTATCGGTTATCCCCTCATAATATATGTCGCCTTTTTTCAGCAACTGACCATCCCATACTATCTGCCCGTCCTGAACCTTCGGTTCAGCTGAAGTTTCCATGTTTCTGACCGAGCTATACTGGCCATAATCCCGTATCTCTTTTATCTCTCCTTTCCCATAAATGCGGTTGACAACCCTTTGCTCCAGCACCTTACCGTCATGGTCCAAAATCACGTAAACAGTCTCATCTTTAGAAACAAAGCCTGAACCATCATCCGCATTTTTGTCAGATGGTTGGGCCAATGCTACTTTTAAACCTCTATAAGCATAGGTCGTACCCATTGGCATCAATACGAAGCAAAGTACAACCGAAAACAGCAGTGCTCTTGATAACATCTTCTTCATGTTCATAAATACTCACCCCTTACACGTTTGTTTACATACCCTTAAAACCTATTTACTGGCTTTCCCAGCTCTTGCCCAGCTTTTTGTGGTCCAGCCGATCAGCCTGTCAAATATCAAAAATACAGAAGGCAGCCCGAGAAAGATCACCGCCATGCTTATAGCCGCACCCCTTCCAATCATCATGGTCAGCTCTCCCGTTGCCTTTATGCTGGCAATCAATGCAATGCCGAGCGTGGCAGCTATCATGGTCAGAGCGCTGGTTAATACAGAACGGCCGGTATCCTCTATCGTTTGCCTTATGGCCTCCAGCCTATCCTTTATCCTTTCACGGTTTTCCTTGTAACGGCTGGTAAACAAAATGGCATAGTCCACTGTGGCTCCCAGCTGAATGGCTCCTATAACTATCGGCGTCAAGGATGAGACGGTGATCCCCTGAAAATACGGTATGCTTAAGTTTATCCATATGGCCATTTCAATCACCAGCACGAGCAAAAACGGAAGAGAAAGCGACATATAGCTGAAACCTATGATGGCCAATATCAGGCCTATGGATATTATGGAGACCATCCTGTTATCTGCCTCCACCAGACCAGCCAGATCCCTTGTCAGTGCTGGCGACCCCGTTACATAATATTCGTCAAACACCTCTCCAGCGGCTTCCCTTATACGGTCAACCGCTTCAAACGTCCGCGGGTCATCCGCAGGAGTCAGCAGGCGCACCTCAAAATACCTGTAATTTCCTTTTACGTATCTTTCCCTTATATCGCCGGGAATAAAGTTTTCTGGTATGGTTACATCAACCTGCTGGGATAAAGCGGCTACCGAATCCACCGCATCTATAACCTCAATCCTGTTTATCAATTCCTTTTCCTTTATTGCTCCTTCATCGGGAATCACGACATATACAACTTCGGTATTCATAAAGCTTTCCCTAATCTTATCGGTATCTACCGCAGCCCGCGAATTCTCGGGCAAATAATGCTCTATGCTGTAGTAATACTGGAGATTTCGCTGTGCTAGAAATGAAGGCACAGCCAGGACTATTATTATGACAAGGAAAACCCATCTGAACCTAACAATCCATCGAGAAACCCGTTTAAAGGTAGGAATGATGGGTTGATGCCTGTGCCTGTCTGCATATTTGCTAAACATCAGGATCAGGCAAGGAAGAACAGTAATATTCATCAGAAGGCTGAATATTATTCCCTTGGCAAGGACAAACCCCAAGTCGCGGCCTATGCCGTTCTTCATAAACATCAGCGCCACAAACCCTGCAATGGTGGTAAGGGCACTGCCCATCACCGGCACTCCTGTCCTTGACATGGCTGCAACCATGGCATCATCTATATTGGGATGCTTTTGCCTTTCCTCTTCAAACCTATGTAGCAGGAAAATGGAATAATCCATGGACACGCCCAGCTGCATAACGGCAGCTATAGAGGCCGTTATAAAGGATATTTCGCCTTTTATAATGTTGGTACCCATATTCAGCAAAATGGCAATTCCTATTGAAACGAGAAACAGAAGCGGTTCAATGAACGAGGTCATGGAAGCCGAGAGGATGAGGTATATAGATATTACAGCAATGACCATGTAATATACCATTTCCTTTGAAGTTATGACCTTGAGGTCATTCATGATGACAGGTTCTCCGCCAAACAGCATATCCCTGTCTATGATTTTCCTTATCTCATTTATTGCCCGCATTGTGGACTCAGACCTGGCATTGTCGACAAACTGAATCTGCAAAATGGTGGATCTGCCCGAAAAGAAGTTTTCTCGGATATCAGGGTTCATAAACTCCATTGGCAAAATTATATCCTCAAAGTCGTCAACCCATATTAC
>PKRC01000006.1 GCA_017577715.1 Clostridia bacterium
GCAAAATAGCGATGTAAAAATTCTGGAATTCTCTAGAAAAGATTGATATATGTGATTGATATATTTAGCTGGCAAATTTTTGAGCATATTCTATTACTGCTCTCTTTATGAAATAGATCTAGATCTGGATTAAAAAATAGGCAGATGACCGGTAACGTGGTGGGTGCAACCAGTTTACTGGAACAATTGCTCGTATCAGCGACTTTGTTATCATTTTGCGATTGACCGCGATAAAGCAAAACAAACAATAAGGAGACCGGTTTTATACACCGGTCCCCATTATGACACGCACCTCATGGCGTATGCCATCATCCACAAGAGGAATTTTTCTGTTAGGTAGCTTCTGCCCGTCAAGCAATACAGTTCTGACGCCCTTGCTGACCCCTTGCGGGTTCTCTACTACGATGTGGTATGCGCTGCTTTTGTAATTGTAGGTGATCTCATACTTGTTCCACCATTGAGGTATACAGGGGTCTACAATCAAGCAATCGCCTTCCAGCTTAAAGCCCAGTATATGTTCAAGTCCCACCCTGTACATCCAGGAGGCAGAACCGGTATACCAAGTCCATCCTCCTCTGCCTACATACAGCGGCGTGGAATAAACATCGGCCGCCATCACGTACGGCTCTACCTTGTACCTCGACACCTCGATCCATGTACGCCCATGGTTTACGGGGTTGATCAAGTTAAACAGCTCGGCAGCCTTGTTACCGTCACCCAGTTTGGCAAATGCCATAATCACCCACACCGCTGCATGGGTGTACTGGCCACCGTTTTCCCTTACCCCCGGTATATACCCTTTGATATATCCCGGCTCCAGATGGGTTTTATTAAATGGCGGAGTAAACAAACGTATGATCCCTTCTTCACGGCGAATCAGATAATGCTCCAAAGCCCTCATGGCCTCGCGAACCCGATTGGGGTTTGCGGCTCCCGATATGACCGCCCAGGATTGGGATATGGAATCTATCTGACACTCGTCATTTTGTTCAGACCCCAATGGCGTTCCGTCATCGAAATAAGCCCTTCTGTACCATCCGCCATCCCATCCATGCTTTTCAATGGCTTCGAGGATGTTGCAGGCGGTGTCTCTAAACCGTCTGGCCCGCTCTTCATCCCCTCTTGCCTCACAGATGGGGATAAAGCGCTGCAGCGTGGTATACAGGAACCAGCCCAGCCATACGCTTTCGCCTCTGCCTTCCCTTCCTATATTGTCCATACCATCGTTCCAGTCTCCCGTACCTATGAGCGGCAAACCATGAGGACCAAACCTAAATGCACGCTCTATGGCTCGTATGCAGTGCTCGTAGACGGAAGCCTTGCACTGCGAAATGCTGGGGACGCTATACCGTTCCATTTCCTGGGGTGCCAATGGTTCATCTTCGAGGAAATAGACCTCTTCATCCAATACGCTCCAATCGCCGGTAACCTTGACGTAATCGGCCACCACAAAGGGTAAAAACAGCAGGTCATCGGACATCCGGGTGCGGATTCCATTATAGGGCATGTGCCACCAGTGCTGCACATCACCCTCGACAAACTGATGAGCGCTGGCCTCGATGATGTGCTGCCTTACAATTTGAGGCAGGCTGTAAACCAAAGCCATGGTATCCTGAAGCTGATCCCTAAACCCATAAGCGCCACCCGCCTGATAAAAGCTGGTTCTAGCCCACATCCTACATGAAAGCACCTGGTACACCAACCAACGGTTGAGCAGCAAGTTCATAGACCGGTCCGGCGTGCTGACCTGTATCGTTCCCAGTACCCCATCCCAGAATTCCTTCACCCTTTCAAGCTCGCTGTCCACCCTCTCCACATCTCTATACAGGCCTATAATCCGGTACACTTCTTCCAAATCTTCACCCTCTCCCAGCAGGCACACGATCTCCTTTTGCTGGCCCGGCTCCAGCGTAATCCTCATTTGAATGGCACCGCATGGATCATAGCCCGCACCCGCTCGCCCCGAAAGCCCAATCCTCTGCAGGGCAGCCGGGGCATGGAGGCTGCCATTCCTGCCTAAAAATTCGGTTCTGTCGCAGGTATAGGAAAATACAGGCAGGTTAGCCGCCATAAATGCCACCCGTTGGGGGTAGTCCTCGTTGTAAGCGTTTCTTGCCAGCAGAACACCCCTTTGCTCATCCCATTCGGTTACGATGAACTGGCTAGTACCATGGCGCTGAACACCCAGCACCCATTCAACGTAATACGTTATAGTAATCCTTTTGGTCCATTGGGACTGGTTTGTTAGGGTTACCTTTGAGATCTTCACAGGCTGTTCCAGAGGCACAAACATCTCCTGACGCTGCGCGATCCCACGGCTTGTATGTTCAAAGACCGTATAGCCCTGCCCATGGCGGACCGTATAGGGCTGCCTCTCCCGAACAGGCGATGGCGTTATGGTCCAAACCTCACCCGTGTCCTCATCTCTGAGATATATGACTTCACCCGGAGGATCGATGACCGGGTCGTTGGACCAGGGGGTCAGCTTGTTTTGGCGGCTATTCTTGCACCAGGTGTAGCCGCCTCCCGATTCGGTGACCAGGAAACCAAACTGGCTGTTGGATATGACATTGCTCCAGGGCATTGGGGTACATTTGCCATCGCGCAACCTGATGACGTATTCGCGGCCATCTAGAGTGAATCCTCCCAGCTCGTTGAAAAATATGAGCTCTTCGTCACTTTCCTCCAATATCTCTTCCTTCTGAGCCGGCAGCGCCGTTACCGTCAACGCAGGTGGCAAAGCCTCCTTCGGCTGGTAGAATTTAAGCTGCGAGGATATGCTGCCGCCATCGCCCGAAAGCACCAACCGTGCGACGGCCTTTAAGAGGTCTTTATCCTCCTCGGGCATAAAGACTCCCTGTATGATGTATACCCCTCCCGGCTTGTTCTGCAAATCCCGGGCATGGCTTATCATGACCAAGTCCTGCAGCCTCTCCTGTACTGGCTGCTCATAGCTGTTGCCATACTCATTGAGCAGCACCAGATCCACATTTAAGCCTTTGAGGCGCCAATACTCATGGGCCGTTAAAACCTGCCTAACCAGTTCCATATGCTCCAGCTGACTTACCTCGACCACTACGATGGGAATATCCCCCGAAATGCCATATGCCCACAGACTCGACTGCCCCTTTTGGTTTTTCCTTAAAAATTCCTCTTTGTTCCTCTGTAAGGGAGTAGGATAGAGTATGTGGGAAGCCATCTTCAGATACAGGTTAACCTGCCCTGAGGTTATATTGAGGTAGCGCATCTCAACCTGGCTATGGGTCCATGCCAGCTCAAAGGCACGGGAAGCAGCAGAGCCATTCCTGTACTCCTTTGCCAGCGAAAGCGCGGCTTCACGGCTGTCGGCCACCGCCACCACAAAGGATATCTTGGCGGTCTTACCGGGCGGAATGGCTATTCTCTGCCTCAGGCTCATGATGGGGTCCACCACCGCTCCCGCAGTGTTGGACAACGGGTGTTCGGGCTCCATCACCTGCGGAAAGGACAGGTCCCTCCCCCTGCCGATAAAACGAGCCCTGTCGGTTTCATATTGCGGCTGACCTATGGCTTCGCCTTCTAGCGCAAAGGTATGAACCAACCATACCGACTTTTGATTGGGCTTTCGCGGCCTTCTCCTGGCCAAAAGGGCATTGTACTCGGGTACGTATTCGGTTTCAACGAAGAGGTTGTTGAATGCCCGATGCGCCATATCATCGGCCAGCGATGACAGCACGGGCTCAAAATAGCTGGTAACCTCCACCACGCGTCCGTGCTGGCTATGGTTGGTAAGGCTTATCCTCCTTATCTCGGCATTGTGCTCGGTGGATACCGCCACCTCGGTAAGGGTTTCGATGTTGCCATCCTTTCTTAAGAATACAGCGTGATCCGGTTCAAACACCACACGGTATTCATCAGGTATGGCCCTGGTGGGATTATAGGTAGCCGACCAAAACTCGTTTGAGTTTAAATTCTTTATGTAGAAAAACATGCCGTGCCCTTCCAGGGTAAAATCTTCGCTCCAGCGGTTAACCGCCATCCCCTGCATCTGGCTGAACCCGCTACCAGCAGCAGTAATCATCACCGAATAGGCACCGTTGGACAAAAGATGTACCTCGGGTATTTCGGTGGTGTGTACCGAAAAGCGCCTTCTGGGCCTGATCTCGTGATATTTTACCTTTTCTGCCTCCACATCCAAAGGCTTTTCGCTGCGGTCTTTTAAGAATATCTCCTTTTCGGGTATGCGCTCCTGCAGCAGCAGTTCGGTAGCCCGCACCATGGGGGAAGCATGAAATCTCTCCTGCATTATGTTATCATTCAAGAAATTATTGAGGGCTAACAATGCCATCCCCTGGTGATGGGCCATAAAGCACTTTACCACCATGTTCCTCTTTTTTTGTGGCAGGCGTTCGGGAGTATAGTCAATGGCCTCGTATAATCCATAAGTACCATCTGCCCCCTCCGCCATGAGGGCCTCAATGTTTTTTACTGCTGCGACGGGGTTTACCGGCAAGGCCAAAAGGGTGGCATAGGGGGCAATGACTATGTCATTTATGAGCCCCCGTTTTAGCCCCAGTTTGGGTACACCAAAGGCCTTATACTGGTAATTGAGATGCAGGTCAAAGGCATAAAAGGCCGATTCCGATACTCCCCACGGTATATGGCGCTGCTCTCCATATTGAATCTGAGCCTCCACCGCTGCTGTATACGTCTCATCCAATAGGGTGTAATCGTAGTTTTTCATTATCAAAAGTGGCATCATGTACTCGAACATGGTACCGCTCCAAGACAGCAGAACCTTGTAATCCCCTACCATAGTTAAAGGCCTGCCCAAACGGAACCAGTGTTTTTGCGGCACGTCACCCTTTGCTATGGCTATAAAGCTGGCCTGCCTAGCCTCGGACGCCAGAAGGTCATAATAGCTCTTTATGAGCTTGCCCTTTTCCACATCGTACCCCACAGAGAACAGCTCTAGGTTAGAATCATATACCACTCGGAAGTTGGTATTGCGGACCAACTGGTCAATTCTGCAGCTTAATCGACTGCAGCGCTGTGCTAAATCCTTGGCAGCAGCATGTGACTTGGCCAGGGCCAGCTCAAAATCCTTAAGCCAGTTCATGAGCTTTCGAGCTTTTTCATCTGTATGTCCTTCTTCATATAGAGACTGCATGGCTTCTGATAGAATATCCAAAACTAGGGAATAGTTATCCAGCAGCCATTTCACCGAAAATTCGCCATCGAGCTGCCTTATCAGGTAGCTGAATTTTTGGGCAGTCTCAGCATATCCCCCTTGCTCGTCCTTCAGCTCTTTAGGAACGCTGCATAGCATTGATACCCATGGCACAAGGCAATCCAGCTCCTGCAGATAAAAACCAATATATCTATTAATGCTGCCCTTCTCATGCTTCATATCATCAAGCAGGGCCCTCCAGCCGGTAAGCGTAACCCCGTTTTCTGCCAGTGCCTTATCAAGTAATTCATTTCCTTTATGCTGGTAGAGCATAAGCGTATCTCTTAGGCCTTCCAACATCTCCTTACCTACAAGCGGTTTTCTTAAAAAGTCTTCAAGGCCCTGTTTGATGACAATAAGGTAGCCCACCAGATTGCCGCTATCAACCGATGATATGATACGGGGTTTAAGCGGTTCTAAAGTTTTGGTGTTGTACCAGTTATACAGATGGCCTTCAGCCTTTTCCATCCTCTCGATGGTTGAAATGGTACGTTCAAGCCTCTCGATAGCCTCCAAAGTGCCTATATAGCCCAGATCGCGCGCCGCCAGAATGGACATGAGGTATAAACCGATGTTGGTGGGCGATGTTCTGTGCGCAACGCCAACGGGCGGGTCCTCTTGATAATTATCGGGCGGCAGCCAGTTATCCTCCGGGCCAACGAAATCCTCAAAAAAGCGCCATGTCTTTCTGGCAATAAGCCTCAGCTTCAAAATCTGTTCCTGCGAGAGATTGGGAACCTTCTTTTGTTTCGGCCGACTTATACGATAGGCTATCCACGGGGACAACCCCCATAATATCGACAAAGCCGTAGCTCCAGCCCATAGCGCAGGGTTAAAAAAGGCAACCCAGCCGAGGAAGAAAGCTGCAACCGCTATCCCAGGCCACATCTTCCTCCAAAAATCGGAAAGCTGCCCTCTAAAGCTTCGTTCGGCATCTGCCGCGGTCACCCACTCCAACATATTCTTATGGGTAAAAGCCACCCTTATGATGGTACGCACTATGGCATCGGCCATGAGATAGGCTTGATGGGCCAGAAATACAAACGACAACGCAATCTGCCATGTAAGGCTTCTGGCACCAAACAGGGCATCGGCCAGCTTTGTCGACGAACCAGCCCCATCGCCCCCTGACAAAAAGTTGCCTATGACGTCCATCACCAGCGGAAAAGCCAGCGTAAGTACCCCAAGGCTTACCCACAACCATACCGGCCCCGGTAACACCGTCATGCCCAGCATCAGGGTGAGGAATATGGCGGGCTGCAGCAGGCTGCGCCTCATATTATCCAGTATTTTCCATTTAGATATAGCATTAAGGGGATTTATCGCCATATTTGCTCTTGCGTCTTTTACGCGGGAGAACAGCCACGGAATGAGCTGCCAATCGCCACGAACCCAGCGATGCAGCCTCATGGCATAAGCTACGTAATGGGATGGATATCCGTCTATCAATTCTATATCGGTCACCAATCCGGCTCTTAAATAAGAGCCTTCAAGCAAATCGTGGCTTAGGACGGCGTTTTCGGGAATGGCCTGATCCAATACGCTGTAAAAGGCATCCAAGTCGTAAATTCCCTTACCTGTAAATATTCCTTCGCCAAAGAGATCTTGGTACACATCCGAAACCGCCGTAGTATAGGGGTCAATGCCGGTTTGTCCCGAGAATATTAAAGCAAAAAAGGAGCGGCTGGCGCTATCCACAGCCACCCCTATCCTGGGCTGAAGTAGCCCGTGGCCTTCTTCGACCCTGGGTGTAAATGGATTCAGCCGCGGGCGGTTAAGTGGATGCGCCATGGTGCCCACCAGGCGTTTTGCTGCATCCCTGGGCAGCTGGGTATCGGCATCCAATGTAATGACGTACTTGACCGACTTTAAAGCCGAAAGATCCCCTACCTTTATGTAATAGGTGGTATCATCTCTCCCCTTTAAGAGGCGGTTGAGCTCAATGATAGCCCCTCTCTTGCGCTCCCAACCCATCCAGGTTTTTTGGGCAGGATTCCACTGCCTTAAACGGTGAAAATAAAAGAATATATCCTTCCTTTCATCGCTATACCGGGCGTTTAACTCTTCGATGGCTTTTATAGCCGTTTCAACTATCTTTTCATCCTGGGGTTCCGTTTGATTGGGAGAATCTTTAAAATCGCCCACCAGAGCAAAATGAAGGTTTTTTTCGTGGTTGGCAAGGTAGAAGACCTCCATCTGCTCTGCCAGTTCCTTGACCCTCTTCTCGCTAGACAACAGGGTAGGGATTATCACCAGGGTGCGGTACTCCGGCGGTATGCCATCCTTAAACTCCAATTTGGGTAGATGGCATGGCGGCAGTATTCTAGTTATAGCCCAGTGAACAATACCGATGGATAAGCTGATAATTGGAATGGCAGCCACCAGCATGGCTAGCAGCAAACTCCAAAAGCCCGTTATGTCACTATATCTAAATAGAATAAAACACAGCAGTGCCAGCAACCCCGCCGTAACCAACAAGATTGAACCGAAGTAAAAACCATAAGGATGATCAACTATCCCCTGCTTCAGCTTTTTGACAACGCTTTTCTTAATGTTAAGCCTTGCTTCCAGCTGTTTCCTACCCCTACCAATGAGGTAGTACCCCACATGCCTGTGTCGTGCTTCAGCATCGGGATTGTTCCCAAATTCACGGGCACAATCCACAGCCGCCTGTGCCACTTCCCATTCGCTGACACCGGCCTCTTTGGCCAGCTCTTCAACCTGACGGCGGTAAAACTCCCTGGAAGCAAACTCCATCTGTCCATAAACTCCCTCGGGATCCTGGCGCAGCGTCTGCTCTACTACGCTTAATTCCTCAAAAAGCTCTTCCCATTTAATCCCCGCCAAGAAGCGCAGGGTTGTGATGGCATTCCCTATTGATACCTTATATGCCGCCTCCTGCTGATGCTCCTGCTGTATGATTTCCTCGGCATTGGTGCCCTGGAGCGCCAGCTTGCCATCTATCCATCTAATGATAGGGGCAGCTTCGCTGCCCTGTTCCCTCAAACGCTTTAGCAATCTTTCTGCATAAGCCGGGACCATGGTGCCGATTTGGCTATCGTGCTCAGAAATGACCCGGTATATGTCTTCCTCGGTGCTTTCCAGTGCCGCTAGCAAGCGTTCAGCCCACTTTTCGGCTTCCCTCTTTAAGTTTTGCGATTCCACTATATGTACGGATATTTCCCGGATTTTCTTTATCAGTGCTATACGTATCATTGTAGGGATTACCCAGAGTTCACGGCTGGTAAGGGGGGTAACCAACTGGTATCCGCTTATGAATGCCTTGAGCTCTTCATCGCTCAGGCTGGCATCGGTATAAGAAAGCATCTCTTTAACCAGTGCGTACACTCTTGGCAATCCCTTAAGTTCCCCGGTCTCCAGTATAGGAAGCTCACGATAATAGTCCTGCTTTATACTGTGTTTAATATCCTTTATGTGTTCCTCAATCATGTAGAAATTGTCCAGCAGCCATTCGGCTGCAGGAACAATATATCCTTTGTTTTTCACCACTTCGTTTGTAATCTTATAAGCCTTAAACAATACCTCGATATCCTCATCAATTCTGGGAAATACATTACGGGACAACGCTGCACCTTTTTTTACTTTATGGCTTTTAGCAATCTCTTTAGCGTGTTGCTTTATCTCTTCTAAATTTGGCATTCCAATTCCCCTTTGCATGTAAGTATTGCCGTTTTTTTTTCTATAAATAATTATTGACGATTTTCTACACCTGAATACATGCAAAGGTTGGAATTGAAAAATGCCGCTACATCTCGAGCACCGCTTTTAAAGCCCGTCTGGTGGCCATGGCATTGAGAGCCTCATTGGCCTCGGTCAGCTTAAACCTGTGGGTGATCATCTTGCTGAAGGCTTCAGGGTTTTCAAGCACCAGGTTAAGGGCTTGCCAGGTGTGCCTGGTATCGCTTACCCATACCCCCTGAATCCTGATGTTCTTCCTCACTACGTCATAATAAAAATCAACCTGTTCCAGGCCAGCGGGCTGAGCAAAACCGGTTGAAAGATAAGTACCGCCGCTCCTCAATAGCTTTATACCTTCTTCCACCACGCCTTGAGAACCTACGGCCTCAACCACCACATCTGCTCCCCGTCCGCCGGTCATGTCCATGATAAACTCCCTTCTTTGCTCCACCGTAGTAGAATGGCGGTCAAGGGTAATGGCTCCCATCTCCTTGCATATGTTGAGGCGTGAAGACGACCCACCTATTACCACTACTTTAGAAGCTCCAAGCTTCTTGGCAAAGGCCACCGCATATATTCCCAACGGTCCGGGGCCCTGTACCACCACCGTATCGCCCACCGCTTGCTGGATCATATCAAACGCGTGGGCTATGGTAGCACCCGAACATGAAGCCGAAACCACCACGGCGGGGTCTACATCTTGAGGAAGTTTAAATATATCGGTATTGCGATTGAGTACGATATATTCAGAATAGCAGCCGTTTAAATATGGCGGTGTGCTGCAGGACATATTGATGCCATATACCTTCCTATGTTGGCATAACGATGGTTCCCTTAAAACCTTGCAGGCAAAACACTGGTTACAGGTGATACCTCTGTTCCACAGGATGAAGTCCCCTTCCTTCAAGGGTAGACCATCGACGGTGCGCTTTTCACCTTTAATTTCGACGACTATACCTACCCCTTCATGGCCTAAGATAATGGGAAGGGGAGTCCTGGGGTCCTCACCCTTCCACATGTGTACATCTGAACCGCATACCCCAGCAGCTTTAAGCTTAACCAGTACCTGTCCCTCCTCAAGGGCTGGTATGGTAAACTCCTGAAGCTCCAGCGGCTTATTAAACGCCGTTAAAACCATAGCCTTGCTCTTCATGTACACCATCCCTTTCTTCATTAAAAAATATGGTCTAATCAACGCTTCGCACTTTGACCGATTTCCTTATCACCAAATTGGCCTTCACAAGCTCAACTTTAGGCTGTTCATGCTTTTCGCCATTGATCATATCGATAAGCCTGCGTGCCGCCCTGGCTCCCATTTCATACAGCGGCTGAGAAACTGTGGTAAGGGGCGGATCCAGAAAAGGGCTTATATCCAGGTCATCGAACCCCACTACCGATACATCGTCGGGCACGCTCAGACCGCAGTCTTTTATAGCCCTTATGGCGCTGATTGCCCTGGGGTCGCTGGTGGCAAATACCGCATCGGGCAGTATTCCCTTCTTTAACAGAGCCATAATGGCTTCATAGCCGGTATCATCTCGGCCGGCTACATCCAGCACCAGCTCCGGCATAATGAGCAATCCAGCGGCCTGAAGAGCATGCTTGTAACCTTCGAGACGCTCCTTGTACAGCGTCAAGCTGGTATCGCCGCTTACTATGCATATCTTCCTATGCCCTGTATCGAGCAGGTATTTAACGGCCTCGAAGGATGACCTATAATTGTCTATTACCACCGCATCCACAGCTTGCCCCATATGCCGCACCACCAGCACCACCGGAAAGCCATTCTCTTTGAGCTGGAGTATGTGATGGCTCTCCTCCCTAGCAGTGGCAAATATGAATCCATCTACCCACCGCTTTTGCAGCTTTTCGACGTAATCCTTTTCGGCCTCGATGTCCTCATCGGTATTACAAAGTATCACGGTAAAGCCGTGTTTCCTGGCCACATCCTCCACACCCCGTGCTACCGCCGGGAACACAGGGTTGGATATATTAGGTACGATGAGGGCTATGGTGTTGGTTCTGCCTTCTTTCAAACCCTTGGCCAGGATATTTGGCTTATAGTTGAGGGCGCGCACGGCCTCCATGACCCTCTTTCGCGTCTCCTGGTCAACCGGTACCTTCCCGCTCAACGCCCGTGATACGGTGCTGGGCGATACGCCAGCTCTTTTTGCTACATCCTTTATGGTTGCCAAATGCCCTTACCTCCAGCTATCATTTGGTCTTACAGGTTCATGAGCCTCGGCTACAAGTTCATCGCCTTTGTATCTTATGACGAAGTACTTCTCGTAACCTGGACTGCCGGGCAAGGGTCTCAAATCATCCTCCGACTGGAAGAAGAGATGCGGACCCCTGCTCTCGCGGCGCTGCATGCACGCCAGGACCATGGCCTTGGCCACCAACAAAAGGTTGAGGCATTCGTAATACTCTATGAGGCTAAGATCTCCTCGCTTCACCTGGTACTGCTCCAGCTCCGTCAAGCGCTGCCACGCCTTGGAAAGCCCCTCATAGGTGCGCACTACGGAAACATACCGTGTCATCAACCTTTGAATTTCCCCCTTAAGCTCGGAAGCATAGATGCTCTTTCCAACTTTGGCAGCACTATTCGCGCCATCGTGCTTAAAAATAAGCTCTTCCTTCTGTAGACCGCTCCACATCTCCTCCGTAATTGCCTTTTTGCTCATCAAAGCCGACTTGGCGTAGCGCACCGCTTCCTCGCCGGCTATTTTGCCAAACACCTGACAGTCTAAAAGGGCATTGCCTCCAGGTCGGTTGGCACCATGCTGCCCGCCAGCGCACTCTCCAGCGGCAAACAACCCCCTCACCTCGGTATTGCCCTTTTCCCTTATCTTGACGCCGCCCTGGAAATGCTGTCCAGCCGGTACTATCTCTATCATTTCGCCCTTCTCAAGGTCAATTCCGTTGTCTTTAAGCCATTGTATAGAGGCTGGATTGATCTCCTTAAGGCGCGCCAATGGGCTGCTTTCCCGCTGATCATCGGATATGGGATTGTTAACCTCTTGCGCGTAGCGATGGCGATTTTCAGCTTTCAACTGGCCAAACTGGAAACCCTGCGGATTGGCGGAAAAGTCAAGATACACACGTCGCCCCTTCATTATCTCCTTAAATACGGCAATATCTATCTGGCTGGAGGCATGCTCGCATGATACAGGCCAGCTCGCACCTTTCTCAAATACGACGTTGTGTATCTCCATCCACGAAGTACCCTCAGGAAAATATTTGATCAGGAACTCCTCGCCAAGGTCGTTTACAAAGCGCGGTACCGCCCTCATGAGGCTTCCGGAACATGCTAACTTGGTCTTTACAGACGATAAGCCAATTTGTATGAACTCCATGTTTACCAGGGAGGCGCCGGCACGCAGCGCCATGGCATACCCATCGCCTGTTGCACCAGGCGGATATACGTTGTACTCAAAAACTTCTCCCCCACCGCCTGTACCCAGCACAACGGCAGGCGTATCAAAGAAGAGCACCTCATCAGCCTCGTCAACACCGATGGCACCTACTACCTCACCGTCCTCCACCAGGAGGCTCACTACCATGCTGTTTTCAACAACCTCGATGTTGAGCTCCCTGGCTCTTCTGACCAGAGCCTGTTCAATATGGATAGCCGTCTTGGGACCGGTATAGCAGGCTCTAGCGTATTTGGAACCATCGGTGACAAACTGGTGAGCCTTGCCGTCCTTTTTTACAAAAGGCACACCGAGAGAATCCAAATACTCAAAGGCTTCGCAGGATCTTTTCGCCAGTATAACCGCCAGGTCGTAATCAGAAACCTTTCCGCCCAGCCTATAGATATCGTCGGCGTGATACTTCCACGCGTCCTCCCCTACCGGTTCGGTATGGGGCAGTGTAGCATGGAAAGCCATCCTATCCGAACACGAATTGGCAGTGGTACCCGTGGTGCCCAATTTCCCTTTTGTGACCAGTATAACCCTGCATTCAGGGTCAAGTTCTCTGGCTGCAATTGCAGCTCTTAGCGCCGCCCCTCCTCCGCCTACAACCAATACATCGCACTTAAAACGCTTCACACCGCATCACACCCCTCCTGTACATGAATTCTTACACATGTTCGGCTAGCCTGTCGCTCTGGATAGGAGGTTTGCCTTCTCTTCCTGCTTTGTATATGGGAGCGTAAATTTCAGCATCCCTTATGACGCAGCCGGCTTTGCCGCCATCCCTCATTATCTCCGAACACTTACCGCAGGCGATGCAGCATTTCTTCTCATTTAATGCCCCTTTCTCGAAGAGGTCCCTTGCGAAATCGGGATAAGCAAATGCCATTCTCCCAAACCCCGCTATCTTAAACCACCCTTCCTTAATGCCTCCAGCAGCTATATAGGGCGATAGATGGCGAAGCCATGTCAGTCCCGAAGACAGTACAACCATATCGGGTACGCTTTCCTGAATGGCCTTTGCAACGCCTAGCATCCTAGCTACACCCTCAAGCGGATGCTCAGGCGGCATATAAGGACCGCTATCGTACGGCCTATTGATATGGGGATTATAATAGGGATTGCCACAAGTTATATTGACCATCTTGACGCCTTTATCGCGCAGAATTTTGACCAGCTGTATCGGCTCGGTCAGGTCAGGCTTTCTATAATTCTCTTTATCCACTCCCCATCCGTAAGGATAAGGTATGGCATCATAGGCATTGAGCCTAAGGGTAACATCGATGGCATCGCCCAAACGCTGTTTGATCTTGTCAATTATATTTATGAGAAAACGAGTCCGGTTATCAAAGCTCCCTCCGTATTTGCCTTCCCGGGTAAACGCCGATAGAAGCTCCGAGTTCAAATACCTGTGGCAGCTCTTTATATCCACGGCATCAAAGCCAATTTCGCTGGCTAGTTCAGCCGCTTCGACAAACCTATCCTCCAGCTCCTCCAATTGCTCATCCGAAATCACGGAATATTCATCTGGAAGATAGGGGTCTAGATACGGATTTCTGGCAGCAATTATGGGAGCTGGTTTTCCCTCGGGTTTGCTGTATCGCCCCGAATGGGTGAGCTGAACAACGGTATAGGGGCGATAGTTGGGCCCAAACTGTTCTTTTGCAGCTTCCATTATGGTATCTAGGAGCCGTGCAAACCCGTCCTTATTCTTGCGGCACAAATAAAGCTGTCTCGGATTGGCCCTTCCCTCGTGTACAACGGCGGTTGCCTCGATCCATATGAGGCCGGCTCCTCCGGACGCAAACCTGCGATAACGCCTAAAAGTTAGCTCATCCGGCTCACCGGCCGGTGTGCCGTCACAACCCTCCATGGGCTGTATGGCAATGGAATTTGGAACGACCTTATCCCCCAATTTGACAGGCTGTTTCAATACATCGATATCAGCGGATACGGGGATATGTATCCCCAACGCCTCTATCTTATTGGATAGGTCCTCCATGCTCTTCAGTTTAAACTTTTCATGTAAACCCACAATAGTTTACCTCCTTTTTGCAAAGGTTTGTACAATCGTTTTCATAAGTATATATTCTATATCATCTCCTTTATTCCTTCTAAAAAATTTAAAAATTTTATTTTATAACGACCAATTTCCTGTTAAAATCGCAGAAGGTTATAAGACCGGCTCCTATTAGCAACAGCAATAAGGCTATTAAATCAATTCTCCATAAGAAATGCTCCAAACAAGTTTTCACTAACAATTCGATGGCGTGGGAAGGGAAATTGAGAAATGCAACGCTTGATGCCAGCTGGGATATGATGCCGTTGCCTAATAATATCCACCTGCCAGCCAGCGACAGTTCCAACATCACGCCTCCCGCTGACGCCATTGAGGCACCTACCCAAATCAACGACTGTTTCACTCCCCTGACAACTGCTATTAAAATCCCGGTGAGAATCAAAAATATGCCGACGGTTCCCCACGGTAACCATTTAAAAAATATCACAGATTGACGAACAACCCAGAAAAACTCCACCGATAAGATGTCCTGGAAGCGTACACGTTCCGGTATCGGACCAAACCAGTAATTGATCACCTTATCCCTGTTTTCAAACTGGGCCGGTGTCATATAATCATCCAGACGATCAAACAATTTATACAGCGGTATAACTGGCAGCTGATCGGTTTGCCCTTTTAAAAAATTGAACAAGCTTCCACCCAATAATAGTACTTCTTCCCTAAGCCAATCTTCAGTCATGGCCTTTTCCAGGTAAGGAAGGGCTTCATGGCCATTGGGCAGTTCAGCATTCACCCTACTAAAAAGCCACTGCCTGATCTGGCCGTAAAATTGAGCCTTTTGAAAGACATCATCGTAAAACTTAAGGCGCAAAAAAGTGAGCCTCATACTAAAGCTGAACCCCATCGCTACTAAGTTAATTGCTAAAATTGCGATAAGCAGGGCAACAAATACAGATTGTAGGATTCTCATTCTCATATCTACCTCATTTTTATATATTAACCAACTGCCATCATGATATCCGCCTATTTACCTGAACCGGGAACACAAAATACCGCTACCATCAAAAATATAACAACTTTAATACATTAAAAACCTCATTTCCCTTCCCTTACACGAACAAGTGCAGTTATTCTTCCTTATCACAAGCCGCTAACATGGTAATATAACCGATATAACTAACAACCATAAATTATAGGAACATCTTCATATATAGCAAATACACCCTTCTTTTTTACTTTTACTACAAGTAGTCATAAAAATCAATATGAAATTGTTTAACTTCAGTCGATCTCATCAAACAGCTAAATGGTTTATATATATCAAAGGCAGCGCAAGAGCCAATTTGTATAATCCGTTTATGAAGTTCTAATAAAAAGCATTTGAGCTTGACCTGAACCGCTTTTTTGTGTACACTATGATAAAATTTCCTTTTCAACCGAGGGAGGACCTATGACAGACAGCAATTTTGTAACCGGCATTAAGAAATCCGTTCCAGTTGTACTAGGTTATATCCCCATTGGTATGGCATTTGGGATACTGGCGAGCCAACAAGGGCTATCGATTTTCGAGATATTCATGATGTCATCTATGGTATACGCCGGCGCCTCCCAGTTTATCGCCACAGCCATGATAGCCTCCGGCATCAATGCTGCCTCGGTAATTTTTACGGTATTTCTGGTAAACTTAAGGCATATGCTCATGAGCGCTTCATTATCGCCTTATTTCAGAAAAGTGCCTTCAATCATCCAGGCCCTTATATCCTTTGGCCTGACAGATGAAACCTATGCCCTAGATATCACCCATCTAAAGGAACACGAACCTTCCGCCTATTTCTTTATGGGATTACACACAAGCTGCTATGCTACGTGGGTAATCAGCACGGTTATGGGCGGCATGCTTGGCAATCTGATACCTGATCCCACTCGCTGGGGCATGGACTATGCCCTATCGGCCATGTTTATAGCCTTGCTGTGCATACAGATAAAGGACAAAAGGGATGTGCTTGTAGCCATATGCTCAGCAGCTTTTTCCCTACTCATAACAACAATGTCAGGAGGTAGCTGGAATGTCATCATATCCACCATATTAGCTGCAACGATAGGGGTGAGCGCTGATCTATGGAACAAAAGGTTATCCTTATCATCATCGGAATGAGCGTAGTGACCTATTTGCCTAGGATACTACCCATGGTGCTGCTATCAAAAGTGAATCTACCACCGCTGTTTTTGAAGTGGCTACAGTTTATACCAGTAGCCGTGCTGTCTGCGTTGCTGGCTCCTGCCATCCTGGCACCGCAGGGCGAGCTTTCTATTGGGCTTGATAACAACGCCTTTATAGCTTCCATACCTTGCTTTTTTGTAGCAATCAAGACCAAAAATTTATTCCTCACCGTTATGGTGGGAATACTCGCCATGTTTTTGCTGCAAAACCTATAAATTCATCCTTATTGTTTAACTAGCTGTAACTGGGATTGCTAAAGCACGCCTTCATCAACACCTCTGCCATCCGTACTTTTCTTTAATTATTTTTGATCTGCACATATATCATCGAGATCATTTCTATTTTATCAATATGATGCATAGAATTAAAAAGAAAATCTAACGGGGAGATGATAAAGATGAAGAAAGGGAAATGCGTAATCCCCCTCATGCTTTTTCTCGCTGCCTTTATGATTGGATGTAGTGCCGAGCAGCTCCTTGCCATGGATGTATCCCATACCAATGATAATTATAGCCATGAAGCGCAAGAGGGATATTCGGCCATAATGTTCATGACAGATCTAGAAATCATAAAAAGAGCCACAGATCATCTTAAAGCTCTTGGTGAAAAAGTAGCTTTTCAAGAAACCGAAATATCCATTCACCACTGTGACAACAAGACGGTAATATACACAGATCCAAAAGGTAACCGTATAACTTACAAAGGAGATTATTTAAAGATAGTGTTTTATCCTCCCTCGAAGCCCCCATCCCCCGAATATAACAAATGCTTTACGGTATATCTAGACCAAGATGGCAACGTGTTAGGGTATACCAGCCAAATCGTTGATGGCGACTGATAAATAAAAAACGAGCGCTACGCTCCTCAATTTTTTATACAGCAGCTTCGCTTGAGATATCTATCACAAAATTCTGGAAAACTTTAAACTCGTACCTTTGCCCCACCTGTATATCGGGCATAGGCTTATTGGCATCTACAAGCAAAATCCGTTCCACTCCGTCGTTCTCAATTAAAACCTCATAATAGTACAGCTTGTTGTCCTTATAAACAGGCTGGTTACCCACCCTTTTTACCACACCCGATTCAACCCTCTGCCGTCCGGTAAACATATCCCTGAGGAATCTATAATATGCCAATATCTGGCTGCCGTATACGCCCCAAATAAAGATATCGAGGCATATCCCACTCAGCAGTACTATCAAGCCTAAAGTGTTGTTGACCAGACTGGCCAATGCAATTGAAATGGCAAGAAAGGCAACCAAAACGGCGCTCATCACAAGGATTACCTTCTTCAACTGTTTCCCGGTTTGCTGTAAGTCCTCCTCTCTGTACACACGAGAACCCTCCCCTACACCAAAGTGTTACGGTTGATAATCTTTTAACTTCCAATAGAAATTATACCACATATAATCGAGCGTTTGCACTACCTCTAAATTAAACCAAGCGCTCCTGTTTGAGATAAAAAATTAAGAGGGAGATCTTATCTCCCTCTTATTGGTGGGGCGTACAGGACTCGAACCTGTAACTTCCACCACGTCAAGATGGCACTCTACCAGTTGAGTTAACGCCCCATTTCACAGTTTGCATTATTATATTAGCCCAACTATATTAAATTGTCAAGCGGTATTTTTATGGCTTTTAAAGACAGCGGAAATGAAAATTATAAAAATATGATGAATTAGAGGCCGCTTCTATCCTAATTTTTATAATAAAAACTTTCAAGGATGAGAAGCAGACCCCTATAACTAAAAAAACTAAAAATATGTAAAACTTTGTAGTAAACAGAAGCAAACAATGGAGATCTTAAAACCATTAAAACGCAGGTATCACGCCTCCATTGTAATTCTCTTCAATGAACTTCCTGACCTTTTCGCTGTGCAAAGCCTCCATCAGCTTTTTGAACTTCTCCTGATTTTCCTCCCCTGCTCTCACTGCTACTATATTGGCATAGGGGGAATCCTTATCCTCTAAAATGAGCGCATCTCTGGTGGGCACCAACCCGGCCTCTAGCGCATAATTGCCGTTTATAACAGCACCATCCACATCGTCCAGCACCCTCGGCAACTGAGCAGCTTCCAAGGGGACAAACTTTATGTTTTTTGGATTTTCTATAATATCGTTTTCAGTGGCAAGTATACCTACTCCATCTCTTAATTTGATCAAGCCGTATTTCTGCAGAAGTAGTAGTGCCCTTCCCCCGTTGGTGGGATCGTTAGGTATGGCGATCTCGCAATTGTCCTTCAACTCATCTATTGAGCTGTACCTTGAAGAATAAAGCCCCATGGGTTCAACATGAACCGCGCCAATGGATACAATATCAATGTTATTCTCTTCTTTAAAGTTATTCATGTAAGGTTCATGTTGAAAGAAATTAGCATCCAATTCTCCCTCAGCAAGGGCAAGGTTGGGTTTAACGTAATCGGTAAACTCAATTATTTCCACTTTTATGCCCTGCTTCTCCAAATCATCTTTTATAAGCTCTATTATTTTAGCATGGGGTTCGGGCGAAACTCCAATTCTTATCAAATTTTCATTGCTTTTGTTTTGGCCACACCCAACAAAAGATAGAACCAGTAATCCTGCAATCAATACAACAAGTATTCTCTTCAATTTCATTCCCTCCCAATCACGTTATTTTTTATTTATCTTTGAGGCCAATTTGTTTCCTAAAAATTGGACCCCCTGAACCAAAAGCACTATTACAAAAACCGAAACCACCATTACATCCGTTTGAAATCTATATAGACCATATCTAATCGCCAAATCCCCCAGACCGCCTCCCCCAATGGCGCCAGCCATGGCTGAATACCCAATTATATTTACTATTGTTAATGTTACTCCCATTATCAATGACGGCATAGCTTCAGGTATGAGTATTTTGAAGATTATCTGGGGAACTGTTGCTCCAATAGACTGCCCAAACTCTATCACGCCTTTATCAACTTCTTTCAGGGAAGTTTCAATAACCCTGGCAACAAAAGGCGCTGCCGCAATCGATAATGGCACTATTGTCGCAGTGGTTCCTATGGTTTTCCCTACTATCAACCTGGATAAAGGAAAAAGCAATACCATGAGTATTAAAAACGGAAAGGAGCGCAAAATATTTATAATACTATCCAGTATTCTGTATAATGTGGGCTTTTCCCATATGCCTCCTTTTTCGGTTATCACCAATAGCACGCCCATAGGGAATCCTAGTAGCAGGGAAAAAACGGTCGAAAAAAATACCATATACACTGTCTGAAACAAGGAAGGAAGGATCAATTCCAGCACTTATATCACCTCCACCTCTATATCCCGACTCCTTAAGTAATCTATGGCAGCTTGTACCTTCTCATCCTCCCCCTCCAATTCAACTATCAGATGCCCTGCACTTGTGCTCATCAACTGGCTGATATTCCCGGACAAAATATTTACATCGATGTTGAACTTCTTAATCACCTGCGAAACAATAGGCTTTTTTGCATTATCACCCCAGAAACTTAATCTTACAACCTTGCCTTTGAATTCTTCGGATATTATAAATTCCTCCTGCACATTGGATTTCAGGCTACTGATAAAGGCTTTGGCGGTTTTAGATTTAGGCCGCCTAAATAGTTCCTCAACAGTGCTTATTTCCACTATCTCGCCGTTTTCCATTATTGCCACTCTATCACATATATCCTTAACCACCTCTATTTGATGGGTAATCATGACTATGGTAAGTCCAAGCTCATCGCGTATCCTTTTTAAAAGCTCTAATATGGATTTCGTAGTTTTGGGATCCAGAGCCGAGGTGGCTTCATCGCTCAGCAATATCTTAGGATTATTGGCTAAAGCCCTGGCAATTGCAACGCGCTGTTTCTGTCCTCCGCTTAGCTGAGAGGGATAGGCATTTTTTTTATCCTTCAAGCCTACATATTCCAACAACTCATTTACCCTCAAATCTATCTCCTTCTTGCTTAAACCGGTCAACTCCAGCGGAAGAGCAATGTTTTCATAAGCGGTCTTTTGCGACAACAGATTAAAATGCTGAAATATCATTGCGATCTCCTTCCGCTTTGACCTTAGCTCCCTTTTATCAAGGGCTGTCATATCTACTCCGTCAATGATGATTTTCCCCTCAGTTGGCTCCTCCAGCCTGTTTAAGCATCTTATCAGGGTGGATTTCCCCGCCCCGCTCAACCCGATAATGCCGAAAATCTCTCCCCTGTTTACATGAAAACTGACGTTCTTTATCGCCCATATACATTCATTGCCATTTTGAAAGCATTTTGATAGATTCTGTACTTCTATCACAGTTAACCCCCACTTTTATACAAAATATAGCAATTAATTTAGGCAATGACCTTTATTCAAATATCTATTAAAAAAAAGCCTCTTTAATACTAGCAGAGGTCAAAATAAAAACCTCTTCTTTACGAAAAAAGAGGCTGTTATTTTCCATCTTTTAGTACAAGCCACCCCTACATTTGTTTCCCTATAGTTAAAGCTCAAATTTATTCGCGGCAGTACCTCCGCCATTTCCATTTTCGACAAGAACTCGTTATTTTAATATTACTTGGCAAGTATTCTAATACGAACATGCTATTTTGTCAACTATATTTTTAATATTGTGCTGTCATAGACATCTGAAAAACATAAACCGTGATAAAATTTTTGAAACCAAAAAGCATTAAGCGTGCATCACCTATGATACACGCTTAATCTCTCCTTGTGCATCCAACAAAATTATTATTCTATTTCTAGCCTATGTTGACTCATTTTAAAGAAATCAAAAATATTTTATAATGTTTTATATCGCTGGCAGTAATACAAGATGTGATCTTCATTTAAAATATTTATGAACATCAATACGCTGAAAATTTTATCTGCAATCTTATGCGATCAGCTATAACAGCGATGAATTCCCCGTTGGTAGGCTTGTCATTTCTGTCTTGGCCGGCATAACCAAACACCCTGTTAATGGCATCTACCCTCCCTCTATTCCATGCCACCTCGATAGCATGGCGGATAGCCCTTTCCACCCTGCTAGGAGTTGTACTGAATTTCTCTGCAATCGTGGGATAAAGTTCTTTGGTTATTCTCCCTAACAGGTCCATATTATCTATGACCAGCAATATGGCTTCCTTCAAATATTGATAACCTTTAAAGTGAACGGGTATTCCCATATCATAAATGACATTGGCAACAACTGCCTCAATCGAAGGCTGCTTTTGGTAACCATGCTCACAAGGCTGCGAAGCAGTAGCGGTAAAGTTTTGGGTCGACTGGTTGATTGAAAATACCGGCATTTCAAAGTCCTTAGAAAAGCCCCATACCACTTCGCGGATCCTCCTCACAAACACATTCATATCTAAGGGTTTCACCATGTAATAATCTGCTCCCAGGGCTATGGCGCGCTGGACAACTTTATCCTGTCCAACAGCCGATAACACTATAATTTTAGGTGGCTGATCTAAATTGTGGGTATTCAACCGCTCCATAACGGCCACCCCGTCTAGATTGGGCATTATGATATCCAGTACGATGACGTCTGGCTTGATCCTTGAAAGCATGTCGAGAACCTCTATCCCATCATTGGCAATTCCCACAACTTCCATATCATCCTGTTTTTCCAAATACTTGCTGATGACATCGCAGAATTCTCTGTTATCATCTGCTAACAAGATCTTTATATTTTTCATTAAAAAGTACCTCCCATAAATCAAAACATGCAAATACAGCAGATTTTCAAAGATTGATGCTGAACGGAATCTAGATGGGCCTTGCTACATGAGGGGTGGCGTAAAACATATGTCATAAAAAACAAAAACATAAGGCAAAAAGAATAAAGATGTGTCAATTATTGATGAGTCTCTAGTAAATTTCTATTATCTTGCTCGTTCTCTAAAACCCAACAGAGTTTAAAAATATGCTCTTGCCTTTTTAAAATGCGTTGGTGACATTCAAGCTATCCTTCAATATTTACTTCAATAAATATTTACTTCAATATTTAATGCAACCATATCATGTCCTCTTCTCCATCGGAGTGCAGCCAGATCATGTCTTCTTCCCCGTCGGAATGTAACCATATCATGTCTTCTTCTCCGGCAGAATGCAGCCAGATCATGTCCTCTTCTCCATTCGGCTCGTTTGCAAGCGTTTTTAGATCCCATGAAAAGGCCAGAATAGCAACTATTGAAAAGATGATCAACAACCTCTTCATCATGGCTTTTCTAGCCTCCTTTACTTTTCTTTTGCTTAATTATACAATATATGACAAAGAGAACAGTTTCAACCCGAATTTATTCTGGGTGGTGTAGTAAAAAATGGATATGTTCTATTATGACTTAGAAGCATTTGGCAAAGAATTAAGATATATCCGTAAATCTTTAAAGCTCACTCAAAAAGATATAGCAAATCGCGCTTTCATCAATATAGACACTTTAAGAAGGATTGAAAATGGAAAGGTCATGCCCAAACAGGAAACCTTAGATTTGATGTCCATTATTCTCAAAAGAGATTTAAATGAAGTTTTGCTTAAATATAGATTAAAAGATTATCCTACTTTCTGTAAAATAAAAAATTCTATTGAGAGCAAGATTGAAGGTGGAGAGTTTGATGAATTAAGAAGAGAGGCCGAAAAGTTAAAAAGAATAATCGAAGAAGGTAAGATGAGCCTATATTATACCCAATTGCTGAAACAGCTACTTTTTTTAATAGAAGCCATTATTGAAAAAAACGTCAATAACGATTATGAAAAAGCTCTTAAAAAATTGATACAGGCCATGAAAATCACTATCCCTAATTTTTCCCTTTCAAACTATACTTCCTTTGTGTACAGTAGCATGGAAATCAGGATACTGATGAATATAGCTCTTTTAGCTGAAAAAAAAGAATCCCCCGAAGAATGTATAAAGAAGTTTTTATTCTGTCTGGAATTTCTTGACGAGGATAATATAGAAGAAAGGGTTAAGATTTACTACAACCTTTCTTACTGTTATCACCTTCTCTCTGACTACGACAAAGTGCTTTATTATGCCGATTTAGGGATCAAAACCTGTGTAAAAAACAAAACCTTAAACGGATTAGCCCTCTTATATTTTAGAAAAGGAATTGCTGAATATCATCTTAAAAAAGAAAATTACATAGATTCTCTTTTAAAAGCCTTACATCTTTTCGAAATACTGAATCAAGAAAAACTAAAACAAATGGCTATTGAAAATTGTAGGAAACTTTATAACATTGATTTGACACCATTTATATCAAAACCCCAATAAAAAATGATGTATAGTTTTCATCGCCTTTGGCAATACATGCCTAATACGAGATATGGATACAAAAAATCGAGAGGGACCTCCGACGTCATTGTCAAAGGTCCCTCAAAAAGGGCTCACCACTTAAGAATAGGCGCCTGGATATGCTTCAAAGCAATATCCTGTGGCGAGTCCTTGTACTCTTATTATGTGCAGCAACTTGGGAAATAAACATGGCAATATTTGAAAAGGTTAACATAAAACCGTTAAACATCATTTAAGCAAAATACCAGACTTTTGCATCTTATACCTAAAGTTATATTCACCGGACCCTACTTCTATTTTCACACCATCATCAACAGCCTGATAATCCAATATTCCTTCTGTCTCCTTCAAGCATTTGTCGTTCTCATAAACCGCATCGGGCATAGCAAATGGCAACACTACCGTCGCCGTGGTATTGTGAGGTACGCATATTGATATCTCTATCTGATCATCCTGTATCCTCCATTCAGACTTAATCTTCCCATACATTGACTTCAATTCTGCCTTTACGTAGGTTAACCCTCCACCCAGCGTAGGTTTAATGTATATATGCTTGTACCCCGACCTTTCTTCATCAGTATCAATCCCTGCCACCACCCTGTAAAGCCAATCTCCAATAGAGCCGTAGGCATAGTGGTTAAAAGAATTCATATCAGGACTCCAAAAAGACCCGTCTGGCTTAATCCCATCCCAGTGCTCCCAAATGGTGGTTGCACCCTTGGTCACCTGATACAGCCATGACGGATAATCGGTCTGAAAAAGCAATTTGTAAGCCACATCGCTATAGCCATTTTGGCTCAGCGCATGACATAAATAGGGCGTGCCTACAAAGCCTGTAGTCAAATGATACTCATTTTTCTTGATATAATCCACCAGCGTATCAACGGTACGCTTGCGATCCTTTTCCTCTACAAGATCAAACATAAGTGCCAGCACATGAGCGGTTTGGGTTGGAACAGCCAACCTACCAGTAGGCGTCACAAACTCTTTCCTAAAGGCATCTACAATATTTTCATATAGCTTTGAATACTCTTCTACATCTTCAGATTTACCAAGAACTTTGGCAGCTTTCACAAGGAGTTTGGTGGAATACGCATAGAAAGCCGTGGCAATAAAATCTATCGCAGTGGCACCTACATAGCTCCCTTCTTTTGCATCCAATCCTAGCCAGTCGCCAAAATGAAACCCAGTATTCCACAGATACTCGTTATCCCCTTGCCTTCTTATATATTCAACCCAGGCCTTCATGCTATCATACTGTTCCTCAAGGATTTTCTTGTCACCATAACACAAATATATCGTCCATGGGCATATGACGGCAGCATCACCCCATGCAGCCGAAGAATGACGGTCTTCTCCAAGAACATTCGGAATCACAAAAGGCACTCCGCCATCGCTCAGCTGATCAGCCTTCAAATCCTTAAGCCATTTTGTAAAGAATGAGGCAACGTTCATATTAAAGCAGGCAGTCCTGATAAACACCTGTGCATCTCCAGTCCAGCCAAGCCGCTCATCCCTTTGAGGGCAATCAGTCGGAACATCTACGAAATTGCCCTTCTGCGACCACAGTATATTCTGCTGAAGCTTGTTAACCAAGGGATTTGAGCATTCAAAGCTTCCGGTCAATTCCATATCAGAATGCACTACCATTCCCACAAAATCGTCAAGTGAAGGCTGACCCGGATACTCCACCAGCTTTACGTATCTAAACCCCTGGAATGTAAAATGCGGTTCAAATACCTCTCTTCCATCGCCTTTTAATATGTACTCAATCGTCTGTTTGGCGCTCCTTAAGTTTGCAGTATAAAAGTTGCCATCTTTATCTAACACTTCGGCATGCTGCAGCACTACCTTGCTCCCAGCCGGTCCTTCTACCGCAAAACGTACCCAGCCCACCATGTTTTGTCCCATATCCAAAACCGTCTCACCAGCAGGAGTTGTTAAAATGGCTACAGGCTTAATCTGCTGAACAATACGAACAGGCGGCCCTTCCTGGGCAACTATTATGTCCTTCGGTTTATCCAATTCTTCCACATCGTACCAATCAGAATCGTCGTAATTCGCTTCATCCCAGCCCGGCTTTTCTAATCGAGCATCGTAGATTTCACCGTGATAGATTTCGGACATAAGAATGGGGCCTGTAGAAGCCTTCCAGCTCCTGTCCGACACAATCACCTGTTCCCTGCCATCTTCGTAAATAATATGCATCTGTATAAGAGCCGCCAACCTATCGCCGTATATATTTCTTCGGCCTTCCCAGGTAAGATCGCCTTTGTACCATCCATTACCAAGTATAACGCCAATTGCATTCTGCCCCTCTTTAAGCATCTCGGTTACATCATATGTTTGATACTGAAGCCGCTTGTTATAGCTGGTCCAGCCAGGAGTAAAGAAGAAATCCCCTACTCTTTTCCCGTTTAAATGAAGCTCGTACAGGCCAAGGCTGGTGGCATAAATCCTAGCTGATCTAACTTTTCCGTAAACTTCAAAAACCCTTCTCATCATAGGACAAGCTTGAGTTTCCGATAAATTACCCTCAAATCTTGGGGTAATCCACCTTGCAACCCATTCATCGGATTTTAAAAGCCCCATTTCCCAGAAAGCGATCTCACTCCAATCCGATATTCTACTTGCCCGATCCCATACTCGCACTCTATAGTAATATCGGGTACGCGATTTAAGGGGTTGGCCTTTGTACTCAACATGAATGGACTCATCAGATTCTACTTTCCCAGTGTCCCATACCAAATCTTTAAAATCACTATCTGTAGAAACCTGTATTTGATAAGCGGCCTGCATAACATTTCTATCGTCGGATTCAATAACCCAGCTTATCCTCGGATGTCTTACATCAATACCTATAGGATTCTCCTTATATTCACATCTCAAATTGCTAACTCTAATCATTTTAGATTTCCCCCTTCATTAACTTACTTTAATTTCAGCTTTAAGGATATTTTTACGCTTTTATAGCTCCTGTAGTCATTCCCGCAATTATCTTTTTTATTGAAGAAAATGAATAAAAGTAAATTCTACATTGTTAAATATCTACCCATAAAATTATAAAGATCCAGTTGCACGGTTATATTTATTCTATAAATTTCTACACATAAAAATCAAATTGCCAATTATTGTTATTGTATATTATTGTTACTGTATATTGATATTTTTTGATATAATAATGTGTCATGTATGAAAAGAAAGAGATTTAACATACAAAAAAATGAACCTCTCAGGAAAATATTAAATCAAACTATCAACAAAATCATAACCATTAGGAAAACTAGTAACATCTAGATCTCCATTAACATTAAGTATAACAAAAGGCAGAGAACAAAATATGTTCGCTTTCTGTCATGTAAACAACCATAACTAAATATGAGTCATATTCCCTTAACCTTATTTAGCTACTAGGAAAATTTTCAACCCTCTTAAAAAGTCTTTTCTAAATAATAGGAGAAGGCCCTGCTTCATCCATCAGCAAGGCCAGCTATAAATTGCTGATGTCCACAGGTAATAACCCTTTACTCCCAGCCTTTTCCGCCTATGCCCCTTTCCAAAATCTTCTCTCCATAGCCGCTTTCCAGATAAGCCTTCATGGGATCAGGCGCTAAGCCCATTTCTTCGCGTACGGCCTCAAGTAAAGGTGTTACGTCACATTCAAAGGCCTCGCGCACTGCAGCCTCCGCTGCCATCACGTCATTGCGCATTTGCGCCTCCTTCAATACCTGGCGGTTTACCAGCAAAGCCTTGGCGTATGCCGTCTGTACGTTCAATACCGAGCGGATCATGGCAGGTATCTTGGGCTCTATGTTGTGGCTTTGGTCAATCATATAGGCTATGTTCTCGGCCGTCTTAGCCGTCTTGGGATCAAGGCTAGCGGCCACCAGCTCGTTGAAGATCAGGAACAGCTCATAGGGATTGATGGAACCAACGATCAAATCGTCATCGGCATATTTCTTGTTGTTAAAATGGAAACCACCGATCTTACCTTCATCCAGCAGGAAGGCCACAATGTGTTCTACGTTGGTCCCCAGCGGATGATGTCCCAGGTCCACCAGCACCTGAGCCTTTTCGCCAAGCTTCATAGCAAATGCATAAGCCATCCCCCAATCGGCTATATCGGTGTGGTAAAAGGCTGGCTCGAAAAATTTATATTCAATTAAAAGCCTCATATCGCTGTCCATGGCGTTGACCACCTCAAACAGCGCCTCTTCAAGCCAGTTCTTGCGTGCGCGCATATCCCCCTGTCCGGGATAATTGGTTCCGTCAGCAAGCCACAGGCTGATTATCTTGGAATCCACCTTCCGCGCAATCTCTATGCATTCCATGATATGATCTATGGCCTTTCTCCTTATAGCAGGATCGACATTGGTAAGGCTTCCAAATTTATAATCATCTTCCTGGAATAAGTTAGGGTTGACTGCTCCAATCTTGAGCCCAAGGCTAGCTGCATACTCCTTAACCTTTTCAAAATCATCCACTTTATCCCATGGGATGTGGATAGCCACGGTAGGGCACATCCCAGTGAACTTGTGCACCTGAGCGGCATCTTCCAGCTTTTCAAACAGGTCTCTGGGTACTCCCCTCTGCTTGAAAACCTTAAACCTTGTGCCCGAATCTCCATATCCCCAGGAAGGAGTCTCAACTTTAAAGCTTTTGAGCCTCTCCTTTACCCATTCTACATCTATACCCCTATCTTTCTGCCTCTGCTCCCACAAGACATACATTTGATCTCTTGTCATACTCCCATTCTCCTTTCTATTAAAAATAGTTTTACAATTCTATAGTAGTGGACCTTTTTCACTTTCATAATAAGCATCTGTGCATATAAAATGCGTTTTCCAAACCTACACTTCGTCCATGGAAATTTCAAAAAATCAAAAAATCAAAGTCACTTAACGGGATACGCTATGGTGGTCATCAAAGCCATCTCCGCCTGTGTGGTATCCAGCCTGGAATATTGAACTATTATGGGCTGGTCGCTCTCCACCATTATGGCATAAGGCACACCCTGGGGCACTCGGTTACCATTTACGTCCTTTATCTTGTCGAGGCGTATATGGTTGGTACGCTCAGCTCTGCACACAGCATGAAACCCCCTCATGGGTTCCCGATCTTCGAAATACAACGTGAGGGTTATATGAGCATCTTCCTTTCCTGGATTGAGGACGCATACCGCTTCGTGGCTCACATAATGCCCTGGGCTGCTTATGGGGGGATAATAACAATCTGGTATGTACCACACCTTAGCACCAATATTTTGACTAGTACCCATCAAACTACCCTCCCTTCATATTATAAAACTTTCAAGAACCTTTCATAAGCCTCATCCCATACCTCCACATCTTGAGGCAGGTAATCTACCGTTGGAAAAGAATCCCTGATAACCTGCCTAATTTCATGAAGGTTGGACACTTCACCTAGAGCTTTGGCCTGCATCATCAGATTGCCTATAGCAGTTGCCTCTGTAGGTCCGCAAATCACAGGCTTATTTATGGCATTGGCGGTAAACTGATTGAGCAGCTTATCCTTGGTCCCACCGCCTACTATGTGGAGAACCTTAAGGGGCTTCTTTAAAATCTTTTCCAGCCTTTCGATGGTCCAGCGGTACTTCAAGGCAAGGCTCTCATAGACGCAGCGCAAAATTTCGCCCTTGGTCTGAGGCACCTCTTGCCCGGTCCTGCTACAGAAGTTTTGAATGGCCTGCGGCATATTGCTGGGAGCATAAAAATCATCACAGTCAGGATCGATAAATGCCTTAAAGGGCTGGCTATTCCTTGCCATCTCTTCAAGCTGCGCAAAGCTATAAACCTCGCCCTGACGATCCCATACGCGCTTGCATTCCTGAATGATCCAGAGCCCCATGATGTTCTTCAAAAATCTATAGGTGTTGTCAGCTCCGCCCTCGTTGGTATAATTCCACTGCAGCGCCTGCTCATTTATGATGGGTTCCTTCACCTCTACCCCCATCAAGGACCATGTGCCGCTGCTCAAATATACATAGTCTTCCTCTATGGCAGGAACAGCTACTACGGCTGAACCGGTATCGTGGGTAGCCACTGCTACTACCGGTACCCTACCTATATTTAGCTCCTCGGCTATAGATGGGGAAATATTACCTCTTACCGTTCCGGGCTGCTGTATGGTGGTAAATATGTTATCGGGTAAGCCCAATGCCTTCATGAGTTCAGTGCACCAGGTTCTGCTGCGTGCCTCAACAAGCTGGGTGGTAGAAGCATTGGTGTATTCAGTGGACTTTTCGCCCGTCAGAAAATAAGCGAGTAAATCAGGCATAAGCAACAGCGTATCGGCTTTTTCTAAAATAGGGGAGTTTCTCTCCTTAAGGGCAAGAAGCTGGTAAATGGTATTGAACTTTTGAAATGCTATGCCGGTATAATTGTAAATTTGTTCTCTGGGGACAACCGCAAAGGCTTTTTCCATCATGCCCTCGGTCTGACTATCACGATAATGGTATGGATTCCCCAGCAGTTCCCCCGACGAATCTAAAAGACCAAAATCCACTGCCCATGTATCGATGCCTATTGAGGATAGCTGGCCATTAACATTGTGGGCAAATTTTAACAATCCTTGCTTCATCTCCCAAAAAAGCCTCAATATGTCCCAGTATGTATGCCCCCCAATTTTTACCGGATCATTGGAAAAGCGGTGTATTTCCTCAATCGATAGCTTCTTGCCGTCAAAGCGCCCTAAAATAGCCCTTCCGCTGCTGGCTCCAAAGTCAAATGCCAGTAAATTTAAAGTTTTCATGGCATAACATTCCTCCTTTTCTCCATGTAATATTAATAATATAAACAATTAATCATCTACAAAAGTGGTGCCTTTGTGAAAAAGTTTGGGCTATCTGAACAATAAACTCGCCCAGCTACTTCAAGGTATTTATATTTTGAACCGCAATCCATCTCCAATTTTCTAATTCATAGATGAAATTTTATTTCAAATAGGACAATAAAAATAACACAAACCTAACAAGCTATTGTTAAACCTGTAGCTATATCTTTAAAAAAATACCACAGAAGTATTACGTTTAATATTATACCAAATTGGATATTAATATCAAAATATATTTTCAAAATTTTTATTTTTTTGTCAGAAAAATGCTAAATATAAACACAATATATGTTCAAAATTAAGCAAAAAAATACATATATGATAAAGAGATTACACCTTTATTTCTCCCGCCTTTTGCAGCGCTGTTTTGGTAATCACCGGGCCAACCAACTCGTATACTACAGTTGCGGCCAAAATTATGGTTCTTATGGCTATACCTTGTGCTCCCAGCTGGGATTGCGCCAGCATGGACAAACCTATAGCCACACCGGCCTGGGGTATTAACGTAAAGCCCAAATACCTGCTTACGTTCTTTGGATAGCGTACTATCTTGCATCCCAGCCACGCTCCCAGCATCTTGCCGACAACTCTTACGAATATATATGCCATTCCCACAAGGCCTACCCGCATAAGCACGCTAATATCCAAATCAGCCCCCGATGCTGTAAAGAATGCGACAAACAGCGGCGGAGTTATCCTGTCAATTATTGAAAGCAACCTGTTACTTTTATGCCCTGCATTGGCCGTCACACTCCCCAGCATCATGCAGGCCAACAACGTAGAAACATTGAAAAATTCCGCTATTCCAGCGGTAAAGAGTATCATTGCAGTTGTCATGCTCAAAAGCTCGTCTTCACCCCTTGCCCTGCCGGCTATGAATACCAGTACCAGGCCAAGAACTCCTCCTATTATTAGTGCAAAGGCTATTTCCCATAGGGACATCAATACGGTCTGCCAGAGGGAAACCTTCTCGGGGCTTATAAGCTGTTTGGCAAATGCCATGCACAAACCAAAAGCGATTATTCCCGTTGCGTCGTCCATAGCCACTACGCCCAGCAGAGTATCAACCAAAGGCCCTTTCGCATTATACTGCCTTATGACCATAATGGTAGCAGCAGGGGCTGTAGCAGCAGCAATGGCTCCCAGCACAATGCTGAAAGCCACAGGCTGTCTTAAGACAAAGCTCATAAACAGAGAAACCAGTACAACAGCACCCAGCGATTCCAATACCGTAATTATCATTATATTTTTTCCAGTTTTCCTTATTAGGTTTAAACTGAACTGGCTTCCGATGCTATAAGCAATAAACCCCAGCGCCATTTCCGAAATGATATCGAATTTGGACACCACATCCTTGGGTATCAGTTTCAATAAATATGGTCCCACGACGATCCCGGCCAGAATATATCCCGTGACGTTTGGCAGCTTAACTTTGGATACCAGCCTCGCTCCCAATAATCCCGCGAAAAGCAGTGTGGCGACATAGTACAATGCATGCATATCCTGAACACCTTCTCCTTTTAGGTTTTATCAGCAATTTTATTCTGCAATGCCTTCAACGTAGTTGACGGGGACGGTAAAGAGTATTCCAACCCCCGGCTTGTTCAGATCTCCCACCTCTTTTTTGATTACATCTATGGCCAGCGGAACCTGCTCATCCTTGAGAACTACAAAAATGGTCTTATTATATGGGTAGCTTTCATTTATAATCATCCTCATAGAAGCAAATATGGGTATATTGCTCAGCTTATCCTCTCCCAAAACCCTTGCCATGCCCATGCTGTCTATAACGGTTGCACCTTTTATCCCCACATCGAGAAAACCCTCCAGGATGCCCTCAAGGCAATCTGCCTTGTTTAATATGAATACCAAAACCTGCATAATCATACCCCCATTCTAGTTCAGCTCGTCCAGCGTCAACGAAAAGCTGGGCACGAAGTGTTCCATGAAATACTTAACCTCCGGATAATCCATTTGGTCTATCTGGGCCTTTATGGCCTTCATGGCTTTTGAAAACTCCTGATTGCCTGCCTTTATCTCTTCAACGCATTTTAGATATGCACATATCTTATCGGCTGCCTTGACTATTCTCCAGTGCTCGGTATCCTTCTCCTCAATAAAAAACAAATCCCTATATTCATTCCTTAGCTCTTCGGGCAACATATCCAGCAGCTTTTTAGCGGCAATCCTTTCTATTTCCTTATATGCCCTGCATATCTCGGGATTAAAGTATTTTATAGGGGTGGCCAAATCGCCGGTTATCACCTCCGAGGCCTCATGAAACACCGCCAGGGTCGCTACCCTCTCTGGATCAACCTTGCCACCGAAAAACTTGTTTTTTATAACCGCCAATCCATGGGCAATCATGGCCACCTGCAGGCTGTGCTCCTGAATATTCTCCTGGCAGGTATTCCTCATAAGCCCCCATCGCTGTATGTACTTCATCCTGGAAAGATAAGCAAAAAAGTGGCTCAATTGAAATTCCTCCCAAGCACTATAAGATTTCTTATATCATTTCCTCATTTACCATTTTAGCATAGCTCTTCCTTAAATCAAATCCTTGCGTGGAATAAAATCCCCTACCCTAACAAATACTTACCTAATAAATAACAATAAAAGGAGTGATACGTGTGTCATTGATGAAATACCTATACAGCCGACTGCTAGATCAACTGCTGGAAAAGATGAGCGATATGAAGATGATCAAAGTGCCCTGGCTGGTAGACAACTATTCTTTCTTGAAATTCATGGGAATTGCCGAACGAGCAAAAAACGGACAGCCCCTCATGCAACCATTAGGTTCCACCCTCAACTTCAAAGATTTTCAGGACCTGATGTTCATCCCGAATATGTTTCCAACCCCTGATGGCACCCAAATGGATACCCAGGTGGCGATAGGTAAAAACGCCAAAAAGCCCCTGATACTCCCCGTACCATTCATGATAGCGGGCATGGCTTACGGCGCATCCGTAAGCCTTCCGGTCAAAATAGCCTTAGCTAGAGCCTCGGCATCCATAGGAACCGCCACCAATTCCGGCGAGGCGGGCTTTTTGCAAAAAGAGCGCGACATAGCCAAACTTTACGTGGTGCAGTACAACCGCGCCGGTTGGGGCAATGCGCCTGAAGAGCTCAAACAAGCAGATATGATCGAGATTAAGATGGGTCAGGGGGCCAGTGCTGGCGACGGATTTAAAATAGGCAATAAGCTTATCGGAGATGAATTGCGAAAGCACTTAAAGCTTAAAGAGGGACAGGATGCCGTGATGCCCGCACGGTTTCCCGATATAAACAACAGGGATGACCTTAAGCGCAAGGTAGATGAGCTGAGGAAGTTAACCGGTGGCGTACCCATAGCCATCAAAATTGCAGCCGGGAACATTGAACAGGATCTGGATACCGTCCTATACGCCGGAGCCGATGCTGTGGTAATTGACGGTGCACAGGGCGAAACAGCTGGGAGCGCTGAGATAACCATCAACAATTTCGGCATCCCCACCCTATATGCTCTTGTGCGAGCGGTGGAATACCTGGAAAAGAATAATTGCAGGGATAGGATATCCCTGATCATGACTGGAGGCTTCAGAGACAGCGGTGACATGCTAAAAGCCATAGCTCTGGGAGCTGACGCCTTCTACATCGGCTATCCAGTGGCCATTGCAGCCATATACACGCAGCTCAATAAATTGCCCGCCGGAGCAAGCCCAACCGACCTTTACCTTTACACCGGCAAATATACCGAGCTGCTCGATATAGATGAAACAGCCAACTGCGCCAGCAACTTCTTGAAAGCCTTACGGGAAGAGATGGATATCGCCCTGCGCTGCCTCGGAAAAGCTCCATCCATCAGCTAAGCAAGGATGATCTGGTAGCCCTCATTCCCGAAATGGCGCAGATTACCGGAGTAAAGCTGGCATATAACGTGCACCCCATTTAAATCGATTTTCCAACAAGCTATGTGATTATGCGTCAATTCATCCACTTGCTGGATTTATGAAATTAAGCAGCCGAAAAGCTGAAAATTAATGGAATATTTTTTAACGGGAGCATATTGCCTCCCAAATTTTTTTTTGATAGAATGGAGCGAAAATAACTACCGAGTAAAAGGATAGGCAGAGTAGGTGCTGCGCGTTAAGTGCCAGGGGATGGGATGTTGCCCCTGGACGAAAGGCTTAAATGGCCTGCGATGCAGTACCGCATCCGCTGCCACCTGGTATGAGAGAAGGCATTTCGTTCTCTTTAAGGTGGCATTCTCTGCCATCTAAAAGAGAAAGGAGGTGCTTTTTTATGGAAAGCCGCATAAGAAAAATGGCGTATACAGGGCTGTTTACCGCAATAAGCGTCATACTCACGCGCTTTTTTGCAGGTAATGTCAATATACTTGGCGTCTTCGCCTTGCGCCTCAGCTTCGGCGAGGTCCCCATAATGTTAAGCGGCATTTTGCTGGGACCTGTATACGGAATAGCCTGCGGCGCCTTGTCCGACCTCATAGGATATGCCATCAGTCCGGTTGGTGGCCCCTATTTTCCGGGATTTACCTTAACATCTGCTTTAACAGGGTTAATCCCCGGCTTGATGGCCAGGTACTATCGCAATTACTGGAACTGGTTCTTTGTAATAACCATAGTTTCAGTTACAGCCGCAGTTTCCGTTCTGCTTAACACGCTGTGGCTGAGCCTCTTGCACGGTAAAGCATACCTGGCGCTGTTACCGCCCAGAATCATTGGCAAAGCTCTTTTAATCCCCGCATATGTCATCATTTTAAAACTGGTTATCAAACACTCACAGCAAGTTTTCTATTTTACAAGGCAGTGAACATCCTCCCCCTAATTAATTAGGGGGAGGATATCGCATTTCTCTTTCTCTCAGGGTCATGCCCCGAAAGCATTGAGCACTCTGGTAGCTATGCTTAGTGCCTCCACCTTATCCGTATCCGACTTATAGCCGCACTTGTTACACTTAAACCAGTCCTGAGTTTTCCAGATATACCAGGAAATGTTCCGCATGGCTGATAAGTTTTGGATGTTTTTAAGTTATAGTTACGTGCCCATCGCTGATCTTGAATATCCTGTCACACCTCTTTGCAATGCGCTCATTGTGGGTGACTATCAGCAGCGTCTTGCCTTTAGCTACAAGGTCCTCCAATATATTCATCACCTTTTCGGCATTTTCAACATCCAGCGAACCCGTTGGCTCATCGGCGAGTATCACTTCGGGGTCATTGATTATAGCCCGCGCAATTGCCACCCTCTGCCTCTCCCCACCCGACAAGTTCTTCACCTTCTCTTTTATCTTGACCTCCAGGCCTACCTTTTCCAAAACCTCCCTCACCATCTCCTTCCGCTTCCGTTTTGTGGTCCTGTGTGGAGAATAAAGCAGCGGTATCTCTATGTTTTGAAATACGGTATCCTCCTCCACCAAAAGAAATTCCTGAAATATGTACCCGAAAAATTTATTTCTCATCCTGGCCCTTTCTTTAACGGATAACGAGGAGACGTTTTTCCCCTCTAAATATACTTCCCCCTCGGTAGGCTGGATTAAAAGCCCTATTATATTCAATAGCGTTGTTTTCCCCGAACCCGATGGGCCAACTATGGCAACCTTTTCGCCCCTGTTGACCTCAAAGGACACGCCTTTTAAAACCAGATTTTTGCTTCTCCCGCTTATGTATTCCTTCTTTATATTTTGAACCTTAATGATCAACTTACCTGTCCCTCCTTAAAAACTCGGTTAAATCCTTTTTGCTCAACCTTAAAATGGCCAAAACGGATACCAATACTACCATTATAAATAAAAATATGGCCATAAACCACCAAACCCACTTTAACTCCGGGGAAACTTTCATGAAATCATTTATATCCGGTACGTTATAAAATATTGCCGCAGGCAGTAAAACGATAAAAATAACAAATAAAATTATCCTTAAGTAGAGCATTTGGGGTGTGGCGCCGTAAATCTGATGCACGGCGTATTCAACAAAGTTGTGGTCTATCAGCATGTAAATGGAGGAAATGAAACCACATATCATAAATATACACATACTTACAACAAAACATGCAAAAAGCATTACCCACAAAAAGCTCTGCTGAAAAGTTGCTTTAATGACATCTCTTAAACTGACTTCCCATGGAACCAAGGCAAACTTTTTAGTCCTATTTGCCATTTGTATCACCTGATCAATCTGCTGTATATCCGGATTTATAAGATGAATGTTGGGTATCAATTCTCTTAAAGACACATATTGGTATAATGTGGTGGTATTTCTAAAAGACGTTAAAACCAGCACTTTATTATCTAAGCTCCTGTAGTGAGTTTTGTTTAAATAGGCTTCCCCTTTTTTCAGCCTGGCATCAACTGTGTATGTCTGCTTGTTATACATCCCCAGTTCAATTTGATCCCCTACATCTATAGTTTTTACATCGGCACCTACAAAAACATAGGTTTCCTTTGGTTCAGGTTTGTATTTATCGAATCCAAAAACCTCGTCAAACTTTCCTACAGCAAATACAACGCCATCCACATCGGGGAATCTGTCCGAAAACCCAATAGGCTCGGCAGATTCCATTACGGAATAGGCGTTATCACCTTTATCAAAAAGATCTTCAAAAAAATAATACATGTCTTTGTCAATGTATATTTCCGACCATATATTCATGTAATCCTTAAAGCTCATAATCTCTTGCTGTCTGATCAGGTTGCTGATTTTAATGATGTTTATTGCCTTTATACCTTGGCTGATTATTGGGAATCGTGCTAAAGCCAACATAAGTAAAAAAAGAAAAACCAGCATTTGAAAGACAAAAATGGCGATTTTCCATTTATTTTTTCTGATATCCTTTAATACAAGTTTAATGAGTACAGGCATACCCTTCACCATCCCGGATTTTTATATATTCTTCCTATAAGAAAAGCCAAAGTCCATATCGCATATCCGATTACTATATTTGCAAATACTATGGGTATAAAGGCTTTAATTGGTACATCAGAAGCAATAATATCAGTAAAGCCCAGGTAATAAACAATTACACATAGTAACGAACTCAAAGCCAAATACCCTAGTGTCTCTTTTGAATACTTCAAAAAAATCTTGAATTTCGTAGCGCCAAATATTGAGTGTATCTCTACAACCTTTTTTTGGTTCGATAAAATTAAATAATAAAACAAAAATATATTTATGCACAAGAAAATAGAGCCTATGAGCACTGCCAAATAAGGTAAATAGCTAAATAGCGATGAAATAATTTTGCTAAATTTTACATCCCCCATTCCCTTACTTGTAATCTCACAGATATATCCATATTCCTGTAACATTCTCTGTATATCGGAAACCACCTGGTTCAGGATATCCGGCGATTCAGAGTCAAGGTAATAATCGCCTACTAAGCTGCTATATTCGCTGAAATAATTGTATATGTAATCATGGTCCCGCCTGTATAACGGATGTTTAGAATCATACACCCCTTTGATGGTTAACCTTTCAGCGCCAAAAATGTTTTCTATGTAATTTTGGGCTGTCCTCCGAACGGCATAATCGTAATAGTAGGAATTTTCTCTTACGACTATATCGCAATTTTTGCCGGCAGCGAACATGACACCTTCTTTTAATAGTTCGGTGCCATAGAAATTTACAGGGTCGTACAACCCCAAACCCGGGGTATCTATATGTTCGTATATCATCACAATTTCTTTGTCCTTCACAATTTCATACATTTTATCCTTGATATTTTTGACCCTCTCATGGTCCAATGCAATTTCAGGATCTGGCTCATAGATGATCCAAAGATTGACATAGTTATTGCTAAGCCCAAAAGGTGGTGTTAAAATCTGATCAATCCGGAAATATGTAAACAAGGAAGAATATATAAATGTTATAGAGAATATAAAAGTTAAAATTATCAATATAACCCTGTTTCTCATTGCATGTTAAGGCTCCTTTCTTAAAATAAAAAAAGCCCCATAAACCAAACTATCTTTGCAAATATTTAAAAACCTCATGACTTCATTAAAAAGGATTTTACTTTACATCTCGGGCTGAGTTTGAACAGCTTCAGCAGTGATCACCGGTATACCTAAAGGCAGTGGCCCTCCATATGGGCCATATTCAAAGTAATATGTAAATTGGCCCTGATTAATACAAAATTGTTTCTACTACTAACTGATTTGGCTTTATTTCATCAACTGCATTTTTTTCAAATGTATTTCCCTGTGCTGCATATACACTGATTGTAGGCAATATCACTGACGAAATAATCAAAAAAGCTATTAGCAATCTTTTTAGCACTTGAAACCACCTCTGAATAAATATTTGATTTGTTTAGTTCGGTTATGGGGCTATCTTTTCGTAAAATGTTCTATATGCTTGTATAAATGGATAATTATGTATGTTTATAAAAATAATAGAATATAGAAAGGGATATGTCAACCAGAATTGATTCTAGCTACTGTTCAACTTCTATATTGTTGAGCAAGCCGGTGATCTCATGCCACACATCCCGTATGCGCTGTTCATCTACCCCTTGTAGCTCTCCATCTCCGTTTATGTATTTTTCCACAGGAAGAACCCTGTACTGGGCTTTACCGTTATGGTAATATTTGTATACCCAGGTAGGTATATAACTGATGTTAGATATTGTGATAGTATTTTCATCATGATCTTTTACGATCTCAACATTTATTATAACGCCGCTATCGGTATAGCGTTGTCTTTGGTTGGATATAAAGTTGCCCAGGGAATATGCGATGAACACCTTCTTAGACACTCCGCCTTCCAGGATAACTTCCTTTATCTCGACCGGTTGGATGACATGGGGATGGCTTCCAAAGATGATATCTGCTCCGGCGTTTGCCAGCTGCTGTGCAAGGTCCTTTTGCTCTTCGCTGGGCATTCTCTCATACTCGTTTCCCCAGTGCATGCATACTATAACTACCTCTGCTCCTTCCATTTTTATGCGTTCTATATCCCGGCGTATTTTGTCAAAATCGTTGAAATAATTCACCATATACGATAGCTTGTCCGGTGGGATAAGAGCTTCCATACCGTTGGTTCCGTAGGTATATGCCAATATACCTACTTTTATATCATTCCTTTCTATAATCAACAATCTTTGGCTTTCCTCAAGGGTGCGTGCAGTCCCGGTATGCAATATCCCGTACTCATCCAGCTTATTCAACGTATTCTCAACCCCAAATTCCAGCCAATCGAGGCAGTGATTGTTTGCCGTGGTAAGAACATCAAAACCTGCAAAGCGCAAAGCTTCCAGTATCTCATGGGGCGCACTGAAACGGGGATAGCCGCTGTAACCTCTTTCAGGCGTTCCTACTGTGGTCTCAAAGTTAGCAATGGCGATATCTGCTTTTTCAATGTATGGCTTTACCTCCTCGAACACGCTCTTGAAGTCGTAACCGCCGCCCTGCACCTCAGCAGCTCTGATCTGGGGCATATGTATCATAATATCCCCCACAGCACTTACCAGCAATGCGGTCTTTTTACTCAAAGTTGTTGGCTTCTGCTTGGGAATTATATCATCCACAGCTTCCTGAGGCCGTTGAATATTATGATCGGGCCTATCGGGTACTTCCCAATTAGGCCCGCTTTTCTCCTTAGGTTCATGCTGAATGGGATTTCGGGAAATAAAACCGCAGCTGCATAAAAAAAATGTAAATACCAATAATGTTACAAATATAATTTTCCCTTTTAATTTATAGGGCTGCATAAAATTTCCTCCTGATGATTTTATAGGAGCCCGATCATAAGATTCATACTTTAAAGCAGCTTCCGCCTATGAATTCTCTGAGTATAGAGTTATTAGGAACTTCCCTGTCGTCCAGTTCAAGGAAGTATTTTATAAATTTCTTAAGACGATTAACCTCGAGATAATAGGGATGCTCGGGAGGTATCTTTTCAAGCAAGGGTACGATAAAAGGTTTCAAAACAGCCAGCTCATAAGTCAAAGCCGAGTTAAACATGACATCCGCTTGCTCCTGGTAAGGGAATATATACTTTTCCTCTCCACGGCGTACCCCTGGCCACATCTTAAGGGTATCCTCGACCGATGCCCCGCGGAACTGGTAATCCCGCACGATCCTGCGGATAAGCCGGCTATCGGTGGTAGGAATGCGGTTATGGTCATCTATGTTGAGCTGGGTAAGAGCACTAATATATATCTTATACTTGTTGCTCTTGGGAACCATAAACGTCAACTCTTCGTTAAGCCCATGGATCCCCTCCACAATGAGGGGCTGATTATCGTCAATTCTTATCTTGTGCCCCCGATATTCGCGTTTCCCCTTTTCGAAATTAAAATAAGGTATCTCAACCTCCTGACCCTGGATTATCCTGCTTAAGTGCTCATTAAACAGCTCAACGTCAATTGCTTTAATGGACTCCACATCCTTTTCGCCGTTTTCATCCAATGGTATGTCTTTCTTTTCCAGGAAATAATTATCTATCGAGATGGGAATTGGGTTTAGACCATTGACCATCAGCTGAATGCGCAGCCTTTGGGCAAAGGTGGTTTTACCTGATGAGGAAGGCCCCGCAATGAGAATCAAATGAATTCTATCCTTCTGCGCCGCTATTTCATCGGCTATCTGGGCAATTTGCTTCTCGTGTAAAGCCTCACATATCCTGATAAGCTCGCCAGCCTTCCCGCGCTTGATTACGTCGTTTAGGTCACCTACGTTTTCTACCCCGATCTGTGTCCCCCATTTCTCAGCCTCCCGAAAAACCCTGGATAGCCGTGGGCTGTCTATGAACTCAGGAAGTTCGTAAGGATTTTCCTTTCGAGGATACCGGATGACTACCCCCGGAAGGTAAAATTTAAGCTCAAATTTCGTGAGATACCCTGTCCGCGGTACCATATACCCAAATAGGTAGTCTACCATCCATCCGCATCTATAGAGGTGTATGGTCCTTTCAGGCCTGTATTCCAAAATCTTCAATTTGTCCCTGAAGCCCATCTCCTGGAATATACGCTTGGCTTCATCCACAGTGACCTCAAATCTTTCAAAAGGTTCATCAAGCGCTACAATCTCCTTCATGCGCTCTTCTATCCTGTGCACTTGTCTGGGAGAAAGGGTAAAGTTGCCGTGCACTTCGCAGTAAATTCCCTTGTTCATCGAATGCTCTATTACAACCCTGCTATCCGGGAATATCTCCTTGCAAGCCCTGATAAACACAAATATCAAGCTTCGCAGATAAATTCTCTCCCCATCAGCGGTGGATAGGTCGATAAAATCCACCTCACAATCCTCTTCTACAGTTTCGGTCAGCTCTCTAAGCCTATTGTTAACTTTAGCTGCCACAATGGGTGCAGCATATCTATCAGCAAAATGTCTGCTCAATTCCTCCAGAGTTATACCCTTTGGGAATGTTCCAGTTTCGCCTTTCACTTTCACGGTTACTGTGCTGGACATCATTGTTCCCCCTCTGGCATAAAAATTGCTCAATTTATTATTTCTCAGATTCCTCAGCACTAGGCCTATAATAGATAATACCCTGTATAGGGCGATAGTAATCATTGGCTATTACTTCGGTCCATACTTTTTTCCCATTCTCATAATAAGTTTTATAGCTAGTTACTCTATAACCGTTTCTCGACTTTACATACTCATACTGACCACCTGGCTGTTTTACATATTTGCCTTGTTTGTCTAAAATCCGTTTTGGCTGGGGCGCTGGCACAACTTCCTTAATAACCGAAGTGCATTCAATATACCCATTATTGGGGAATGGCTCACCATAAATCTCTACATATACATTATCGCCACTTGAAAACGTGCGAATAAAAACTGGGGTTTCCCTGTTGTTTTTAATCTTCAAATCGGCTCCACCATACGATACTGTAGCATCCAGACCTGCTGGAAGATAAGCCACAGGGAAAGAATGATGATACCGTTCCACTATTTCCAAATTTGCCCTGAGGGCCGCATTGTAAAGGGTACTGGAGGCCTGACACACTCCCCCACCGTAATCATCCTGCATGCTCTTATCCGGCATGATAACCGGCGCCGGCCTGAAACCTGCCTTGGCTGTCCTGGGTCCCACCACTTGGTTAAACGAAAGCACTTCTCCTGGATCCAGCCTATATCCATTTAACTTGCTCAAAGCCAGGCGCACATTGTGCTTGCGGTCTTCGCTGCTGCCTTCCAGGCTAGTTGAAAATTGCACGATGCGATGGGTAAGCTTCTGCAAATCAGCCTTGGTAACCCGAGGTGCAACGGGGGTTGGAGTCAATAATATTTCACCATATTCCCCTTTTTCCATCATTTGCTTTATGGTATTGAAAACCTCGTGGGCATCTAAATAAAGCCCTGATTTTTCTTCGGTGATCTCAAACTTGTGCGCTCTGTTGGGGTAAAACCTTATTTCCGCATCCACCGCATCATAGCTGATTTCATCGGCAATGGCCTCTATATCGCTTTTAATTCTGTCCAAATCATAGTAAAGGGAGGTTTGTAGCTTAAGACCATTGGCCTCTATCTCCTTTACCTTGTTATAGCGCTCCTCTAGCGTCCCTCTTCTACCAGCTTCATAGGCTTCGACAATTTTTATGTCCCAATCGATATAGGCGTTTATATCTTTATAGGTGAAAACCCAGCGCTTACCCCCATATACCAGCTCAAAGCGGATCTTCTCCAGCTTTTCATTGGCTTTCTGCTGGAGAATACTGCTGGCCTCTTCAAAGGTCATACCTCCTAAATCGACGTCATCTATCCATATTCCATGATAAAAAGTAGGAACTTCAACGACTTCTCTCATATGCTGAATCCACTTTTTGTAGTCAACTATCCGCTTCCTAACTTCATATCCGGCAAAACAGACAACGGATAGGACAAGAAAAACGACCAGTAAACTTATTACAATGCGGCGCGCATTGCCTTGCCGAGTGCTAGCCTGGGTGATTTCCATGGCGCTTACATTTGTTTCTTTCATATTTACTCCCCCATAATTCCATCATTATTAAAAGCTTAGGTTAAATGAATTCACCTACCAAGACTTGAAGTGAGACATCCATAATAACACTATACTACAATAATAATAAAAAAATAGAACAAGACTGTTAAAAAAAGTTAACAAAAGTATTACGGGAAATGTCTGTTATATCCTAATTTTCGCTTTCTTTATCTTCCTTACCGAAATTGACCATGGTCAACGCATACTGACGGAGCTTGTTGTATACTTTTTCATGCAGCGTACCTTTCTCAAAAAATCCATCCTTCAGCTTCCTGCCCGCAGGGATTCCCATCAGTATCTCAATCCCCTCATCTATCGTTCTGATGGGATATATGTGAAACTTTCCTTCTCTCACCGCCTCAATTACCTCATCTTTGAGTACCAAATTCTTAATGTTTTGGTACGGTATTATAACCCCCTGTTCTCCCGTCAAGCCGCGGGCCTTACACAGCTCAAAAAATCCTTCTACTTTATAGGTCACACCCCCTATAGGCTGTATCTCTCCTTTTTGATTGACAGATCCCGTAACGGCTATACCCTGTTTTATCGGCACTTCGGCCAAGCTTGACAGTATGGCGTAAAGCTCGGCACTGGATGCGCTATCGCCCTCTATACCACTATAAAGCTGCTCGAAGGTTATATTGGCAGTAAGAGCCAGTGGAATTTCCTGTGCATATTGCTCTCCTATATAGGCGCTCAAAATCATGACCCCTTTGCTGTGGATACGGCCGCTCATAGCCACTTCCCTCTCAATATTTACAATGCCGCTGCGCCCCATAAAGGTAGTAGCCGTTATTTTGGTGGGCTTGCCAAACACATAATCACCCACGTTAATAACCGCCAGGCCATTTATCTGGCCTATGGCCTCGCCTTCGGTTTCCACCATAATGTCCTCATTTTTGAGCAGCTCCATAAGCTTCTCATCGTATTTGCTGGACCTGTATTCCTTCTCTTCGATGGCTTTTTTGACTTCGTGGGATGTGACAATGCTTTTGCCGGCAATATCTGCCCAGGTATTGGCTTCAACGATTATCTCTATTATATCGCCAAACCGCGTAGTGAACTTCTCCTGATGTTCCACCAACCTCGAGGCGTAATCGGCTACCCTCAGCACTGCATCCCTAGTAAAGTGCCTTAAGTTCTCTCTACGGCAATAGCCGCTTATGAACTTAGCCAGACCCAACAGATTTTCCTCATTGGCCTCCATTTCATCGTCGAAATCCACTTTAACCTTAAACAGCTTGGCAAAATCCTCATCCAGCTGATGGAGAAGCTGGAACAGCAGGTCACTGCCCACCAGCACTACCTTTATATCAACCGGAATAGGTTCGGGCTTCAACCCCGAAATGTTCAAAAGGCCCCATTGATCTCTCAGGCTTTCAATGGTAATAGATTTGGTCTTGAGAACCTTCTTCAGCCCTTCCCACATGAAGGGAACGCTTAAGACATCCTTAGCCTGAAGTATAAGATAACCTCCGTTGGCCAGGTGTATGGCGCCGGGCTTGATCATCGTAAAATCGGTCACCATGGTCCCCAACTTGTTTTCATATTCCAGGCTACCGAAGAGCGCACTATACGAGGGATTATACTCGATGATGACAGGAGCACCTTCCCTGTCACTGTTGTCAACCAAAAGATTCACCTTGTACTTATGTTGCGCACCCTCGGCAGTACGCTTCAACGCACGAACAATGGGATTATCCTCTTCCGACGACTCGCCTTCTTTAAAATGGCTGATACTCTGCAGCACATCCTTCATGAGATCATCCAGATATTTCAAAATTTTAGGATGGTCAGCGTACTTTTTCTTCATGTCTTCAATGTGAATGCCTACGGCAAAGGTGCCTATGCGATTTTCTAGCTCATTTACCTTCTTCTTTGCTTCTTTTTCCAACTCCCTTATTTTCTTTATTAATTCCACAGCCTGCAGCTGAATCTGTGTCAACCTTTCATTTATGCTCTTTTTTGTCTCCTCGTCCAGCTTGTTGTATTCCTCTTCCCCCAACGCCTGACCATCTATTATAGGAGTAAAGTATATACCAGCACTGGAAGTATTCACTTGAAACCCCTGCTGTTTTGCGTATTCGTTGAATTGATTAAACAATTCATTTCTCTTCTCCTGCATCTCCTTATAGATAAGCGCCTTTTCGTTCTCATACTCGTCTCCGCCAAAAGCCTTGGAGATCTCTGCCTTTAAATCTTCAATAAGCTCTTCTATATCATGCACAAATTCTTTTCCCTTGCCGGCTGGAAGCCTGATGGCAATGGGTTGGCTTGGATTTTCGAAATTATACACATAACACCAATCGTCCGGTACAGGCTGCTGTTTGGCAATTTGAGTTATATACTCTTTAGCATAGGTGGTTTTACCGGTGCTGCTCACGCCACTTATAAATATGTTGTATCCCGGCGCCTTTATCCTAACGCCAAACTCCATAGCCCTTACGGCCCGCTCCTGCCCTATTATGCCCTGCAGTGGCTCCAATTCTTCGGTGGTTTCAAAGGGTAAGCATGAAGAAGGCCATTGTTTTTTCAGCTGCGTAGGTTCCAGCTCCTTCGGCCTATTCATAGCACCATCTCCCTAATGATGCTTATATTTTTTTATTAAACAGTATATTCAACAGTCAATCAATAGTGGTCAATAATAGTTTTCAACTGAATATACCATATTATGTAAATATAAATGGCCAACTTGTATTGTGAAAGACTAGACGGATGACCTCCAAAAACCTATTAACCTGTCATATGTGTGTCAAAACTACCCATTATGCATAATATTATGATAATCATTTTGTTTAAAAGAGGCAACAACCAATGTTATGTCATTACAATAGATATGTGCCCAGCTTCTATTAAAAGGTCGACATTGACTACCGGAACTACTATCCTTCCTCACAGCCTGACAACAAACCAAGCACCATATTTTCGACTGCCGAGCCATCTGCCCGCCTTATCGGATATAACAGGCTAAATCATATATTGATTGGCTATATCCTTCTTCATTAGATGCGTTCAAACAACATCTAAAACCAAAAAGAATACCCCTTAAGGGGTATTCTTTGTTTGCAATATGCTTTTGAAACACGGACGTTTTTAGACAGATGATTGGCTTTTCAATTTTCCCTTAACAATCAATCTATGAGTGGCCACCCTTATGGGCGTACACGTAACCAAAGTAATGGTTGGCTCGGGCGTAGGATCCAGCACCCATACCTCGTGCGGCTCTACCACAAAAATATCGGTTACCTCATATACAAATTCACCTTTTGTGGTTTTTACCTTGATTTCATCCCCTACTTCTACTTCATCCAGTCTATTGAAAAACTCATTATAGGTATAGCTCCTATGTCCTGCTACAGCAAAGTTTCCCGCCTCTCCCGGCATAGCGGTACCTTCAAAATGGCCCACGGCTTTCTTTAGCGTCTTTTTATCAGTTCCCTCTGCCACAGCTACTTTAAGGTCTATTTTGGGTATCTCCATAATCCCAATAACATTTATCCCGTCAATTTCCAACAAAATATCATCGGTATGCTGTTCTATATTGATGCTATCAACATCATTATTCGCCTCTCCCTCGGCTGTACTCTCGGCCGTACTATCATTTGCCCCATCAGTTGTATTATTAACCTCACTAGCAATAACATCAACTCTCGTATTATTAGCACTTTTGTCGGCCTCATCTATTTTTTGCGCTATATTTTCAAATTGCTGTATAATTTTTCGCTGCGTATGTAGGGTATCATACCTGATATACAGTCCGTATATGATAATACTCAAGCCAACAACAACTAAGATAGCCCCTAAAATGTGTATTTTCATCTGGCTTTCCCTCTTTAAGTAGGAATGCTTATTTAATTGTATATCCCTTTTCTTACTGTAAATAATAACATATTGTCAAATACTTGTAAATTTTAGAACAACCTTGATTAAATAGCCTGCACAGTGGGGCTATAAGCAAAATTTATTCATTACAATGATCTGTTTTTGGTGTCGAGCTCTCATTCATACGAATTCGTATGAATATGAAAATTATATTTTTCTTTAATCTATAGGAAGATTAAAGAGCATAATAAAGCTTAAACTCCAATGGAATACTAATAATCGAGGTGATGGTGGTGCAAAAGCTTGGCCGTAAAATTCTGGTACTCATATTGGCGATAACGTTAGTGCTATTAACTTCGACATCATGCTCGCGGATCTTTAAACAAAACGATGACCAACAGCAAGGTCAAAAGGGGCAACAGCAGGAGAAAAAAGACCCACCCTCTGCCCTTACCCAAATGGAAAAAGAAACCGACAACATGATCCAGCAAATTCAAAAGATAAGGGACCAGCGTGCTAAAATGATAGGACAGCAAATCGGTACATCTCAAAAGCAAAATGATGGAAATAAACCCCAGCCCAAACAACAAAGCTCCAGTCAAGCTGATCAAAAACAAGATAAAGAAAAGCAGGACCAACAGCAAGAGAGCCAAACTCAAGGCATGCAGCAGAACCAAATAAAGTGGCAAAACTTTGAAAAGACAATCAAAGCTCTGAATGAGCTTTGGAATAAATACGAGCCACAGGCAAAAAAGGACGGCGCTCCTGATACGTTAATCTCCCAGTTTGAAAAGCAGCTCAATATGCTCACCAGTAGCATTATGGCGCACGACGAAGAAAAAACGCTGATGGACGCCAATGAACTATACCAGTATTATTCACAATTTTTTAATCTGTACAAACATCAGGCTCCTCCCGAGATCAAGGAGATTAAGTATTATGTGCAGGAAATCTTGATCAATGCAGAGGCTGGCAAATGGGAGGAAACTGCCACCTTGCTGATGAGTATGGAGAAGGCATGGCAAACTGCCAAATCCCGCATGGAAAAGCCCGACCACGAGCTCAATGCGAAAATTGATCACGCAATGGAGGATTTCTCGGAAGTAGTCCAGCAAAAGGACCTTCAACTGGTAAAAATAAAGGGAGAAATACTGCTTAAAAATGTGGAAGAGATTAAATAAAGGCATGCCTGTAACTTATAGCTTACAGTTCCCAGAGCTCCACCTTGCTGGTGGATACGGCCATCGCACCTGCTCCTAAAGCCTGTATGATGTCCTGTTTACTGGTGATCATTCCCCCTGCTATAACAGGCTGAGGGATCTTCTGCTTAAGGTCAGCGATGGCTTTGGGAACGATACCTGGCATCACTTCCACAAAGTCTGGATCATAGCTTTGAACCATCTTAATCCCGCTTTCGAAAGACCTGGAATCCACCAAAAACAACCGCTGCACAGTAACCAGCCCTATTTCCTTCCCATACTTCAATAAATTGTTCCGCGTGGACAGTATCCCATCAGCTTGTATCTTATACCGAAGATATTCAACTGCAGCTAAATCCTTGCCCAATCCATCAATTAGATCTATGTGAACAAAAACCTTCTTTCCTCTATCTTTTAGCTCATTGACGATATCCTGAAGGGTCAGTATGCTGCCCGACAGCAGAAAAACCACATTGACGCTTGAACATAATGCTTGCTGCAGCAACTCGACATGAGGCAGTGCTGCTATGATAGGATTGGCTTCAAGGCACTCAACAATGCTCTTCATTCCATTTTCTCCTCGTTTTAGGATTATAAAGCTTTACAACAGAATGCCTACATCTTCCATACCATTTAACTTGTCTGGGCTACATAAAGACCGACCCACAGCCCCTTGACTGTAATTCATACTTGTCAGGTTCATTATACCACAAAAAATGCCCCATCAACAACGAGGAAATCTCACAATAGAAAAGGCTGCACAGCTACTACAGCTGTACAGCCTTTTCAACTACTCAAGATGGTAGCCCCTAGGGGAATCGAACCCCTGTTTCCGCCGTGAGAGGGCGGCGTCCTAGGCCACTAGACGAAGGAGCCAAATATGGCTGCGGAACTAGGATTCGAACCTAGACTTTGTGATCCAGAGTCACACGTGCTACCGTTACACCATTCCGCAACGTTACCTATTTATCAACTCGCGGGATAAATTATACCATATTCCCACAGAATGTCAAGGGCTTTTTAATCCCTTTTTTGTTTTTCTAAGAACAGCGCAACTTAAATACATAAGCCCTCAATAATTTGAGGGCTTATACCCATCCCACGATGCCGCCTCTCTACGATTTTACAACCCGCTTCTCAGCAGGTGGGTGTCCTGTTGACTGCCTCTGCCTTCCATTCTATGATGGCCTGGCATCGAACAGCCAAACTCCGGACTCCCATATTATCTCCGTGGGTTAAAACCGGTAGAGATTCTCGCACACCGCAGGATGAGTATCAACCATCCAATCGCATTTATATAGTAATATAAATCGCGCATATTTTCAATGCACAATATTAACCAAATAGCATAAAAAACTTTTAATTAAATCCTATAGAACCAGCCAAATCTCTATATTGCTGACTTTTTCTTGCAATAAATCTCGTTATAACATAAAAAGCCCTTTCCCGATATGCCCTATATTTTAGGTCACGTCAAAAAAATCTCGGATAAACGGCTTTATGTTTCCACCTATTACACCTTTCACAATAATATAGATGGACGCATAGATGATCTCCCATCACTATGCCATTATTCATATCATAAGCGAAGGTTTCCCTATCGACATAAGGGCTGTAAGGACCCTTGTAATCCTCCATCTTTCCCTGTTCAACCATGGGCCCTCCGCACCTGTCGCACAGCTCATATGCAATTATCAAGCCATTACATAGAGGGCAAACCAGATCCATATCTCTCTTCCTCAGGTTTGGTCAATGCCGGTCAACACTTCATCGAATATTACGCATCTGCCGTTGTTCCAATGTATGCACCCGTCACAGCTCACAATTGACTCCTGTTCAGCTATGTTGTCGCTCAACGCTGCCATACGAGAACGATATTCAGGACATACCGATGCCACGTACCTCTTCTGTTCCATGCTAGGCGATTCCCGTCTTTCCATGACCTCACATCCTCCCTCGTTTAACCTTATCCATAACTTATTATCCCTCTCCAAAGATGGAATATTCAATTTTAGTGGAATATTCAATTTTATATGACGGCACATGCCTTTTCCGCCGTCCTATTGCTCCTTGACCACCTACCACACCGACCACCCCATCTGGCTGCTATACTGTCTCCTGCCATAAGCTCCACTATTTCGCAATAATTGGCACATCCGCTGCATTCAAAGCTTCGGGAGGTAAATTCCTCTTTAACTATCGTTTCAAAGCCTTTAAATTTTGTCTTACGCCCTCCACTCGCATAGTCCTTGGCAAGGATAGCAGCCCCCAACGCGCCCATGACGTCGTAGTGTTCTGGAACCGTTATTTCGCATCCTAAGGCATCCTCGAACGCCTTACGTATCCCCACATTTGCCGCAACGCCACCCTGAAAAACTACTCTGGGGAGGATTTCCTTACCCTTGCCCACGTTGTTGAGATAATTCCTTACCAGAGCCTCGCACAGCCCCCTTATGATATCCTCGCAGCTACATCCCATCTGCTGCTTGTGTATCATATCGGATTCCGCAAATACCGCGCACCGTCCAGCAATCCTAACCGGCGATTTGGATTTAAGCGCCAGCTCTCCGAATTTCTCAATGGGTATGTTCAAGCGAGAGGCCTGCCTGTCAAGAAACGAACCAGTACCGGCTGCGCATACCGTGTTCATGGCAAAATCCGAAACCACCCCATTCCTGAGGATTATTATCTTGGAGTCCTGACCCCCTATCTCTATAACGGTTCTGGCATCGGGCACAAAGGTCAAAGCAGCAATGCCGTGAGCGGTTATCTCGTTCTTTACCACGTCTGCTCCCACCACCACCGCCGCCAGTTCCCTACCGCTACCGGTGGTACCAACTCCCTTTACCTCCACATCATGTGGAAGCATTGAAGCCATATTTGCCATAGTCTCCTTCAAAATTTGTATGGGCTTTCCTTCGGTGCGCACGTATATCTTGCCCAGCAAGTTGTTTTCCTGATCTATGGCAACGACGTTGATGCTGACCGACCCAACATCAACCCCTAAAAATGCTTTCTTGGTATTCATCGGCTCTTCTCCTCCTTTTTTGCTCCAGCAGATCCACAAACGCCTCTAACCTGGTAAAATATCCAGCTTCGCCCGTCATCTCGTCCACCACAAGGGTCATTATAGGCGTACCATAATCTTGGGAAACCTTGGGCAATATGCTTTCAGCCACAATTTCAGGCATACAGCCAAAGGGCATTATCTGGATTATCCCGTCCAAGCCGCATTCGGAATAGTATACGCTATTGGCTATAGTCTGCCAGGCATGCCCCCCAACGCATAGGTTCAAGTAGGGTGCAGCCTTTTTCAATATCCTCTTATGCCTAACCCTGTGTTTGATATCCAGAGAGAGGTGGACCTTCACCCATTCATTTAGGGTAAGGCTCCTGCACACCTCCACTCCCATATAGCCAAGCTTTCTTTCAATGTTGAGGTTGACATATGGTTCTATAAGGGTATATATCTCTCCAACCAGGCCTATTTTTAGAGGCCATATCTCGGGGTTTTCCTCTACCTGGCTCAATATTACCTTATATTTTCTAATAGTTTCCAGTATTTCACGGGTACCATGCTTGCCCATCACTTCCCGTTCAAAGCGGTACAGCTTGCTATCGGTATCTCCTCTACTTGCTTCCCTAGCCCTCTTCTTCAAGGCTATATCCAGCATCTCATCAGCCTCTTTTACGATAGTCGATGCTCTATTGAATGCTTGCGCTATACTTGCCCATGAGTTTTTGCCGGCAAGTCTTCTGATCCTATCTATGAATGCCTTATAGTCGGAATTGGGAGGATCGAATATGATCATGTCCACGTCATAACCTAGGTCATTTAGGATTTCCTTCTGTACCACTCCATAATAGCCAAACCTACAAGGGCCACAGCTTCCGGTTATTATTATGGTATCGGCTCCCTTTTCTATGCTTTCAATATAATTCCCTATGTTGATCTTGAGTGGCAAGCAGGCCATCTCTGGCGAAAGCTTGGTCCCTATCTCCAAAGTCTTTTGTGTGATGGGCGGCGGCACTACCACTTCTATGCCAAGGTCGTCAAGCAACCCCTTAATGGCCAAGTACGCTTGTCCCATGTGGGGAAATGTGACCTTCACGGCTATTCCTCCATTCGATCATATCAATAAACGCTTCCAGGCGGGTATTAAATCCTGCCTGTCCGCTGTGTTCATCAACGGTAATCAAAGCGCTGGGTATCTGGTACAGCCTATGGTTATACCTTTGAAGCAGTTCAATGATAAATGCATCGATGCCACAGCCAAAGCTGGATAAAAATATGATGCCGTCCACCTTTCTACCCTTCAGCATGGCAAGCCCGCTGCCCAATAGCTTTTTACCGTAGCTCCAAAAGAGTTTCTTGGGAAGCTCTTTACATACCGCCTCAATGTGTGACTGCGCCACGTTTTCGGGCACCATTACGACATACCCCCTGGCCCTGAGCTTAGAGATTAGCCCCATGCTGATGAACTCATCATAAAGCAGATAGGGGTGTCCTATAAGGCCTATTACTCCTTTGCTCTCTCCAATGGACTTATCCTCATTCAGTGTATCAATAGGCGTTTGTCCCTTTTTCAAAAGTGACTCATAAAGTTGTTGATTTATTAGGGCTTTTTGCAAAGCCCTAACTGCCTGAGAGCGTTTTACGCCAAGCATTTTACCCAATTCAACATAGGCCTTATAAGCAGCATCAAGATTGCGATGAGCGTTACAATTCAGCACTAGCAAATGGGGCAGCCCTTTTATCGAACTTTTTATCATCTCGGGCAAACCTATAAACTTGGGACATATGAATTCCTTCGGATATATGCTGACCAACCTGGGAATGAATATGGCGTCTACCTTACCTATAAGGCTGGCGACGTGGCCATGGAACACTTTGATGGGCAAGCAGGCATCATCAACGCAGCTCATTACCCCGCTGTCCAGAATCGCCCTTGAAGTTGCTGGTGAGATAACCACCTGGTATCCCAGATCTCCAAAAAAGCTATGCCATAAGGGATAATAGTTATAGTACAGCAACGCTCTGGGGATCCCGATTTTCAAATGCTGGTCCTCTCCTTTCTCCCCTCGACAATTCCCTGTTCATCATATCTATTATTGACCAATAATTTATATCTTATAATTAGGAACACAACCAACTTGCACTTCACAACCCTTACCTAAAGCCCAAAAGCATTACACTAAGATATGATGTCTCCAACTAATGGCTTTGCTAAATAAGAAAAATGTAACTCATGAATTGGACATTTATTGGATAAATGTAAAAACTTATCAAAACCTACTATTGCTTTAACAATAAAAATGTTATATACTAGAATGAGAATACAATAAAGGGGGATGGTTAGTATGAAAACCGTAAATATAAAGCTAACCACAGCTGAGAGCGTAAAAAAGTTCGTAAATATAGTCAGCAAGTATCCTTACGAGATAGACATTCGTTCGGGACGGTACGTAGTTGATGCAAAGTCTATTCTTGGCATTTTCAGTTTGGACCTCAGCAAACCCGTGACGGTAGAGGTATACTCGGACGACTGTGATGACTTTTTGGAAGAGATAAAGGAATACATAATTTAAAAGAACACCTTCAAGGTGTTCTTTTTGTCAATGTTACATCTCATATAATTGTTGGTTTGAGGTGAGGAAATGCCGGACCAAGCTGCCCACCTAGCTGAAAATAAATTATCAATACTATATTATCTTCGTTGCCTGGACATACCGCTCACCAACAGCCAAATCACGCAGTTTTTCCTGGAAAACAACGTGATGAACTATTTTGACCTGCAACAGCTGTTGAGTGAGCTGGTGTCATCTCAACATATAAGCTGCTTGGATACCGGCCATAAGAGCTTTTACAGCCTTACTTCCACGGGGCTCAAGGCTTTGAACTTTTTCAAAAACCGCATTCCAGAGTGGCTTCGCGAAGCAATAGACCTATATGCCAGTCAACATCGCAATCGGTTTAAGAGAGAAAACCAAATAGTAGCCGAATACAGGAGGATCTCGCCCAGCGAATATCAAGTGACCTGCAAGGTGATGGAAAACGATATCACTCTCATCGAGCTAAAATTGAGCGTAACCGATAGCAAGCAGGCCAGAATCATCTGCAATAACTGGGATACCAAAGCCCCTGAGGTATATAAATTCATCATGCAGAATTTGGGCGGTTGACCGCCAGTTCTAAAAGAATCCCATGGCACAGGATGAAAGAGATGTCTCTGCTCCATGGGATTTTTTGTTTTATCTCGCGAGCAATGCACCTGCATGGTCCTCTATTCTGAAAACAAGCTGGCCGTCTTTGGCATCTATGGTTACGCTACAGCCGCTATGCAGCTCCCCAGCGACTATTTTCCAGCCTATCTCGGTCTCTACGGTGTGCTCCATAAAGCGCTTTATTGGACGAGCACCGTATACCGGATCAAAGCTTCGCTCAGCAATGAGCTCCCTAGCAGCCTGAGTCAGCTTAAGCTCTATTCCCTTTTCCTTTACCCTCTCTTTTATTTCGTTAAACCTTAAATCCACAATCCTGGTTATCTCATCTTTGCCCAAAGGCTTAAACAGCACAATCTCATCGATGCGGTTTAAAAACTCTGGACGGAAACACCTTTTCAGTTCAGACATTACCAGGTTCCTGGTGTCCTCATCTATATCACCCCTGTCTTTTAAGCGTTCCATCAAAATGGAGCCACCGATGTTGGAAGTCATGATGATGACGGTATTTTTAAAGTCGACGGTATGCCCTTGGCTATCGGTCAACCGCCCATCGTCGAGCAGCTGCAACAAAATGTTGAACACGTCGGGATGGGCTTTTTCGATCTCATCAAACAGCACCACCGAATAAGGCTTACGTCGCACCGCTTCGGTCAGCTGTCCCCCTTCCTCGTATCCTACATAACCCGGCGGGGCACCGATCAGCCTGGACACCGAAAACTTTTCCATATACTCGGACATGTCAATCCTGACCATATTGTCTTCGGTATCAAACAGCACGCTGGCCAGCGTCTTGGCCACCTCGGTCTTGCCCACTCCCGTAGGGCCCAAAAATAGAAATGAACCTATGGGACGTTTGGGATCCTTAAGTCCAGCTCTGGCCCGTATCACGGCATTTACCACCGCCTTTATGGCCTCATCCTGCCCAATAACCCTCTGGTGCATCATGTCCTCCAGGCGCAGCAGCTTTTCCCGCTCGCTTTCCATAAGACGGGTTACCGGTATTCCCGTCCACCGCGAAACCACCTGCGCAATCTCCTCTTCGGTTACCTCCTCTTTGAGCAACCGCTTATCATAATCCAGGGACTCCAGCCTGGCCTTCTGCTCTTCCAGCTCTTTCTCCAGCCTAGGCAGCACACCGTATTGCAGTTCGGCCATCTTATTGAGATCATACTGCCGTTCGGCCTGGGCTATTTGTGCCTTGGTATCCTCGATTTGCTGCTTTATATCCTTGATCTTTCGAATTATCTCCTTCTCCATTTCCCATTGGGCTACCATGGCGTTTGACTTCTCTTTAAGCTCGCTGATTTGCTTTATTATGCTCTCAAGCCGCTGTTTTGAAGCTTCATCTGCTTCCTTTTTCAAGGCTTCTTTTTCGATCTCCAGCTGCATGAGCTTCCTGGTTATGACGTCAAGCTCTGCAGGCATGCTGTCAATTTCGGTGCGCAACATCGCAGCCGCTTCATCCACCAGGTCAATGGCCTTATCGGGCAAGTAGCGATCGGTGATATAGCGATGGGACAGCACAGCTGCTGCAATCAAAGCGCTGTCCTTTATCCTTACACCGTGATGGATTTCGAACCTCTCCTTTAAGCCCCGCAATATGGATATGGTATCCTCCACGCTGGGCTGCTCAATGAGTACCGGCTGAAACCTCCTTTCCAAGGCAGCATCCTTTTCGATGTACTTCCTGTACTCATCTATGGTGGTGGCGCCAATGCAGTGCAGCTCACCTCGGGCCAGCTTGGGCTTGAGCAGGTTGCCAGCATCCATGGCCCCTTCCGCCTTTCCGGCACCCACTATGTTGTGGATCTCGTCGATGAAGAGTATTATCTCGCCATTGGAATCCTCTATCTCCTTTAATACCGCTTTTAATCTTTCTTCAAATTCACCGCGGTATTTAGCCCCCGCAATTAAGGCTCCCATATCCAGCGCAAATATCTTCTTGTTTTTTAGCGACTCGGGCACATCCCCTTTGAGTATGCGCTGGGCAAGCCCTTCCACCACGGCTGTCTTACCCACGCCCGGCTGGCCAATCAGAACAGGGTTGTTCTTTGTCCTGCGGCTCAATATGCGAATTACTCGGCGTATCTCCTCATCCCGTCCTATAACAGGATCCAGCTTGTTTCTGCGTGCCTCTTCCACCAGGTCACGGCCAAAGCGCTTTAGAGCCTCGTAGGTCTCTTCTGGATTTTGGCTGGTTATCCTCTGGCTTTTCCTCACCTCGGCCAGCTTTTTAAGAAACTTCTCCCTGGTGATGCCATACCGGCTGATTATCCTCCTGTTGGAATAGCTGCTATCCTCCAGTACGGCAAGGTATAAGTGCTCGACGCTTATATATTCATCCTTGAATTCCTTTGCCTGCTTCTCGGCCCTTATTAAGGCTTGATTGAATCCCATGCTGGCATAAGGCTGAACGTTGCCCATGACCTTGGGACGCCTCTCAACCTCATCCCTCAAATCAGCAATATAGGCATCTACGTCCACATCCATGCCTTTGAGCATCCTAGGAATAAGGCCGTCCTCCTGTGCCACCAGCGCTAAATGGAGGTGTACCGTATCCAGTTCCTGCTGGCTGTTATCTATCACCAGCTTCTGGGCTTCCATCAGCGCTTCCTGGGCCCGCTGCGTAAACCTTTCCAGGTTGATCATTCCTCATCCCCCCTAGGATTCCATTGAGAGATCTCCTTCAGCTTTTGATACAGCTCCTTTTCCTGGGGCGTTATATGCTCGGGTATTACAATCTTTATCCTGATGTACAGGTCACCCCTGTTTCCCTTCCTATCCATGTAGCCCATTCCAGAAATTCTCAATTTTTTCCCGGTTGAAGTGCCGGCAGGAATTTTCACAGAAAATTTTTGTCCGTTAAGGGATTTTACCGTAACAGTTGTACCCAGAACCGCCTCCCATGGAAGCACGGGCACATCTTTGATCAAATCCAATCCCTGTAGTTCCCAGCCTTCTCCCGGCTTGATCCTCACGGTGACCATAAGGTCTCCACCATCTATGCCCTGTCCCCTCAACCTTATCTTGTCACCGTCGAGAATGCCCGCCGGTATCTTCATTCTTATCCTCTTGATTGAGCCGTCCCGACCACGGATGGATAATATCCTATCGCCGCCATTGAAAGCCTGTTCCAGATCCACCTCTACTTCGGTCTCCATATTCTGTCCTTTATGAGCTGCAGCTGTATTATAAAAGCGCCTGGAAAAGCTAAAAGGACCGCCTCGCTTGGCAAATCCTTCAAAAATGCTGTCCAGGTCCAAGCCGTTTTCTCCAAAGAGCATCTCGAAGAAATCGGAAAAGCCGCTGCCTCCAGTAGTATACGTCCGCCTTTGCCATCCAAAGTCGGATGGGTCAAAGTTCATGCCATTTTGGAAGTCATAGTATTGCCCAAAGGCATCGTACTTCTTGCGCTTTTCCTCATCCCCCAGCACCTGATAGGCCTCATTTATCTCCTTGAACTTCTGCTCTGCTTCCTTATCCCCAGGATTGGCATCGGGATGGTACTTTTTTGCTAAACGGCGGTATGCCCTTTTTATCTCTTCCTGGGTAGCATCCCTGGATACGCCCAATATCTTATAGTAGTCCTTGTATTCCATAGCAGATATTCCTCCTCAAACGCCTCAACCCAAATTTTAGCTTTGACTTTCTTTGACTTTATTATTGTAATACTAAATGCCTCTCCAGGCAATACTTTTTTGGGAATATTTTAATGCGGCGTATACAGGCATATCTTTCCCTTATTTTACGCTTTCCTGCTTCACCTTTAATATCCTCAATCTGTTTATGGCAGCGCCTATCTCCTGGGGACGGGGCTGCGCGTAATCCCCCGGATAAAGCCCTTTAAAAGGGGATATCACATCCAGGCCCTTTTCATCTATATCCCGGCACACCTTTTGAATGATCTCCCGTAATGTTGTCTTACCATCCATATAATTCTCCATGGCATAGCGGATTATATCACCTATGGCCCTGGTTTGATTTACATCTACCAACTGCTCGACGTCATCCAGAACCAAATTGGTATGCCCGTATTGTATGTTGTCCAGTCCACGGGACTTTATTTTTTTCCGGCCTTTAAGAGAAAGGCTATGAGGAATGGGTATCCTTTGAGTGATTCGAATGGGTTGCCCCCCACCCTCCTTTTTTCTATCGGTCCTGTACTCTTGAGCAATCGCTTTGGCTATGGCGGTAACATCCTTGGCTACGTAATTTTCCATCATTATGATCCTATGGGCCACGTCAAAATAATCTCCCGAGCCACCTACTACGATGATGGTGGACACTCCCAATTGCTCATACAGTTCCTCCACCCTATCGATAAAAGGCGTAATGGGCTCCGAGTCCTTGTGGACCAGCCTTTGCATGCGCGCATCTCTGATCATGAAGTTGGTAGCGCTGGTATCCTCGTCGATCAATAGCAGCGAAGTCCCAATCTCCAACGCCTCCATTATATTTGCCGCCTGGGATGTGCTACCGCTAGCATTTTCGGTAGAGAAGGATGTTGTGGACTCACCATTGGGTAAGTTATTGATAAATGGGCTTATGTCCACCTTCTCAACCCTTCTGCCATCCTCTGCTCTGATCTTGACGGCATCCTCAACGGTTACCACCAATTCCCTTCCATCTCCGGGTATATGGTCATATACGCCGCGTTCGATGGCGCGAAGCAGCGTAGATTTCCCGTGGTATCCACCACCCACTATGAGGGTTATACCTTTAGGGATTCCCATCCCCCATACCTTACCCGCATGGGGTAGCTTCACCATGACCTCCAGTTCGGGAGGCGACTTAAAGGGCACCGCTCCGCTTTCCATGGGGCGATCATCCACGCCGCTACGCCTTGGAAGGATGGAACCGTTGGCCACAAAAGCCACCAATCCCATCTCCTTAATTTTGCTGCGCAGTACCCACTGGTCTTCTGCCAGATTAACATGTTTTAGCAGTGCATCACTGTCCAGATTCCTATATATAAGCGACTGCTCTACCAATCGAGGCAGCTCTCCAAAGAGCATTTCCATGGCCTGACCCGACAGTATGGTCCTGCCGCGAGCCGGGAGCCCCATAGTCAGTCGTGCTTCAACGCTTACATCGCTGACCAACACCGAAGTACGGTTTAAAATCTCCTGCCCCACGGAGATGATCGAAATCTGTCCGCTCTTGCCGGTCCCCCTGTTGCCCTTAACAATTTTCGGTATGTTTTTCGAAATCTGGCGGGTCAAAAAATCCTCAAGCCCCTTTTTCCTGGGCTTTGATGAATACAACTCTTGCGGAAAACCCGCCACCTTTTGAGGTATTACCACCCTGATCCTTGAAGGAGAAGCAAAGGGGTCCCCCTGTACGTGGTCGATATGTAAGATAAAATTCCCAAAATCATAGGTTCCCTCTATATCTTTATAAGCCTTATATCCCCTGCCATCAATCCTGCGCAGTACGCTTTCCAGCTGCATACGGCTTTGCATTCTTTTTCACCTCTTTATGTTTAGCACTTCGATATTTGCTACCGCTTCTTCGATGAGCTTGTCCCCTTCCACTAGCTTTTCTGCCTCTCTCACCTTTTCCAGCTTGGGTCTGGTGGTGGGATGCTTTGGCACAAATATGGTACAACAGTCCTCGTAAGGGAGAATGGAGGTTTCATACGTCCCTATCCTTTTAGCAAGGTCCATTATCTCTATCTTATCCATCCCTATAAGCGGCCTGAATACCGGCATAGAAACCGCATCATTGGTAGCGCACAGGCTCTCCATGGTCTGGCTGGCAACCTGTCCCAGACTTTCCCCCGTTACCAAGGCCTTCGCATCCTCCTTATGTGCCACCACCTCGGCTATTTTCATCATGAAGCGCCTCATGAGTATGGTGAGCATGTTATGAGGGCACTTTTGATATAGTTCCTGTTGTATCCTGGTAAAAGGCACTACATGTAGCTTTATCTCTCCGCAGTACTGACTTAAAATCCTGCACAGGTCAATCACCTTCTCTTTTGAGCGCTCGCTGGTATATGGGAAGCTATGGTAATGAACAGCTGCCAGCTCGACGCCGCGCTTGGCTATCATCCATCCGGCTACCGGACTGTCAATCCCCCCCGAAAGCAACAGTACGGCCTTCCCATTGGTGCCTACCGGCATACCCCCTGCACCAGGGATTATCCGGCAGTACACATAGGCATGTTCCCTCACTTCGATATTAACGGTAATCCTGGGATTGTGGACATCCACCTTTAAGTTGGGAATGTTTCTTAAAAGATAACCGCCCACTCTACGGCTTAGTTCCATAGAATTCAAATAGAAGCTCTTATCGGACCTGCGGGATTCCACTTTAAAGGTAAATGTCTCCCCTTGGCTGGGAGCCTTAGCCTCCATAGTTTCCCTCACTAACGCCGCAGCAGCCTTCTGTATAGCGTTGATATCTTTTTCAACCTTCAAAGCCGGGCTAAAAGAAATTATCCCAAAGACCTTCGCTATGCTGTCGAAGACCCTTGGGTCATCTCCGATGTTTTCCACATAATATCTTCCTTCCGCCTTCCTCACGGTTACGCCCTCATAAGGTTTCAAAGCCTTTATTAGGTTATTATACAGCGCCCTTTCAAAATACGGGCGATTTAAGCCTTTTAAATGTATCTCTCCGTAACGCAATAAGGCTACCCTCTCCAATCTATCTACCTCCTCACAAATCCCTCCAGCTCTTTCGCACACTGCTCTATAATTTGAGCCGCCTGGCGCATCTCGTCCTCGGTATTCAAGTAGGACAGGCTGATCCTTATGGCCCCTTGGGCCACATCCTTTTTTACGCCAATGGCCTCCAACACGTGGCTCATATGACCCCTTCTAGATGAGCAGGCCGACCCTGTCCCCACATATACACCTTTTTCTTCCAGGGCATGAAGCATTACTTCACCTCTTATGCCCGGAAAGCTCACGCTTAAAATATGCGGAGCGCCCTCCTCAGGTAAAGGACCATTGATAACCGCCCACGGTATTCTTTGGGTCAGCTCAGCAACCAGAATCCCCTTCAATCTGTATAGGTAGCTCCTGTCGGTTCCTTCTTCAAGCCAGCGCACCGCTTCACCAAATCCGACGATGCCAGGCATGTTTTCGGTACCGCTTCTGACGCCCTTCTCCTGGCCGCCTCCCCACAAAAGGGGATGAATTTTCACGCCTTTTCTAATATACAGGGCGCCTATGCCTTTAGGCGCATGGATCTTATGGCCGCTTATGGAAAGCAGGTCGATACCCCACTGAAGAGGCTTTATATCCAGCTTACCAAAGGATTGAACGGCATCCACATGAAAAAGGGCTGAACTTCCCTCAGCCTTCAATAGCCTCCCAATCTCCTGAATTGGCTGTATCGAACCAATTTCGTTATTCACGTGCATTATGCTGACCAGCACGGTATCGGGGCGCATTGCCCGTCTCACATCATCTGGTGAGACTACTCCAGCACTGTTCACCGGAAGATAGGTTACCTTCCACCCTTCTTTCTCCAGGTATTTAAATGTATTCAAAACCGAGGGATGCTCAATCTGCGTGGTGATGCAATGCTTCCCCTCTCGCCTTCTAGCCATGGCTGTTCCTATAATGGCCAGGTTATTTGCCTCGGTACCACCCGAAGTGAAAAAAAGCCCTTCGGAATCCACGCCCAACGCAGAGGCAATCCTCTCCCTAGCCTCCTTAAGCTTTTTCTCGGCCTTCAGGCCCATTCCATGCAATGAAGACGGATTGCCAAAGTCATATAGCATGCATTCCATTACAGCCTCAGCCACGTCACGATGGATAGGGGTAGTAGCCGCATTGTCCAAATAAATCCCTTGTCCCATATCTCAATGCCTCCTTATACCTTGCCTCAATCAATCATTATTTTACCCCTTACTCCACGTTACTACAAGGGAATACCCGCAGGATTTAAAAATTCTTCCCAATGTGCTGAACTATCGCTCACATCCTCCATATTGGCTTATGGGCTGGCCGCGTTTTATACGAAAACAGCTAATTCGAGCATTTCAAAATTTTATGAGAAATTCCATTTACTCAGCTTTATGCAACGCTTAGGCAGATCTACTTCTACAAATAAAAACCCCCTTTTAACAAGGGGATTTTTCGCAGTTATTTGGTTTTAACATTCCGCGGATTGAATATCTTGAAAAGCTCCACCAGCTTGTCGCTGGGTTCGAACACCAACATCGATTTGACGCCATCCTGGGTGAAAATACCGTAATAAAGCCTCGGCCCGCGATTGAGAAAATAGTTATATCTCTTTTGAATCCCCTTGTGATGAAGCATACGCTTAAAGCCCTCATCGCTTATGGGGGCAATCACCTCAAAATCCTTTATATCCACCGACAGAAGCTTTTTCCTTTTGCTGTTATTGATAATCTTAGCTATATCTAAAATTCCGTTTGTAAAGGTATAGTCGTACTCAATCCTCTGATTGTTCTTGAGCACAAAACAGCCGTAGGCAAGCCCTCCGCATACCAGCATAAAGATTATGTTAGATATGTTTATGATGCCGTTCATTATGCTTGCAAGCCCCTGTAGGGCAAACAACCCAAATATGATCATGCCAATATAACATATAACATAGATCACCGAATTTAAACCGGAATTTATCTTGGTTACCGATTCTTCATGAAAGTAATCCATTAAAAGCTTATCCCCCTTTACAAATCATTATTTTATATGGCTTTTATATGGCTTTGTAAATAATTGTAGCACGATTTTGGTTATATTAAAACCCCCTAATAAAAATTCAGGTGCCCTGAAATTTTTATCTAAATTGAAGGATTTTTGGTGAAACTTGCGAATTTTTTTATTATCAAGGAAGGGAGGTCTTTCCATGCTGTGTCCAAATTGTGGTACCAGAAATAATTACTATCACCGTTACTGTTACTATTGCGGATATAAACTGGTAAAGGATCGGGAAGAGGTAACCCCCTATGAAAAGGAGCACTCCAAAAAACCTGAGATTGATCAGCCAACCAGCCATGAAGAGATGGTTGACCAGCTACAAATAGATGAAAAAACAGCTGACCAGCCATTAACCGATGAAGAAAAAACATCTGACCAAGACCTCGATCTCGATTACCTGTTTAAAACCGATAGGGACAACATATGGAATGACGAGGCCTTAGATTGGTTTTTTGAAGAGCCTGAGTACATGCAACAATTTCCCCTCAGGCGCCATCGTAAAGATAAAGGCTCTACGTTGGCCAAGCGCACTGCCAAGATATGCACAGCCATCATGGTGCTGGCCGTATTCCTGTTTATAAGCTATATCATGGTGGATCAGATTTGGCGCTCAAAAGACAAAACCGCTGGTTACGGGACAAATGTTATAGCATCCACCTCAGTAGAAGCTACAACCATCGATGGAAAGCCTGCCCATAAGATCATCGTAAACGCTAGCAATGGTGAAAGCGTGGAGGTTCTGGGCAAGGTATATCCCGTCATAGACGGCAAAGCAGAAATAGTGTACGAAGACGCCTTTCTATACTCGTATTTTTCACAGGGCCAGAAAGAGGACGAAATCGTAATAGAGCTTGACATCACCATCCATGGTGAGGATTTACCGGATACAAAAGAAAAGGTAACTTTTACCTTAACTCAGCCTTTGGCGCCCTTGACTTTGATACATCCCGAATCGGACGAAACCATGGTAGAAGGTAAAAAATACCGGATAATACTCGAGGTGGAACCGGGTTCCCAGGTATTAATAAATGGCAATAACTATAGCGATCTCGTTGATGAGGAAGGCAGATTGGAAAAAGAAGTGGAAGTCCCCGATGAGCCTGAAAACGTATATGAAATCCGGGTATCCACACCGGGCTATGCCGATCACATACGCTACATCGTTTTAAAAAGGGAGGTTATGGAGGTACCGTTGACCATAGATCAGCCCATACCGGTACAGACGAGCGACAGCTGGGCAAAGATCACCGGTACCACCCATCCACAAGCCGTGCTGGAAGCAAGCCTTGAGACGAGGTCGCAGCCTACCATTGACCCTGAAACCGGAAATTTCACTCTTTATGTAAAAGCTAACGCATCTGGATATACTCCATGTACCATAACGGCCCGGGTGGAAGGCCAAGGGGAATCAAAGTTGAATTTGGTAATCGAGCGCCTGTTAAGCGAATCGGAATACACTAGGCGCGCCTGGGCCTTGGACTATGACGAACTCAAATCCAACCCGGAACTCCACAACGGCAGAATATTCGTATTTGAAGGAATCGTAAAGGATATAATTGCCCTGGGGGATAAAAGCGCCTTTACCGTTGATGTATCGAGCGACAGTTCATCCGAGCAGCTGGTGTACGTAGAGCATTGGAATGGCTTGTCCGTCAGATCAGGAAACAAGGTGAGAATATTTGGCAATAGATGGGGGAATCATGAAGGCATACCACGCATACTGGCTAAGTATGTGTATCGCCGCTAAAGTTAAAGCAGCCCTGGCCTAATTAAACAAGAATAAAAATGAGCGCTCTAAGAAGAGCGCTCATTTTTATTACTCTAACGCTTGTAGGGTTACGCGGAATACGTACTCCTTGCCGTCACGCCATACCTTTACCTTTACTACATCTCCAACTTTATGCTGGTTTAAGATGTTCTTCAATTCATCGTATGTGGTTATGGATTTATCGTCAATCCCTATGATCACATCGCCGGGTTGAATCCCAGCTTTCGCTGCAGCTCCATTTTGCATAACCGCTTGTACATAAATCCCCCGTGGATAATTGAGCCTTCTAGCATCTGATGCAGTAATTTCCTGACCCAGAATTCCAAGCCCCGGTCTCTTTCCTTCTCTCACCACAGTCCCGTTTTTAATCAATTCCTTCACTATGGGCAAAAATTCGTTAGAGGGTATGGCAAAGCCCAAGCCTTCAGTCCCACTTCCCTTCAACGTGTTCATCCCTATGACTTCGCCTCTGGCGTTGACCAGCGCCCCGCCACTGTTGCCACGATTTATTGCCGCATCGGTCTGTATCAGGTTCATGGGTTTTTGGTCAATAACGAGGGTACGATTTACAGCACTTATTACCCCCACCGTTATGGTCCCTGCAAGTTCATGTCCCAACGGATTTCCTATAGCCACAGCTAGCTCTCCAGGACGGACCTTATCCGAATCCCCTATCTTTGCTACAGCGTATTTCACTTCCTTCAGATCTTCAGGGTCCACCTTCACCACTGCCACATCGCTGGCGGTGTCTATCCCCACAAGCTGCGCCTTTACCTGCTTTTCCCCTTGAAACACCACATATATTTCCTTGGCGCCTTCCACCACATGTGCATTGGTGACTATATATCCCTCATCGCTGAGTATGATGCCCGATCCATAACCTTCCTGCTCCTGCATGTATACATCGCCAAAGAACCAGTCCCTATAGGTTATAATGCTCTTGTTGGTTATCCCTACCACAGCCGGGCCGACCTTTTCGGCTATCTCCACCACAGGATTATCGGAAGTAATGAACAAATCCCCTTTGTAACCCAGTTCGGGAACTTCATTCTCATCTTTTCCCTCGCTGGCCTGATTACTCTGGGCAACATTTTTCTCTTGTTCGCTTGGCGTAACAACGGCATTTTTTGAATTATCATCGCTGATGTATGGCAGCATGTAATACATGCCAATGGCTCCCAATAAAGTGAAGACCACCGCTATGGTTATATACTTCCATATTCTGCCTTTGCCCTGATATTGCTGTTCATCGAATTCATAGAATTCCCTCATGCTCCACACCCCCTAGTTGATTAAATTTATCTTTCATTTACTCTACGCTTTAATTATAAACTTTCTTTTTTAACAAAATATGAACGTCTTGTAAATAATTTTTACCGTGGAGCCCTCTCTGGCCTTTTGGACGCCTTCAAGGAAAATATAAATGCCGTCCCCTCACCCAGCCGGCTGTTGACCCATATATTCTGCTCATGCTGTTCTATGATCTTTTTTACGATGGATAGTCCCAGGCCTCTTCCCCTGTCCTTACCGCTTCTTGACTTATCGACCTGATAGAACCGCTCCCATATATGCACAATATCTTCCTTCGGGATGCCCGGCCCTTGGTCTTGAATCTTTACATAAACCTTATCCCTGTGCTTCCAGGTCTTTATGATCAGCTTGCCGTTTTCCCGATTGTACTTTATGGCATTGTCCAGCAAGTTTATTATCACCTGTTGAATTCTATCAGCATCGGCTTCCACCCAGCAGTGTTCATCTTGAAAGTCGACCTCCACCTCTATGCCTTTTTGGTTTATCCTCTCTTCCTGCGAGATGAGCGAACGCCTGATATGCTCATTGACGTCAAATACCGAAAGTTTGAGAGGGAATTGTCCCGATTCGATCTGCGTAAGGTCTAAAAGCTCATCGATCAGCTTGCTAAGCCTCTGAGCTTCTGCCAGGCTTATGCTTAAGTACTTTTTCATATCTTCCGGTTTTATGGTATTATCCAAAACTCCCTGGATATAGCCCATGATGGAGGTAAGTGGTGAACGCAATTCGTGTGATACATTGGCCACAAAACTCCTGCGCATATCTTCTAGTTTTTCCAGAGAATCGGCCATAGCATTGAAATTAATGGCCAGCTGGCCAATTTCATCCTTTGTGACCACTTTAACCCGACGCTTGAAATTCCCTCTTGCAAATTCCCGGGAAATTTCGTTCATCTCTATCAATGGGTTTGATATGCGGCGGGACATCCAGTAAAGCAGCACTACCGAAAGGCCTGCAGAGATAAAAGCAGCCCACCATATATTCCTGTAGATGTCATACATGGTACGCCTGATCCCTTCTACGGGAGAATGCAAGAATATGGCACCCCTAATCCTTCCGTTAATCCTCAAGGGCACCCCTACGGTCAAAACCGGCGTGTTAAAACGGCCGCCAAATTGTCCGGTCTTGGTAATGATATTTCCCTTCAATATCTGGATGAATTCCTGTTCGGTAAGCTTTTGTTCCTGCCATCTCTCCTGATCTTCTTTTGAAGGGCTGTACGCAACCCATATATAGCCTAGCCCATCGCTTACCCATATAGTGGTATTCAAAAAGCGATCGATGATCTTAAAATAGCTATACAATGACCGTTGGTCCATAAGCCCCATGCTGTACATTTCGATATAAGGGTTAAGCTCCTGGGCCTCCCTTATGAGTTCCTGTTCTTTTTTGCTAAAAGTGTAATCCATAAAAAAGGTTGACAGAAGCAATCCCAGTATTACAATGGTAACGACTATGATCACAAAATAAGTGACCATTAAACGGGTAAATATCGAACGAAACATCATCTACTTCACCTCAAATTTGTACCCCACACCCCAAACCGTCTTTATATGCCATACATCGGTAGGATCTGAAAATTTTTCCCTCAGCCTCTTTATATGGACATCCACAGTCCGGGTATCACCGTAAAAGTCATACCCCCATACGCGGTCCAGCAGCTGTTCCCTTGTAAATACCTTGTTGGGATGTGAAGCTAAAAAGTACAATAGCTCTAACTCCTTGGGTGGAAGCTCCATCGTCTTTCCGTGGTATTCTACGGTATAATTGCCAATGTCCACAGTTAAGTTTGGATAGGATACTATCTTCTCTCTGATGCCCGTAGCCTTCGATCTGCGCAAAACTGCCTTGACCCTGGCAACCAGTTCCTTGGGATCAAAGGGCTTCACGATGTAGTCATCAGCCCCTAATTCCAATCCCAGCACCTTGTCAAACGTTTCCCCTTTGGCGGTAAGCATTATAATTGGGATGTCGCTTATCTTACGAATTTCCTTGCATACCTCCCAGCCATCCATTCCTGGGAGCATTATATCCAATATTACCAGGTTGGGTGGATTGTTTTTGAAGGATTCAATGCACGATATTCCGTCTAGGCAATGCTCAACCTGATAACCCTCCTTTTCCAGATACAGCCTTATAAGCTGGCATATATTGGGATCATCATCCACCACCATGATTCTTTGCTGTGCATTCATCCATATTGCACCCTTTCCAGAAAATTTATACCTCTATAAATTATACACAAAAGAAGAAGCACAAAAAAGCTCCTCTCTATTAAATCTAGGTCTTTTTTCACATTTTTTAGACTTAAGAAGGATTTTGGTATTTCATGTAGAAATATTATTTGAACTTATAACAAATTATGACAACACTAAATTTAACATGACAGAAAGGAGGGAAAGCAAGGGTATCATACCCTTGCAAAAGACGTGGCAAAGACATTGGATGAGATAAAATCCTTTCGTTTAAACAGCATAAGCAATAAACTCATAGCAGCCTTTCTCATAATGATCATCCCCATATCCATCCTCGGGTATTATTCCAAGGGCACAGCGGAAAAAGCCATACAGCAGACCGCTGCTCAATCTACCATCCAAGCCATGGAACAGATATCGCGATATATTGAATTGATCTTCTCAACGATTGATAGTACTTCCCTGCAAATATTTACAAATGAAGACATACAAGATTTTCTATTGATAAAAGAAGAGCAGATGCAAACCTATGACTTCATTCAAAAGCTGCAGACTGTACAGTCATTATTAAACAGCTATACTCTAAGTAATAAGTACATCGACAGTATAGCCCTTTTAATTGACGAAAAGCGCAGCATAGCAGCAGGAAACATTACTACTCTATCCAATGTAAATTTTGAAGAAATAAAAAATTCCGAATGGTACAAAGCCGCTATAGAAGCAAATGGGAAAACCATTTGGAGAGGAAGGCACCCTGAAATTGACACCGGAAGATCTACGTCTGCAACGTACGCCATTTCAGGAATGCGCACTTTAAAACTCCTCTCTACGGGGACCACCCGTGGAGTTATGGTAATAGATATAAAATATGCACCTATTATGGAAATATTGCAAGGCGTAAATTTGGGTTCGAGAAGCGAGATCCATTTAATCAGCCCGGATGGGTATGCCCTAAGCTCGGAAATTGGCGAGCAAATAGAAGAAGATGAATCGGTGAACTCCCATAGCATAACAGAACATGACTTTTATCAGGATGTAATATCCTCTGAAGAACCTTCGGGTTATAAAGAAGTAGACCATAATGGCGAAAAATGGTTGATGATCTATAATAAAGTTGGAGAAACCGGATACACGTTAGTAGGCCTTATTCCAAACTCAGTGTTATTAGCCGCTACGCAGAATATTGCCAGAACCACCATCATGCTGATGATATTCGCCTGTATAGTGGCCCTGGTTATCGGCCTATACATGTCAGGCAGCATGGGCCGAACCATAGGACGAATCATCAGTGCCGCTGAAAAAGTTGCCATGGGCGATCTTACAGTCAATCTGGTATCAAGGAGCAAGGATGAGCTGGGCATACTGACCAAAAGCATAAACTCGATGATAGCCAACATGCGCCTGCTCATACAACAAACTACTAACCTTGCTCATAAAGTCGTCGAATCATCGTCAACGGTAGCCTCAACCTCGCAGCAGCTATCGGCATCATCTCACGAAATTGCCAGAGCCGTTCAGGAAATAGCTCAAGGGGCAGCAGAACAGGCAACCGATGCAGAACAGGGCGTTCAAAAGATGGATATGCTGGCTGCAAAAATAACCAGCGTTTCGGAAAATGCTAAAGAAATTCACGATTTGTCCAAGGAGACCTTAAATTTAACCCAGCAAGGGCTTGATGCGGTAGATCAGCTAGAACAGAAAGCTCGACAGACCACCGTTATAACTCAAGAGATACTGGCAGACATAGATATGCTCAACCAGCATTCCCAGGCCATAGGCAAGATAACAAAAGTGATCGACAACATAGCGGACCAGACTAACCTTCTGGCTTTAAACGCTGCCATAGAAGCTGCACGAGCCGGGGAGATGGGGAAGGGATTTGCTGTGGTGGCCAACGAGATACGCAAGCTGGCCGAGCAATCGATGGCTGCCACGCGCGAGATCACTACCATCATCAAAAACACGCAGCAGCAAACCGCTCAGACCGTCAAACGAGCCAAAAACGCAGAGGATATTGTAAAATCTCAAAATGAAGCGGTAGTCATCACCATCTCGGCTTTCAAACGGATAGCAGCATCGACCGAAGCGCTTGCCAACCGGGTTGAGCAGATAATACAGGGCGTCAACGAAATGGAAAACGATAAAAACCAGGCAGTATTGGCAATGCAAAACATATCTGCTGTATCTCAGGAGGCAGCAGCATCATCCCAGGAAGTAACGGCATCCACCGAAGAACAGCTGTCGGGTATAGAACAGCTAGCCTCCTACGCTGAGGAGTTAAATTATGCCGCCCAGGAGCTGATGCAAGCCATCAGCAAGTTTAAAACAGAGTAAAAATTAAAGGGAGCAGAAAATGCTCCCTTTAATTTTTTTACTTTCTTTTATCGTTTATCATTGTTATCCAATGAGCCAAGCCCCACCATGACAGGGGCTACCAAGACGATCATGAGCATCATGGTGAACAATGCTCGCCATACCTGAGATGAAATATATCTGTAGAGCTCTACATCGATTGACACTACCAGCAGCAACACGGAGGGCAATTGCCCCAGTAAACCCACCGCAAAGCCGGCAACAGGCCTCCTTGAAGAGCTCAGAGCCCCGAAGGCCTTGCCATACTGAAACATCAATACATAATACGGCATAATCAGTAGTACCATTACAAGCCATACTGGCAAGGGGATGGGGATGCCTGACTTTCTAAGCAGCTCCACCGCTTCAAACAGCAAAAAGACAACCGTCCCGCCCACTCCCACCAAAATCGAATTCAAAACGGCAAGCCGTATTCCTTCAATGGCACACTTGCCAGTACGCGGAAACCACTTCTCAATCCATTCCATCTTAAAACACCTGGCAATAATTATGCTTGGCCGCTCAACTCCCGCTCGATGCGAGCAACCTTCAAATAGCTGTCCTTTAAAGCATAGTAAAGTTCCTTATACACCTCATAATATCTATCGTATACTCTCACATTGGCCTCAATGGGTTGCTGCACTCCTACGCGTTTGATGGCCGCCTCGCATGCCTCAGGCACGCTATTGTATACGCCTGTTCCAACGCCAGCCAACAATGCAGCACCAAAAGCAGGCCCTTCAGTGGAATTGATGGTGGTGATTGGGCTATTGAACACGTCGGCCTGTATCTGCCTCCACAGCTTGCTCTTGCCGCCGCCACCGGAGGCCCGCACTTCTGACACCTCAACGCCCATCTCCTTTATTATTTCAAGGCAGTCCCTGAGGCTATAGGCCACCCCCTCCATGACGGCGCGGATCATTTCATTTCTACCGTGTTTTGCCGACAGGCCGAAGAAAACGCCTTTGGCATAGGGATCAAGGTGAGGAGTACGCTCCCCCATGAGATACGGGAGGTATATGAGCCCTTGACAACCCGGCACTGCCTTTTCAGCTTCAGCATCCATAAACACATATGGATCTACGTCCATAAACTTAGCAAGCTCACGCTCTATGCCGCCAAAATTATTGCGCATCCATTGAAGCGACAGGCCAGCACCCTGTGTTACACCCATAACGTGCCAGGTATTGGGTACGGCATGGCAAAACGTGTGAACCCTGCCCTTAGGATCTATCTTGACCTGATCCATGAAGGCAAAAACCACACCTGAGGTCCCAATAGTAGACGAAATAACTCCTGGCTTGACTATGCCATTGCCTACGGCACCGGCTGCCTGGTCACCGCCACCACCCACGACCGGAGTACCGGGGAGCAATCCCGTCAGCTGAGCAGCCACCTGGCTTACCTTGCCACTTACCTCGGGCGACTCATACACATCTGGTAACCAATCGAAATCAATCCCCAGCTTATCCACTATTTCGCGGCTCCAGGTTCTCTTGGGCACATCCAAAAATTGCATGCCACTGGCATCGGATACCTCGGTGGCGAACTCACCGGTAAGCCTGTACCTTATGTAATCTTTGGGAAGCAAGATCTTGTTGATCTTTTCAAATATTTCGGGCTGGTGATTTTTCACCCACATCACTTTAGAAGCGGTAAACCCCGTCAATGCGGGATTAGCAGTAATCTCAATTAGCCTCTCCCTACCTATGATCTCAGTTATTTGGTCGCATTCCTCCTGAGTACGCTGATCGCACCATATTATGGCAGGCCTTAATACCTTGCCCTCCTTATCCAAAAGCACCATACCATGCATCTGTCCTGTCAAGCCAATACCCTTGACATCAGAAGGATTAACTCCGCTTTTTGCCAATACCTCTCTGATGCTCTCAACCGCTGCATTCCACCAATCTTCCGGTTCCTGTTCGGCCCAGCCTATCTGCGGCTGATAAAGCGGATATTCTTTGGTTGAGCTGGCCACAGTATTCCCCAACTCGTCAAACAGCGCAGTTTTGGTCCCCGAAGTTCCAATGTCGATCCCAAGCAAATAAGCCATGAACAACACCCTCCTATCATTCCTCTTTTTTCGTCGGAAATAAAAACTTCCTTAAAACCAAAGTTGAATATATCTTTTTTTTATATTCTACGTAAACATATTTTTTCCTCCATTTCTTGCAAAGAGACTGTCCAAAATTCAGTACATTAACAAACAATGCTGCTCCTTTCTAGTCTATGTGGCTCTTCTTCACCAGAAATGGGCTTAATTGTTCATATCCTTATATCCTCTAAATCTACCGCCACAGCCATCAACCCTACCGGTCCCAACCCGAAAACTGCTTAAATAATCTTTATTCCCTTCAGGCAAACGGGTATACACTGTCTGCCTGGAGGAATCCATCAACTCATATCCTGAGCCTCTTAAAATAATGCTTCACCATCAATTTCATAAGCTCTGTGGGCCTGTCGGGGTCCTTGCCCGGCCTGTCTCCAAACAGCATTATAAAAGGTTCTTCCTTCGTGTACGGCCGCCACTCAGGCATAGGCGTGCCATCAGCATCTAGCCCGTTAGGATCCCCCTTCTTCGCAAAATTGGTCCAATAGTTGCACATCTGCCGCGCTAGATCATAATGCTTTCCCACAAACGGCCTCCAACATTTCGCCAACGTCTCAAAAGTAAACCACAGCTCCGATGAATGAAATGAACCAGCGTCATCCCCTGGTATCTCGGGATCAAAACGGTAACAGTATATGGTAGTATCTCTCTTCTCTGCATTATGCTCACACCACATAAGGTTCCCTATCTCAAACATATTAACTGCGCCTTTCTTACACATCTCCTCTACATCATCATTTTCTACCTTGCATAACCTCAAATATTCCTCCGCATCCTCTTGATACTTCTTATAAGCGTAATCCTTAAATTCTTCTACCGTCTTTGCATTTGGCTTCTCCACAAACTCATTCCCTGTGTGCCCCATAATCAAGGGAATCTTATGCCATCTCCCTTCCATTATCAGCTTTACCGGGTTGTCTACTATATAATACCCATCCCTTACAAAACCCCATCTACCTTCAAATGATTTAGCCTTCTCAAAAAGCTCCATTGCATCTATCTTACGAGCCTCATCCAAAGAATCTACACCCAAATATTTGAAAAATTCTTCCCCCATTTTTTCTGCTTCTTCCAACGAAGGATACCCCTGATTAAACCGCGGTGGTGCAAAGCCTCCCCCACTTTGAATGATGGCTTTCTGGAACATCCCCTTACTCACAGGCGAAGTTATATGGGCTGTTACGCTGCCACCCCCCGCAGATTGCCCAAATATCGTAATGTTGTCCGGATCCCCTCCAAATGCTGCTATATTCCGTTTTACCCAGGCAATCCCTGCCAACTGGTCCAACAGCCCAAAATTGGCTTTCGGCCCATTCGGATTCTCAGCCGATATCTGCGGATGAGCAAAAAACCCAAACACATTTAATCGATAGTTAACGCTTACAAATACTATCCCCCTCCGTGCAATGCGTTCACCATCAAATTCCATCTCCGAAGTATACCCTACCTGCAATCCTCCACCGAAAATCCAAACCATCACCGGCAATTTCTCATCCGGCCGCTTCGCCGGCGTCCATACATTCAAATACAGGCAATCCTCGCTCATCGGAACATTCGGATCTACATGCCATTCCTTGGTATAAATGTTGTCGGGGTTCAGACCGGGAGTCGCCTGTATCGAAATTGGAGCAAAAGTATAGGCTTTGTAGACGCCTTCCCAATCCTTGCAGGGCTGCGGCGGACGCCATCTTAACTCACCTACAGGCGGTGCAGCAAATGGTACTCCTTTAAACACTGTTATCCTCGGATCGGCCGCAGGAAGCCCCTCCAATATCCCATTTTCAACAACTACCCTCCTCAACATACCCTTTCCCCCTTCTTTTTCATTTTCCATTATAACCTTACCTTGGTCAGCTGCTCTTCTTGCTTAACCTGATTACATTCCACGATAACTTCCTGGTCAGAGCGGTAACCTTACCGTCCTCCATCCTTGTCTTTGTGTTCAACGTCGGCACGATGACTTCGGGAGATTCAAAGCTGTTCCCCTTAGTTATATCGTCTGTATACATCTCCACATGCTCTACCAGCTCATAACCTTCAAAACCTCGCACATCCAGGCTAACCTCAATGTCGTCCTCAACTGAACGGTTGATTATAAACACATCCACTTCTCCCTTTTCCTCGTGATGCACAGCTGCTGCCTCTATTGCTTGTACATCCTCATAAGAATGGCATTGATTGAAATCGTTAAGAGCATACTGCTGCGTATTGAACGTCGGCCCATCTACTACAGGTAAAATAGACATACCTTCTGCTGCCAACCTGTTCATCTGATAGTATGGATAGTACGATGCATTCTTCCAAACGTGCTCCCCATCAAATGCTATCGCACCACCTAATCCCCCAGTCATACATCCTATCTTAATCCGATCGGCATTCCGGATGAAAGTAAGCAGTATCGAAGCAACGCCCAACGCTTCTAACATCTGATACGAAGTGCGCCTTCTCCTTACAAATTTATCAGGTTCATGTTTGATAAACACGTTTTCCTCCCTAGGCCTAAATTGCATGAAAACCTTGCTGGCATCCTTCCAACCCCTACGCCCATATGTCACTTCACCTTGCCTGCCAAACATGACTCCATATTCATCAAACGAAATGTACATCTTCTTTGGTGTACCAATCTTGGCCTGAAGATAATCGCAAATTGCAAATATAGCCCTTAAGCGTTCCTCTATCACGGAAGATACGTTCAAATAACTGGCGATATCCCCCTCGGGAGCACTATGATAATAGTGTACAGACACATAATCAACAGATTCATAGCATTGCTCCAGCGCTTCCATCAACCACTCAGGAAAATGCTTAGAATAATCCGAAACCCCCGATAGAACAGTCTCCGCTTTGCAATCTATCCACTTAATCACCTTTGAAACCTCATGGGTCAAAATGCCAAATCCTACAGGGTTCTTCTCCCATGAACCTATTTGCCAGTGACCATCCATCTCGTTCCCCAAATACCATATCTTAATGGGATATGGCTCCGGATGCCCATATTTCTTGCGCAGCTCAGACCAGTAAGTCCCTCCCTCATGCCTGCAGTACTCAACCAAATGCGCTGCGCTCTTTAAGTCATCAGTTCCAAGGTTTATGGTAAACATGGGTTCGGTATTGGCCCTCTTCGTCCACTCCAAATATTCATCAAGACCAACGATGTTGGGCTCTATCTGGAACCAAGCAAGATCCAACTGCACTTTCCTATTCTCCAGCGGCCCTATGGAATTCTTCCACTCCCACCCTGAAATCCAGTTGCCTCCGGGAAGGCGTACAGCGGGCATTCCAAATTCTCTTACTGCCTCCAGTACATCCTGTCTAAATCCCATCTCATCTGCCGACGGGTGTTTGGGGTTATATATACCCCCATATACCCAATTGCCTATGGGCTCTAAAAATGCACCAAAAAGCCGCTTCTCTACTTTAGCAACTTTATAGTCTGGATGTACGGTCACCTTTGCCGTTTTTAACATAAAGATACCTCTCCTTTATGTTTGGATTTCTATAAAGCTTATTTGTAAAAACGCTTATATATCCGATTATATATCCAATACTTCCATCTACATCATTAGACTGGCGCGTATTCTTATAAATAAACTTTGCAAAGTCGAGATAGTGCTCATCATAGTCAGCAGCACCAACTGCAGCCTCTAACCATTTATGTTCATTAGTTAGATCATACAGTGCAAGAAATCCGAATAGCGCATAAATGCCAGATTCTTTATCTTGGATATCTGCATTATCACATGTTCCCCCACGATACTCCATATTTAAATATACGTTCTCGTATGACCACTCACCCGCTTTAAGAGCAGCAGCTTTATATCTTTCGTCACCAGTTACCAGATAAAGTTGTACCAAAAATCGAATTATACTGGGAGTATTAGCCTTGGAGTCCATACGCATAGACCCATCAGTATTATACGCACGATAAAAACCCCCATCCTCATTCTGAATATTAACAACCCAATCCCCTGCTTTTCTGCAAAATTCCAACCAAGAAGGCTTCTCTTTCCCTTTCTTTTCAGGATGATTAACGCGTTGAAAGGCTTTTACTTTGCCTCTGTAATCAAGGCCCAGATACACTCTTTCTCCCAGCATCTTGCCATTACATCCCGGATAGACATAATCAATAGAAAAGCCATCCACTTTTGTAGCAATTTCCTTTCGCACTGGAAAACCGTAATACATATAATTCAACGTCATACTTCGGGGCTTACTCATTCCAATGGAACCTATAGTAAATTTAGGATCTACATAATTCTCAGCTTGTAGAATATCCAGCGACCTCATAGATATATCAGCAGTCCAGCGAGAAAATGCTACCATTTATCCAGAAGAAATGTTCTGCATTGCAAATAAAGGCAATGCAAAACGGGTTTCCATCTGCCAGAAATATTCACAATCCAAGTCCTTACCTATAATACGATCAGGTGCAAACTCGTTTTGTTTATACCATGCACCGGGGGCAAAACAATAATAGTCTCGTGGATTATCAGATTCTGCCATTACCAAAGAAATCTTTGTTGAAAAACCAAGATCGTCACTTACCTTAAATCCTCTATCCGTTGTCTCATATACATCAAAAAGGAATTCCGAACCAGAAGAAACAGCAAGAACACTTTCAGCTACAACTTTTTCATCCTCACACATGTGAACTTCATCATAGCTAGCATCATAAAATTCATTGATAGCCATCATTGTCTTTACAGTAACATACATAAGGCTTCTATTATAATAAAGAAGCTTATTGCCCTTCGTTTCTCGGGACTTAGGCCACCCCTGGTCGGTCGTACGGTTTCCCTATAAACCCCACCATGTATCAATATTCTTGTCCCTGGCGTATCAACTTGGGCTGCAACATTAATGGTGTTAAAAGGCCTCTCTGCAGAACCATCATTATCATCAGAAGCCAACGGATTGTTACAATCAACATGAAGCTCACGCTCAAATTTAGGCTCTACCTCCCAAAATTCGAACATCTCCCCATCAGGCAATACTACAGACCAAGTCTTTTAAATTGTTCATAAATTCTCCTCCCTTTGTAAAATTACAATCCCTTATTCACAAGGCCCAACTTAACTTTACACATCAAGTTAGAAGTGAAATGGCTACTACTGAATGAGGTTGTATTGTTACATCGAGCAGTATCCCATCATCCGTTGTAACCCAATTAACAGGTTCTTTTACCAATTCTGATGCCTCCATCAACTTTTGAATCTGCTCTTCATTAAGATATATATAGGTTTTCCCATCTCTTCCCAAACCCTCTTCGGATTTGCATGCATTTCATCAATTCGCTCAACTATTGCCGTACGAACCCCTTTTATTCCTTTAATGGTAAGATTAATTGATTCGGCTTGTATCGGAGACAACGGAACTTGATGATTGGATATCAAAATAACAATACCTTCTTCATTACGGGAAGCAATACAATCCACCGTAGGGCTTGCCTCCTCTATACCTATTTCCAATCTCTCCCCGTCCAATTTCGACAACAACTGAAATGCCCGATAAGAGGGTTTAGGAATTCCATGAATATTTAATAAACCAAAGCCGCCATGGAACGGCACTGAGCTTAAACCGCACTCTTCAAAAATATCAGAAAAAGTCCAGAAAGAATAGCATCCCAACGGCAAATCCATATTATCAATAATGGTTTTTACAATAAACGCTGCATTATAGGGAATATCATGGTAAGGATCCCGTGGCTTGGAGAATTATTCCATTCTGTATAATATACTGTGAGTGGATAAGCTTCCTCTATTGCCTTTTTAGCCCTATCAGCTAATTCTCCACGCCTGGCACGAGCCATCCGCTCTTCCATATTAGCTCCCAAACCAAATGCCAAATCAGTCGGATAGTGATGCGTTGATATAAAATCAAGAGGTACTCCATTCTTGGTGCAAAATTCTTTAAATTCCGGTATCCACGCATCGATTGCTGTAGCAGGTCCTCCTACCTTCAACCCACTGTCCACCTTCTTTATTGCCAGTGCTGCGCTCTGGTAGAGCTTGAAATATTCCTCCTTTGTCCCTGTCCAAAACATCCTCAAATTGGGTTCATTCCATACTTCAAAAAACCACTTTCTCACTTCTTCAACCCCATATCGCCTTACCAAATGATCGGCCAGCGCCCCAATCAGATCCGCCCATTGGTCATATGACTTTGGCGGTGTAATATTCCCTTTATAATGAAATACCGTTTCGGTGCCGGAGGCCAAGGCACTTGGCATAAAGCTTAACTCGATAAACGGTTTCATACCAATATCCAACAAGAAATCAAATATTGAGTCTATGTTAAAAAAAGAGTACTCTAAAGAACCATCTTCATTTCTCAAACAAACGCTCATATCGTCATTCAGCAAACCATGAAAACGCACATATTCAAAACCCAGTTCCTCTCTGCATTTCTTTAACTGTTTTCTCCAATCCTCTCTCAATGCAGTTGCAGCATGACAACTTCCCACACACTTTATCCAATATTTATTTATCTTACCTCGCTTCTTATCGGAAAATACAGTGACTTTCATAACAGCACTCCTCCCTTAACTTATTTTTAGGCTTTGTAAATGGCAATTGACGACTAATAAAATCCAATGGCAATTCATTTTTAATACAATGCTCAATAAATGACCTCAACCAGTATTTCGGTATTTACCCCACAAATCACAGGCCCTCCTACTTGAATTCTTGAATCCACCTTTTTGATTGCTTTAGCAGAATACTCAATATAATTTAAAATATTCCTCCATACTACCGGCCCAAAACTCAATATTGGGTTCATTCAACACCTCAATGGGCCAAGTAATGACCTCTTCCGAGCTATACTGCTCTAAATAATTCAAAGTTTATCTACAGATAATTTTAAAACAATGGGCATACTCTACAGGCCTCTTTTTCGGCAATCCTGTTAAAAGCAAGCCCTCTTTTTTAAGTTCAAAATTGATCTTGCCATCATACCCCAACAGCTCCACCTTTTCTATGTCCAATACTCGAAGCAAAGGGCCGCTTTCCCCTGCCGAGAAACTTTTTATCAATGCCATACCATCCTCAGGCCATCCCAGTTGAAAAGCATATATGCAATTGCCCTTTTGCGTAAAGCGGTAATCCTGAGGCGTGTATTCAACATCCGGTTCATCAAACCTATGTTTGGGTTGTACGGTTGTGCTGCCTTCCTGCGCGATATACCACGGGCGTGTGCCATATATCCCTTCGCCGTTGATTTTAATCCATTCTGCCATCTTGTTCAATATGTTGATACATTCATCATCCAGAGTTCCGTCTGGACGTAGAGGGAAATTGAGCAACAGGTTGCCGTTCTTAGCCACGATATCGACCAGCATCTCAATTACCTGCTTGGCACTCTTATATTTCTGCCTTACATCGTAAAACCATCCACCCACACATGTATCGGTCTGCCACGGATATGGAAACTTGTCCTTCTGAACGCTTCGCTCAATATCCAGAACGCCTATGCTATAAACCAGAGGATTTCTATCCTTTTGAGTATACACAGCATAGTTCACGCCGCCATGTTCTTTGATGCTGGTATTATATAGATGAGCCACAATCCCTAACCCGTATCTATCAAATGGTAGAGGACCATCTGAATAAAGAAGGTCGGGCTTATATTTATCGATTAAATCTTTTATCCTGTCAAACCAGTGTCTGTGCCACCAGGAATTTTCGGTATACCACACAAACCCCGATTCCTGTTGCTTGATATATTCATCTTTGTTAGGATGATAGAAATCTACATACTCGGGATCATTTCCATCATAAGGTATTCCAGCATAAGGCCCGGATTTATCGCATCCCTTGTTGACTGCCCACCAGGAAAACGAAGCGCCAAGATGTTCGGTAACTCCAAATGGAAGCCCGCGCTTCCGCGCCGCTTCCTTAAACATTCCTACAATATCCTTCTTTGGCCCAACATTGACAGCATTCCACCTATTATACTTTGAATCCCAGTTGTCGAAGTTATCATGATGTACAGCCAGAGCACAGAAATATTTTGCTCCTGCCTTTACATATAAATCCATTAAATATTCTGGATCAAAATTTTCAGCCTTCCACTCCTTGACCACATCCTTCCATCCATGCTTGGAGGGATGCCCATATACCCTCCAGTGGTGGTAATACTGGTCAGTCCCTTCAATATACATATTCCTGGCATACCAATCTCCATACATCGGCACCGATTGTGGTCCCCAATGAGCCCAAATTCCAAGCTTTGCATCCCTAAACCAATCAGGACATTCATACTGCCTTAACGATTCCCACGTAGGCTCAAAAGGTCCCTTCTCAATAGTTTCCCATTTTTCCATAGATATACCCCCTCTCTATTGGTTCATCCTTATGTTCTACAAAGGTTAAATTATGGTTTCAAGTTGCAATCTCTCCATCCTCATCCCACAGGTCTCTCCAATCCTTAGCTCCCGGCCATAAAAACACCTGTCCTTTAATCAAACGGCAATTTTTGTCTATTGCCTCTATCTCTTTCATCTCTTCCTCAGTAAGCGGATCCTCTACTACGCCTTTAATGTTGCTCAAATAGTGTTCGCGCTTAGTGGAAAAAGGAATGGGTATTTGTCCTCTCTGCACAGCCCACTTAAGGCACACAACAGCCGGATGTACGTTATGATTTTGAGCTATCTTTACTATGACAGGGTCTTCAAGAACAACGGTATCTTCGGGAGTCCTATCCCGCTCAGGGCGGTTGGGTGACCCTAGCGGACAAAAGCCTATTGGCGTAATCCCATTATCAATTAGAAACTTGAAAAGTTCGGGCTGTTGAAAATGTGGGTGCAATTCCATCTCGTTGCATACCGGCTTTATCTCTGCATCCCTTAACAAGAGCTTAAGCTTGGGAATGGTCATATTGGATGTACCGATATGCCTTACCAGTCCTGCCTTGACTAACCGTTCCATTTGCCGCCAGGTCTTCATAAACTCTTCGTGAATGTACGGCCTTGCATTTGGATCGCGGTAATTTACATCGCATCCCGGCGGATGAGTATTGGGGAAAGGCCAATGTACTAAATAGAGATCAAGATATTCAAGCTTTAAGTCCTTTAACGTCTTTGCACAAGCGATCAATACATCGCCTTCTCCATGCATATCATTCCAAAGTTTAGATACAATCCATAGCTCTTCACGCTTTATACCCGCCTGCATAACCTCTTGAAGCACTTCTCCAATAGCATGTTCATTTCCATATACAGCGGCACAGTCGATCAACCTGTATCCTACTGAAATTGCACCTCGTACAGCCTCTGCAACCTCTTCTGCCGAAACATGATCAGAACCGAATGTCCCAAACCCAATAGAAGGGATCTTTTCCCCGGTGCAAAGAGTCTTCTTTGGTACCTTATCAGGATCTACACCGTCTAAAGCAATGGTAAATTTCTCTTTGGACATAGCCAATTCCCTCCTGCAATTTGTAAATTTATTTATTCAATATCTTCGAATTACTCGCTTACTGCTATATTACACCCCAAAAATCAATCTGTATGCACTCCAAAAACTTTGCCACCAATTCCGGAGACACCATCCCTGTCTCAAAGAATTGCGTATTGGCCATACCACACGCCATCCCCAGCTTTATAACCTCAATGGGTTGGGCTGCCCTGCTCAACGCAACAGCACAACCAGCCACAAATGCATCCCCCGAACCCACAGTGTTGACGACTTTGATAGGAGGACTAAAAAAATGATACACATCTCCATTGGGAAGGGCTGCTACACACCCTTTATCCCCCAGAGAGAGTACGGGAAAAACCACGCCACTTCTTTTCAACAATTTCAAGGCAGATACATAATCCTCTTTTGTAGAAAAATCATGCCCCACAACCTGCCTGAATTCATGCTGATTAGGTTTTACCATAAAAGGCCCTTCCTTTATTCCCTCTTTTAAATACTCACCACTTGTATCCAATATAAAGATTTTTCTTTTTCTCTTAGCGATGGCAATAAGGCTTCTGTAAAAATCCGCAGGTATTCCTCGTGGGAGACTTCCTGATGCCGTCACCACATCACACTGGGCTACCATTTCTTCAAACCGCTCCAAAAAAGCCTTGTATTCATCTTCAGAAACCACCGGCCCCGGTTCTAGAATTTCAGTAGAGGTGTTATTCTTTTCATCCATGATATTTATACATATGCGGGTTTCACCCTTTATTGGTACAAAGTTATCTATAATGCCGATATTGTGAAGCTGATCATGAATGAACTGTCCAGCAGCACCTCCAATTAAGCCAGTAGCCATTACCTGCTGCCCCAAAATCCTGGCAACCCTTGCCACATTGAGACCTTTACCGCCTGCCGTTGCCGTCATGGCTTTGGGCCTAAAAACCCCGTGGACATGAAAATCATCTATGGCATATACCTTGTCAATGGCAGGGTTCATGGTAACGGTTAAAATCACCTGTATCCCTCCAGCTCATCTGCCAATCCATTGCAGCCACACAGCCGGATCTTTCTGCGCACAACTTCCTTGACAGCCTCCTTTGCTGCACCCATATAATTTCTTGGATCATTTTCTTCAGGTTTCACCCTGAATACCTCCTGAATTGTCTTCGCCATTGGTATTTTAAGCTCGGTGGCTATGTTGATCTTACAGATACCCCCTGCTATTGCCCTTTTTATGCTGTCATCATCCACTCCTGAAGCACCATGAAGTACCAGGGGCACGTCCACCAGCTTCCTGATGTCGCTCAACCGTTTAAAATCCAACTTTGGCTCCCACTTATATACTCCGTGAGCCGTGCCGATTGCTACAGCCAGAGTATCGACGCCGGTAGCATCCACGAAAGCTTTGGCTTCTTCAGGAACTGTAAAGGTAGCCTCTCGCTCTTCAACGGTTATACCGTCTTCTGCCCCACCTATACGCCCTAGTTCTCCCTCAACAGCAACTCCAACAGAATGGGCCAATTCAACTACCTTTTTCACCAATGCTACATTTTCCTCGTAAGGAAGTTCAGAGCCATCTATCATCACCGAAGTATAACCGTTTCTTATACACTGGACGATCGTTTTATAGGATGGGCAGTGGTCTACGTGGAGTGCAATAGGAATGTCGTACAGCTCCGCAGCCACCTTTACACAAGCGGATATGTACTCAATGCCTGCGTGCTTCAAAGTGCCCGGCGTGGTTTGGACTATGACCGGCGCCCTCTCCTCGGCAGCGGCTTCTACCACTGCTTGGATCGTTTCCAGGTTATGCACATTAAAGGCGGCAATGGCCACCCCCTTTTCCTGTGCCTTTTTGATAAACTTAAGCGGATTAACCAATGGCATATATCATCCCTCCAACAATATTTTCCCCTTAACCTTACCAGGGGTTTCCAAATCAGCAAAAGCGCAAGCGATGTCATTTAAAGGTATTATCCTGTCAATGAGCTTTTCCACCTTGAGCCAGCCCTTTTTAAAATAATGAGCTGCCAGATCCCATTCCCTGCCGGGGAAAGGCGCAGAATATGACATCCATGAGCCTCTCACCGTAAGCTCTTTACGGTTAATATGCTCAAACTCCCTTGGATACAGCGTGATGGGCTTTGATGGCGTACCGATGAACAGCACGCTGCCTTTGTTAGCTGCAATTTCCAGAGATAGCTTTTCTGTAAACTCAACTCCAGCAGCTTCTACCACCATTTCAAAGCCACGTCCTCCAGTGAGATCAGCAATCGCTTCCTTAAAGCTCTCATCACCTGTATTTACGCATATATCAGCCCCGTATTCCTTTGCGATATTCAACCTTTCAGGGTCTATATCGAAAGCGAATATTCGCTTAGCCCCCAATATTTTTGCGCATTGAAGCGCTAAAAGGCCGATGGTGCCCATCCCCACAATGGCTACATCATAGCCTCCCTTAAAATCCATGACAAAAAGCCCGTGCAGAGCAACCGTAACAGGCTCAAAGAAGGCTCCCTCTATAAAGCCCACTTCGTCCGGAAGCTTTACCGCATTGATGGCCGGTATCTTCACATACTCGGCCCAGCTTCCAAAGGTGCGGGACCCAATAAACGAGTAGTTCCTGCATTGAGAATAATGCCCTCTCGAGCAATCGATACACCTGTGACAGGGTAGCAAAGGTGCCCCCGCTATTTTATCCCCCACCTTTACATTCCTTACAGCGTTTCCTACTTTTACAACTTCTCCGGCAAACTCATGCCCCAGTATAATGGGATAAAAATGTGCGGCATTACCCAGTACCCTCGGTATATCCGAGCCACAGATCCCCGTATATTTAACGCGCACAAGAACTTCGTCTTCTTTTATATCGGGCAATTCCACTTCCTCATACCGTATATCCCTTGGCCCATATAAAACCGCTGCTTTCAATCATAAGACCTCCTCATCCCATTTTCATACATGACAATCTATTAGCATGTTGTAATGCCGTCAAGTTTAACAAAATATTCCTTTAACCTTTCATACAATTCAAGATAAAGTGTATAACACTTGCTGTATACTTCATACTTCTTCGGATCCGGTTCATGGATGCGCTGAACTTTCACGCTCTTTTTTACTGCCTCATCAAAATCCTTATATACCCCTACTCCGATACCAGCCAAAATAGCCGAACCCAATGCAGCCGCATAGTCGGAAGACGGAACCTTTATAATTTTGCCCGTAATATCAGACTTTATTTGAGTCCATACAAGGCTATTGGCAGCCCCTCCCACACTATTTAACTCGGTAGTACACACGCCCACTTCTTCAGCCGTTTTTAAATTATGCAATAAAGAGAAACCTACTCCTTCCATAATGGCCCTTACCATATGTGCCCTCGTCTTATCGTAGGATAGGCCACAGAATACCCCCCGCGCCTTTGTATCCCATATAGGCGAACGTTCTCCTGCCATGTAAGGAAGGAAGATGAGTCCACCACTACCCGGTGGAATTTTGCTGGCTTCTTGGCTCATCTGCTCAAATATATCGTTATTTTGTACACCATTGGCGACATCAAAAGATGGTCGAAATTGCTCAGCAAACCATCTAAGCGCTCCGCTTCCCCCTACCGTACCCCCCTGAAGCAACCACTGATTTGGAACCACATGATATCCCAAAATAAGTTTGGGATGTATTACAGGCCTATCTATTTGAATGCTCATCCCGCCTGACTGCCCACCCTGTTCCTGTGCCTGCCCTGGCTTAACCACACCCGCTCCTAGCGTACAGCATGCAGCATCCAATCCACCCGCTACTACAGGGATTCCGGGTATGAGCCCTGTCTCCTCTGCTGCTTTACGGGTAACAGTTCCTACTACCTGATGGGAATAAAAAAGCGGCGCCATCAATTCTAAAGATATGCCTAACTCCTCAGCAACCCTTTCATCCCAACAACCTTTGGATATGTTAAAGAAATGGAAGCCATATCCTTGGGAATAATCCTGTGAAAACTCGCCTGTTAACTTATATACGATAAATGCATTGCTTTGTAAAAACTTGTAGCTCTTGTTATAAACGTCGGGTCTGTTTTGCTTTAACCAAAGAATTTTGGGCACAATATAAGCAGCATCCACAGGGTTACCACTTAAAGCGACCAACCTTTCTTCGCCCAACTTCTCCTTCATCTGCTCGGCTTGCCGCGTAGCACGCCGGTCTAACCACAGCATGGCCCTGCACAGCGGATTGCCCTCCTTATCTACCGGCAAACATGCCCAACTTGTCCCATCAACGCCAATACCTGCTATTTCACCAGCTATTACATCATTGTTGCTCAAAACGCTCCGTATACCCTTACAGACTGCAGCCCACCACTCGTTGGCATCCTGTTCAACATGATCCTTATCAGGATAAAAAGTACGATAATGCGATGTATGATGCGCAACGACGTTTCCTTCAAAATCAAAAACCGCTATCTTACATCCCGATGTTCCAAGATCAATTCCCAACAACAGCCTTCTTTCCATACGCGCTTTCTCCTTTTTATTTCACAAAGTTAAATGTTACAAATAGACTCTCCAAGCAACAGCTGCGTCTTCAATCTGTACACGGAGGGGAATTTGTCATAATCCCCCTTCATCCTTTTTAACAATATAGTGGCTGCCGTTTCGCCTATTTGTTGGATAGGCTGGGTCACAATCGAGAGCGACGGCTTTACCACTTTAGCCAATTGAATATTATCAAATCCAATCAATGATAAATCATGGGGAATGCAAATATTCTTTTCGTTAACAGCCATCACAGCTCCCACCGTCATTTCATAGTTGGTCACAAACACTGCCGAGGGAGGAGGCACTTCTTCCAGTAACATTAGCAATAAATTATACCCGCTCTCTACATCATAATTTCCGAATTTAATTAGCCTATCATCTATCTGCAGAGAATAATCTTCATGAACCCGTATGTACCCCTTCAAACGTTCTTGTGTAGTATATACATTCTTAGGCCCGCAAATTATCCCTATTCTCCTATGTCCTCTCATGATGAGCTGTTCAACTGCATTGTACGACGCGTTTAGATTATCCGTTAACACAACGTCGCATTCAATTCCCTTAATCATCCTATCGATAAGCACTACTGGAATATTTTTTTCAAAAGCTTTGTTTATATATTGTATATCTTCCTCATGAGGAACCATAATAATTCCGTCCACCATTTTATCCATTAGAAACTCAAACTTCACTTTTTCAAGCTCTACATCGTTTCTGTAATCACAAACGATGGTACTATAGCGATTTTTCAACAAGATGTTTTCCATATATGATATTATGCTGGTAAAAAATATATTCTCTAAGCTGGGTATTAAAACCCCTACTGTCATAGTACGATTGGTTTTAAGGCCTCGAGCCAATTCATTGACCTTAAAATCCAATGCCTTTATAGCTTCCTCAATCCGTTGACGATTTTTTTCTCGAACCCTACCCCCATTAATATACTTTGATACTGTGGATATGGATACCCCTGCATATTTAGCTACATCTTTAATCGTCGCAGCCATTTAACATCCCTTCTTACAAAATTCGAAACGTTTCATTTTTACTATATGTTACCACTTTCTCTCTTACTAGTCAACTAAGCTTACAAATTTTTAAAGCTTTATATTTTCTCCAAGAATGGATTTAGCAAACCCCCTGTACGTTTCATCAAATACTATATATTCAACCTTTGTAAAATCTATTTGGCCGGTATGTTGCACACTCTTGGGATATACAGGTATCTTCGAACCAGTTACACAGAATACCGGAATCCTTGATAAGGGAGCAATTACATTCTTCATTTTAACCGGTCCTTTTATTACTTCACCCGTCCAAAAGTCAGTCCAATACCCCTCCGGCAAGTAAATATCCCTTTTCCCCTCTGGATTAATCACAGGCGCTATCAGCAAATTATCGCCACAGTAAAATTCATCATCAATATACCAACAGTACGGATCATCAGGGTGATGGAACAACAACGCCCTCAAAAACGGATAACCCGTTTTTGTGACCTTTTCTCCTTGTTCTACAAAGTATGGAATCAAGGCATAGCGTAGCTTCCACCACTCCCTTACTATATCCATAACCTTGGGATACTCATAAGGCTCTCTGGGAGAGGCTCCATGATACCTAATATGGGAAGTAAACACCCCCACCTGTGTCCAGCGCACATACAGATCATCATCCGGCCAGTTGTTCATAAAGTCTGGCAACCCGTGAAAGCCAGGAACATCATGGCTCCAAAAACCGAATCCCGATACTCCCAGATGCAAGCCACCCCTTATAGTGCCAGCCAATCCATCCCATGTGCTAGCGCTATCGCCTCCCCAATGAACAGGATATCTCTGGCAGCCCGTCCAGCCAGCTCGCGCCCAGATAATGGCATTGCCCTTTCCTTTAACCTTCTCCGTTATTTCAAAGGCTGCTTTTTGGTATAGCAAAGCGTATAGGTTGTGCAGCTCGTCTGGCTTCATACCATAATATTCTACATCCATATCTATTTCTTCACCGAAATCCGTTTTGACAACTTCCGCCCCCAGGTCAAACAAATTCTTAAGCAATCCTTGATACCACTCTACCGCCTCAGGATTGGTAAAATCAATCCTTCCCCCATACTCAACGCTGCTGAAATTTGAATCGCCGCCTGATGATGCCTTACGTTTAGCAGGCAGATAACCATTTTCTATAGCTGTTTTATAATGTTTGGTATCACGCCCGATATTGGGCATTTGCCATAGCGAGATCCTGATCCCCATCTTTCTCATTTCATCCATATACCCCTTAGGATCAGGGAAAGTCTTCTCATTGAACTCCCACTCGCACTGCCAATCCTTTCTGAACCATCCCGTATCCAGATGGATAACATCGCACGGGAAACCTCCCTCTCTTAACTTCTTTACCACTTGCATCGTCTCATCGGCCGAAAAATAGGACATCCTACTCATCCATATCCCATAAGACCATACAGGTACCTTTCGCGGGAATCCAGTAACCCTTCTATAGTTGTAAACAATTCTTTCAGGATACTGCCCGCCAATGAAGAATAAATCCATTTTATCATCTTCTATGACGCCTTGAACAGCCCTTGTTGATATATCGGCCAAAGAAAGCCTGATATGATGGGAGGTCATCATCAACAATCCGTAGCCTTTACTCGATATGTAAAAAGGGATATTCTTATACGCTCTTCGGCTGTTTACGCCTAGCGCATCTTCATTCTCCAAGATTATAGTCCTGCCAGCCAGGTTCATGGGCGCAAACCGTTCCCCAGTACCTGCAAACTTTTCATCATAGGCCGCATGAAGAGAAAAAAGGCTTTTGACGGCTTTACCATTGCGTTCTACGTATCCTAAACTTACAGAATCTATATGGCCGGGCGTAAAAGTGTCATTGGCCATAAATGGAACCGCTGTTTTGCCATCAGGATATACAACGGCGTCAAAAAAATACTGCGGTGCAGGCTGAAGGTCGCTCCATTTCTTTATAGGCTTTTTGCTGGTATTTATCTTCATCCTTAAAACATTGTTATTATCAACTATATCCCAGCCATACTCAGTTTTCTCTGCCCTTAAAGGTTGTTGCTCTAAAGAAGGATCCCATTCAAACATGACATTAGCGCTATCATCGGGGAACTCTTCTCCGAATGAAATCGAACAACGTATAATGTCATCGCCGTAAGCCTTAATTGCCATGTGATATACCTTTTTTTCTTTGCTTATATCCGGCATAAGCCTAGGCCTCTGCTGGGCTTGAAAAGGTATTTTTACCACAACTGTACCATTTTCTTCTAATACATCAACAGCCATTTCCCCTATCCACAGTATATCATTAGTTGCTTCAGGAAGTTCAAAATCCAACATATCATATATAAAGCGATTACTTTGTTTCACATAACTCCCTCCAATAAAAGTGAAGTAACTACTATCGAATGAGGTTATATGACTATATCAATTATCACCTCACGCATTTAATAGGCTCCCCTATCAACTCTAATGCCTCCATCAACTTTTGGACCTGTTCTTAATTGAGGTAAATAGGCTTCCCCAGCCCTTCCCAAGCTCTCTTTGGATTTGCATGTGTTTCGTCAATCCGCTAAACAAATGCCACGCGGATTCCATTTATTTCCTTATTAGTGAAATTAATTCCGCACCTGGAACGGCTACGTAACGCACTGTAGAACTTTCACTTCTAGAATCATTCTCATCGAAAACCAAGGTTTCATCAAGCAAATAAAATACATCACCGATTTGAACGATGATATCACCGTTGTTTTTGGGCAGAGCCCGTATCGCTTCTTCTGCCTTGGCAAGCGTTTTGTAGGGTTTTGCTTGAGTTCCATCGCCGGTAATATCGTCACCCGTGTTTGCATCAACATAAATAATTGTACTAACACTTCTGCTCGGATCATCCTCAGCCATGACAACTGTCGATCTAACAAGAATCATATTGAATACTGTTAGCAACACCACAAGCCATGCGCAAGCTTTCTTTCTTAATTTCTTAATTTCATAACAAGACCCCTCTCCTATACCTCCTTATAGTTTAGACTATTGTAAAAATCTAATAACATTTCTCTATTACCGAGTCTCCGCATGTAAAAAACAGGCAATTAAATTACATTTATTACCAAAAGGATTATTGGATTTTTTGTCGAATATATATCCCCTGTATAAGGATGCAGGGGTGATTGTGAATGGATATAAACGATGTTAAGAGCATTATAGCATACAATGCTTCCAGTATACCAGTACTGTTTGAGATGTGCCGTATTGCAAAGATAGCAGAAACTGTCAACGATATGGTGGAGTGGAAATCTGATAATTCTAAGGTTTCGCCAGGATTTCTAATAGAAGTATTGGTAGTAACCATAATGCATAGGAGACAGCCTTTATGGAAGATTGAAGAATACTGGAGAAAATGTCAATAGCGGATTTAAATTGACCCATTTTTAACAGATAAAATTTGACCCACCCTGGCTTTTTTTAAAAACTAGACGCTATTACGCGGGCTAGCATATAGCCCGGTTTTTAGCCTGTCCTTTAGGC
>PKRC01000032.1 GCA_017577715.1 Clostridia bacterium
TCCCTTACCTTTATTACCATGGCATCTACTATAACAAATGGAAACCTCTTTTCATTACGCGGTCTGGTAATCCATCCTTGAACTACTGGATCGAGGTTCTTGCATAGCTCAGATATAGTAGATCTGGAAAATTCAGTACCGCAAAGTTCATATGTTATTTCTTCAACCTTCCTTGTAGATACACCATTAACTACCATTTCCATTAGGGCAAGTAATAGTGCCTGTTCACTCCGTTGATAACGTTGAAATAAATCAGTTGTAAATTTCCCATACCTAAACCTAGGAATCTGCAATACTATATTCCCAACTCTTGTGTCTAATCCTCCCTCTTTTGTAATAACCGTTACGATAATCTTCTCTTTCTTTAGTCCTTTCATATGGTTCGGCTTTAATCTGTTCGGTAGCCTGTGCCTGCAGTACTTGATTCAACACAGACTCTAGTAACTTAGCCATACCTTCATCTTTAGCTCCTTTTAAAAAAAGATAGTGCAAAATTTCAGAATCAATGGTAATATTGTCAATTCTCAAATTAAAACAGAAAATATTCTCAGATTAATTTAGACAGAAATTACCAATAATTAGTGAATATCTTCAAATTAAATAAGACCGTTTTTCAAATTAAGGTGGCATTCAGCTTAAAATCAAGTTAAAATGCAGTCTTGTCAGATATCTTTCTGCTGTGGTATCATAATTAAAAAATTGAGGCAGCAAATGCTGCCTCTGTAGAATAAAGTTGGAAAAGATACATTAAAACATACACATTTGGAATCCTGTAAGTGCGATTTTAACCAGCTCAGCACGCTTTTTACCAATGCGATTCAGCAGTGTAGGGTTTAAATCACCTGTTGTAGAAAACATCTTTTTGCCATGGTATCTTGCATAGTAGAGAATGAGTTCGGTAAACTCATTCTCGCTAATTTTTAAGGCAATGTAATCGTCAGCGGCTTGCTTAATCTGCAGTGCCAACATCTTTACGGTTGTAGGGTTTTTCAGTATTTTTTCGTACCTTTTGAACTTGTTTTGTACCATAATTGTTCCTCCTCTCCTAGAGGGTGATTTCGTTCTGGGCTTGATAGACAATCTCTTCGTCTATCAGCATTTTGTTTTGACTGGCGGCAAACATAAGACAGGTGGTGGCTAAGTTGTTTACCAGCCTGGGGAACCCTTTGGTATTGGCATAGATGGCCTGCAGTGCAGCTGGTGTGAATATATCCTGTGTAAGGCCAGCAATTTTCAATCGTGTTTTTATGTATTCCGGTAGTTCGTCTTTGGACAGGCCCTGCAGGGTATACTTGACAGCCAAACGCTGCCTTAAGGGGCTGTTGATATTGAGGGATAGCTTAGTTTTGATAAGCGGCTGACCAGAGAGTATTAGGATAAAAGGATTTGAAGAATCCATGTTGAAGTTGAATATGAGCCGCAAATCTTCGAGGACGGCATTGCTGGCCATATGAATTTCGTCCAGCATGATAACGGGAGTAATTCGCTGGTCGAAATAGTAAGACAAGATAGCTCTTTGAATCTGCTGAAACAGGGCGATTTTTTTGTATGCGGGAGTTTCGCCCAGCATGGAAGCCAGTCCGTGGTAAAACTCTTTTACGGTGACCGTAGAGAGGGCGAAATAGCATACTTTGTACAGAGAAGGGTTTAAGGAGCTGGCGTATTGACGTAAAGCTGTAGATTTGCCTGTACCCGCTTCTCCCACTAGGAGACCTATGCCGCGGGTGTTCTGCAGATATTTAAGCCGTGAGATGAGCTCTTTTAAGTCCTGGCTCATAAACAAATCCTTATCGGGGATTTCTTTGGTAAAAGGGTTAAACTTAAGGCCAAAGAACTGCTCAAACATATCTATTCATCCTCCTTCATCATGCTAGCAAAGGAAAGAGATGTGGAAAGGCTGCCTGACAAATCAGGTACAGGCTCAGAGAGTTCTTCGTAAGTGTTGGTATCACTTTTTCTGGTGTTTTCTGTGTGCCGTCTTTTTAGGTGGGCATTATCGTGGAAATTAACGCGGTAAGCCTGTCCCACTTTTTTCCCCTCATAGTAGAGTTTGAGGGGAATGTTGCTGTTGCTTTTTAGCCATTCAGGGTCGTATCTAACTTCAAGGCGCATACCTGCAAACTTTTGGTCGGTTTCATACAGATAATTACCCACCTGCAGCGTAGCGTCGTGATATACTTTACGGCTGACCCGCACAAGGAAGATTTCATCCAGCTGGTTCAAGTCGTTAACTTGTCTAATCCGCGATATCTGTGACATAAAGAAATCGAAAGGGCTCATACCGATAGCGCTGTGGTGTTTGTGCTGGTAATCCTCATTGAGCCAGTTAAAATATCGTTCATTTAAGTCTTCAAGGCTTTTAATGGACTTAGGGTCAAGCCTGCTTAAGAAACGCATCCTGACGGTGTTAAAGAACCTTTCGATTTTTCCACGGCCCTGCGGCATAAAAGGTTGAGAGTGAATGAGCGAACAGCCCAACGCTGCACATATGTATTCCAGCTGTTGAGAACGGTAAATGCGGCCGTTGTCAGTGTAAAGCATCTTGGGTATCCCTCGTTTGGCTACCGCCTCTTTAAATGCTAGGCGCATGGCTTCAAAATTCTGACTTAGATAGAACTGGGAATGGACACAAAATCGAGAGGCATCATCGATGAAAGCAAAAAGATAGGTTTGCCTCTTCGTTTTGCCATCCTGTATATAAGGGCCGTACATAACATCGGTTTGCCACAGCTCGTTGATATATTCATGGGAAAATCGTTTGAGCTCCTTTTCCTCTTCCCTGGGAATGTTGCACCCTTCTAATGTTTTTAAATTTAAATCCTCTAAAAACCGGTAAAATGTAGATAAAGATACCTGCTTAGGCAGAATTAATCCTTCACCCACCAGAGTCTCATAAAGCACCGTGACCGGCATTTGTGGATTGTCTGCTTTTTTCTGTATAATTTTTTCAGCCAGTTCGGCATTTATCTTACGGCTTTTACCTTTGTCAGTCCTGTATCCCGGCTTTAAGGCATCAATGCCTCCACGCATGTACTCGCTAAGCCAATGCTGAAGGGTTTTGTATGAATACTTACGCGGCCCATAATACGGCATCTCAATCGGGGCTTGACAAAGCTCCTTGAAATACGCCTTCTGGTTTTCTACCTGCCCGTTGAGAACCGGGCTTATGAGTGAAAACTTCTTTAAGGCAATAGCTTCCCGGATACTATCATCCAACATCTTTCATACCTCCTTAAACTGGTATGCCTGCTCAAAGTCAGGCTGTGTTTTATGATAGTATTTTAAACCGCCGGGTCGCTCAAATAAAGGAAAATGAAGTGTTGCCAATCCTTTTTGAATTCCTTCTTCCCATTACCTTCTTTTGATGCTAAAATTATTTGAGAAGGGTGAGGAATGATTTACGGCATGTGTCGAAGAACCTTTGGGAGAAGGTGTGGATTGAGGGGAATCCTGCTTTGACGATGCCGAGAATCTTCCTTGCCCTCTCCCTTTTTTCTAGGCCTGCAGGAGGCAGGGTTATGCTGCTTATCTGTCTTAAACCATATTCGATAAAGTTGAGGTTATCTTTAAATCGCTTTGTATAAAAGCACATGTGCTGTCTGCTGATTGAAAAACCCGGATACTGCTTTTGAAACTCATAAAGGCATAAGTTTAGGCTACATTTTCGGTTCAGTGCTCTCTCTATACATTTTAGGATAATTTCACTGCAGTACTGGAAACGAGGCAAGCAGAAGTGGGGGATGAAGGATACTGTTTTGCCACAATAAGGGCAGTAATACCTACGAATGAGTATTTTTCCACTAAAACCGGCTTTGATATAGTACCTGTCATAGAATCCGTGTTTTTTCATTCGAACGGGCATCCTGCATTTGGGGTTTGTACAGCGGCCAGGTGCTTTAGGGAAAGGAAAGTTTTTACCCTGTTTAACGTATTCCTCAACCGTGCAATGTGTTTCAAACATAATTTGCATGGTGGACCACCTCCACCATGATTGTACAACAAAAAGAATGCTAAAATAAATCGAAAATTTTCGTCGAATTGCTTTAGTATTCATTTTGTTGTCAGATTATTTAATCTGACAATTTTACCTGGATTGGGGCTAAATTAATTTGAGAATTTACAGTGTAATATTGTATTGAGCCATTTCTCATCCCTCCAGTTAGGTTTTGGTTTTTACATTTTTAATTCTAACCAGAGGGGTGGGGGTGGCTCAACCCCTTTTTACACAATTATATGGACTTAACTTAATAGACTTTCTCCAAACGTTTCCTATTTCCCTTCGATCCTTTAAAGTGTAATCTAAATCATAGAAATATTCCGACATGTGATGGGCCAATCTCTTTTCGTTTCCTCTGGGTTAATTATGTACCAATTAGTGATGCCTATTAGGGACTAGGGAAATAGAAGTTTAAGTCTTATTTCTTGTTAGTTTCTCGTGGTGCCTATAAAGTAAGTACGAATCTATGATAAATATTAAAGCAAAAACAATGCAAAATGTAGCTTTAAAAATCTCATAACTTACGTTGAATATCAGCATTATTAACATGAATGATAAGAAAAAACTAGTCACAACAAAACTGATCGAGTGAGCTTCTGCCATTTTGTTTTGAAGTTGTTTATCCTGTAAAATGTTAATATATCGACTAGTAAAAAAGTTAGAGAAAAAAGCAAAAAATGCAAAATACATATAAGATTTAAAAAATCCTAAAAAACCAAGAAAACCGAGAAAGCCTAACAACCAAAAGAATTTTTTCATACAAATTCCTCCCAACATGCATAATTATAACCTTATGTTAAAATTATACCAAATTACCAATATTTTTCACAATAAGAAAGATAGTTTGAAATTAAAAGAAAAATTAATAAAAAATATACTGCAAATGCATTAGGAGATAATATAATGATTTTTGCTAGTTCTGCTTTTTGGCTAAATTAAAACGAAAAGTAAATAGAAAACAATAGAAACTTTTAAATTAAAAAGAGACATAAAAAGCAAAACCGTAATGCTGTTTTTCGGTCAACTTTAAATTTCCTTGCTATTTCACTGATATTTAACCCTTTAAAAAAGAACGCATTTCTGATATCATCTATTTGGGTCATTGTGAGCATCCTCTATTTCTTCCTTGCAGTTAAGTTTTCTCTAACTACAAGGATAATTTATGGGTGCCTATAATAACCCTTTGCAAGTCTAAAGATTTTTCCTTTTCAACTTCGTCCATTCTTATTTTACCCTAAACAAAAAGTCGCATTTTTAATATTATCCTTAAAGCATTGTGTAGCTATCCATTACCCTCGAAAAAACGTAAGCGTAAAATAATACCCACCTTGACGAGAAAACATCATTTTGTGGGCACAAATTGCACAATCGGAATAAGAAAAACAGCTTAATTTCAAGCTTTTTCAAACTTTAACTGACAAACTGATAACTTAAACCGGCAATTATCAAAGTATCGCGATAAAAACAATCCCCACCTTATATAAGGCGGGGATTTCGTATCTTTATTTCACCCTGCAACAACTCGGCAGAGTGGTTGACCATGGTAAAACCTCGTCCAACTTTTCCTTATCCTCTATATCAATATTCGGCAGCTTCTCAAATAAATACTTCAAATATTCAAACGGATTTAACCCATTCTCCTTGGCAGTCTCAACTATACTGTAGATCGTTGCACTGGCTCTTGCACCCTTCGGAGTATTGCTAAATAGCCAGTTCTTCCTCCCTATCACAAACGGCTTTATTGACCTCTCGC
>PKRC01000007.1 GCA_017577715.1 Clostridia bacterium
CTACAGTTTTGCTGCTTATGCCGCGAAAGCCACTTGACATGCACCCCCTTAGGTAAGCTTTTGCCTATGCCTGTGGGTGTATTACACCCACAGGCCTGCCTAGCGGCGAGCGAAAAAATCCTGCAGCCTTGACTATGGTTACCCTCATAATATTTTATTTTTTAAACCCGTAGTGACATTTTCACTGAATAAAATTGCCCTCCTTTAGGTGACATTCTCTCAGACTATTGACACCCCTAATTTTGAATATGATGCATGTCCATTTTGGGGAATAATTTTTAGAAGAATGCAGTTTAGGTAACGTTTCCTGTTCGGGTTTGCAGGACATTGAAAGTTTGATATTATTATTCTAGATGTGCTTAAAAGGAATTAGTATGTCTATGAAGGATTAATCTTTTGAGCGATTAAGCCAGGCTGTATGCAAATTTTCAATAGCAAATTGACAACAGGGCGCCTTATATGTTACAATTAGCGAGTACATGAGCCGCTCGAATGTGGTCTTAAAATCCCCATAAGGGATACCACCATTCGGCGAGTCTGGTTGGAGGAGGTGTACTATAAATGTACGCTATTATCAGAACAGGCGGAAAACAGTACATGGTGCGTGAAGGGGATATTTTGAACGTTGAAAAGCTGGATGTGCAGGAAGGGTCCACTATTGAGCTCAACGAGGTACTGGCCATAAGCGACGATGAGAACAAGCTGAAGGTGGGGACCCCTCTGCTGGAAGGGGCAAAGGTTGAGGCCGAAGTTTTAAAGCACGGGAAGAGCAAAAAGATTATCGTGTACAAGTACAAGCCCAAGAAAAATTATCGTAGGAAATACGGCCATCGCCAGCCCTATACCCAGATCCGTATTACCAAGATCATCGGATAAATCCGCTGGCAATAGCATGTTGGCCTATGATCCGTGCGGTGATAGATAGAGCTCCATCGGGCGACATAATGGGTTTTGAGGTGTCCGGCCATTCGGGATATGCCGAAGCTGGGAAGGACATAGTGTGTGCTGCCGTATCTGCCATTGTCCAGACGGCTATTTTGGGGTTGATGGATGTAGTGGGGATTGAGGTAATGTATGACCAAAGGCCGGGAAAAGCCCGATGCTGCCTTCCCGATGGGCTTTCTGAGGACCTGCGGGAAAAAGCCAATATAGTTTTGGAAACTATGCTGTGCGGCTTAAAGAGCATACAGGAAGGATACGAGCTATACATTAAAGTTGAAGAAAGGAGGATGGGGTAGATGTTGAGGATAGATCTTCAGCTTTTTGCACACAAAAAGGGAGTAGGTAGCTCCCGTAACGGACGTGACAGCGAATCAAAGCGGCTGGGTGTAAAAAGAGCTGACGGTCAGTTTGTTCTGGCTGGAAACATCTTGGTACGCCAGAGAGGTACCAAGATACACCCGGGTTTGAATGTAGGTTTAGGTAAGGATGATACCCTCTTTGCCAAAATCGATGGCATTGTGAAGTTCGAAAGGATGGGCAAGGACAAGAAGAGGGTGAGCGTATATCCAGTTGAACAACTGGCCGAAATAGCCGCTGCGCGACAGTAAGGAGAATGTTATGACAAAAAGGGCCTGTTAGAAGCAGGCCTTTTATTTTTTTGACCTAGAGATGACCGAATAGGTTGTTTGCGAATATTATTAATACAAGGCGGAGCCTTTTTGAGATGAGAAGCTCAACGGCATATAAGAAGCTCAACGGCGGCGATTAAGCCGTCACAATTTCACGGCTTGTATAAATATTTCCTGTCTATATGCGGGGTGTTTAAATAAAGACCAATATGTGGGAGGAATTTGGGATGTATGGAGTATATCGGCCTGCTATGGCCATTGCCGAGATAAAAGGAGGGCCATTGGCACCTCAAATCAGAGGCGTGGTGGTGTTTACCGATGTGCCGGGCGGCACAGAGGTTTACGTCGAGGTAGTGGGGCTTCCGTCATACCAGCCAGCACCTCCTGGAGGACAGCCTATTGGGCCACACGGCCTGCATATACACCAATTTGGCAACTGCGATGTGGGGGATCCCCAGGATCCATTTGGGCAAGCGGGTGGGCACTGGAATCCGACGGAGCAGCCACACGGAAATCACGCGGGGGATTTTCCGGTGCTGTTTTCCAATAACGGTTATGCCCGTATGAGCTTCTTTACGGACAAATTTAAGGTTTGGGATGTGGTGGGGCACTCGGTCATAATTCACGAGAATCCTGATGACTATCGCTCGCAGCCGGCAGGAAACGCGGGCAGGCGCTTGGCCTGTGGAATCATTCGCCCCTGCTGAAATGCCCCATCTTTTTTTTATTTTTTAAGATTTTTCGGAATAATAAAGGACGGGAGATTTTAAATGCGCTATTATAGGTTGGGGTGCCGCGATATGAGTATTGCATCATCAGGAGCGCATTTATGTTGCGGCGCTCAATTTGACAAAGGATTCTCTGTTGAAAATTGTGGATTTTTTATTATATAATATTGGCGCACAATCGAAGTTCAGGTGATACGATGTTTGTAGACATAGCAAAGATATTCATAAAAGGTGGCGACGGAGGCAACGGAGCCGTTTCCTTTAGGCGTGAAAAGTATGTTCCCCGCGGTGGCCCCGATGGGGGCGACGGAGGGGATGGTGGCGATGTCATCTTCGTCGTGGATCCGGGCATGCGCACCTTAATGGATTTCAGATACAAGAAGCATTATAAAGCCCAATCGGGACATAATGGCGGACCTAATAACATGAAAGGCAAAGATGGCGAGGACCTCATTATTAAGGTGCCGCCTGGTACTGTTATAAGGGATTTCGAGACGGGCAGAGTTTTAGCAGATTTGACGCATCCCGGTCAGCAAAAGGTTCTGGCACGCGGAGGCCGTGGTGGTAAAGGGAATGCCCACTTTGCAACTCCTACGCGTCAGACCCCTAGATTTGCTCAGCCGGGCGAAAAGGGAGAGGAAAGATGGGTGGTATTGGAATTAAAGTCGATTGCCGACGTGGGGCTCATCGGTTTTCCCAACGTGGGCAAGTCCACCATACTCTCTGTGCTCACATCTGCTCGGCCCAAGATAGCCAATTATCCTTTTACTACCCTGACGCCCAATTTGGGGGTAGTGGAGGTTGACAGGGAACATTCATTCATATTGGCCGATATTCCCGGCTTGATTGAGGGAGCGCATAAAGGCTTAGGTTTGGGGCATGATTTTCTACGACATATAGAACGTACCCGAATGTTGGTTCACGTGGTGGATGCATCGGGGATGGAAGGGCGGGACCCTGTGCAGGATTTCTATATCATCAACCAGGAGCTTGAGGCCTATAGCACAGAGCTGGCACAGCGCCCTCAGATTGTAGCAGCCAATAAGTGCGATCTACCAGGAGCAGAGCATAACGTAAAGCGGCTGAAAGAGGAACTGGAGCCGAAGGGGATTAAGGTGTTTCCGGTTTCTGCCACTCAAAATCAAGGGTTCAAAGAACTGGTTTGGGAGATAGTTGAGATGCTGGCAAAACTTCCTGCAGTTGAATCCTTTGAGGAAGAGGTGGCAGAGATTTACGAAAATATACCAGACCAAGAGCCCTTTGAGATTACTCGTGATGGAGATGTATACGTGGTATCAGGTCCGGCTGTGGATCGGTTGATGGCCAGCGTAAACCTGGACAACTACGATTCACTACAGTATTTTCAAAGGGCACTGAGAAGGAGAGGGATCATTGATGCGTTAAAGGAGAAAGGCGTTCAAAACGGCGATACGGTGCGTATACATGATATGGAGTTTGAGTTCATTGAGTGAGTATTATCAAATCGTTTAGTAGGGGGTCAAGAAAAGCGGCTATGGAGTGCATTCAGTGCCAGAACTGTAAGATGGGTCAGCCCATGTATTACTGCGCTGCCAAAGGTGAATTTGTTATCGATACTTCCAAGACCACGGTCATTGAAAAGACCAGAAGCGGTTGGAAAAAGGGCGACCCAAAGTATGAGCTGCACAGAAGAAGAAACCGCAAAGAGCTGGAAGTATGAGTTATGAATTGAAACTTAAAAAGGGCAGTGCCGTAAGAGGCTTGCCCTTTCGTTTTGTGGTCATGTTTTTATTAGCCTTGAGCTTTAGTTAGGTGACGTAGTCTGTTGAGCCTAAAGTGAACATATTACTTTGATTTTATTTTAAACTGGAGCCAGATTTTCTGTTGAGTGCTTGCGTAATTTTTGATTGCTGTACCACCTGTAAAGTGTGTATATTAGGTTATTGGGCACAATTAGGACAAAACCGTTACTCCATGGAACAGTGCCCATGGAACAGTGCTGTGTTTATGGATTATCGGTCGAGGTCTTTTCAAGCCATGTAAATTAGTCATTAAAGGCTTCTTCCTGGTGCCTGACATCCTTGGGGCTGGGATGGGCGATGTACCCTAAAATGCCCAGCAGTACGAAAGATACCGATAGTATAAGGTAATAGATAGAGTAGGACTGAAAGATGAAGGATGCTACCAAAAACAAGAGGCTGTAAAGGATATAGGTTCTGGCCTTTGCGGGGGTAAGGAGCTTTTTCCTGGCCTGTTTTCTTCTGAGCCTTGATTTTTCAATCTCGCTTTTGAGGTAGAAGTTTATGGCATCCTGGTCACTGAAAATGCCTGATTTTTGCATCATTTTAACTAGCCCGTCGCCATCTATCAGGTGTAGCTTAACGTCATCATGATCTTGTAGGATGGTGTGGCAGGTATCGCTGAAGCTTGACGAGGTGAAATAGAAGCCAATGCTGTAACCACAGTGTTTCAGGATTTTCAAGAATTTATACACCTCAAAGGGAGGTACCTGCTGGCTGTAAGGTGCGTGATAAAAGCCTATGAGCGCCGGTTTGCCTTGATATATGGCCTTCAAAAATCTTTTGTCTATTTTGACGTCTTCAAATTTTCCGCTTTGAAGCAGTGCCTTTACAAGGCGCCATTTGAACTGCTGGGGCGTAAGCTCCAATAGCTCCCTTTTTCTGTATGCAGCTGCTATGCTGTTTAGCTTTGCCTGTCGTTTTCTTTCAAGCTGTTTTGCTCTCAACTTGAAGTATGCCACGCTGATGGTTGCGGTCATCACAATGGCAAAGATGACCGATAGCCACGGGATTTTGGTCTTATACACAAACCATAGGTATGACGTGATCAGCGCTGCGCCAGCCAGCATTATGGCATCGATTACCCAGCTTACGATAGTTGTAGGTTTATCTCCTCCTTCAAGGTAATAGTTCCATTCGCCAATTTTGGCATAAAGCCTTTTTAAAAAGTTCATAGCCGAAACCTCCTTATTAGGAAATTTTTCCCTAAAAGAAGTGGGCTTATTCGTCATTTCAAGCAATTTGTGCTATAATAGATATCGATTTATTGGCTGCTCAAAAGCGGTTTCACTTATTTTGGCCAATTGTCCGTGGAGGTTATTTGAAATTAAAAAGCTTTGAATATCTCTTTTAATAAGAATTTTGATTTTAAAAGGACGGGATTGGTTGTGCCGGACATTATGAGCGGTGAGGATACAGCTGCATATGATGAGCCCGTACGGCCTATAAGGCTGGGGATAGCAGGGGGAACTTTTGATCCCATACACATGGGACACCTCATAATGGCGGAGGTGGCCAGGCAGGAATGCGGCCTGGATAAGGTGTTATTCATTCCAACAGGGAATCCTCCCCACAAGGCTGGTTACACTGTAACTCCGGCTGCCTACAGGTATGAAATGGTCAGGATGGCCATAATAGACAACCCCTATTTTGAAATAAGCGATATAGAGGTAAAAAGGGAAGGTTTTACCTATACCGTGGATACCTTAATGGAACTAAAAAGGATATATCCAGCAAACGTAGAGTTTTTCTTTATAATAGGTGGTGACACTCTGCCGGAGATCAAGGGCTGGCGAGAGGCATCTCGGGTGGTGAAGTGCTGCCATTTTGTGGTGTATGGTAGGCCGGGGTATGATTTGGCTGAAGAGGAAATACGGTTTTTGAAAGAGGAGATGGGGGCATCCATATATACTGTGGATGGGCCGCTGTTGGGTATATCTTCCACCGATATCAGGGATAGAATAAGACAGGGCAAGTCCATACGCTATCTCGTTCCAGCGCCGGTAGAAGAATATATATATAAAAATCGTTTGTATATGCAACTTTAGTGCCAGGAGGTAGTCAATATGATGGGTGCGACGATGCAGGAAACGGAAATATGCGAGAAGCTAAAGGATATGATGGATGAGGAAAGATATGTCCATTCCCTGGGGGTGAGGGATTGTGCCGTTATGCTGGCTGAGAGATATGGAGCCGATGTAGATAAAGCGAGGCTTGCAGGGCTGCTTCACGATTGCGCCAAGGGCCTGCCAAGGCAGGAGATGATAAGCAAGGCATTGGAGGCCGAAATTGAGCTTGGAGCCGAGGAGTTTCAAAATGAGGCTTTATTGCATGGCCCCGCAGGAGCAGTAATAGCCAGGCAGGTGTTTGGAGTTGAGGATCCGGAGATACTGAGTTCAATTGAGTGCCATACCACGGGCAAAAGGGATATGGCCTTGCTTGATAAAATAATATACCTGGCTGATTATATAGAGCCCAACAGGGATTTTCCCGGAGTGGAGGATCTGAGGCAAGCGGCCATGGACGACCTTGACAAAGCGGTGCTTATGGCCTTACGCAGAACTATCAAGTATGTGCTGGATACCGACCGCTTTCTCCATCCCAGGACGGTGGAGGCGTGGAACGACATGTTGAAGCGCTACAAGGGCAAAAACTGATGGCCGATGTCACTTATGTTGACAAATTGTGTATAATGGATATAATAAAGTAAAGAAAACGGAGGTGGAGGGAAGGATTTGCATAACAACTCAAGGGAATTAGCTTTGCAAATTGCAAAGGTTTTAGATTCTAAAAAGGCAATGGATGTAGTAATACTCGATATCAGCCGTTTGACCATCATCGCCGATTACTTCGTAATAGCCAGCGGTAATACTGAAATACAGGTAAGGGCTTTATGCGATGAGCTGCTAAAGAGTATGAGCCAGCAGGGCGTTGAAGCCCGCGCAAAGGAAGGATACAGGCATGGGAGATGGGTGGTTGTAGATTATGGCGATGTAGTAGTGCACATTTTTCATCGGGAAGACAGGGCTTTTTATAATCTCGAAAGGTTGTGGGCTGACAGTCAGATCCTATCGGTTGAAGGGTAAAACTGGAGCTCTCGCTCCTGTGGGGATGCTTGGACGGTCAACCTTCTACCAATTCTATTTTTGTAGATGCTGTAACGTTTTGTAGATGCTGTAACGGGTGGCTATTAAAGGCTATTATAAGGTTGTAGGATGGACAGAGCGGAGCTTAAAGTTGGGCATATAAAGGGATTGCTACTTGGATGCGTTAAAATATTGATCCGTTTGCGTAAGCCTCCCACGGTGAAGGAAGGAGAAGTGCATTTGGCTTGGGGTGTGGGAGGTTACTTTAATATATGGAGGGGAAACCGTTATGGAGTACAGGTTCAGCGAGATCGAAAGAAAGTGGCAGGAGAGATGGGAAAAAGAGAAGGCATTTCGCAGGACAGAGGATCCCAACAAGAAGAAGTTTTATATGCTGGAGATGTTTCCATACCCATCGGGTAAGCTGCACATGGGGCATGTACGCAATTACTCCATTGGTGACGTGATAGCGCGGTACAAGACCATGCAGGGTTATAACGTCCTGCACCCCATGGGGTGGGATGCTTTTGGCCTGCCGGCTGAGAATGCAGCCATCGCTCACCAAATTCATCCCAGCACATGGACATGGGATAATATAAACAATATGCGGGAACAGCTTAAGGGGCTGGGGATAAGCTACGACTGGGAGCGGGAGGTGGCTACCTGTCATCCCACCTATTACCGATGGACCCAATGGATGTTCCTGCAATTCTTCAAGCGTGGGTTGGCCTATAAAAAGCGGTCTTTTGTCAATTGGTGCCCTTCTTGCAGCACCGTCCTGGCCAACGAACAGGTAGTCAATGGTCATTGCGAGCGTTGCGGCACCTTGGTGGGCAAAAAGGACTTGGAACAGTGGTTTTTCAAGATCACCGACTATGCCGAGCGCTTGCTCAAGGACATTGACAAGCTAACCGGTTGGCCGGAAAAGGTCAAGGTGATGCAGCAGAACTGGATTGGCCGCAGTGAGGGCGCCCTGGTAAATTTCACGGTAGAAGGTAGCGGTGAGGTTATCACTGTGTTTACGACAAGGCCCGATACTATTTACGGCGTGACGTATATGGTACTGGCACCCGAACATCCATTGGTACTCCAGCTGGTCCAGGGAACCCAGTATGAGAACGAGGTACGGGCCTTTATAAATAAGATGCAGTATATGAATGAGATCACGCGCACCTCGGAGGAAACCGAGAAGGAAGGCGTATTCATCGGACGATATGCCATCAATCCCATGAACGGACAGAGGATTCCGCTGTATATAGCGAATTACGTATTGCTGGATTATGGAACGGGAGCTGTTATGGGCGTTCCGGCTCATGACCAGCGTGACTTTGAATTTGCTGCCAAGTATGGATTGCCCGTAGTTCCCGTTATCAAGCCCGAGGACGACAGCGTAGATGTCTTTGATTTGAAACAGGCCTTTGAGGGACAAGGCATAATGATAAATTCCGGGCAGTTTAATGACCTGCCAAATCGGGAAGCAATGCAAAAGATAATCGAATACATGGAAGAGAAGGGCATAGGCAAGAGGCATGTAAACTACAGGTTGAGGGACTGGCTGATTTCCCGTCAGCGTTACTGGGGAGCACCCATACCCATTATATACTGCGACAAATGCGGGATAGTCCCGGTGCCGGAGGACCAGTTGCCGGTGATATTGCCCACTGATGTTAAGTTTACCGGCAAGGGGCAGTCCGTTCTGGCTGAGAGCCAGTCGTTTGTCAACACCACATGCCCGCAATGCGGTGGCCCCGCAAGGCGCGAGACCGATACAATGGATACATTTGTATGCTCGTCGTTTTACTTCTTGAGATTTACCGATCCTAAAAATGCTGAGGCGCCTTTTAGTCGGGAAAAGGCTGAGTACTGGATGCCGGTGGATCAGTATGTTGGTGGGGTAGAGCATGCCATCCTTCACCTGCTGTATGCCAGGTTCTTCACCAAGGTATTGTATGATATGGGGTTGTGCCCGGTGGATGAACCTTTCACCAACCTGTTGACCCAGGGCATGGTGCTCAAGGACGGCTCCAAGATGTCGAAGTCTAAGGGCAATGTGGTGAGCCCAGAAGATATTGTAGCCAAATATGGGGCAGATACCGCAAGGCTGTTTATATTGTTTGCAGCGCCACCCGAGAGGGACCTCGAGTGGAGTGATCAAGGCGTTGAGGGCTGCTATCGCTTCCTCAACAGGGTGTGGAGATTGGTCACCGAATGTAAGGATGCCTGTAAGCATTACGTCAAAGGGGAAACATTTGCTAACCTGTCGGAGCAGGATAGGCAGCTTCGATATGTGGTGCACAACACCATAAAGCGGGTAACGATTGATATAGAGGAGAGGTTCAATTTCAATACGGCTATAAGCGCTATTATGGAGATGGTAAACGCTATATACCAGTATAAGGACAACGTGGCTGGGCAGAAAGATATGGGAGTGCTGGGCGAAGCCATTACTCACCTGTTGCTGCTTCTAGCACCCTTTGCACCACATATCACCGAAGAGCTGTGGGAGGTCACTGGCCATGAGGGCAGCATACATGCACAGTCGTGGCCCGCTTATGACCCACAGGCTCTGGAGCAGGAAAAGATTGAGATGGTGGTCCAGGTCAATGGAAAAGTCAGGGATCGCATGATGGTGCCGGCCGATGCCGGGCAGCAGGAAATACAGGATAGGGCACTAAGCTTAAGCAGGATACAAGAGATCATAAAGGGTAAGAGCGTTGTAAAGGTCATTGTGGTGCCCAAGAAGCTGGTCAATATCGTGGTGAAGTGATGGGTATTTTTTAGGGTGCTTGGGGGAAACAAAAGGTATGCCTTGCGCATGTGTATGTGGCACTTTCAAATTGATGCTTAAACAGACAAGAGCAGTTTAAATAGGCTAAATGAAAAAAGGGGGATATTCCAAACGAATATCCCCCTTTCTTGTGGGGCACATGTTAATATTTCTTCTGATAATCATCGTATGCCTGCACTATATGGGGAAAGCCAACGATTTTGAGCTGTTTAATATATGCCACCTATAGTTCCTCCATAATATGCTTTAGTAAGGAAAATCTTACCTATACCACCGCAAAATATACTTCCTTCGCCTTCTACGCTTTATCCTGTAAAACATAAAGCCTATCAGTGCAAGGAGCAATATGACAACTGCAATCCAGATACTGGGATACCACTTGCTGGTGCTGTGTGACTCGTTATCGGAGCCGGGGATTATCCTCTCAATTATGTTTTTTTCCCTTTCTACATTCCTTGCGGCAATCAGCTCGCCTTCCCATATCGTTCTGCCGTTTAAGTTATAGGTGAGCTTGCCTACCACCTGTCCTTTGTAAACCGGGGCTTCCAGATGCAATTGATTGTTTTCATCGGTATAGTACCATTCAATGCTTTGCTGTATCTTGGCCACATCCTCTTTGGCTATTACATCGCGAAAGCCCTGGGTTGCCACGATGTCCACAATCCCCGGATCCTCAGAAGCGTGGTTGTGCACCTCTATGGTGGTGACAACCTGATCCTTTTTGAGGGGTTCATAAATGGTGTAGTGCTCAAATCCGTACTCAAGCAGCTTTATTGAGTCAGTCCATTGGCCGTTTTTGCTGCTTTTTAGCACCACTGCAATGAGGTTCATTCCATCTTTTGAGGCGGAAGATACCAAACAATGACCCGACTGCGAAGTATATCCGGTTTTGATGCCGGTAGCATAAGGATAGTAATATTCTTTGCTGTTTTTGTCCAGCAATCTATTTTTATTGACCCAGTAACGAGTGGCTTTTTTGGTTGGGTCATTTTTATCCACTTCATTCCAATCGGGGTATTCCATGTAGGTGATTTGTACGATTTCGCGAAAAACCTCGTGCTTCATCGCTTCTCTGGCAATCAGAGCCAGGTCGTATGCGGTGGTATAGTGGTCTTGATGGTGATAGCCATGGGGGTTTGCAAAGTGTGAATTTGTTGCTCCCAACTCCGCGGCTCTTTTATTCATGAGTTCATAAAATTTGTCCAGGGCCTCGGTGTAGGGCATGTCGGGATTCCCTGCCACGGTACGGCCTATGTGGGCCCCTATGGCGAGAGCAGCATCATTGCCTGAGGATACCATAAGCCCTACCAGCAGGTCCTTTAAGGTTATCTGTTCTCCTACGTCGATGCAGGCTAAGCTGCTATCCCTGGGAGTTAGGTTGACCTCGTTGCCTACCGTAATTATTTCATCCAGGTTTCCGTTTTCTATTGCCAGCAAGGCTGTTAGGATTTTTGTGGTGCTTGCAGGATACAGCTTTTCATCCTTGTTTTTCTCATACAACACTCTCCCTGTTTCCTGTTCGATGAGCACAGCGCTTTCAGCATCCAGTTCTAGGGTTGAAGTGTCTGGAAGCTCAGCGTTTCCTGCAAACTCAGCATTTTCATCCTGGGTTTGAAAATTCTCAGGGTTGAGCATCGCTGCTGATGTTGAAATATTAAATGATAGCACAAACAATGCTACTATTAAAACAAAAAATCGTTTCATCGTCAAAGACCCCTTACCTAGTAGTGGTATCTCGTTTTTTAGTATAACAATTATTAACCTGTTTGTACAGAAAAAGTTAAAGAATGATGAATTAGTTGCAAAAATGTGGTAAAATATTTTTAAACAATTCTCTGTATTCAACCTCATAAGAAAAAGTATAAAGCTTTCATATATTTTGGATGCGATTGACGGGGTGGGGTGATAGCCATGCTCAACCTCGATGTCAATCAAAAGAAGGTTTTACTTGTGATAGCCACTGTTCTGGCCTTGTCGGCCGCGGCGTTCATTTTCAAGGATGCATTTACTGACAGCAGCAAATCTGTGGATATAAGCCAAGAGCTTTCTGGAGAAGCTATTTCCAGTGGAAAGGCATCGGCACAATACAGCTTTGATGAGGACAAGCCGTCTTCCAGGAAGATAAAGGTGTATATCGTGGGTGCAGTGAGGTATCCAGGGGTTATAGAGGTGGAGGAGGGCAGCCGCCTTATAGATGTGCTTGAGCTAGCAGGTGGGGCTTTAGAAAATGCAGACTTGGAAAGAGTAAACTTGGCTCTTAAAGTTCAGGATGAAGGCATGTACAAAATTCCTAGGATAGGTGAGGAATTGTCGGAACCAAGCTTTACCGTTTTAGGTGCTACGTCCTATCAGGGTCAGCAGAAAGTGAACATCAATACTGCTGACGAGGCCACATTAGATACCCTGCCGGGCATTGGCCCCAGCAAAGCCAAGAGGATCATAGAATACCGGGAGCAGAATGGGCCGTTTAAATCCATAGAAGAGCTAAAGAACGTATCGGGGATTGGGGAAAAGACCTTTGAGCAGCTTAAAGACTTGATTACGGTTAAATGATGCACGATTGTCACTAAGAGGTTCTCGAAGCCCTCCTGGTGAGGCCCCTTGGCTCGGCAAAATTGATTTTATATTTGCTATATGGTACAATAAAATTTGTGCATAAAGGTTTTATGAAAGGAAGGGACAGCGCTTATGCCGAAGAAGCTGCTGGTGGTGGATGATGAGCCTGCTATCGTAAAAGGGCTTAAGTTTAGCCTGGAACGGGATGGCTACCTCATAGACGCCGCATATGACGGCGAGGAAGCCATGAAAATGTTCGACGAAAATCAATATGACCTCGTCATTCTGGATGTGATGTTACCCAAACTGGATGGATTGACGGTATTGCAAAGGATAAGGGAAAAATCGTCGGTGCCTGTCATAATGCTGACGGCTAAAGGGGAGGATATGGATAAGATACTGGGGCTGGAATACGGCGCCGATGATTATATAACAAAGCCATTTAACATTTTGGAGCTAAAGGCCAGGATTAAGGCTGTTTTTAGGAGGATTAATGAAACCAATAAAGACGACAAGCAGATTATTCGGGTAAAAAATATGGTCATCAATTTGGCAAACCGCAGCGTGACTATAGATGGCAAAGAAGTCAATTTGACTGCAAAGGAATTTGATCTACTCAAGCTGTTTGTTACCAATCCAGGTAAGGTATACACCCGCGAGAACTTGCTGGAGCTCATTTGGAAGTATGAATACCTTGGCGATGTGAGGACGGTGGATGTTCATATACGTAGGCTGCGTGAAAAAATAGAGAAGAATCCAAGCCAGCCCGAGTTTATATTCACAAAATGGGGAGTGGGTTACTACTTTGCTGACAAATAGGAATTTTTTTTTAAGCCTTAGATGGCAAATTGTAATAACGTATTTGATAATAATTTTGATTGGCTTCACTTTCATAGGCATATCAGTGTTGGACATTCTGGGAAGGTACATGATCGACAACAAGAAGAATGCCTTTAGGCTGTATGCTAACTGGGTTGCCCAGGCTGTTTCTTATGGTTATGCCAGCGGTGATCCCGATATTCTTGCCAGTATAGTATATGATCTACAAGCTCTGGGAGAGGAGATTTTCAACAAAGAGCTGGAAGCCACTAGAATACTTATATTGAATAAAAATGGGGTGGTGGATTACGATTCCTATAACATCGTGTATGGGCCCGATAGCCTTTTAAAGCAAGATTTGAGCCAGTTTTTTCCTGAAATCAAGGCCGTGCTTGCTGGAGAGAGCGTTGAACCCAAGGAAGTGTATATAAGGCCCGAGAATTCCCGCGATGCCAAACTAGTATTGTACACCTATGCACCCATTCAACACGAGAAACAGGGAATCATTGGTATGGTGATCATATCCACTTCTTTGTCCCGAATTGAGCGAATGCTGTCCGAGGTAAAAACCAAAGTAAGCATCTATTTGATAGTTACCAGTGCTATTATCATCATAGCCAGCTATATGATATCGGGATTTATCACACAGCCCATAAAAGAATTGACCGATGTCATCAAGAAGATGAGTCAAGGGCATTTAGACCAGCGCGTAAAGGTGCGAGGAAGCAAAGAGCTGAGGCAGCTGGGAGAGGCATTCAATATCATGAGCGAGAAGCTTGAAAACCTGGATAGGGCACGTAATGAATTCGTTTCCAATGCCTCGCATGAACTTAAGACTCCCTTGAGCGCCATCAAGGTGTTGACAGAGTCGCTTATTCACATGGATGTCGATGATCCATCTGTTTACCGAGAGTTTCTGGAGGATATAGATTCCGAAATAGATAGGCTGAATGCCATTATAAACGACCTGTTGACGCTGGTGAAAATAGATACTGAAGGTGAAGTATTGAAACAAGAGCCTGTGGACTTAGTGGAGTTGGTGGATAGCACGCTAAAGGGCTTGCAGATTTTAGCACACAGGAAAAACATACGCCTTGAGGCTTTCTATGACGATCGCTTGACAGTGTATGGCGATGCGACCAGGTTGCGTCAGGTAGTGAGCAATATCGTCGATAATGCCATTAAATATACGCCGGAAGGAGGTAGAGTGACTGTTGAGGTTTATAAGGGAACAGATAATGCGGTGGTGAAGGTGAGCGACACAGGAATAGGGATACCGGCTAAGGACCTGCCGCACATTTTTGATAGGTTCTACAGGGTGGACAAGGCAAGGTCGAGAGCCACGGGTGGTACCGGATTAGGGCTATCCATAGCACAGAAGATCGTATTGCAACACGGAGGGAATATACGAGTAGTGAGCGAGGAAGGGAAGGGCAGCGCTTTCTATATAGAGCTACCGCTTAGATCTATGACGCAGTAGCCGCATTGCTATTTTGTTAGAGTTATTTAAATTTTTTGTAAAAATATTTTGATATAATTAAAAAAGCAATGGTAATTAGAGAAGGGATATGGTAATGTACGGTTTAAGGCGTTTATTGATAATGGGTTTTACTTTGGTTGTAATTGTTATGTTGGTAGGGTGCAATATCTTTTTTGACAGGATAATGTTTTTTAACAGGAAAGACCTTTCGGACGACAAACAGGAGGAGAAGTATATAAACCCTGAACCTCAGATCAGCCAGGTCACTGTGACTTTGTACTTCAAACACTATCTGGCTGATTATTTGGTGCCCGAAAAAAGGGTGGTGCAAAAAGGAAGCCAGTCTATTGAGTATGTGATAGTATCCGAGCTGCTCAAAGGCCCTACCTTTGAGCGGATTGCTATAATGCCACCCAATGTAAAACTGCTGGATGTTACCCGTAATGGCGATACCGTTTTTGTAAATTTTAGCGAAGAGTTTAGGGGCGATATAGATCTGGCGGCTGTGCGTAAGGATAATGTACCGGAAGAGCAAAGGGAAAATGTGTTGGCGCAGATGAAGAGGCTTTGTGTCTATTCCATCGTAAACTCGCTCACCGAGTTAGACGGCGTCAACAGGGTGAAGATACTGGTCAACAATCGGGCTCTTACGTATGAAGAAATGGGAATTGAGCTCATAGCCTCGCAAACGGCCAATGTTGATAAGGACACCCCAGTCATGGCGCTTACGCGTAACAAGAGTTTTATCTTGAACCCCTCTGAAGCGGTAAGGCAGGTATTTAATTCCCTGGTGGGTGAGCCGGATTGGGAAAGGATCGATGCTTTTCTTGCGCGAAAGAATGTCGATGGGACCGAGCGCCTACCTATAGAAGAGATACAAAAGATATATTCGGCTTATGTTGCGGGTTTGGAGTTTGATAGCAACAATTTTATATTGAGCGAGGAGATTAAGCCCGATGGAGAGGCTTTTGTTACGGTGACTTATGCAATCAAGTATGCCAACGGGAAAAAGGAAAGCCGTGAAAGTGAAGTGTTGAGGCTGGTAAATGAAGAGGGAATTTGGAAGTTGAGAGTGCCAAGCTTTTTTACCGCGGTCAAATGATGGACTTTTAGGTTTACGGAGTGTAGAAATAGCTGAACATAAGGTTAACAATAATTGCGATGTTTAATAGGGAAGAAAGTGAGGGTTTAAAGCAAGGTAAAGGCAGTGGCTTGTTGTAAATAAAAAGCGGATGAAGGTGAAGACTTTGGTGGTCAATGGGGTATGGTCGACAGGCTGATGGCAAAGGAGGGATAGCATGTATAGGTTTATTTGGATAGTTGTATCTCTAGCCGTGGCCGCGGTACTGGTTTCCTGTAGTGCGATGTCAAGAAGCCAGATAAATGACCAGATAGATGAAAAGATAGGAGTGCAGCAGAACGAAGGGAATGTAGCCGAAAACTATTTTTTTAGAGCATTAAGGAGTGCAGAGCAAGATCAAAATCTGCAGTATATATTCGAAGATATTGATGTCTATCCCGTTGATATGACGTTGTACTATTATAACCCGGATACCAATAGGTTAGAGTCCGAGAAACGAACTATTACTCTCTCTAAAACAGACCAGCTATTGGGTGTCATCATAAACCAATTTTTGCAGGGGCCGAGGGTTAAAAATCTGAAACATGTGGTACCACCTAATGTGACGCTACAGAAAGTAGAGAAATATGGAAATGTAGTGGGCGTATATTTGTCAAAGGAATTTTTGAAGAGTGAAGATATCACCATTGCAAGGGCCGCACTGGTAAACACCATATTGGAATCTCAGGAAGCTAAGTATGTGAAGATATACGTGGATGGCTATGAACTTACCCATAACGGTAAGGCTGATGGACAGATTTTAGGGCTTCTAACGAAATACCCAAACGATGTGGAACGAATTAGATTGGAAGAGCAGAAGCTTATTTCAATGGGCGATGTCAAGTATATCAAGAGGGAAATATATTTCCAGGATTACGAAAGGAGGTTTTTGGTTCCAGAAATAAGGGATATTCCTATCAGTCAAGGGAAATACGTTGAGGGGATAGTAGGCGAATTACTAAAAGGGCCGGCCAAAGGGAACGAAGGCCTGTACTCTACTATACCTGCTGGGGCTCAGCTTATGGACGTTAAGTTTGTGGAGGATGCTGATTCATCAAGGGGAGTTGAGCTTTATTTTTCGAAAGAGTTTAAACTCTCATTTAACAAAGAAACCAACTCCGAGACCCTGGTGGTGGGTTCCCTGGTTTACAGCTTGACGGGTTTGCCCGGGATAGATTGGATAAGGATATATTATCAAGATGAAAGCGGTGAATATGTAAATGCCCCGTTGGTATCCCTGTCTTTAGACAGGAAGTTCGATAAGGATAGCTTGCTATTTAAGTTGGGTAAAAGGATCAAGGTATATTTCAGCGATAAGGATGCCATGAATCTGGTTCCGGAGTACAGGGTTATAAGCAATGATTCTAAAGATGTAATAAACGAGATATTAAACGAGCTGATCGAGGGGCCTAGCCAGGAGGGGCATATGGCAGTTATCCCGTCCAACATATCGGTGGGGGATCTCAAGGCCTATGTAAGCGGAAAAACTGCTTTTGTTGACCTACCTTCCAAGTTTAATGCTTCAGGGCTTGGAAGTACGGGTGAAATTTTAGCACTCTATGCCATCGTAAATTCGCTCACTGACCCTGTTAATACCGATAACGTAAGGCAAATTCAATTTCTGGTGGATGGCAAGGTAACCCATGAGTTTGGGCACATGTCGCTTGCCGATCCATTTGTGCGAAATCCCGCATTGATAAAGGAATGACTGTATAGTAGCCTCTGCTGGTCATGTCCATTCTCGTGCCCTCCTTTATGCCATTCCTCATGAATGTATCTATCTGCTTTGCCTCTTTCTTGATCTAATGTTATAATCGGCTTTTTAGTATTTAGGACAAAATAAAATTTGGAGGTTGCATTTAAGCTTATTTTGCATTCCTAAATTAAAATTTGCGCGCATTTGGTTATTTTATGGAATGCCGGAGCGTAATGTGCTATAATTGTCACTGGAATGAGCAGGGAAATCTGCTCTTGCTGTGCTTATTTGTGCTTAAAATTTTTCGAGCCTCAATATGGTGATAGTTGCCGCAACCGTCGGCTGAAAGGGGTGTAAACATGGACCATTTGCAGCAGCGGGCGGCTTACCTGGTGGAAAAGCTGTTGGCTTTTGCGCTGGCCAATGATATGATATCCAGGTTTGATGTCACCTATACCAGGAACATGCTGTTGGACTTGCTTAAGATAGATGAGCCTTATCCGCAACCTCTAAACCTTGAAAACCTGGAGGTACCAGAGACGGCCACGCCCATACTGGAAGAACTGCTGGACTATGCCGTTCAGCGGGGGCTTATACCCGAAAATACTCTTACCTATAGGGACCTGTTTGACACGCGTATAATGGGCCTTCTGATGCCAAAACCGTCAGAGGTTATCGAGCGTTTCAACAGGGTAAAGGCCGAGAGAGGCGTAAAAGCCGCTACCGATGATTTCTATAATCTTTGCCTGAAGTCAGATTATATACGCGTAAGCCGCATTGTCCGCAACATAAAGTGGCAGCATGAGAGCGAGTTTGGCCAACTGGAGATAACCATAAACCTTACAAAACCAGAGAAAGATCCCAGAGAAATAGCTGCCCTTAAAAATGCTCCGCAGGTCGGGTATCCAAAATGCTTGTTATGCCCCGAAAATGTGGGCTATGCCGGTCGAATCAACCATCCGGCACGACAGACCCTACGGGTATTGCCCATAAAGCTTAAGGGCGAGCAGTGGTATTTTCAATATTCGCCTTATGTGTATTATCACCAGCATTGCATTGTATTAAGCGAGCAGCATGTACCCATGAAAATTAGCCGGGAGACTTTTGAACGCCTTTTCGAATTTTTACAGTACTTTCCCCATTATTTCATTGGCTCCAATGCAGATCTTCCTATTGTGGGCGGTTCTATACTCAATCATGATCATTTCCAGGGCGGTTATTATACTTTTCCGATGGAAAGGGCCTCTATAGAATATTATCTCAAATCGCAGGAGTATCCCGATGTCGAAATAGGCGTGGTTCACTGGCCCATGTCGGTATTGAGGCTACGCCATCCAAAGCCGCAGGTGTTGGTAGAGTTGGCCGACAAGCTGCTTCAGATTTGGAGGAGCTACTCCGACCCGTCGGTCGACATTTTGGCGTTTTCTATAAATGAGAAAGGGGAGAGAGTACCCCATAACACCATTACCCCCATTGCAAGGCTGAGCAGCGACGGGCTGTATGAGCTTGATCTGGTGTTTAGGAATAACCGTACCAGCAAGCAGCATCCCATGGGCATATTCCATCCGCATCAGGAGCTTCACCATATAAAGAAAGAAAACATAGGTCTTATCGAGGTAATGGGGCTGTTTATACTTCCTGGCCGTCTGAAGGACGAGCTGGCGGCTATCTGCGATATACTGACCGGGAAAAAGCCTATGAGCGATGATATCAATCAGGAGTCCCATCCCCTCAACAAACACCTTCACTGGATTAAAGAGTTGACTGGCAAGTATGGTACCAATCTCGATGGTGAAACTGCTCAAAGAGTTATTAAAGAAGCAGTGGGGGAGAAGTGCCTGCAGGTATTGCATCACGCGGGGGTGTTTAAGGCTACCAAGGAGGGACGTCAGGCTTTTGACCGCTTCCTGGAGACGGCTGGGATGAAAAGGTTATGAGCGGCTTTATGGGCTATCCAGCGCTTTTAACTTGTATGAACATATTTTCTCAGGATGAACTGTCATAGGAATATATTAGTCCTAAAGCAATGGGCGAGTCTGCAGCTAAGCAGGTAGATAGCAATGAAGTGTGCCATATGGCAATGGGGTTTGTTGCATGTATGCCAGCTGGTATGTGCATAGCATCATATCAGCAAGTGTCTTGTTCGGATAAAACGTTTTTAAGAAAGCGTTTTAAATGGGGAGGTAAAGGTCATGATGACTTTGGAGTTGCTCAAGGAAAGGCTGAAGGCCGAAAAGGGCAGGGATTTACTAGCAAAGCTATATGGTCATTCTCCGGAGATCATCGAAAAGCAGATTGACAGGTATGTGCAAGCAGTGGAAAGCTATTACCGATTTTTCCCACAAGAGGAGTCCAAGGGTTTCTATATGTTCAGCACTCCTGGCCGAACAGAAATCGGCGGAAATCATACAGATCACAATGCAGGAAGGGTACTGGCAGCAGGCATCAGCCTCGACGCTATCGCAGTGGCAGCGCCATCATCGGATAATGTCATAAGGGTGTATTCCGAAGGATATCCACAGCCTTTTGTGGTAGAACTGGACAGCCTGGCTCCTAGGAAGGAGGAGGAGGGAACCACCTCGGCGCTTATAAGAGGCATTGCCAAACGCATGAGGGAACTGGGCTATAGAATCGGTGGCTTCAATGCTTATATTACCAGCGATGTGATGGGCGGTTCTGGGCTTAGCTCATCAGCATGTATTGAAGTGCTGCTGAGCAGCATCATAAATTACCTGTACAATGATGGCAGAATAGACGAGATACTCCTAGCCAAGATAGGGCAATATGCCGAAAACGTATATTTCAACAAACCCTGCGGGCTGATGGATCAAATTGCCTGTGCAGTAGGCGGATTTGTCACCATCGACTTTAAGGATTTTGATAATCCCATTGTACGAAAGATAAGCTTTGATTTTGCAGCCCAAAACTATTCGTTACTGGTCATCAATACGGGAGGCAGCCATGCTGATCTTACCGATGATTATGCCTCGGTGCCCCGTGAGATGAAGGCGGTAGCCAGCGCACTGGGAAAGAAGGTTTGCAGGGAGATCACCATGGAAGATGTCATCCAAAATATCCCCAGGCTCAGAAAGCAGGTGGGGGACCGTGCCATACTCAGAGCCATGCACTTTTTGGCCGAAGACCAGAGGGTGGTGCGACAGGTAGAGGCCTTGGAAAGAGGAGATTTTGATGAATTTTTGAGGCTGGTGAACGAATCTGGGGATAGCTCATGGAAATGGCTTCAGAACTGCTATACCAATAAGGAGCCCCATGAACAGGGCATTACCCTGGCTTTGAGCGTAACCGAGAACTTCTTGAAGGGCAGCGGTAAAGGGGCATACAGGGTACACGGCGGTGGCTTTGCGGGTACCGTGTTGGTGTTCATGCCCAATGAATTGTTGGATGGATATGTTGAGCTTATGGAAAGCATCTTTGGGAAGGGTTCGGTAACCGTTTTGTCAATACGCCCTTATGGCACGCTGTGCATAAATTTAAGGATATAAAAGCAAATTAAAGCAATGGTGAGAATTATAGGGAAAAAACTATTTTTGATGGGAAGAATAGGTAATATTGAAACCTATTCTTCTATAATAAAACCTAACTGACTTTGACTTACTTTGACTTTTATTTCTATAATAATAGCGGACGCTGAAGGAAATATAATAAATTGAGGAAGAAATTATAATAAATTAAGGTAAAACAAAAATACTTTAAGAAAGGAGTGTTGTCAATGATGCGTGGTATTACCCCCTTCGGTAGGAGGCGTTCAGATTTGACGCCCAGCGAATGGATAAGAGACTTTTTCGGGAGAGATATTTTGGATGAGTTATTTGATATGGGATTTTTAACGGGATTTGGCACGGGCATAAGCGGCATGCGCGCCGACGTCAAAGAAACCGATAAGGAATACATCGTCGAGGTTGAACTGCCGGGATTTGATAAGGAAGATATCGACGTCGAACTGTTTGACGATAGGTTGACCATCTCCGCAAGGCGCAAAGAAGCCGTTGAAGAGGAGAGAGCCAATTACATCCGCCGCGAGAGGAGATACGGCGAAATATCCCGTACCTTCTTATTGGAAGGCGTAAAGGAGGACGGCGTAAAGGCAGACTACAAGAACGGCATCCTGAGAATTGTGCTCCCCAAAGCCGAGGAATATACACGGCGCGGCAGAAAGATCAACATCAACTGACGCTCAGCGCAAGGGGTTATGGCCACTATGGCTGTAACCCATTTTTTATAACCTTTCTATGGCTATTATTGCGATTTTTAGATTCAGCAATTGGCGGAGCCTTATTAAGGGCTGTTGCTTTTTTCTTGCATCACGGCTTATCTATAAGGTTTTTATCCTTTAAGGGGTGAGCAGTTGGCGAATTTTCTTTATGTAATTCTGAGTTTCAGCAGGCAGCTTTGCAAACTGCTCGGGGTCGCTCAAGTCGGTAATATTACTTGACTCAACATTGGCTGGGCCCCAGTTATAAGCCGCCAGGGCCAGGTCCAGGTTTCCGTTGAAGCGCTTGAGCAACCCTTGCAGGTACCTTACTCCGCCATCGATGTTCTGTGCCGGATCAAAGGGGTTTGTTACCCCTAAGGATTGGGCGGTGGCTGGCATGAGCTGCATAAGGCCCATGGCGCCGGCTGGCGATACGGCATAGGGATTAAAATTGGACTCCACCTTGATGATGGCCTTGATGAGTTGGGGATTTATGCCATATCGGCTGGCTACCTCTTCTATGATGCCATCGAATTGGGTTTGAAAGCTTGGTTGGCTGGCTAGCGATTGCCAGGCATATGTCATCCACTGATATGGCTGCAACGCAATCAGCGGGCTTAAAGCATTTCCGGTGCCATTCCCATTTAACTGCTGTAAATATAACTGCATAAACGGTAACAGGTTATACGCCCACGTGGAATCGGTATCAGAGCTGAACAATGAAAATAACCCATCCGTAGCTAGCTGAGGCGACAGGGGAGCAAACAACCAGGAGCTATACAACTTTTGACTATTAAGCTGTTGAAGATGCACATCGATAGAAGCAGCACGGTTTTGGGCAGCGGTGGCCCGTGCCTTCACAGTGGAAATTTTTTCGTTGAGCTGCTCAGCTGGCTGTTCTCGGTCGCTGTTCCGGTCACCCTCAACTTGCCGTAATACCTCTTTAAAAGATGAAAAATTTTTCCTAAAGCCGGTTAAATTTACGCTGTAAGGCAGGCGGCTGTATATCTCTTCTAGCTTTTGCTCGAATATCTGGCGCACTATGTTTGACAAGGGATATCACTCCACTTTATCATTGCTTTATGCACATTTTACCATTGAATCAGGGGTTGCGCAAGTATGACGTTGGGCCTAATTGAGCTGTTCCAAGATGGCATTGCGGGTCCTTCTAAAGCGGCACAAGCTTCGCTTTATTTTTGAAGGATTCTTGACGCTATGGCATAAAAAACCCTGATGGGGGTTACTCTACTTCAGAACGCACTTTTACTGGTATAGGCGAACATCAGTTTAAAATTGTGGTAAAATATAAAAAAGGACACTAAAATAAAGATGTCGATTTAAAGGGAAGGTGAATAACATGGAATCGAAATATTACGGCAATAAGGTGACCATAATTGGGGCTGGTTTTGTTGGCGCCACCACCGCTTATGCTTTGATGATGGGTGGAACAGCGTCCGAAATCGTACTGGTGGATGTAAATCAGAAGAAGCTGGAAGGCGAAGTGATGGACCTCAATCACGGTATAGCTTTTGTTCCCCCTGTCAAGATACGCGCCGGTACGTATGAGGATTGTGCTGATTCCAATGTGGTTATCATAACCGCAGGGGTGGCTCAAAAGCCGGGCGAGACCCGCATTGATCTGCTCAAGAGAAACATAGAGGTCTTTCGCTCAGTAGTTCCTAATATTGTAAAATACAACAAGGACTGCATTATACTGGTGGTCACCAATCCGGTGGATATATTGACTTACGTAACCCTTAAGATTTCAGGGCTTAATCCTTCTCAGGTTATGGGTTCTGGTACCGTGTTGGACAGCGCGCGTTTTAGATTCCTGCTGGGGCAGCACTGCCATGTGGCACCACAAAATGTTCACGCTTATATCATAGGCGAACACGGTGACAGCGAGGTGGCTGCCTGGAGTATCACCAATATAGCCGGAATGCCGATAGAGCAGTACTGCTTGAGGTGTGGACGGGCCTGCGAGAGCGATGAAAAAATGAGAATATTCGAAGAGGTGAAGAATGCGGCCTACAAGATAATCGAAGCCAAGGGCGCCACTTATTATGCGGTGGGCCTCGCTGTAAGGCGCATAGTCGAGGCCATACTGAGGGATGAGAACGTGGTATTGCCGGTGTCGTCGCTTATGGAGGGTTACTATGGAGTGGAAGATATATGCCTGAGCCTCCCCACGCTGGTCAACGCTAAGGGGGTCGCCCGGGTGTTGGCGCTTCCTCTAAGCCAGTCTGAAGAGGAAGGATTTAGAAGGTCAGCCCAGATTTTGAAAGGGTGGTTGAAAGAAACGGGGTTTTAAAGGGGGGTTATCATGCCTTTGCACGTTGTCTTGGTAGAACCAGAAATTCCTCAAAATACGGGAAACATAGCTCGTACCTGTGCCGCTACAGGCTGCATCCTTCATCTGGTGAGGCCGCTGGGGTTTTCCACTGAGGATAAATACCTCAAGAGGGCAGGGCTGGATTACTGGCACTTGGTGGAAATACACTATCACGATTCGGTTGACGAGATATTTAAGCAGTATCCACAAGGAGATTTTTATTTTTCCACCACCAAGGCGGCAAAGGATTACGCTTCTGTGCGGTATACCCCTGATAGCTTTATATTTTTTGGCAAGGAAACGGCCGGACTTCCTGAGGACTTGCTCAGGAGATATTATGACCGCTGCATACGGATCCCCATGAGGGTCGAGGCTAGATCGCTGAACCTGTCCAACTCGGTGGCCATCATCGTGTATGAGGCTTTGAGGCAGCTGGGATTTCCGGGACTGGAGCTTAAAGGCAGGTTAAGGTCCCAAACAAATGGTCAACCATAGATTGGACCTATTTTGCGGTGGTGGATATAATAGCCTGAAACCTGAAATATACTGATATTGAGGTATGCTTGAAATAAGCAGCTATGGCTGTCTTATTGGGGGGAATCTCATGTGAGTCAGAGCTTTGGTTTTAATGCGGGGCGGATGGATAATGATGCTGATGGTACGGTGATACGTGAGGTGCTGAGGTGGTCTTCTGAGGAGCTTTATCGCCATATACAGCGAGAGATGGAGATAAATCCCTTAATTAAGATGCAGGAAGATTTCAAAGGGGAAGCAGGCGATGCCTTCGGTACCAGATTTCCGGTGGACATGGATGAAAGGTTTCAGGAAGCCTGTGGTAATGACGATACCGACGATATGGCTAATGCGGATGCCGGGGAGCAGAGGCATCATAAATCCCATAATATGGCGTACAATGGGATTACTCTGCAAGAGCACCTTATGTCACAGCTCAAGGACATGGATATTTCCCCTAATGATGAAAGGATTGCCGCCTTCATCATTGAAAATCTGGATGAAAATGGTTACCTACTGGTATCCAAACACGAAATAGCCGCAACGCTCAAGGTTGATAGGGACAGGGTTTCACGCATGCTTCGCCTGGTTCAGACCCTTGATCCTCCTGGAGTGGGAGCCAGGAGCCTCAAAGAATGCTTGCTGATACAGCTGTCTCAAATGGGCAAAGCTACGCCCCTCATAAGAGCTATAATACTCGAACATTTGAAGGACCTGATGCACAATCGGCTGGAAGTCATAAGTAAAAAGATAGGAATTCCTATTGATGAGGTTCAGCGTATAAGGAAGCTCATACGTTCTTTGGAGTCCAAACCGGGAAGATGGTTTGCTAGCCTGCGGGAAGGAAGATGTATCATTCCTGACGTTGTGGTAAAGCGCATAGGGGAAGAATACCATGTCTTTGTTCTGGAGCATGCTGCTCCTCGGCTGCGCATAAACAGGATGTATTTAAATCTATTACAAAAACCCCATCTGGACAAGGAGGTTTCAGAATATATTGCAGGTAAGCTGGATTCTGCTATCACGCTCATTAAGGCTGTGGAGCAACGCAGGATGGCCCTCAATAAGGTAGCCATGTCCATCGTTGCAAGGCAAAAGGAGTTTTTGGATGGTGGGCCCGGATATATTAAGCCGTTGACCGCACAAGCGGTGGCCGATGATTGTAACATGCACGTCTGCATCATAAGTTTAGTTGTTCAGGGCAAATACGTTCAAACTCCCCACGGTATTTTTGAGTTGAGATGTTTTTTGATAAATTTTTAACTTTTTGTTGTGGTTGTATTGAAATTCTTGGCTTTTTAATATAAAATAAGAAGCGTAATCTAAAGATGGCTGACGATACGTCTATTTTTTATGGTAGGGGTGGGATGTTTTTTGCACGGTGGGATAATTTCTGTCCAGGGTGGGGCCTATGTCGCAGACCCACATGTTTCTTAAGAAAATAGTGCCAGAGTTAATAGAAGTATATGAGAAGAGATATACTATATTGCGCAGCATATATAACTTTCAGCCGATAGGCCGGAGAACGTTAGCAGCGCGTTTGGGCATGGGTGAAAGGGTGGTCCGCAGCGAGACGGAATTTTTGAGAAATGCAGGCTTTCTCGAGATTGGCCCTTCGGGGATGAGGGTGACGCCGGAAGGCGAGGTGCTGCTTGAGGGGCTTAAAGATTTTACCCATCAACTCAAAGGGCTCAGCGAGCTGGAGGAGAAGCTGCGGAGTATACTAGGCTTGGAACGGGCCATAGTGGTTCCCGGGGATGTGGATGAAGATGCCATGGTTTTAAAGGATATAGGCAAAGCTGCTGCAAGATTTTTGGAGAGCATCATTAAAAGGGGTAATATAATTGCTGTGACCGGCGGTTCCACCGTAGGTGCAGTAGCCGATGCTCTTTCTCCTGTCAACGACAACACTGATATAGTCGTGTTGCCCGCCAGAGGGGGAATGGGTAGAAACGTCGAGCACCAGTCTAACGTGATAGCTTCCATATTTGCCAAGAAATTGGGAGGGCAATACAGGCTGCTTCACATACCAGACCAGCTGCGAGCCGAGTCGATGGAGACGCTCTTGAATGAACCGGACATAAAAAGCGTTATTGACAACCTTCAAAATGCCGATATACTTATTTATGGAATAGGCCGGGCTCAGGATATGATGCAAAGGAGGAACTTCACGCTCGAGCAGCAGCGGGAGCTGGAGAGGCGTGGCGCTGTAGCCGAGGCATTTGGGTATTTTTTCAACGCAAAGGGCGAAATAGTCTATGCTTGCAATTCCATTTGGCTGAAAATGGATAACTTAAGGCGCATCCCCAAGGTTATAGCCGTGGCAGGCGGAAGGCAAAAGGCACAGGCCATAATGGCTGCCTTTAAACACTGGAAAAGGGGTATCCTTGTGACCGATGAGGGTGCAGCGCGCGAAATGATACGCCTGGCCGAAATTGATGACAATTGAGCGTTTAAGGTTGTAATGTATATGTGATATATTATTAGAGCATTATGTATAGATCCCATGGTTTCATGGGTTTATAATAAAAAATTTAAAACGAGGAGGAATGTACATATGGCAGTTAGGGTTGGTATTAATGGATTTGGAAGAATAGGGAGGAATGCTTTTAAGGCAGCTTTGGACAAATACGGCAACGATATCGAGTTTGTGGCCATCAATGACTTAACCGATGCCGCTACGTTGGCTCATCTGCTGAAGTATGACTCCTGCTATGGCAAATTCAATGGCGAGGTCGTCGCAAAAGAGGATTCCCTGGTTGTAAACGGGAAAGAGATCAAGATTTTGGCCGAGAAGGATCCCGCTAATCTTCCATGGAAGGACTTGGGTGTAGACATCGTAATTGAGTCTACAGGGCTTTTCACTTCCAGGGATAAGGCTGTTAAGCACATTGAGGGCGGTGCAAAGAAGGTCATCATTACCGCTCCTGCGAAGAATGAGGATATCACCGTTGTTATGGGCGTTAACGAGGACAAGTATGACCCAGCAAATCACCACATCATCTCCAACGCTTCGTGCACGACCAACTGCTTGGCTCCCGTCGCGAAGGTACTTCACCAGAAGTTCGGCATCAAGAAAGGGCTTATGACCACAGTTCACTCCTATACCAATGACCAGAGGATTCTGGATCTGCCCCACAGGGATTTGAGAAGGGCGAGAGCAGCTGCGCTGTCCATTATTCCCACTACTACTGGTGCTGCTAAGGCCGTTGCTCTAGTATTGCCCGAGCTGAAGGGTAAGCTCAATGGGTTTGCCATGAGGGTGCCCACACCTACCGTCTCGGTAGTAGACTTTGTGGCTGAGCTGGAGAAGCCGACTACTGCAGAGGAGATCAATGCTGCCTTGAAAGAGGCTGCAGAAGGACCCATGAAGGGCATCTTGGGCTACGAGGAAGAACCGTTGGTATCCATAGACTTCAAGCAAGATCCTCGTTCATCCATAGTCGATGCTTTGTCCACCATGGTAATAGAGGGAACTCTCGCAAAAGTGGTAGCCTGGTACGACAACGAATGGGGTTACTCCAATAGGGTAGCCGACCTCATTATGTACATTGCATCCAAGGGCCTATAATGTAAAAGGAGTGATCTTTGTGAACAAAAAAACCATAGAGGATATAGATGTGAGGGGCAAGCGCGTTCTGGTTCGCGTTGACTTCAATGTCCCCATGGATGAAAACGGCAATATCACTGACGATAGGCGCATAAGGGCTGCCCTTCCCACCATACAGTATCTGATCAAGAATAATGCAAAAGTAATACTTATGTCCCATTTGGGAAGGCCCAAGGGCGAATTTGATCCCAAGTATAGCCTTGCACCCGTTGCTAAGCGCTTAAGCGAGCTGCTGGGCCAGGAAGTCATCATGGCAAAAGACGTTATAGGGGAGAGCGCCAAGAATGCTGTTGCCAGCATGAAGGAAGGCCAAGTCGTCCTTTTGGAGAACGTCCGCTTCCACAAGGAAGAGACCAAGAACGACCCAGAGTTTGCCAAGGCTTTAGCACAGTTGGGAGATATATACGTCAACGATGCCTTTGGCAGCGCCCACAGGGCCCATGCCTCCACTGAAGGAGTAGCCCATTATCTGCCGGCTGTGGCGGGTTACCTGATACAGAAGGAGCTTGAAGTCATGGGCAAGGCTTTGGAGAACCCGGAGAGGCCTTTTGTGGCTATTCTAGGTGGTGCCAAAGTGTCGGATAAGATAGGCGTAATTGAAAACCTAATCAACAAGGTGGATGTTCTCCTGATCGGCGGGGGTATGGCCTATACCTTCCTCAAGGCCAAGGGATATGAGGTGGGCAATTCCCTGCTAGAAGAGGACAAAGTGGAGCTGGCAAAACAGTTGATGGAAAAGGCAAAGGAGAAGGGCGTAAAGCTGCTGCTACCTGTGGATAACGTGGTGGCTCAGGAGTTCAAAGCCGATGCACCTCACAAGGTTGTGGATAGCGACGAGATTGAAGCCGGATGGATGGGCATGGATATTGGGCCGAAGACCAGGGAGATGTTTGGCGAGGAGATTAAGAAGGCCAAGACCGTGGTTTGGAACGGGCCCATGGGTGTGTTTGAAATGCCCGCCTTTGCCGAGGGCACAAAAGCTGTGGCCAAATATGTAAGCGAATGCGGTGGTACTACCATTATCGGCGGCGGTGATTCGGCCGCTGCTGTAGAGCAGCTGGGATTTGCCGATAAGATGACCCATATTTCGACGGGTGGCGGTGCTTCCCTGGAGTTTCTAGAGGGCAAGGTGCTGCCGGGAATTGCAGCCCTTAATGACAAATGAGTTGAAAATTGCTTTTTACAAATTAAAATGAGGTATTGACATGCGGATGAAGATTATGTTAAATAGATAGATGTTGTGTTAAAATAAAAGACAATTATTAAAGCGACATAGAGTTGCTAATATTGCCCCCTAAATTTTATATAGATTACCCAACCAGTAACTGCCCGGGGGTTTTCTCCCGGGCAGGTAGGTTGGGATGTGATATTAAGGAGAGTTGAGTATGAGGAAACCCATCATAGCAGGAAACTGGAAGATGCACAAGACGCCGTCCCAAACGGTGTCTCTCATAAATGAATTGAAGCCATTGGTGAAGGATGCACAGGTTGAAGTAGTTGTGTGTCCTCCTTTTGTTTGTTTACCAGCTGCTAAGGAGGCTCTATCAGGCTCCAACATCAAGCTGGGTGCCCAAAACATGCACTGGGAAGAGCAGGGAGCCTTTACTGGTGAAGTAGCCCCTGGTATGCTGAAGGAGTTGGATGTGGAATACGTCATAATTGGCCATTCTGAGAGAAGGCAGTACTTTGGCGAGACCGATGAAATGGTAAACAAAAAGGTATTGTCTGCCGTAGCTCATAATCTCATCCCCATCATATGCGTTGGTGAGACGCTGGAGCAGCGCGAGCAAGGAATTACCGAGGAAGTAGTGGATAAACAGACCCGCGCAGCCTTAGAAGGTTTAAATGCTGATGTGGCCCATCGAGTGGTCATCGCCTATGAGCCCATATGGGCAATAGGTACGGGCAAGACGGCTTCCAGCAACGATGCTAATGAGGTTATAGGTTACATACGTAAGGTCGTAGGAGAGGTGCTGGGCAGTCAGGCGGCTCAACAGATGAGGATACTGTATGGCGGAAGCGTAAAGCCCGAAAATGCCGCCGAGCTTATGGGGATGCCCGAGATTGATGGTGCGCTGGTGGGGGGCGCTAGCCTGAAGGCGCAGGATTTTGCTAAAATCGTGAAATATTAGGAGGAAAATATGCAGAAGGATTTGGTCGTTCTCATCATAATGGATGGGTTTGGGTTGAGCGATCGGAAAGAATGGAATGCGGTTTACCAAGCCAGGACCCCCAATCTGGATAGGTACTGGAAGGAGTACCCGCATGTGACCATAGGGGCAAGCGGCCTTGATGTAGGGCTTCCTGCAGGGCAGATGGGCAATTCTGAAGTAGGGCACTTAAACATCGGTGCCGGCAGAATAGTATACCAGGAGCTTACCCGCATCAGCAAGGCCATAGAGGATGGCAGCTTTTTTAACAATAAGGCCCTTTTAGCTGCCATAGAGAATGTCAAAAAGCATGGTACAAAGCTACATGTGATGGGCCTGGTGTCGGATGGAGGAGTTCACAGCCACATTGAACACCTGTATGCGCTGGTAGAGCTGGCAAAGAGAAGCGGTTTGCCGCAGGTCTATATACACTGTTTTACCGATGGAAGGGATGTCCCGCCTACAAGCGGCAAGTCATATATCGAAATTCTTCAGAAAAAGCTTGATGAGTACCAGTTCGGCAAAATTGCCACCGTGATGGGGCGCTATTATGCTATGGACAGGGATAAGAGGTGGGATCGCACGCAAAAAGCCTACGATGCCATGGTTTTGGGTATAGGAGAGTTTGCCTCTTCAGCCGTAGAGGCCGTGGAGCAGTCATATAGGGACAATATAACCGATGAGTTCGTGCGTCCCACAGTGGTGCTTGAGGACGGGAAGCCGGTTACCACCATTGAGCCCAACGACTCGATCATATTTTTTAATTTCCGGCCTGACAGGGCAAGGCAGCTCACCCGTGCTTTTATCCAGCCTGAGTTCAACGAGTTTAGGCGGGGTAAGGGTTATTTCCCCGTGTGTTTTGTATCTATGACCCAGTATGACGAGACATTTACCAATATCCATGTGGCCTATGAACCGCAGGTTATTACCAACACCTTTGGCGAATATATAAGCAAGCTGGGCAAAAAGCAGCTGAGGATTGCTGAAACTGAGAAGTACGCCCATGTAACGTTTTTCTTCAACGGTGGTGTAGAGTACCCCAACGAGAATGAAGACAGGGTGTTGATTCCGTCACCCAAGGTTGCAACTTATGATTTGAAGCCCTCCATGAGCGCATTTGAAGTGACTGAGGAAGTTGAGAGGCGTATTGCTTCTGGGCAATATGACGTGATCATATTGAATTACGCTAACTGCGATATGGTAGGGCATACAGGCGTCATGGAGGCGGCAGTTGAAGCGGTGGAGACGGTGGATACATGCGTAGGGCGGGTAGTGGAGGCCGTCCGAGCAAGGGGTGGCAAGGTAATAGTGACGGCCGATCACGGCAATGCTGAGCAGATGTGGGATTTTGAGACTAACCAGCCGCACACGGCTCATACCTCAAACCCCGTACCCTTTATATTGATAGACGATACCAGGAAAGATGTTACCTTGAGGGAAGGAGGCCGATTGGCCGATATAGTACCAACCATGTTGGAACTGATGGGCCTTGACAAGCCCGAAGAGATGACGGGGGAAAGCTTGATTTTGAAGAAATGAAGCGCTTGAAAAATTCCTTTTGTGTTACAATGCAGCAAGAAGTGACCTTGTAGTTGACTTTGTGACGAATACCTATTTATGGTTTAGGCATTGAAATTGCGAAAAAGAGGTAACTTAAAAGGGAATTAGCCTTTTACGAAGAAAGAGTTATTTACACTAAGATAAAGCCTGAAGAGAAAGGAGAGAAAAGCCGTGACCACCATTGTTGATGTTATAGGCCGAGAGATTCTGGATTCCAGAGGCAATCCCACTGTAGAAGTAGAGGTGTATCTGGAGGGTGGAGCTGTAGGCAGGGCTGCTGTGCCTTCCGGTGCTTCTACAGGTGCCTTTGAAGCCGTGGAGCTAAGGGATGGCGATAAGAAGAGGTACATGGGCAAGGGCGTACAAAAGGCTGTAGAAAACGTAAACAAGGTCATTGCTGAAGAAATTATCGGGATGGATGCGCTGGATCAGGTGGCCATCGACAAGCTGATGATTGAACTGGATGGCACGCCCAACAAGAGCAAACTGGGTGCCAATGCTATTCTGGGCGTATCGCTGGCAGTTGCAAAAGCTGCCGCAGAGCAGCTGGGGCTTCCGCTTTACAGGTATATAGGCGGTGCTAACGCAAAGGTCCTGCCGGTACCCATGATGAACATATTGAACGGCGGCAAGCATGCCGACAATACCGTGGATATTCAAGAGTTCATGATTATGCCGGTAGGCGCCACCAGCTTTAGAGAGGCACTGCGCATGTGCGCCGAGGTATTCCATAACCTGAAAGCGGTGCTCAATAAGAAGGGCTACAGCACAGCAGTGGGCGATGAGGGCGGTTTTGCTCCAAACCTGAAGACCAACGAGGAAGCCATCGAGGTGATCCTTGAGGCCGTTGAAAAAGCAGGCTATCAGCCGGGCGATGATATCCGCATTGCCATCGACGCTGCGGCCACCGAGCTTTACAATGAAGAGGATGGGAAATACCACTTCCCAGGTGAAGGCGTTGTAAGGACAGCAGCCGAAATGGTGGACTACTATGTCCATCTGGTTGACAAATATCCCATCATATCGCTGGAGGATGGCGTGGCCGAGGAAGACTGGGATGGCTGGAAGTTGCTTACGCAGAAGCTGGGTGACAGGATCCAGCTGGTGGGCGACGACCTGTTTGTAACCAACACCCAGAGGCTAGCAAAGGGCATCGAGCTGGGAGTTGCCAATTCCATTCTCATCAAGGTCAACCAGATCGGTACCTTGACCGAGACGCTGGATGCCATCCAAATGGCAAATCGCGCGGGATATACAGCGGTTGTATCACACCGTTCTGGTGAGACCGAGGATACTACAATATCTGATCTGGTGGTGGCAGTAAATGCCGGGCAGATTAAGACGGGTGCTCCATCCCGTACTGATCGCGTTGCCAAGTACAACCAGCTGTTGAGGATAGAAGAGGAGTTGGGCGATGTAGCGCAGTACCTAGGCTTAAAAGCCTGGTTCAATCTGAAGAATAAGTAAAGTAAGATAATAATCCCCCCGCTTTACAAGGCGGGGGATTTCTTTTGCAGTGAAGTGACGTTACTATAATGTTAGTGCTTAAAATATGAGCTGAATAGCTGACCGTTGAAAATTTTGCCTTGATTTTATAGTAATGGTATGCTACAATAGGGTTGTCATCTGTAGGAAGGAGGAGTTCCATTGGCGGTTGTAAAGTATATACTTACTGCATTACTTGTGCTGGTTGAAATCTTTCTCATAGCGGTTGTACTGCTCCAATCGGGCAAGAAGGCCGGATTGTCGGGAGCCATTGCGGGGGGTGCCGAGACGTTTTTTGGCAAGAACAAGGCCAGAAGCTTTGAAGGGAAGCTCCACAGGTGGACCAAGATATCGGCGGTGTTGTTTATAGTGATCACGTTGGTTTTGGTTATTCTCGAATAGTAAATAGGCTGATAGATGGCATTTTGTTGAAGGGAATGGCCTTAAACAGGGCGATTAAACGGAAGAATGATGAGATAACGATAAAACAGTTAAGAAGGGAACTTTATTAGAGAAAAATAGAGGGGTATAAATATAAGTTTGGAAAGTGTGTGACAAAAACGACCCACGGGTCGTTTTTTCTGTTATATAAAATGGTATTAAAGTATTGAATTTGTGTCAGCTATTAGCCGCTAAAATTGCAATGCCCCTTTATGTTGCTTCTGACTGACGGGCTCTCCATCAACCGTGCAAAGTTAGAAGAGAAGGGAAGCTTAAAGCCATATAATGGAAAATTTGCGGTTAAAAATCTAAAGGGGGAATCAAGGATGACGAGAGAAGAAGCACTTAAGATGGTGAAGGAAAACGTCAGAAATGCCAACCTGATAAAGCATATGCTTGCCACCGAGGCGGTCATGCGGGCATTGGCCAGGAGACTGGGGGAGGACGAGGAAAGATGGGGTGTAGTAGGGCTTGTTCATGATGTCGACTATGAAAGGACGGCCGATTCTCCATCGCAACACGGGCTAATAGGCGCCCAGATGCTGGCGCAAGCGGGTATGAAGGAGAACGAGGTTAATGCCGTCAAAGCTCACAATGAGGCCCTAGGATATCCGCGGGTGACCAAACTCGATAAGGCATTGTATGCTGCTGACCCCGTAACTGGCTTGATAGTGGCTGCTGCCTTGGTTAAGCCCAGTAAAAAGCTGGCCGACGTGGATACCGACTTTGTGATGAAAAAATTCAAGGAAAAATCCTTTGCCCGAGGTGCTTCCAGGGAGCAGATCATGAGCTGCCAGGAGCTGGGGCTTTCTCTGGAAGAGTTCATCGGCTTGGCCATTGAAGCCATGCAATTGATAGCCGCTGACCTGGGTTTGTGATTGAGTAATCAGGGTTAGTGTTGAAATAGTTAGTCTGCAGAGGGAGCGTAAAGCACCTTTCGAAATTAAGGGCAGCAACAAAGGCTACCAAGTTTTTTATGAAGCCATAGTAGCATTCCCGAATAGTTGGTAGCCTTTGTGCGATAAATAATTGAGGATAAAGATGAACTGATCTCATATAATGCTAAGGCTTTTTGTTTGTGGTGATGTAAAAATGGTTAAACTATATAACAAGCTGTGAAAGTACAAGCAGCATTTATACGCTGCACAGTACCATAAGCAAATGCTAACAAGACTAAACTAATACTGATGAAGTGGAGGAAAGAAGGCTTGAGGATAAAAGACAGGATAATCGAGATTTTAAGAGAAGATAAAAGGCCACCGATGTATATAGAGCAGCTTATGGAAGCCCTTGAAATTCCGCCATCTCAGAGGAAGATGCTTCAATCTGTACTGGATGAAATGGTTAAGGATGGGCAGATCATCCAGACAAAGAAGAAGAAATATGCCTTACCCGAAAAGCTGGGGTATATAATAGGCAGGATCCAAGGAAATCCCAGGGGGTTTGGTTTTTTGATTCCCGATGACCCTGCTGAAGAAGATGTGTATATATCGGCCGAGAACATGAATGGTGCCATGCACAATGACAGGGTAATAGTGCGCCTTTTGTCCGGTGCATACGCTTATCCATCCCGTGAGGGAGAGGTATACAAAGTGCTTGAGCGTGCCAATAAGACTATCGTCGGCACCTTTGAGGCCAACGGCAAGGGCCATCATGGCTTTGTGGTGCCCGATGACCCCAAAATTGGGATGGATGTATTTGTACCTTCATTAGATGGTATTGATGTCAAAACGGGCTATAAAGTAGTGGTTGAGATCTATAAATGGCCTGAGCAGAGAAGGAATCCTGTTGGGAGAATCATCGAAGTTCTAGGCCATAAGGATGATGCCGGGGTTGACGTCTTGTCCATCATACGGCAGTATAAGCTGCCTGAGAAATTCCCTGCCGAAGTTGAGGCTGCTGCAGCAGAGATCAGCCAGACGGTGCGGGAAGAGGACATGGTGGGGCGTCAGGATTTTAGGCACTTACGGACTTTTACCATCGACGGTGCCGATGCCAAGGATTTTGACGATGCGGTTTCCCTGGAAATCCTGGAAAATGGGCATTTCCTTTTGGGCGTGCACATAGCCGACGTAAGCCATTATGTGAAGGAAGGGTCACCTCTGGATAAGGAGGCATATCTGCGGGGGACCAGCGTGTACCTGGTGGATAGGGTAATTCCCATGCTGCCGCCCGAGTTGTCCAACGGTATATGCAGCTTAAATCCCAATGAGGATCGCCTTGCCATTTCCGTCATGATGGAAATTGATGATAAAGGCGAAGTTGTGGACTACCAGATATACGAAAGCGTTATCCGCAGCAAGATGCGCATGGTATACGAAGAGGTCAACAAGGTATTGGAGGAAAACGACCAAGAACTATTGCCCAAGTATGCGGAATTTCTGGAGGATTTAAAAAACATGCAGCGCTTGAGCGAGATACTTAACAAGCGCAGGAAGAGAAGGGGCAGCCTAGATTTCGACCTTAACGAGGCAAAGATAAAATTGGGCAGCGATGGCAAGGTGGTAGACGTTAAGCTGTATACCCGGGGCGTCAGCGAGCGCATGATAGAGGAGTTCATGCTGATATGCAATGAAACGATAGCGCAGCATGCTTTCTGGCGAAATATACCTTTTATGTACCGCATACATGAGGATCCGGATATCGAAAAGATGTTGGAGTTCAACGAGTTTATACACAATTTCGGGTATCACTTGAAGGGCATCGGTGGGAGGATACATCCCAAGACGCTGCAGCAGCTGCTGGATCAGGTTCACGGCACGAGAGAAGAGGCCATAATAAATACCGTCATGCTCAGGTCGCTTCAAAAGGCCAGGTACAGTCCCGACAATACGGGCCATTTTGGGCTAGCGTTGGAGTATTATTGCCACTTTACATCGCCCATCAGGAGATACCCAGATCTGGTGGATCACAGGATAATAAAGGATATGTTGCATAACAGATTGGACTCGGCCAGGATAGCCAGACTTGAAAGCGTGCTGCCCGATATGGCTGAGCATTGTTCGGAACGTGAGATCATCGCAGATGAAGTGGAACGCGAGGTTGATGATTTGAAGAAAGCCGAGTTTATGCTGGATAAGATAGGCATGGAGTACGACGGGATAATATCGGGCGTCACCAATTATGGGATATATGTGGAGTTGGACAACACTGTGGAAGGATTGGTGCATATCAGCACCATGGATGATGACTATTACGTCTACGATGAAAAGCACTATTGCCTCATCGGGCAGAGGACAGGTAAAATATATAGGCTCGGTGATGCTGTAAGGATAAGGGTTGTGGCAGTTGATCTGGCATCCAGGAATATCGATTTTGTGCTGGTTGAATGATAAAATTGGCCAACCCCCTTATTGACATGTTGTTTAATGTATGGTATACTTTGATTGCAATTGAATAGGAAGTGGTAATGAGTCCAACCCTATTTGTGCTGCTTGATCAGTTCAAGTAGGGTTATTTTGTCGGTAGTAGGTGTTAATTAGATGGCGGATGAAGGCATAAAGATAATAGCACAGAATAGGAAGGCGAGGCACGATTACTTCATCGAAGAGACGTACGAAGCAGGGATTGTGCTGGTAGGTACCGAGGTGAAGTCGGTACGCCAAGGCAATGTCAACCTCCGTGATAGCTATGCCGTCGTAAAGGATGGAGAGGTTTTCCTCTATAACATGCATATAAGCCCTTACGAGAAGGGAAATATATTCAATCGGGACCCGTTGAGGACGCGCAAGCTGTTGTTAAATCGCAGGGAGATTGACAAGCTGGCGGGTTATGTACAGCAGAAGGGCTATACGCTGGTTCCCCTCAAGGTTTATTTAAAGAGGGGATGGGTTAAGATAGAGTTGGCGGTGGCGAGAGGTAAGAAAAGCTATGATAAGCGCCAAAGCATCGCCAAACGCGATGCTCAAAGGGAAATAGAAAGGGCCTTCCGCCAGCGCCAGAAAATGTAGGTTGCTTGGAGGAGCATTGGGAGGCGCATTTGCATAGACAATTGAATATGATATATAACGTGGGGGCGTACTGGGTTTCGACGGGGATAGTTGAGGCGAAAGAAGCGAGCCGCGGACTCCGGGACCGCGTCAACAACCTGGAGAAAAAATAAGTGCAGACGATGCACAGTTAGCCTTAGCTGCGTAAGGAAGCAGCTAACGTCCACCCTGTAGTGCCCACGCTACAGGTGTTGGGCGCCGGTTGAGTGGGGAACGAACCTGCCTTTGCTTCGGGGGCAGGCCGGATTCTAACGAAGCTACCGACATCGGGATCCTGTCAGTGGGAGCCTGATGGAGGGAATGACAAAACACTGACTGCGCTCGGAGATGCTTTCGCCGAAGCATCTTCGGACAGGGGTTCGACTCCCCTCGCCTCCACCATAAAGATAAGGGCTGCTGATTGGGTAACCCAAGGTGCAGCCCTTTTTATATTATCATGCAATTCCGAAGCAAAAGTGACAGTGGTTCGTTGTAAAATTAAATGCAACGCCCTAAAAAATTATAGAAATCAAATTGCTTTATATTCCTAGTTTTTTCTCTTGTAATGTGGCTACATTTAGGTTATAATATAGCCACAAAGGAGGTGTCTTTTATGGAATATGTAGGCGTACGACAGCTCAAAAATTCTTTGAGCCGTTATTTGAAACTGGTTAAGAGCGGTAAAACAATACAGGTAACAGACAGAGGGAAACCCATTGCAAAACTGATGCCGGTAGATAATTCTCTTCCGCAGGGAATCATTGAAATGCTGGACAAAGAAATCGCTTCCTGGAACGGAGGAAAGCCTAGAGGAACGACAATACTTCATCCCACCAGTAAAGGCAGAAACGTTTCTGATATTGTATCGGAGGATAGACGATGATCGTATATCTTGATACAAGCGCTTTGGTTAAACTGTATATTAACGAAGAAGGAACTTCTCTGGTCAGGGAGGCTGTGCAGAACTCTTTAATAGTTGCCACTTCTAAAGTTGCCTATGCTGAAGCGCGATCCGCCTTTGCACGTGCCTGCCGCGAAAAGCTTATCGATATCGGTACACATGATGAAATTGTTGCTGCCTTGAAGCAAGATTGGAAAAACTACTTTAAAATCGAGATCACCGACGAACTGATAGACCTGGCCGGAGAACTGACTTATACTCATTCCCTGCGAGGATTTGACGCCATCCATCTTTCCTCTGCCCTGACTTTAAGCTATATGGCAAATAATGAGGTTACCGCAATCTGTTTTGATGTAAAATTATGGGAGGCCTTTAAAAAGTATGCCCGTTTTAATGTGCTACCGGAGAATTGTATAGCAAACAAAAAATAGTCTTTGTCTGTCGGAGGGAAACAGATGAAAATGAAGGTGTATTGTTTGAAATAAAAAAAGCTCTAGTTGTTTGTTTTTGGGATAAGTATAAAACATTCTTCTGCAATTGGAAGGAGTACATTTATCCTCACAGGAGCAGATATATTTGCCGCCGGGCAGCTTGGTAGTTTTAGGACAGATGAACTTATTTCTGAAACCCCTGTTTTTACCTTTGCAGGAGCCATCCCACTTCATGGGGAGGGATGGGTCTTTAGGGCAGGTAGGGATACCATATTCATTGAATCCTGGTTTACCGAAGTTTTGTTTGGTATTTCTGGGGTTAAGGGCGATAACAGGCAGTATTCCGTGATTTTCGAATAATAAAGAATTTAGGGTTTTACAAAAGCCTAATTAAGATAAAAATGTTAAGGAGGATACTGTTACCAGAGTGAAGTAACACTTTAAACAATACCAGAAAGGAGCTAAAAGCTCCCATACACAAAAATATTTACACTCCCGAATTTTCTCTTGCAGAAAACACCCTGATGCCTGGGATCTTTTACATTCATAAGCTTCTCATTTAACTCCTTAAAAAATGATTCTTAATCCTTATGAACTCGAGAAAAAAATTTGTGCTTTTTTCTGCTTCTCTTTTTTCTTTTCTCGTTACCAACCCAAATCCCCTCCAAATGCGCTATTTTACTGACTTTATATAGTATTATTATACAATATTTAGCACTATTTTGAAGAAAATTTTCGTATCTCATCCCTCAATTAGCTCGAAAAATTTTTACTCCTCAGAGCTGGAGTTTAGTGGCCAAGTTATTGCTCGTTTTTTAATGTTTTTTGGGAGTTCAACCTTTTCTTACATGATTGTATTGACTTAACTTTAGCGCAAAAACGTAACGACATCGTGATTTTTCTTTTGTATTGTGATATGACAAATAAGGAAAATTAAACTTATTTATTAGCTTAATGATTTTTATAGTATCTTTCAAAGAAATTGAGATGATCTTACACAGAGCTACGCAGCATTCTTGTATGAATATGCTTTTTTTACTGATTATTAGCTGTGAAATAAAAAGTGAAGGGCGGGGGTTAAACATGAAGACTTTATATGACCTTTGTGTGCCGCGCGAGAGTGTTTTCGATGAGACAAAAAGAGATGATGTATTGGATTTGACAAATCTAATCGAAAATAGGATAGATCCCCACCGATTTTTTGAAGAAAACTACGTGACTCAAGGCATGAAAATATTGTTTGAGACGGCTTTTAAGCGCTTTCATAGGCAGAGCGCAGCGGGTATCATTAAATTGACTCAAAACATGGGCGGCGGTAAGACGCATAACATGATTGCGTTGGGGCTATTGTGTCAATATCCCGAATTTCGAACAAAGATAATGGGTGATAAGTTCAAGGACAGCCACCTGGGGAAGATCAAAGTTGTTGGCTTTACAGGAAGGGAAAGTGATGCCCCGTATGGTATATGGGGAGCTATTGCGGAGCAGCTCGGGAAAAAAGAGATGTTTAGAGATTATTATTCCCCGCTGCAAGCGCCTGGCCAGAGCGCGTGGGTGAACCTCTTAAAGGGAGAGCCGCTATTGATACTCCTTGATGAGCTGCCTCCTTATTTGGAATATGCAAAGTCGAAGCCTATTGGCGATTCTAATCTGGCCGTGGTGACCACCACTGCTTTGGCAAACCTATTTAATGCTTTAAATAAAGATGAACTTTCCAACGTGTGCCTGGTTATTTCAGATTTGAGGGCTACATACGAAAGCGGGAGTGAACTCTTGCAGTCCTCTTTTAAGGAACTTGAGAATGAGGTCAATCGTTTGGCTATAAACATTGAACCTGTAAACATGACATCTGACGAGATATACCATATTTTGAGAAAGAGGCTTTTTAAAGTTTTGCCATCCGATGCGGAGATAAATGAAGTGGCAAATGCTTATAAACAGGCTGTTTCGGAAGCAAAACAGATGGGGTATACCAATGTGCCGCCTGATCAAATTTTCATTGGGATAAAGGATTCTTATCCTTTCCATCCTTCGCTGAGAGACTTGTATGCAAGGTTTAAAGAAAATCCCGGTTTTCAGCAGACAAGAGGCCTGCTGCGGTTGATGCGCATTGTGGTTTCTCAGCTTTACAGGGGAGACAATCCAAAGGCGAAAAATAAATATTTGATACACGCTTATGATTTTGACTTAAATGACCCCGAAATGCTCAGTGCTATTACACAGGTAAAACCCTCGCTTGCCAATACCATAGCTCATGATATTGCTTCAAGTGGGAAGTCGGTTGCGGAAACGGTTGATGCGGCTTTGGGAGAATCCCACATGCAGGACCTTGCAAAGCTTATACTGGTTTCCTCTTTGGCGGATGTGCCCAATGCTTTGCTGGGACTTTCCCTGCAGGAGACCATAGGGTACTTATGCGAGCCCGGGAAAGACATTAGGCGTGTGAAAAGGGCGCTTGATGAATTTGTTATGCGTGCCTGGTATCTCCATACCGACAGGGACGGCAGGCTGTATTTCCAAAATACCAGAAACTTGATTGCCGAGCTTAATTCGCTGGTTGATTCTTATGACAATGACAGCGCTAGAAAAGAATTGAGGACTTTCCTGGAGGAAAAGTTCAAGCCCAATATAGGCGATTGTTACCAGAGAGTACTGGTTTTCCCTGCTGTTGATGAAATAGAGCTTTCTGAGGATAAGGTTACGCTTGTTTTATTTGAACCATACACAGGCGGTTCGGGCTTACATCCTGACTTGCGAAAATTCTATGAGAACGAGAAGTACAAGAACAGGGTAATGTTTCTCTCTGGTTCAAGGAGTACAATGGAAAAGCTCTTGCATGCCGCAAAGGAACACAGGGCGATTAATGAAATAATTAACAGGATGGAAAACGTTGATAAAGTTCCCGCCAACAATCCTCAATACCAGAAAGCTCTTGAGAAGAGAGACAGGATAGTGTTGGAGCTTTTACAGGCGGCCAGAGAAACCTTCACGCAGCTGTATTACCCCAGCAAGGCCGGCCTTTTGAAAGCCGATTTCTTGATGGAGTTTGTGGGTAACGAGTATAACGGAGAGAAGCAGATAAGGGATGTACTGATACAGCGCCAGAAGTTTACTACCGATGTCACAGGGGATATATTCAGGAAGAAGTGCGAAGAGAGGATATTTACGCAAAAAGAGATGCGGTGGAGCGATGTGAAAGAGCGAGCGGCAACAAATCCATTGTGGCAGTGGCATATTCCAACAGCGCTTGACAATTTAAAAGAAGAGATGCTTAGGAAAGGTATATGGCGTGAATATGGCGGATACATAGATAAGGGACCTTTCCCCAAAGAAAAAACCAGCGTTCAGATTCAGGAGCTGCGCAGGGACGAGGAAACAGGCGAAGTGGTTCTAAAGATTACCCCGCTTTATGGAGATAAGATTTACTATGAGGTGGGTTCTGTAGCCACCGAAGCCTCAAATCTCGTAGAAAACCCGTATGAGTTTAGGACAAAGGAGGTTAAACTGTCGTTTCTGTGCGTTGACAGCACTGGTGAGCATGAAACGGGTGAACCGGTAGAGTGGACCAATAAAATAACTCTTAAGTATCGGCAGTACAGCAAAGGGGGCAACAAGGTTGTTGAGCTAAAGTCTATTCCCCCGGTCCCTATAAGGTATACCACTGATGGTTCCAATCCGAAAGAAAGCGGGGGGATATACGAGGACGAGATTATTGTGCCTGAAGGCTGTACCTATGTGGTAGCGGTTGCAGAAGCTGCGGGGGTCTATTCAGATACCGTGGAAATCAAAATAGAGAAAGGAGACGATAAAGCAAATATTATTCCTGAGAAGCCGTTGACGCTCAGTAGGCGTATAAGGACAAATGATACGGCCGAGACCTATAAAGAGCTCGATTTGCTCAAAAAGTACGGAGCCAAGGTCAGCGATATTATAGTTACCTTCTACATAGAGAGCAGTGATAGAGATAAAAACTGGATAGAATTAACCTTTGATTCTTCCATGAAAGTGGATATTGAAAAGCTTGAAAATGGGATAGACAACATCAGGGACAACTTTGTCAATGAAGGTAAAGTCAACATCAATTTTGAATGCAATGCTGTCCACTTTGATAGCGGACAAAAATTTATGGATTGGGTGGCGGAAAAGAAATTGGATTTAAAAGACTTTAAAGAACAGGAGATCGTTCAATAATGGCAGAGAAAAGGCAAGTTTTGGGCTTTGGCTTTATTCCCGAAGAGTCACAGCATCATTTTTTGGTGATTATACCTCGCGCCAGCAATGGCAAAGTTATCATTTATGAACGCTTCAAATGGCAGGATGGCGCCAAAGAGCAGACGATTGACATAAAAGAGGACAGGCCGAAAGTGGAGATTTCGAAATACAAATGGAAACAGATAGAAGATACTCTAAAAAATGAGTTCAATGCAAGGCTGAAGAAGGAAAAGCTGCCTGCCGGCAAGTGGCATACGGGGCAGGTTCCTGTTCAGCGGCTTTTTGGCAAAGAGATGGTGCTTTTGGCCTGGGCAATAGAGGACTGCGATCCCTCGGTTATACCCGTTGCCATTAAAAACTGGCTCGGGCTCTCGCCGGAGGAGCGCTGGTGGCTGTTTACCATGACCAATGCCGCCACAGGGGGGCTCTATGACAAAAGAGGCTGGCGAAAGGCTATAAGGTACGCGCTTACTGAAAATCCCGTTGAGGAGACCAATAAGCAGCTGGATCTATTTGATTTGTTGCTTCAGAGAAAGATAGACGACTAAAGGGGTGGTAGTGTGTTTGGATGTGATACATCTTTTATAGAAGTTCAATTTCCTGTTTCAAAGGTCTCAAAGGAGAGCTATAAAGAGAGAAAGGCAGGTAGCGGTCAAACGTTGACAGGGCTTGGGAAATGGTGGGGCAGAAAGCCCCTTATTCTTGTCAGAGCGGCATTGCTGGGACTGCTGATGCCTGCAAGCGACAATCCCAAAAAGGATATGGAGATATTCTTAAAAATATTGACGATGGATGAAGAGGGGCTATGGCTTCGCAAAAAGCAGTCGATTCCTGCGGCGGTGATATACGAAAATCTATCAGAAGAGGAAAGGCAAAGATATTTCGAGGATGCCAATGGGAAAATTGCATATAAGAAGGGTATAACCAAAGAGGATAGGGAAAAGCTGCAAAAGCTTGTATTTAATAGGCTTTCTTATGATGAAAAGCTGAAATATTGTCTAAGGCCTGAAGAAATAGATAATCTGCCCGAGTCCGAGTGGCAGGTCATAAATGAGCATTTGGGCACAAATGCCAAGAGCTTACAGGAGCTTGTCCATCAATTGGGTAAGAAGAGGTTTGGCAAAGTTCCGGTTGTGGGTGACTGCTTCTGCGGCGGTGGGAGCGTTCCCTTTGAAGCGGCAAGGATGGGATTTGACGTATATGCTTCGGATTTGAATCCCATTGCCATGCTTTTGACGTGGGCTTCTCTGAATATACTGGGAAGTTCCGAGGAGGAGATTGAAAGCCTAAAGAAGTTTCAAAAGAAGATATTTGAGCTGGCCGATAAGCAGATTACCGAGTGGGGGATAGAACACAACGAACAGGGGCACAGGGCAAACGCTTATTTATACTGCAATGAAACCATCTGTCCCGAATGCGGATGGAGGGTGCCTCTTGCGCCATCCTGGGTCATAGGTAAGGGGACCAAGACGGTTGCTATCTTGAAGGAAAATCCACAGACTAAAAGCTTTGATATTGAAATCAAGTCAAATGCGACTGATAAAGAGATGGAACTTGCGCAAAGGATGGCAACCGTCAGTGATAGCAGCCTGGTGTGTCCTCACTGCAAAGTGTCAACTCCCATAGCAGCTATCCGAAAAGACAGGATAAGGGAGGATGGCTCGGTAGAATACGGCCTTCGCAGATGGGAAGCCCATGAATTTGTACCCCGCCCCGACGATGTTTTTCAGGAGAGGCTGTATTGCATAAGGTACGAAACGCAGGACGGCAAGAGGTATTATACGGCTCCCACACAAGAAGATTTAGAGAGGGAAGAGAAGGTTGTAGATCTCCTTAAGGAGAGGTTCAACAAGTGGCAGGAGAAGGGGTATATTCCGAGCAGCATAATTGAAGAAGGGGAAAAGACTAATGAGCCCATAAGAACAAGAGGCTGGGCATACTGGCATCAGCTGTTCAACCCGAGGCAGCTTCTCATACACGGACTTTTGATGGAGCTTATTGATAGGCATGCGAAGACGAAGAAGGAGAAAGTAGTGGGGCTGTTGGGGGTGAATAAATGTTGTGATTGGAATTCGAAGTTATCACGATGGCATTCTGGAAGAGATGAAAGTGAACAGACTTATTATAATCAGGCACTTAATACCCTGTATAATTATGGAACAAAATCGTTATTTTTATTGAGAAATAATTGGATTTTATATCTAAGAAAACGATTAATTAATCCTGAATTTTTGCATATGGTGAAAGATGCAAGACAAATAACAAATCAATCAGATATCTGGCTCACCGATCCACCCTATGCCGACGCTATAAACTACCACGAGCTTTCCGAATTTTTCCTTGCATGGGATAAGAAGATGCTCCTTGATATTTTTCCTGACTGGTATGCCGACAGCAAGCGTGCCCTTGCAATAAAGGGAACTGGAGAAAGCTTCAAGCACAGCATGGTGGAGGTTTACAGGAACCTGGCGGAGCATATGCCCGATAATGGGCTGCAGATAATAATGTTTACCCATCAAAATGTCAGCGTATGGGCAGATTTGGCGTTGATTTTGTGGACGGCGGGTTTGAGGGTGACCGCTGCATGGAACATAGCCACTGAAACCGACGCCAGCGGAATAAAGCAGGGCAACTATGTAAAAGGGACTGTCCTACTTGTCCTTCGCAAGCAGACATCCGAAGAGACCGCGTACCTTGACGAGCTTTATCCCGAGATTGAAAGCGAGGTTCAAAGGCAAATTGACATCATGCGGGAGCTGGATGACAAGGAAGACCCCAATTTCAGCGATACCGATTACCTGCTTGCCGCTTATGCGGCTTCGCTGAAGGTGCTGACTTCTTACAGGAAGATAGAAGACATAGACATCCAGTATGAACTTTCAAAGACAAGGCAACCGGGTGAGGAATCGCCCATTGAGAAGATAATAAATGAAGCTGTGAAGATTGCCTATGACTACATTATACCTAAGGGTTTTGATTCCTATACGTGGAAGATGTTGACACCAGAAGAGAGGTTTTATATCAAAGGCTTAGACCTGGAAAAGGACGGCATTTATCAGCTGGGCGCATATCAAGAACTGGCAAAGGGCTTCGGCGTGAGGGAGTACAGTTACCTTCTTGCCTCTACCCGCGCCAACAAGGCAAGGCTTAAGACTGCTTTGGAGTTTGGGATGAGGGGATTGGGCACCAGCGATAAATTCAGCAATACGCTCGTTCGAAACATCCTTGCCGCCCTGCATCAGGCCATAAAAGCAGAGGATACGACAAAGGGCAGAAACTGGCTTAAAAATGAATTGCCCAATTACTGGGATCAGCGGAATACCATTGTTGATATATTGGAATACATATCCGCTTTGGGCAATATTGAAACGATGCCCCACTGGAAAGAAGAGGCCAAGTATGCAGGGCTTCTTGCAGAACTGGTGAGAAATGATGGAGTATGAGCGAGGGGATTATATAATGATATATCGTTATTCCTCAAGGAGAAAAAGGCTAGATACTAGCTTTTTAAATGAAAAGCTAAAAGATGCCATAAGTTACGACAGGATTGCTGGTTATTTCAGCTCTTCCATCATTGAAGTGGCGGGAGAGGCAATTGAGAGCATACAGGGCTGTGCCAGAATTGTGTGCAATTCAGAGATGCAAAAGGAAGATGTGGTGACGGCAAGCGCTGCTGTAAACGCCATGCGCAGGGAATGGTGTAGCATAAAGCCCGAAGAGAGATATATGGACATTCCTGAAAGGTTGGAAAAGCTTTATGACCTCATAAAAAGCGGCAAGCTGCTCATAAAAGTTGTTCCCAACGATGTGTTTGGCCTTATCCATGGGAAGGCAGGGGTTATAACCTTAAAAGATGGGCGAAAAACAGCTTTTATAGGCAGTGTAAACGAAAGCTATGCCGGTTGGAAACTGAATTATGAGATACTTTGGGAGGACGATTCGGAAGAGGCAGTAAAGTGGGTTCAGGAAGAATTTGATTATTTCTGGAATAGCCCCTATGCGGTGCCCCTGGCGGATTTTATCGTTGAGGACATTAAGAGAATTTCCCGTAGAAAAGTGGTTTATTCGATTGAGGAATGGAGAAAAGACCCTGAACCTGCTTCGACTGTTATAGAATCGCCAGTATACAGGGAAGAACTGGGTTTGTGGGAACACCAGAAATATTTTATAAATATGGCATTTAATGACCATAAAAAATATGGAGCAAGGTATGTGCTTGCTGATATGGTGGGTTTAGGAAAAACCGTACAGCTTGCCATGGCCGCGCAGCTTATGGCCTTGTACGGAGACAAGCCTATTCTCGTAATTGTGCCCAAAACTCTTATCTGGCAGTGGCAGGATGAGATGAATACCCTTTTGGATATGCCCTCGGCCGTATGGGACGGGAAAGGATGGGTGGATGAAAACGGCACAAGGTATCCCGCAAATGGCGATGCAGCTATAAAAAAGTGTCCGAGGCGTATCGGTATAATCTCGCAAGGCTTGATCACGGCAAATTCGGAGCAGGTTCAGCATCTTCTGAATTTAGAATATGAGTGCGTAATCGTGGATGAAGCTCACAGGGCCAGGAGAAAAAATTTAGGGCCTGGCAGGGAAGAAAAGCCCGAGCCCAATAATCTTATGAAGTTCTTGCTTGAAATCTCTAAGCGTACCAAGAGCATGCTTTTAGCTACCGCAACGCCTGTGCAGCTGTATCCAATTGAAGCATGGGATTTGCTTTATATTCTTGCCCAAGGAAGCGATGCTGTTTTAGGAAATGCTTTCAGTATGTGGAGAAAATATCCTCAAAGAGCCATTGATTTGATCACGGGCAAACAAACGCTTGACCGCTTTGATAGAGAAAATTGGGAATGGGTACGGAACCCATTTCCCCCTGCATCAGAAGGAGAAACAACATTTGGGTTTATAAGAAAACAGTTGGGGATGGCCGATGACGAGTTTGTGATAAGACCTGAAGCGTTTGACCAATTGAGGGAACAGGATAAGCGCAGGATCTTTAGGATTATTGATGATAACTTTATGACCGAACACAATCCTTTTATAAGGCATATTGTAAGAAGGACGAGGGATTATCTTGAAAATACTATAAATCCTGAAACTGGAGAACCGTATTTAAAAAAGATTGAAGTAGAGTTGATGGGGGAAAGCGATGATGAGGCTATCATATTGCCTCCTTATTTGCAGGAAGCATACAATTATGCAGAGGAATTTTGCGAACTTCTCAAGAAAAGGTTAAAAACCAGGGGATTTTTCAAGACATTGCTATTGAGAAGAATTGGCAGTACCATAATTGCGGGTAAGATTACAGCAGAGAGGATGCTCAACAGTTGGGGCCAACTTGTGCTGGAGGAAGATTATGAAGAAGACGAAGTAGAAGAAGAGAAAGATCTCCAGAGCGAAGAGAAAAACTTGACCGAAGAAGAAAGAAACTGTCTCAAAAAGTTAATCGAGGCATTGAACATTAATAAGGAAAGAGATCCCAAGTACAATCTCGTTTTAAAATTGCTAATTGAGGATAAATGGATAGAACGCGGGTGTATTATCTTTTCTCAGTATTATGATTCGGCTTTTTGGGTTGCCGAGAGCTTATCTCGCGATCTTCCAAATGAAAAAATAGGGCTTTATGCAGGAGGAGATAAATCAGGAGTATTTGTCAATGGAATATACGAAAGAAAAAGCAAGGAAGAGATAAAACAAATGGTTAAAAGGCATGAATTAAAGGTTTTGGTTGGAACTGATGCGGCCAGTGAGGGATTAAACCTTCAAACACTGGGCACGCTTATAAATCTTGACCTGCCGTGGAACCCAACAAGGCTTGAACAACGCAAAGGCAGAATCCAGCGCATAGGACAAGTTTACGACAAAGTGTATATATATAACATGAGGTATAAAGGTTCGGTTGAAGACAGGGTACATCAATTGCTCTCAGAAAGGTTTGCAAATATTTACAATATGTTTGGGCAAATCCCCGATGTATTGGAGGATGTATGGGTGCATGTGGCCTTAAATGAAATTGAAGAGGCGAAGAAGAAGATTGACGCTATACCCAAGCAGCATCCTTTTGAAATAAGATACCATGTCAATGTAGGCAAGGTTGACTGGGAAAGCTGTGCTAGGGTGCTGGATAACAGGGAGAAACGAAAGTATTTGATGATGGGATGGAGATAGGGAACCTTGGGAAAAGGAGGGAATTTTTTGCTTACTTTGGAAGAAGCACGACATTATCATCCTAACCAGAAAGGTATTCACCAGCGGGAAGGGCAGATCTTGTCAATATGCGCTTCTTTTACTACGGGAAAACGGAAATATCATGATCGGTTTTTTCATTTATGTTTTATGAGCCCAAAATAGTGGCTAATTAAGAGTGTCAATAATCTGTGAAAATGTCACATAAAGAAGGACAATTTTATTCAGGAAAAATGTCACTATGGACTTATAAGAGGGCTCATGATTAAAACTAATAGGGATTTTTTCTCTCGCCGCTAGGCAGGCCTGTGGGAGTACTACACCCTCAGGCATAGACAAAAGCTTGCATAAAAGGATGTATATCAAGTGGCTTTTGCGGCATAAGCAGTAAAGCTCTAGGGTCATTTCAACTTATTCTACGCTTCACTTGACATACATTCTGACTCTAGAGCTTTTTTACTACTATAAGGGGGCAAAAAAGACAATAAAAAACTAAGCCTTGATAAATACTATCAAAGCCTGTAGGATAGTCTATGAGAAAAGTAATAGATTTGAGTCTGCTATGCCCAGGCTCGTGTGAAATTAAACAGCTGGGCTAGCATTTCCAGGATCTCCCGATCAGTTTCCTCGTAAGAAATCCTGGGTCTTTTTTGAGCCTGTTGTTTCCACGGATGATCAGGAGCCGGTTTTACAGGATTATGTTTCTTCTCTGATTGATTTTCGGATTGTTTTAAGGTCTGTTTTTTAGGCCGTTCTTCGAGTACTAGAGTATCATAGACCACCCCAGTTGATCTTCGATGGATAGTTTACCATCGTTGGGGGAGATAAAGACAGTACGAAGGTCGTAGTATAGACTTAAGGGGACACCCTGGTTATTGATCATTTGTCTCATGATTTCGAAATATCCTTCCATACACTATTCTTGAGTGAATAAAAGAGCGAGTATTTCGCCGGTAGCATCATCGACAGCGCCGTGGAGGGTAAAAGGCTCTTTGCCTTTGATCCATTCATGTTTAGAAGCATCTATTTGAACTAATATGCCTTTTCGAGGCATTCTTTTTCTTCTGTGGTGAGCTTTACGTTTGCGATGTTTTTTAGGGCTGGTGAAGCCCTCTTTTGTTTAAAATTCTATATATAGAGGGATGACTTACTTTAATGTTTTTATTTTCCATAAGCAAGTCGACAAAGTGGCTGAAGTTTACATCTTTGTATTTTTTTAGTATAATAACATGAATAAAATGTTTTGTTGATATTGGGCAGAAAATGTAATATAATCTAATGCGTATTAGTGCATATTGAATGAACGGACCTGAAGGGTAAACCGTTCATTTTCAATGTTGTGGATTGATTTTTATAATTGTGAGGAGATTGGGAAATGGAAAAAAGAGAGAGATTTGCTTCCCGTTTAGGTTTTATCTTGATCTCTGCGGGGTGTGCGATTGGATTGGGTGATGTTTGGCGTTTCCCTTATATCACAGGGCAATATGGCGGAGGAATATTTGTTCTAGTCTATCTGATATTCATTTTTTTGCTTGGTTTGCCTATCATCACAATGGAGCTTGCAGTAGGACGTGCCAGTCAAAAAAGTATTGCTACTTCATTTAACGTTCTGGAGAAAAAAGGCCAAAAATGGCATTGGATGGGCTATGCTGGTGTAGCCGGGAATTACATACTTATGATGTTTTATACCACCATCGCAGGCTGGATGCTGGCTTATTTCTACAAGTTTATGACAGGCCAATTTGAGGGGCTTGATACTCAGCAGATTGGTCAAGTGTTTACAGATTTTATAGCAAATCCGGTAGAAATGACTATATGGATGGTCATAACAACCGTGATTTGTTTTGGGATATGTTCACTTGGTTTGCAAGAGGGAGTGGAAAAGGTTACCAAGGTCATGATGGTATTGCTGCTGGCTATCATCGTGGTACTTGCGGTTAAATCCATGACGCTTCCAAATGCAAGCGAAGGTTTAAGGTTCTATCTAATGCCCGATGTTAATCGTATAAAAGAATATGGTATCTGGGAAGTAGTATTTGCAGCTATGAGCCAGGCATTTTTTACCTTGAGCATAGGAATTGGTTCTCTGGCCATATTTGGAAGCTACATTGAGAAAGAACGCAGCCTTCTTGGCGAGTCCATTAATATCGCCATGTTGGATACTGCAATTTCGTTGATTGCAGGGCTTATTATTTTCCCGGCCTGCTTTGCTTTTAATGTTGACCCAGGTCAAGGCCCAGGTCTTGTGTTTGTAACGCTGCCCAATATTTTTAATTCAATGGCTGGCGGGAGAATCTGGGGTTCACTGTTTTTTATCTTTATGACATTTGCTGCATATTCTACGGTTATTGCCGTGTTTGAAAACATTATTTCCTTTGGAGTCGATCTCTGGGGCTGGAGCCGAAAGAAAGCATCTATAATTAATATGTTTTTAATTATTGTACTTTCCATGCCGTGTGTTTTAGGCTTCAATGTTCTCAGCTGGATTCAGCCTTTAGGAGAGGGTACCGGTATACTGGATCTTGAGGATTTTATACTCAGCTATAATCTGCTTCCTTTGGGTTCACTGGTTTACGTGCTTTTCTGCGTTACCCGCTACGGATGGGGATTTGACAATTACCTAAAGGAAGTCAATACAGGTGAGGGCCTGAAAATGCCTCGTGTGCTGAAAGGATATTTGACCTGGATATTACCTGCTATTATCATAGTGGTACTTATTCAGGGATATATTAATGTGTTTGGCAAGTAAAGAGGTAGACTGATTCTTCATTGTATTCCATTAGTAGTTAGAAGACAGAAAGAAGGCATACAACGTAAGTCTGGATGGTGCGTTTTTGCTTTTCCAGGCTTTTATTTTTGTGTCAGCACCTTTTTGCAAATAACCGAATATCCTATCTTCGCTTGGAGTGTGCATGTCAGCCTTAAGTTTAGCTTCTTTTAGTTTTTGTATCAAGTTTGCCTTCTCGTTTTCCAGCTCCTCCATTTTACCTTCATAGAGGGATGAAACATACCAGCAGCTATGGCAGTCTTATTTCGGCCGGCATATTTGCGTGTACCTATCATAGCTGCTCCACCATTTACCGCAGTAATGGAACAAATGTTTGATTTTGTGATTATTTATGTACTAGTAGATCCATGGAAAGCGTCCTGGATTTACTGTATGGATATAAGGTATTAGTCAATACTTGTATATCCGCATATATGATGAATATGGCCATCTACGCACTGAACTATTGCATGGTATTCATGATAATGTCTACCATCTTTAGTTAGTATAGCTGGACCTATTTCTGAATAATATGGGTGAGTATGACCATCGATATAGGAAGTATCACCACAGAACCCATGAATGTGAGAAACCCCACTGGGAGCAAGTTCTGTTACTGTACCATAATGGTGAAGATGGCCATCATCATATGATGTTGAACCACAAAGGCTATGAGAGTGATACTGGTAATTCATATAAATCACCTCCTAATACATTGGTTAATACCATTATATGTTTATAAAGAATTTAGGTAGCAGCAGAAGATTTCACAAAAAACAATTGCGAGTGGTCGGTTACAATGCGATTGGATGATTGGATTGAGTTATACAGAGAATAGGAGGGGTGGTTGTATAAGATGCGATTATGCAAATTCCTCTCCTTCCCAGGTTCGGTTTTCCCTGCTGGGCTGTTGTTATACGTCGAACTTGCTATATTTTATTGCAAAGATTTTTACTTTTCTGTAGGAGTAGCAGATTGAAAGGAGGAGCTTGATTGGAAAGAGTATATGAAGTATTAACAGATCCCTATATTTCCGGGATAATTGTCTTTATTATAACTTGGCCGCTAAGTAACTGGCTTACTAAGAGAGTAAATAAAAGTGAATATTACAAGAGGGTCAATAGTGCGAACTCCCAAATAATAGAATTACTAACCGATTATATAATTTCGTTTAAAAATGTAGATAAAACTGTAATAGAAGAAATTATCTATGCGGTATCGTTGGAATCAAATGTAAATGTAAAAGATTTATACAACATTAACCAGATTAGAGCTGTATTAGTGAAAGAAATAATTAACATCAAGCTAATACCCCAAGAGCAGAGAAAAGAAATCATCGAACTAATTATTTCTAATTTAGGCAATGATAAAGTTGAAGAAACAACAGAAAAGGTAACGGCTCTTTCATTGGCCAGCGAACTAAAATCGGAAACAAAAGCAGAAACGATAATATTGACGACTATGATGGCATTTATAGTTGCATTAATATGGCTAGTTATAGGCAGAGAAATGTTCTTTGTTTTGAATAGAAATGATAGCATAGTAGTAATTGTTATGATTGCAGTAGTAATTATTACGATTATATTGCTTGTATTTGCCATGCAAATATCGTATTTTGTGCTAAATAGAAAAAAAGAACTAAAAAAACAACCACACAAGGATAGGGCCTAAATAGGCCCTTTTTTCATGCATAAAATCTAAGGTGGTGAGGTGATGTGGCAAGGTACAACTGGGATAAGCTGAAAAAAGAATTTTATTTGAGATTGAACTCCGTAAATACTTTGTCCTTGATTTTAAGAAAATCAAGGCTTGTTCTGTCTCTTTTTCTTGGCAATGGTACTTCAATAATGGTTTTAACCCTTCCGGGAGAGGGTGTCATGATGACGATTCTATCGGCTAGAAAGACAGCTTCTTCAATATCATGTGTTACAAATATAATTGTCTTTTTCTTTTCCTGCCATATCCTCTCTATTTCATCCTGCATGTGCATACGGGTCATGGCATCCAATGCTCCAAAAGGTTCATCCATGAGCAAAATCTTGGGTTCAACTGCTAAGGCCCTTGCCAGCGCAACCCTCTGCTGCATTCCTCCTGATAGTTGTGGTGGATGATGTTTTTTGTAATCCGATAACCCCACGAGCTTAATATATTCCTCCGCTATTCGACGGCGCTCTTTCCTTTTTAGTTTCTTAGCTTCGAGGCCAAGTTCCACATTTTTTATTACATTTCTCCACGGCAGTAATCCATAATTTTGAAATATAACTATGCGATCAATAGAGGGTTGTGTAACTGTATTTCCATTTATCTTGATGGTGCCGGTAGACGGTGTGTCAAAGCCCGCTATCAGGTTTAGAAGGGTGGATTTTCCACAACCGCTGGGGCCAAGAAGGCATATAAATTCCCCTTCTTTTATATACAAATCAACTTTATCGAGCACTGTCAAGGTGCTTTTATCTTTCAACGTAAAAGCTTTTGATACTTTCTCGATAGAAATGTACATATTAGTTCCTCCTCCCCTCTGAAACTCCCCATTGTCTTTCGATATAGCCTTCCAGGAGTTTTATCAGCCGATCCAGAACGAGCCCTGATATGCCAATAAAAATTATGCCCGCTAAAACTAGATCCGATCTTAAGGAATTCCTTGAATCTATTATCAGGTATCCTAAGCCGGATTGCGCTCCTACCATTTCCCCGGCAACCAGGAAAACCCACGCTGTACCCAGCGCTATGTGCAGCCCGTTAGCAATCATTGGGAAGGCGGCGGGAAGTATGATTTTAAAAAGCAAGTGTGGTTGCCGAATGCCAAAATTGTTTGCAACATTCAAATAAGCAGGATCCACCTTTCTAACTCCGGAAACTGTGGAAAGAAGGGTAGGGAAGAACCCGGCAATGAAAATGATGATGATTGCAGGAACATCGCCTATGCCGAACCAGAGGACGATAAAAGGAAACCAGGCAATGGGAGACACAGGTCTCAACAATTGCACAACGGGTTCTACAAATTCCCATACTTTTTTATTGTAGCCTAAGACAAGGCCAAGGCTTATTCCTGTAACTGCAGCCACAGTATATCCCGTTATAAATCTTGACAGGCTGACTTTAAAATGGGTAATAAGGGTTCCGTCTTTTACCAGTTCTCCCATTCCTTCTAGCACTTTTACAGGGGAGGGAAGGAGGGATGGTTCATATCTTCCTGTAAGCACTATCAGCTCCCATATTCCAACGAATAAAGCCAAACTTGAGATAACTTTTAAAACTTTTACTATTTTCCCCATAACTGCATCACTTCGCATTATCTATTAGTGTATTGTCTACAAAATCACTGTATGGAGGAGGATTTTCTATAAGGCCCATTTCAACAAGGTATTTTGAAAGGTCATTGTAATCCTTTTCCTCAAGTTTTAAATTTTTATAAGAAATCCATTTGAGCGATAGCTCAAGGACACGTGAGTCGGTTCTTAAGTATTTTGTTAGGATATCCAATGTAGCGCGGTCTTTTAAATCTGCTTTATGGGCTGCATTTACATACTCCTGTACAAATTTTTCTGCGATGGATCTATTGTTTTGAATGAAATCATTTCTCAGCACAAGAGCGCAGCAAACGGGAATTCCCCCACAGGTTTTGAGAGTCAAACAATACCTTTCCTTTACCGTTGGCAACCGACACAGCGCCAAAGGGTTCTGCAACTGAATAGCCGGATATCCTTCCTTCCGACAGAGCTGCGGGCATTTCTGGCGGGGAGAGTTCTATTACGTTTATGTCATTGTATGAAAGCCCATTGTTCTTTAGCATAATATACAGCAAAATATTGTGGGTAGAAAGCCGATGGGGAATTGCAAACGTCTTCCCTTTTAATTGAGCAACGCTGCTTATATCTTTTGATGTCACAACAACGTTTCCGTCTCTGTGGCCTAAAGCAACGGCTTTTAAGTCAATTCCCTGTTCTCGGGCTTTCATCGCAAGCTGAATCAATATGGAGGCGCCATCTACTTTACCAGCATTTAAAGCTTCTATAACCTCAGGCCATGAACTAAACTTAACGAGTTCAAGCTTTACATCCTGTGGGTTTTGTTTTAATAGTTCATTTTGTATATACAGCGGGACTGCATGCGTAATTGGAATATATGCTATCTTTATCGTTTTTGTCTCTGCCTGTGTATTTGTCTCATATGTTGATTTGCAGCCCGCTAGGTTGAGCATCAAAAGCGCTAATATAAGGGCAAAGATGGCTCTAATAAATTTTTCCTTCATTAATATTTCCCTCCAATATTTACCTCCGATTTGTCTCTGATTGTTGTAATGATTTTTATTCCCATCCCAAGGCTTTTCGCTTGTTTTTTATATCTGACACTATTCTTTCAGCAAGCTTTTCGTGGTCTACTTCCACAACCATAACCGAGCCCAGAGTCTTTTGCGTATCCTCAAATAGAAATTTCATCACCTTTTCAGAACCCTGCACCGGTGGATAAACCGAATGATAAGAGTTGATTCCAAGGAGCCTGAATCCCAAAGCTGCCCCGACTCCTTTTTCATTGGACCATTCTGGGCTTGCAAAGGCAAAAGGCATATCTTTTATATCTTTACCTAAGGCATCGGCCAGCGCTCTGAAAAACGCAGATGCTCTCGCGTTGTCAAGGCACTCACCCATATGCCAGACCGGAGGGAGATCCGGTTGGAGAAACTTTCTTAATTCACTCCCGGTCATGCTAAGGGCGGATTTATTGCAAAAGCCCAATTTCAGCAAAGGGAATGAAGCACAGCCGTTTGTCAGAACGAGGATGTTGTTTTGTATTAAGATCGATGCGATGTCTGTAATCGCCTTTTCATAAATCACTCTTGGGTTGTTGCAACCCACGAGATTTACAATTCCTGCGATCTTGCCGTCTCTCAGGGCATCAGCTATTACTTCTATGCTTCCAAAATGGCTGATAGCATACTCCAATGAAAAGCCTACTTCAGCTTCTACTTCATATTGGGGTATGAAAACAGGAACATCCCTCCTCGATGCAAAGCTGTCAATAGCTCTTTTTATGATTTTCCTTGCGAGCGCTTTGGTCTCGCTCAGATTCGAATGCATGTGGTCGTATCCGTAATGTTCGGCTCCCGGTAGCCTTGCAGAATCGCTGGTTGTCACCACAGTTGTTTTAAAGCATTTCGCCACTTCCATTATGGAAGGATATACATCCTGAACATCTGCTACCCACAGGTCAATAGCGCCTGTGCCAAGCACCAGCTCTACGCCAATGGCATTTGATAGCGGAATGACTCCGCCGTAACGATACATTGCGGAAAGCCCTGAACAGCATATGCCGTAAAATTGAATGCCCAAAGCACCTTTTTGCTTTGCAAGGTTCACAAACTCCGGGCTTCTTCCCTGTTTTACGATTTCGCTCACCAGTAATGGAGAGTGCCCGTGGACGGCAATATTGACGTACCCTTCTTTCAAAGCTCCTAAATTTGCTCTTACCGTTCTTCTTTGGGGCATGCCGAAAAGGCTGTCCATGGCTATGGAGGAACCAAGTACGCTGGTCCAGGCAAATGCAAGCCCACACCTTAAGAACTGCTTCATGACATTTTCCCAATCTCCATCGGTCCCCGTGCTTGTTCTGTGAAGAGCCTCAAACACCTCGTGATAGGCTCCGATGGGGAGAATATCAAGCTCCTCCCATACTCTTATTCTTTCTTCTGGTGCAAAGGCGTGCAAGGTTTTATGTTTGCCAGGGACCGCTCTGCATAAATCTTCGATGAGAATATCGGCTACCTCAGAAGCTATTTCTTCCAAGGTTTTTCCCTCTGTATTGATTCCAAGCTGGACGGCCGACTTTTTCAACTTATCAGCTCCTGCAATGGGCATCTCTAGAAGACCCTGAGCGGCAGCTTTTAAAGCCAGCATTATTTCGCGGCCCCTTGCGCCATGAGCTGCCACTCCTGCTGCAACCCAACGTAAAAGATTTCTGGCCACAATAAGGTCGGCGTCTGCGCCGCATACTCCTTTGGGGCTTTTTTTAGTAATCCTGCATGGACCCATATTGCAGTTTCTGCAGCATACACCTGCTATACCGAAAGAGCATTGAGGTTTTTGTTTGTCAAAGCGGTCAAAGCAGGTTTCACATCCCGCCTTTTCCATATGTAGAAGCATTTCCCTGACTGCCGGGTCGGGGGTATATTTCAGTACATCGCTTTTTGAAGGAAAGCTTTTTTTATATTCCTCTACTGCCTGGATGTAGTCGTTGAAGTTTTCAGCATGATGGTAGTAAACCCGCTCTTTATGACCGAAATGTGTGTGATGATAGTGGCGTGGATGGTGCAAGTTCATTTTCAACCCTCCTGCAAATAATACTATTCCTATATGATTAGTACTATTTAAATTTATTTAAAAACATAACGGCTGTCAACAGTTATTTTAAATAATTCCTATATGAATAATATGAATAGTTGTAAAAACTTAAAAACTTATAAAAAAGGCTTACCTTGAATTAAGGTAAGCCTTTAGTTAGGAGTTTTAAGAATCAACATAAAAGAATCAATATAACGCTTTTTCGAAATCTTCAATTAAATCCTCTATGTCTTCAAGCCCCACCGATACTCTTATCAAATCGTCTGTTATCCCCAGCCTTTCTCTTTCTGATTTGGGTACAGCGGCATGCGACATTTTAACCGGATAGGATACGATGGTTTCAACTCCGCCGAGGCTTGCAGCCACTGCGGCTAGCTTTATTTTTTTCATGAAACTCTTTGCTTTTTCAGCATCGATGGTTTTAAAAGAAAGCACAGCTCCTGCTCCATCCGCCTGGCTGTAATGAATGTCTCTGCCCTCGTGATTTTGAAGTCCAGGATAGTATACCTGTTTTACATTTTTATTCTTCTGCAGATATTCTGCGAGCTTTTGCGCGCTATCCTGCTGATAATCAAGCCTGACCTTAAGCGTTTTCAAGCCCCTTAAAAGCAGCCAGCTGTCCTGAGGGCCAAGAATTGCGCCAAAGCCATTTTGCACTGAATATATCCTTTGGCTCAATTCAGCGCCTTTGACCACTACCAGGCCTCCAATCACGTCGCTGTGTCCGCCGATAAACTTTGTAGCGCTGTGAATTACAATGTCAAACCCAAGCTCTATAGGCCTTTGCAAATAGGGCGACATAAAGGTGTTGTCGATAATGGTGATAAGGTTATGCTCTCTGGCGATTTTAACTATGCTCCTTAAATCAGTTATTTTAAGCAAGGGATTTGAAGGCGTTTCAACATAAATCGCCCTGGTATTAGGGGTGATGCTTTTCTTTACAGCATCGATATCTGTTGTGTCAACAAAGCTGGCGGAGAGGTGATAGCGGGCAAAGAAGGATGTTATGATCCGGTGGGTTCCGCCATACACGTCCTGGCTCACTATAATATGATCGCCCGAAGAAAAAATCGAGAGCACCGAGGATATTGCGGCCATTCCGGAAGCAAAGGCAAAGCCTTTATCGCCTCCCTCCAGTATGGCTATGGTTTCTTCAAGGGCCTTTCTGGTTGGATTGCCCGAGCGGGAGTATTCGTATTCCTGTGGTTGGTCGATGTCTCTCAGGTGGTAGGTTGAAACCTGGTATATTGGTATGCTGAGCGCTCCCGTATTTTTATCCATTTCATTTCCGTTATGAATTAGTTTTGTTGCAAATCTCATATATATCACCTTATCTTGATTATTTTATTTAAGTTCTTAGTCCAGCGCCTGTTCCAGATCGGATATAAGATCTTCAACCGCCTCAATTCCTACAGACAGCCTAAGAAGTTTATCTGTAACGCCAATTCGCCTTCTCATTTCTTCAGGTATAGCTGAGTGTGTCTGTACAATAGGATAGGTTATGAGGCTTTCTACGCCTCCAAGGCTTTCGGCAAACATAATTATCTGTACCCTTTTAAGGACCTGTTCTACCAGTGCTGTGTCCTTAACTGAAAATGATATCATTGCGCCAAAACCCGAAGCCTGCCTCCTGGAAATCTCGTAGCCCTCATGATCGCTCAGCCCTACATAATACACTTTTTCAACCTTCTTATGGTTTTGCAGCCATTTAGCGATAGTCAGCGCATTTTCTTGCTGTTTTTCAAGCCTTACTGCCAGCGTTTTGATTCCCCGGAGGATCAACCAACTATCAAAGGGAGCTAAAACCGCTCCTTCGGATTTCTGTATCAGTTTTATCCTTTCGGCTATGTCGTCGTCGTTTACAACTATAAATCCTGCCAATGTATCGTTGTGGCCTCCGAGGTATTTGGTCCCGCTGTGGATTACGATATCGGCTCCCAGTTCGAGAGGCCTTTGAAAATATGGGGTAAGAAAGGTATTATCCACAATGGTCAGTATTTTTCTTGATTTTGCCAGGGCGGCTGTGAGGGCGATATCGGTAACCTTCATCATGGGATTGGAAGGTGTCTCAATAAATATTGCAGCTGTGGTACTTCTTAAGGCCTGTTCTACTTCATGGATACGGCTGGTATCTATATAAGTAAATTCAATGCCGTATCGCCTGTAAATTTCTTCAAACAGCCTGTATGTACCCCCATAAAGGTCATCTGAAACGATGATGTGCTGGCCTGGCTCAAATAAAGAAAGCACTGTTGAAATAGCGGCCATACCGCTTGAAAATGCAAAACCATGTTTCCCATTTTCAAGGTTTGCAATGGTATTTTCAAGCTCTTCCCTTGTTGGGTTTTGAACCCTGGAGTAATCGTATCCCGTTGTTTGATTCAGGCCCGGATGCCTGAAGGTAGCGCTCTGATATATCGGAAAGCTTACCGCGCCGGTGTATTGGTCATAGCCCTTATATCCATGTACTACTTTGGTTTCGAGTTTCAATTGCTTGGATATCCCCATGAAACATCACCGCTCCTCTTTCACTTTAGCGCAACGGCTTCGATTTCTATCAATACATCCTTGGGCAGCCTGTTTACTTCAACGCACGACCTTGCCGGATACGGCTCGGAAAAATACTTTGCATACACCTCATTCATGGCCGAGAAATCGCTGAGGTCCTTCATAAATACGGTGGTTTTTATCACCTTTTCCATGCTGCTTCCTGCGGCTTCAAGCACATTCTTCAGGTTTTCCAGCACCTGGGCGGTTTGCTCTTTAATCCCGCCGCTTACCACCTGGCCGGTTGAAGGGTCTATTGGGATCTGCCCCGATGTATAAATCAAAGCCCCTGTGTCTATAGCCTGAGAATATGGCCCTATAGCAGCGGGAGCTTTATCGGTATGAACAGCCTTATGCATTTGCCTCACCCCTTTTGAAAAAACCTTCGTTCATGCTGCCCGTTCTGTATCCTTTGAGGTCAAGGGCGACGTATAGAAAGCCCAGCTCCCTGAACCTTGAATATATGGCCTCCCTTACCTGCTTATCCAGGAATTTGCCAAAGTCGTTTTCATCTGCCTCGATTCTCGCTACGCTGCCGTGATACCTTACGCGAACCTGCCTGAAGCCCAGATCTATAAGGAACTGCTCAGCCTTATCCACCATTTCTAGCTTTTCTTTTGTTATCTTTTCACCGTAAGGGAACCTGGATGCCAGACAGGCGAAAGAGGGTTTGTTCCAGGTTGCTAGGCCCATCTCCTTTGACAGGAATCTGATCTCATCCTTGGTCAGTTTAACTTCCTTCAATGGGCTTACCACCCTCAGCTCTGATACCGCCTGAAGGCCGGGACGATAGTCGCCGATGAGATCATCATAGTTGGAGCCTTCGGCTACGAATTTAAAGCCTTCTTCCTCTGCAATCTTTTTGATCTTCTGAAACAGCTCATGTTTGCACAGGTAACACCTGTTTAAGGGATTGTCAGAAAAGCCTTCCACTTCCAGCTCTTCGGATACTATCACCCTATGCGGAATTCCATGCTGGGCTGCAAACTGTACCGCTTCGTTGAATTCCCTTTCGGGGTACATCGAGGATCTGGCCGTTATGGCCAGCATCTTATCCCCCAGAACCTCGTGGGCTACTTTTGCCAGAAAAGACGAATCCACTCCCCCTGAGAAGGCGATGACCACGCTTTCCATGGATTTCAGCAGATCCTTCAAAGCTTCCAGCTTGGTATGTGCCTCGTTGGCAAGTATATCAACAGACATCATTGTTACCCTCCTGTTCATCATATTAAAAGCTCTGTTTTAATTTACCTGTAAGCTTGATCTTTATAACTTACCTTAAAGTTTATGCTAAGATTTATACGCGGAAAATGGTTTTTATAAAACCGATATTTTGTACTATCGAGTATTTTTAAGTAATCCTATATGAGTAATATAATAATCGTTGGCACATCGTTTGTCAATAACTTGTAACGGCGATAAAAGCCTTCTTTCAGGGGTGTAAAATTTGACAAAAAATTTGCAAAAGGAGACTATTTCACAAAAATATGCTAAAATATATTTTGTGCTTGCCTGGGACAGAAGAATAATCTCTAAAGGAAAGCTAAAAAGGTCAATTGACAGGGCAAACTATGCGGTACCGTAGGGGATGGCTGTGCACCTTTGACATTTATGGGATGTTTGTTAGAGTAAGCTGGATATTCATAGTTGCAAATATACAAAAGAGATCTATGGAAAGGAGTTGTAAAGGTATATATGGTAAGGATAACGGAATTATTTGCTCCAAAAGACATGACAGAGGGTGAACCATGGAAGCGAATAATCGTCTTTTCCATCCCCATGCTTATTGGCAATATAGCGCAGCAGCTTTATAACACCGTTGATTCGATTGTTATTGGAAGGTACGTGGGAGATAATGCCCTCGCTGCCGTAGGTAATGCTTTCCCGGTGTTAAATTTTTTACTTGTGCTTTTTGTAGCGGTGGCCACCGGGGCGGGCATAATGGTAGCGCAGTATTTTGGGGCAAAGGACCGTGAAAGGCTTTCCCGTTCCATAGGCGTGTGCATCACCCTGACGGCCATAACATCATTTATAATAATGGTGGTAGGGGTCATTGTAGTCCGCCCTATGCTTAAGCTTATAAACACGCCTGAGTCCATTTTAGACTGGTGTGCCGAGTATCTTTTGATATTGTTAGTGGGTAACTGGGGGTTTTCATACTTTAACATTTTATCGGGAATCCTGCGCGGCCTGGGTGATTCGCTGTCGCCGCTGGTGTTTTTGCTTATATCTACCGCTCTCAATATAGTGTTGGATATATGGTTTGTGGCCCAATTCAATATGGGAGTGCCTGGAGTGGCATGGGCCACCATTATTGCACAGGTAATATCTGCTATACTGTGTTTTGTCAAGCTCAAAAAGATGAGAAATGTATTTGATCTCAACTTGGAAATGCTTAAACCTATGAAGGAGTATGTGACTCAGCTGATAAAGCTCGGTATACCCTCCGGGCTTACCCAGGCTATATTCTCGCTTGCTATGGTTGCCGTGCAATCTTTGACCAATTCCTTCGGCGAAATGGTCATCGCCTGCAATGTCATAGTCATGCGAGTAGATGGATTTGCTATGATGCCAAACTTTAGCTTTGGCGTTACCATGACTACCTTTGCAGGGCAAAATATTGGGGCAAGGAAGATGGATAGAGTGGAAAAAGGGGTTCGGGAAGGTCTCATAATTGCTGTTAGCGTCTCCACTGTAATTACCATAATCATATTGCTCTATGGAAGACATCTCATGAGCATATTTACCAGGACTGCTGAACTTGTCGATTTAAGCATGAGGATGATGTCCATCCTTGCGGTGGGATATATTGCCATGGCGGTGACCCAGGTTTTATCGGGAGTCATGCGCGGGGCAGGTGATACAGTAACGCCTATGTGGATTTCGCTTATAACCGCCATTGTAGTGCGCGTGCCGATCGCTTATGCCATTGCTTACCTTACGCGAAGCGAAGCCTATCCCACTGGGAGGCCCGAATCTATATTTGTATCGCTGTTGATTGCATGGGTATGCGGTGCCATAATTACTGCGATTTTCTACAAAAAAGGCAATTGGAGAAAAAAATCCCTTTTAAGCAATGGACAAGTTGAGGCATAACTTGATAAGGATATGACGCTATACTTTTATGACGTTATAAATGAGGGGAAAACGTGATAATATTAAAACCTATTCAGAATGCTGGCTGAAAGCAAAAGTGTACTTATTTTGCTTGTGATATTTTAGCTGACTTACACAAGAATTTAATGTTGGCGTCTGTTATAATTCCTTTAGAATGGTATAATAATTTTAACTGTAGAGGGGTTCATGGATATGGGCAGCTTTGAGCATCTGAATATATGCCGACTTTTTTGATGGGCTGATTGCCGATTGGGTGGTTCAATCCCGGATTTCTCATCAGTTGTAAATCTTTAAATAAATGGAGGTACAAATATGATCGACTTTAAAAATGGATGGTTTAAGCTTTCACCCATTTCGAAAGCCGAAGGGGAAAAGGCAGTGGCTCCCCTTCTGATAGACGATGAGGAAGTCATTGCTGCTTTTCAATCGGTGCGGGATAAACTGATTTTTACGAATAAGCGCATTATAGCAGTCAATGTACAGGGCCTTACCGGGAGCAAAATAGATTACACGTCGATTCCGTACAGCAGAATTCAGGCTTTTTCGGTTGAAACGGCGGGAGTGTTTGATAGGGATTGTGAACTAGAGATATATGTGAGCGGTATTGGTAAGATCAAATTCGAGCTTCGCAGTTCTTTTGACATACGGACGTTTAGTAGGGCAATTGGCAAGTATATATTGTGATATAAAATCACTTTTTTAGGAAATACGCAAGTGCGTTTAAGATTCTGAAGATCCATGGGGAGGAGACAGAGCTTGTCTTTGCCGATGTGGCCCGGCATATAGAAACCAATTTGCTGCTTGCTGAGGGCTTAAATGTGCTTGAGTTCAGCTATAACTATGACCTTGTGGGCAGGGACAAGCCCCTTCAGAAGTACATCGATATAATTAAATTTTAAACCCTCGGAGGGGGTTTTTTATTTTTGGCATCTTATAATTGTAGTTGGCCACGGATAAAAGTTTGGATGAAAATAAAGTAAAAAAAATGAAGTAATTTGTTGAATTATGTAGAAAATGTTGCTATAATTAATTTAAAATATGTTTTACGAGTGTAATTGATTCAAATTCATAAAAGCGAATGTAACCTTTGTTAAAGGGCAAACCTGTCGAAAGGCAGGGACGCAAAGCTACGGGCCTAAGGGACGTTATATTGTTCTATGGCAACCGGCTGCACAAAGGGTGATGGGCCAAAGATATACATAGCTCTGCATGGAATAGGTATGTTCCTTTTGGTGCCGGTGTGTAGAGTTTTTTTATTTGTTAAATGTGAATATGATTGAGTAATATAAAGGTTTGCTTAGGGGCAAAGGAGTATGGATATACTGACATTTGGTTTACACATATTTGCAATTGAAGAAATCAAGGAAGAAATACATTTTATCCGCAACAATTCTAGTCGTATGATTGCATGAAGAGTTAATTTGTGCACTCAATGGAATAAAATGGAAGAAAAACCTATAAATGTAAATATATAATTGACGTAATTAACGCGATATGAAAATTGTGGAGTACTACAATTTTAGATTTGGTAGGCATATTTATTATATATTTGATAGGTGGTAATTAATAAGTTTTTAGAGGTAAGGAGGGTAAAATGAAAGAAGAAACCGTGCAAAAAATTTTCCAGCAGATCCCGTTGGGATGCGCTATTCATAGGGTAATTGAAGAGCCGGAAAAGGGTAAGGGTTATATCTTTGTTGACGTTAATGCTACCTTTGAAAAATTGACCGGATTATCAAAGCATGCTGTTGTAGGCAAGGAAATAAATGAGGCAGTATATGGTAACAATCTTGAGGGGTTTGATTGGAGTGGGTTGTATGAGGAAGTAATTTTGAGCGGACAACCCAAGGAGATTAAACAATATTTGAAATGGTCAAAGCGCTGGTGTAGGATAACAGCTTTTTCAATAGATAAGGAACATTTTGCTACGGTATTCCAGGATACTACTGAAGAGGTGGAGCTGGAGAATGCTTTGGGCGAAAAGAACAGCAAGTTAAATTGCTTTGCTAAAGGGCCCGGAGAAGTATTTGATGAGAAATTTGAGGCTACTGATAATGAACTGTATTATCAAAAAGAACTGTTGAGGATTATCTTATTTTTCATCAGTGATGGTGTTGTTGTTGCTGACCGGTGTGGTAGGATAAACATGCTCAATCCTGCTGCCCAGCGGATTACTGGCTGGAGCGAGGATGAAGTAAAGGGGAAGCCCTTTGATGAGGTTTTTAAGTTGATAAACGAGCGTACGGGTAAAATGGTGAAAACGCCCATAGCACAAGCTTTGCGAACGGGAAATGCTGTAAACGTGGCAAAACATATTGCTGTGATAACAAAAAAAGGCAGAAAGGCATTGATAGCCGACAGCGGTACGCCGATAAAGGTTGTGCCCATAAAAGATATAAAAGGTCAAACTGTGGGAGCAGTCATGGTCTTTCGCGATATCACGCAGGACAAGGTATGGCAGGACCAGTTTACCAGCTTAAACTGGCGTGACCCGCTGACAGGGCTTTATAGTCGCCGGTTTGTGGAAGAGGAGTTCACAAAATGGCAAGTTTCCTCCCGAGTATTTTCCATTGGTGTTATAGTAGCCGATATTAACGGGCTTAAGCTGGTTAACGACACCTTTGGGGTTCAGGAAGGGGATAACCTGCTTAAAAGAGCGGCTAGGATATTGAAGGAAAGCTGTAGGCGGACCGATATAGTAGCCAGATGGGATGGAGATGAATTTATAATTCTTTTGCCGCGCATCACAGCACGGGCTGTTGAAAAAATTGTGGAGAGGATAAAAAACAGGTGCCTACAAGAGAAAGAGGGGGAGGTGCAGCTCAGCCTGGCCGTTGGCTATGCGGTTAAGAGAAAGCCATTGGAGAGCTTGAATCAGATTGTTAAAGAAGCAGAAGAGATGATGCACCGTACCAAACTTGTGGAAGAGAAAAGCTATCGTAATACTGTGGTAAGCAGTATTCTTATGACTTTGTTTGCTAAAAGTACCGAGACTGAGGAGCATGCTGAGCGATTGAAAAACTATTGTTTGGTAATAGGCAAAAAAATGGGGCTTTCATCTAAGCAATTGGATGAATTGGCACTTCTGGCTGTACTCCATGATATAGGCAAAATAGGTATAAATGAAAGCATACTGCGAAAACCGGGGCCGTTAACGGAGGGAGAATGGGAGGAGATGAAGAAACACCCGGAAATTGGGTGGCGCATCGCAAAGGGCATTTCCGAGCTTGCGCATATTGCTGAGTATATACTGTATCACCATGAACGCTGGGACGGGCGTGGGTACCCAAAGGGACTAAAGGGGGAGGAGATCCCTCTGCTATGCCGCATTTTAGCTGTTGTAGATGCTTATGATGCCATGACCAGCGATCGCGTGTACCGCAAAGCCATGAGCAAAGAAAAGGCGCTGGCGGAAATAAAGAAAAACGCAGGAACGCAGTTTGATCCACAGATTGTAGAAAATTTTATAGATTTGCTGGCAAATGAGGATACAGAAAAGATCGATAAGACTAGACCTTTTATTTAGTCAGACAGTTATAGTTAAACAGTTGGACGGAAGGAGAAAGGCATGCTTTTTAAAGCGTATAACATAGAAGAGGCGCTATCCAAAGCTGAAGAGCATTATAACTGCCATAGTGATTGTTTGAGTGTCTATACCATCAAGCCACCGGGGTCCATACTTTGGGGAATTATCAAGTGGCGGGGGGTTTATAGAATTGAAAAATCAAGGAAGGAGATAAAAAAAGCAGCCGAGATAGATAAAGCCGTAGATGGGACGGTAGAGATTAAAGATGGTATTGTTATAGTCAAGAATCCCATAGGTAGGGGTAAATACCCTTCTTTAGTTATAAATGATCAAAATATCGAAATATATATAAATGGGGAAAGAGCAGTTGGAACATGCGTAGTTACGGAAAAAGATTGGATACAGATCATTCCGAGAGAAATTCCTCCGGTTTCTCGCGTGAAGGTTAAGATTACACCCGATAAAATGCAGGCCATCTTGGAAATTGAAAGGATACCGGGAAGAAGGTACTTTTTAAAGGATATAAAGGCCAGCAACAGCATTGTGATTAGCGGAGACTATGAGGAAATTCCGGCACCGCCTGTTTCGTTTGAGCAGTGCATACAGGAGCTGATTAAGAATGGAGTCTTAATGGAGTTCATTTTGATAGAAGAGATTAAGAGGCTGATCGAATTGCCGGGGAATGTAAGTGCGGTTGTAGCAAAGGGTAGACCGCCCATTGATGGCGTTGACAGCCGCATAAAGTACTTTTTCCTCCAACACAGTTGCAGAAATCCCGATTTTGATACCGATAAAAAAGTGAATATGATGGATCATACAATTATTCCTACGGTTGAAGTAGGGGAAATACTGGATGAAAAGGTGATTCCTGCTATACCGGGTATGGATGGAATGACTGTTACTGGAGAGGTTATTAAAGCCCGCCCTGCCAAGGAAGCGGTGTTTAAGGCAGGGAAAGGTGCGGTGCTTTTGGATAATAACAGAATTGTGGCAGCTATTTCAGGAAGGCCTATACTGGAAAAAGGCGTAGTGAGCGTAAACCCAGTATTGACCATTCCCAGTGATGTCAGTGTGGAGACAGGCAATATTAGGTTTGATGGGGACGTGGTCGTGAAAGGCGATGTAAAGGATGGCCTGAGAGTGATAGCCGGAGGGAATATTATAATTTATGGGAACTGCTATCATGCAACTATAAAAGGAGGTAGAAATGTAGAGATATACGGCAGAGTCATCAGATGTAAAGTCACAGCAGGTGGCAATATAGTCCAACATTTTTTTGTACTTCCTAGTATAGTAAGAATTAATCGTGAATTGAAAGCCATTGTTGAAAAAGCAACCGAAATGTATTTAAGGCAAAAAGATGGAAACGTAGGATTCATTATATATAGATTGGTAAACGAAAATACCACGGTTAAGACCCTTATGAAGGATATTGAAAATATATTTCCCCTAATGCAAGAGGAGGAAGAGTCCAAAGATATTTCAAAGTTGCTGTATAAAATTAAAGACAAATTATTCGGCATTAATGCTTTTCGAATAAATAGCTTGGATGGAGTGCGTAGCATTTGTGCAGAACTTATCGAGTATGAAAATGTTCATAAACAACGCTATATATCTAATATGAATATAACGTTGAGGTATTGTGAAAATTCCATGATTTTTGCCAGTGGGAGCGTTATTATAACAGGGCGTGGAAGCTATCAATCTAATATAGTTGCCAAAAACCGCATTATTTTCAAAGATCCCACAAGTGTAGTGTTGGGAGGGATGCTGGTGGCGGGTAAGGGTATAAAAGCGGGGATAGTAGGTTCTTCCATGGGCGTAAGTACTTATTGTAAAGTTGTAGATGCTAATGGGAAGTTTGATGTCGTTTATTGTTATCCCGGCACCATATTGAACATAAATAATAAAAGGGTAGAATTCAGTTTATAAAATGGAATACGGTGGTATAAATACTTAAAAAATGGTTTGGTGTTTTGAGAGTTAGGTAGCGTCTCCAATTCTATTTTTGGTACTCTATCCAAAAAAAGGTTTTAAATAAGCTGCTTGTTGAGATGGGCAGCATATAGGAAGGCCGCTTTTTTGTAATTGAATAAAAGAAGCAGGGAAGTGAGAACATGGATTACAATATTCTGATAGGCGGTGCAGCAGGACAGGGAGTTGAGACCCTGTCCAGCGTGTTCGAAAAGGTGCTCCAGAGAAATGGCTTCAAGGTCTTCAGCATAAGGGATTACATGTCAAGGGTACGCGGTGGTCACAACTTCGTTCAGATACGCTTTGGAGACCAAGAGCTTTTTTCTCACGCAGATGAACTGGATGGCATAATAGCTTTGAACGAGGAAACGGTTGAGCTACACATAGGCAGGCTTAAGGCGGACGGTTTTGTAATTTGCGATAAGCAGGTTGCTCACGCCGATGACAGGGTAATGGCGCTTCCTTTGGTGGAGGTTGCCAGGCGGGTCGGAAACGCCAGGGTGTCAGGCAGCGTCGCTTTGGGAGCGGCACTAGCGCTTCTGGGTATTCCAGCGACCGAAGTTGAGGCCGTATATTCGAAGATTTTCCGGCCCGATATAGCAAAGCAAAACGCCGAGGCTGCTTTGGAGGGCAGCAAGCTGGTACAGCCCAGGTACAACCTGTCATTGCCTGTAGATAACCTATCTTTGTCGAAGAATAGCCTATCCTTGCCCAAGGGAGGCGAAAGCATACTGATTAATGGCAACCAGGCCATTGCCCTCGGAGCGCTGGCAGCAGGCTGCAAATTCTATTCGGCCTATCCCATGACTCCGTCAACCAGCATAATGAATTATCTGGCTTCAAAGATGCTGGATGCTGAAATAGTGGTTGAGCAGGCCGAGGATGAGATTGCTGCCATAAACATGGCAATCGGCGCTTCGTATGCAGGGGCAAGAGCCATGACTGGTACATCGGGCGGAGGGTTTTCCCTCATGGTGGAAGGGCTGGGGCTGGCCGGCATGCTTGAGGTACCGCTGGTCATAGCCGAGGTGCAGCGTCCGGGCCCGGTAACCGGATTTCCCACCAGGACCGAGCAGGGCGACCTGAAATTCGTGATTTCAGCTTCCCAAGGGGAGTTTCCACGCATGGTCATCGCGCCCAGAAATGCTGAAGATGCCTTTTACCAGACGGTGAGGGCCTTCAACCTGGCCGATAAGTATCAGATTCCAGTCATACTTTTGAGCGATCAATTCCTTGCCGATTCGACGGTGACCATAAAGCCATTTGATTTCGATGGAATACGCCATGAGAGGTACATAACGCATACTGTGGAGGATAAGCCTTACAAAAGGTACAAAATCACTCCCACAGGAGTATCGCCCAGGGTCATACCGGGTAAAATCCCTGGCGTTACGGTGCTGGTGGATAGCGATGAACACGACGAGTACGGCCATATAACCGAATCGGCAGAGGTCAGGAGGCAGATGGTCGACAAAAGGCTGAGAAAGCTGGAGTATCTGAAGCAGGAATTGCAGGAGCCCTGGTTTTTGGGCGACGACGACTTTGATGTGTTGATTTTGGCGTGGGGTTCAACCTGGGGACCGCTGGCTGAAGCGGTGTCGATGTTGAATAGTAGGCAGCGTACAAGATATGCTGCTCTGGTGTTTGGCGATGTATGGCCTTTGCCTACCAAGCTGCTTGTGGAAAAGGCCAAAAAGGCAAAGAAGATAATAAACGTAGAACAAAATGCCACCGGACAGCTTGCCTCTCTGGTGGCCGAGGTGGCAGGGATATTCTGCGACTTCAGCGTACTGAAATACGACGGAAGGCCGATGAGCCCGCGATATATCTTTGAGAAAGTGAGGGAAAAGGAGTAGGGCTTATGAGCAATACAAATTATGTCATTTCAGAGACTGCATGGTGTCCCGGCTGTGGCAATTTTAATATCCTTGAAGCATTGAAAAATGCCCTGGAGATTCTCGGGAAAAAGCCGCATGAAGTGCTAATCGTTGGGGGGATAGGTCAGGCCGCCAAGACACCTCAATATATAAACACAAACGGGTTTTGCGGCCTGCACGGTAGGGCGCTTCCGGCCGCTGTGGGAGCCAAAATGGTGAATAAGGACCTTACCGTTATCGTGCACACCGGGGACGGCGATTCATACGGTGAAGGCGGAAATCACTTCATACATAACATACGGAGAAACGTCGATATAACCCATTTTGTGCACGACAATCAGATATACGGCCTTACCAAAGGTCAGGCTTCTCCCACCACCGATTTGGGGCACGTTACCGAAGTACAGATTGCGGGCAACATAAACCCGCCTCTCAACCCAGTGCTTTTGGCTATAGCGCTGGGTGCAGGCTTTGTGGCACGGGCCTTCAGCGGCGATAAAGAACATTTGACATCGATCATGGTGGAGGCCATAAAGCACAAGGGGTATTCTCTGGTGGACATACTCCAGCCCTGCGTCAGCTTTAATAAGGTAAACACCTTTCAGTGGTACAGCAAAAGGGTTTACAAGCTGGATGAGAGCTATGACCCTACCGATAAGCTGAAGGCCATGGAAAAGGCCATGGAATGGGGAGACCGTATACCCATTGGCATAATCTATCGCGAGGAAAAGCCTACATACTGCGATAAGATTGAATTCTTAAGGGAAGGCCCTCCGCTTATAGATAGGCCCGTCGATATACAAAAGATAAAGGGGTATTTAAATGATTTCATTTAAGATTTATTTAAGACTTATATGGTATAATGCCGTATGATAGCAGAGCCCAACTGTTATCGCGGTGTGGTATTTTGTATTAGAGTAGTAGAACATAAAATTAATAATACGAATAGGAGGATTTTTATGGAAAAGATCAGGAAGATATTGAAATTTGCCATGAGAATGGAGAAAAACGCCAAGGATTTCTATGAGTTTTATGCTGAGAAGGATGTCTCGGAGGAGACAAAGCGCATCTTTGAGGAACTGATCGAGATTGAAAAGGAGCACTTTGATATATTAAAAAAGGAATATGATAAGCTGGGCTTTGCAGAGGCTCCCTTAGATATCTCATGGGTGGTGGATGACAATTTTAAAGCCAGAGACCCTCATATATTGGCAGATAATTCCGATATGCTCCAAGAGGTGGATGTAGGGGTGTCGGATGTGTCGGTGATGCGCATGGCTTATTTGATAGAAACCGACTTCTGGCACTTCTACGACAAGGCAGCTCAGGCGGTGGACGAGCCTGAGGTCAAAAAACTGCTCACCGACTTGGCTGAATGGGAAAAGCAGCACAGCGATATGTTTTATAAAAAATACCTCGAACTGTTGGATAAAAATTTGAGGGATATAAAGATTATTTTGGAGTGATTGGAAGGCAGGTATTAGAGAATTTAAATGTTCTATATCCTCCATTCGTAATGGGTGGAGGATAATTTTTTGAAATTTTTAATAAATCTGATTGTTCCACAAAAAGCTAGAAAATATAAACAAATATAGCAAAATATGATATAATAATGGTATCAAATCCTAGGAAAAGGGATGAGGCCATTATGTTTTGCAGGAATGCAAATTATCAAATATCGATGTTTGATCCACTGAATAGAATGCCAAAGTATTTAATAGATATTTTGAAGAATAGTTGGTGTCATGCTTTTAGGGAATATATTTTCCCAAAGA
>PKRC01000008.1 GCA_017577715.1 Clostridia bacterium
AATAAAAAATATTTTACTAAAAAACTTTTTACAAAGCCGCAATTTTAAATTTCTTCCCTTCTTGCGTTAAAAATAATAATAAAAATTCTTGTCATCAGAAAAACCGCCATTATGCACATAAACACCCTGTAATCTAATCCTTTTACGCCTGTGGTGGGATATAAATAATAAGTTAAGCAATAATTTGCCTTTCCGAGTAAAGCAAGTACAAAATTTTGTGTGAAATAAAGAACAGTGGGTAAAACCACAACTGTATACCTATTTACCTTTCTGAAAAACGATATAGCATAGGAAAATATGGCAACTACACCGCCGAAAACGCCATCCAAGAACATGAACCACAGATTATGTAAGTATGGGTTTATAGTGTGCAGACCTTGAAAGTAAAGTCTGGTAAGATAATATCTGTCATAGGCGGAATTTCCTCCATTTACTTCGGAAACCGTATAGAGAGGAAAAGCAACCATACAGAGAAGCTGATTCAACAGTAAAGGCAAAAAAATCACTATAAAGCCAGAGAAAAAGGTAACGATACCTTTGCTCAGGATATACGAACTTTTATTGCAGCGGGCAACGACAAAGTTAAGTACACGCCCTTTTTTATCCTCCAAATATGTATCTGCAAACGCTATACTCGCCGGTAGGGTGAGAAAAAACAGATAATATATATCTCCTACAAAGCTGAAGTTGCCATTTCTATAACCTATCCACATCTGATAGGCAGAAGGCAACTCTGAAGTATAACCTTTATAGTATGTAATAGACGTTAAAATAAAAAGGATCGAGATCAGTACAACTTCAATCGTCAGCACTATGTTAAACTCTCTTCTTTTGAGAAGCTTGGCAAATTCAGTTTTCAAAACATTAAACAACACAAAATCTGCCTCCTTTTATAAGTTCGGGGCTATGATAAATACCATAGCCCCGAATAAAATCTGCTATATCTGTAATATTTCAACCCTTACCTCAAATCTGCATATCCGCTCAACGTCACGTTTACATATGTTATATCGTGATTTTGTGCATAAAGCATGATAAAAGTGCCTGCTCGCTCATCTGTCTTAAAACTTATTGTGTATGTCCCTTGCCCTTCATAGCATGCATAATTATCTGATATCCTTGAGCCATCTTGCCTGACTACCCAGAAATCTGCTGCATCATACTGAGCGCCAACATAATCAACTCTATTTAATACATAATCATCATTATAGACTTTGCTACCACTCATTACGACTACATCTTGCTTGAACCAGGGGAGCGAAACTTGATAATACCCACTAACTGCAAAAGCTGTTGTGAATGACAAAAGAGTAATTGCCAAGCTCAGACACAGCAACAGCTTTCCATTTTTTCTTATCGAGGTATTTCACCTCTTCCCCGAGATATACGGAACCTACCAGTAAGTCCTCTAAACTTATATTAATATTTCATTCTAAAAATGTAAACTGTAAAAATATTTTATTTTTAGCCAAATACAACCTTTAAATCAAAATATGTAATATAATTTTCATAATTTACACTAAATCTCAATTTTTTCCATTTTAAAAACAGTACAAGCCATGATAAAGAATTTTTGCTGTAATTTGTACAACAAAGTGACGTCAAAACACAAAAGAAATACCAAAGCACACCTATATAACCGCTTTATACAGGCGAATGAAGAAGGTGGTCCCTCTACCTTCACGGCTTTCCACCGTGATATCCCCGTTTTGCTCCTTGATTATGCTTTTTGCCATGGCAAGGCCGATTCCCACGCTGTCGGGCGACGCGTTTTTGCCCCTATAAAAGCGGGTAAATATATGAGGGAGGTCCTCTTTGCTTATGCCCGGCCCGTTATCGGATATGCGGATTTCAAAGTAAAGCGGGTTGTCCTTTGCGGCAATCTCGATTTTACCATGCTCTGGAGCGTGCTCTATGCAGTTCTTAAGAATGTTGATAATTGCCTCGGTAGTCCATTGCAGGTCACACGTTAAAGTTTCATTCTGCCCTGTAACGGTACAGGTGATGCCTTTCACTTCCATGGGTATGAGGAGGGGTTTTAAAGCGTTTTCTATGAGAGTGCGCACCTTAACCCTCTCTCGCTTCATCTTCACCACGCCTGCATCCAGCCTGGCCATTTTAAGCAGCGAGGAAACTAGCCATTCTATGCGCTTTAATTGGGAGGAGATGCGGGCAGTGAATTCCCTGCGCTTTTCGGGCGGCAGGTCCTCGTTGCCCAGCAGGTCAACCATGACCATCATAGAGGTGAGGGGTGTTTTGAGCTGATGCGATATGTCAGCCATGTGCTCCGACAGGAGCAGTTTTTCACGCTGCAGCTTTTTGTTGTACTCCGAAAGCATCAAAGTCACCTTGTATATCTCATTCTTTAAAATGCTCAGTTCCCCCTCGACATTGTCGCGTATGTCAAGCGAATGCTCTCCCGCACAGATCCGCCTTAAATAATCGGACAGCTTCCTTATCTGCCTGTAGCGGTAGGCCGTGAAAGCAAAAAACGTCGAACACAACAAAAAAGCCGTAATCAAAACGAGGATTCCGGCTTCCCTGCTGCTTGAGAAACCTATAATAACCAAAACAGTGCTCAAAACGGAAACTGCCACGGCAAACCTCTTTATTTCCCTATTTCTCCATAAAGACACTTCTAAATCCTCCTATATAATGCTTTTGCTTGCCAACCCCATGCTAAAACTACTATATCTGGCATCTTCTCGTTATTTTGTGAGAACGCTTTTGCTTAACAATGCTATTCCAAAGCTGCTATATCCTGTATCCTATGTGACTTCCTGCCCTCCAGCGTGGGCAATATACTAAAATCTATACCCAAACCTCTATACTCGGTATCCTATTCCCCGCACGGTCTTTATAATGGTGGGATTCTGAGGGTCGTCCTCTATCTTTTCCCTCAAGCGCTTAATGTAGACGGTGAGGGTGTTGTCATTGACAAAGTCACCCGATACATCCCAGATGCTTTGGAGCAGCTGATCCCGGGTCAGCACCTGCCCCCTGTTGCTGATCAGCGTGAGCAAAAGGCGGTATTCCAGGGCCGTCAAAAACACCTCCCTGCCGTTCTTCTTTACTTTCCCCTCGGCCAGATTAACGGTTAAGCCCCCGATGTTGATTATATGGTCTTCGCTTAATTTGTTTGCCCTACGGAGGACAGCCCGAATTCGGGAGTGAAGCTCCCTCAGCCTGAACGGCTTTGTGATGTAGTCATCGGCCCCCATGTCAAGCCCCATGACCACGCTTCCCTCATCATCCCGGGCGGTTAGAAATATTACCGGTGTATCCCCTTTTTCCTTAAGCTTTTTACACACATCAAATCCATTGCCGTCGGGAAGAGATATATCAATGATGGCAAAGTCAAAGTCCTGGGATGTTATTTTATCCAAGGCCGATGCCGCATCATTGCAGATGACAACCTCAAAGCCCTCTTGCGACAGGGAATATTCTAGCCCCACGGCAATGGCTTCATCGTCCTCAACCAGCAGCAGCTTCATCATGGTAGGCATGCCGCACTCCCACTCTTTATGTATAGTGGAGCGCCGTTACCTCCCCTCCATCAGAATACCCTCACCCAAAATCCTCTCATAGTTGTTCCTGTAAAATATCTTTGAAAATATACTATCACGGCAAATGCCGGTTTTCAAACAATGCGGGCTACTTTTCAAATAGAGCGGTGCGCTTACTATTACATGAGTTTTCTGGGGCTCATGAACTCTTTTATCTCCATTCTGGACATCCTTGAATGCCATCCTGCACATTCTCTTTGCCACTTTGTCAGCACACCTGCAATATCACGCACTTCAGATATTCGGTCTCCTTTGATGCCAGCAGTATAGGGTGATCCTTGGCCTGCGAGCGCCTCTCCACCACCCTCACATTCCTCTTTGCGTCAATGGCAGCGGTGTACAGGATGTCCATAAACAGCTCGGGCTCTATATGCTGCGAACAGGAGCAGGTTATCAGATACCCTCCCGGCCGTATTATCTTCATGGCCCTTAGGTTTATCTCCTTGTATCCCCTTATAGCATTTTGTACGGTATCCCGGGACTTGGTAAAGGCCGGCGGGTCAAGGATGACCACGTCGAAAACCTCCTTTTCCCTGTGGTACTTTCTCAAGACATCGAATGCATTACCCACCTCAAATTGGCATACGCCTTCATATCCGTTTAAGGCAGCATTTTTTCTGGCCACCTCCACCGCATGTTCCGAAATGTCGATGCCTAAAACGCTGGCTGCTCCGTAATGGGCTGCATGTAGCGCAAAGGCCCCTGTATGAGTAAAGCAGTCCAGCACCCTTGCCCCCTTCACAAAGGGCCGTATTGCCGCCCTGTTTTCCTTTTGATCGAGGAAATAGCCCGTCTTCTGGCCGTTTGCGATATCAACGAGGAACTTTATGCCGTTCTCCACCATGATAACATCGGTATCAAACTCCCCTTTTATGTATCCTTTCCTCTGGTCAAGGCCCTCCAGCTCCCTTACGGGCGCATCGTTTCTCTCGTAGATCCCATCGGGCTTTATGACATCATCCAGTATATCCGCCAGCAGATGCTTGTACCTGTCGATGCCCAGCGCCAGGGTCTGCATGACGAGGTAAGTGGAAAACTTGTCCACTATAAGGGCCGGTAAAAAATCCGACTCGGCAAAGACCACCCTGCAGCTGTTCAAATCCGCAAACTGCTTTCTATACTCCCAGGCGGCTCGCACTCGCCTGTAAAAAAAGTCGGCATCGATTTCCTCCTGCTCACGTGTAAGCAACCGTATGGCAATCTGAGACCTGGGGTTGTAATAGCCCCTTCCTAAAAACCTTCCTTTATATGAGTATACATCCACCACGTCTCCGGGCTCACATTCCCCTTCAATTCGCTCTATGTCGCTTTTAAATATCCAGGGATGTCCATACAGAGTCCTCTTCTCTTTGTTCTTCAATAGATAAGCTTTCGCCATTGATTACTGCCTCCTCATGAACAGCATCTTAAGGTAATTCGGGTTTCATTCTAGGTCAACGCCGTTATATTCTATATCAGTAATATCCTTCATACATCCCTAAATATAACTCATTTAACATTTTCAAATGCCATAAGACCTCAACAAACCCATCACACCAGTGTCCCATTGCACCCTAATTATATCATAAAAAGATTACCGCCTTAAATAAAGACAATCCTGTCAAACTCTACAGGCCACTTTCTTATGGATTTCTTACTTGACAAACCAAATTCCAAATCTATAATATCAATATAGATTAGTTAGTTAACTAACTATATTTGAGGATTTTATGTCCGCCTATTTCATTAGAGGAAAGGAGGATACAATGCATCCATATCACATAACTCCCGACGAACCTCTAGGCCGCTTGTTTGCCGATACCGCCAAGCTACACCGCGACCTTTTTAGAAAGCTGGCCCACCAAAACGGCCTCGAACACGGGCAACCTTTCGTCTTAGCGGTAATCATAGCCAATGAAGGTATAAGTCAGCGTCAGCTCAGCGAAAAGCTATTTATCACGCCGGCATCCACCACCGCGCTCTTGCAAAAGCTGGAAAAGGCAGGACTCATTGAGAGAATTCCAGATCCCAATGACCAGAGGGCATTTTGCATTTATGCCACCGAAAAGGGGCGTATGGTAGACCAACGGATGAAGGAAGGGTTACAGGAGCTCGAAAAGGCGTGCTTTTACAACTTTTCTCAGCAAGAGCTTGAGGAATTTCGCAGGCTTCTTTTAAAACTCCACCAAAACCTGTACAACTTAAATCAAGGAGAATGGAGGAGTAAGATATGGTGAAAATTTCACGCTACCTGAAACCCTACTGGGCATACGTCCTGATGGCACCTCTCTTTATGGCTCTGGAAGTATACATGGACCTATTGCAACCTAATTTAATGGCAGACATAGTGGATAACGGCATCGCCAATGGAGACATGAATTACGTCTTAACCCGGCTGCTCATCATGCTGAGCATAGCCCTTGTAGGAATGGTAGGCGGAATAGGGTGTGTCTATACCTCCACCGTCGCTGCACTTGGGTTTGGCACCGACATCCGTTCCGACCTCTTCCGCAAGATCCAGACCTTTTCTTTTTCTAACCTTGATCGCTTTCAAACCTCATCGCTGATTACCCGGCTCACCAACGATGTCACCCAGCTACAAAACGTGGTCGCCATGTCCCTTGCCATGATGATTCGTTCTCCTCTGCTGTGTATCGGTTCCATCATAATGACCATAAGGATAAGCCCTTCCCTCGCTTCAGTGCTGCTGATAGCTCTACCCCTTACCATAATAGGCACCGCAGTAATCATCAGAAAGGGCTTCCCTCTATTCAGGCAGGTCCAATCGAAGATAGACAGGGTAAACACTATAATGCGTGAAAACCTGGCAGGAGTCAGGCTGGTAAAAGCGTTTTTGCGCAAGGATTTTGAGGAAAACCGGTTCAAAAATGCAAATGAAGAGCTGCGGGACATCGCCATTACGGCCGGCAGGCTCATGTCCATAGGCATGCCGCTTTTGATGCTCATTACAAACCTTGCTACCGTGACGGTGTTATGGCTGGGTGGCATACATGTGCAAAACGGTAGCCTGCAGATCGGGGAGCTAATCGCGTTTATTAACTACCTTGTAAGGATAATGATGTCGCTGGTAATGATCGCCTTTATATTGACGGCTTTTTCCAGGGGCAAAGTTTCGGCAGACCGTATAAGGGAAGTGCTGATGGAAGAGCCGGATATCGTTGACCCGGCTGAAAGCCGAAACAATCCCTCACAGGAGCCCAAAATAACCCGTGGACAGGTAGTCTTTGAAAACGTAACTTTTAGTTACAGCCCGACTGGGGAGCCGGTTTTGAAAAACATATCCTTTACCGCCGAGCCCGGTGAAACGGTGGCCATAATTGGAGAGACGGGGTCTGGCAAGACCACGTTGGTAAGCCTTATTCCCCGGCTGTATGATCCGCAGGAAGGCCGCGTGTTAATAGATGGCGTTGATGTGCGGGAATATAGCCTTTACAACCTGAGAAAGGAAATCGGAATGGTGATGCAAAATTCCCTCCTATTCTCGGGAAGCATATTGGATAACCTCCGCTGGGGAGACCCAGATGCAGACCTAGAAAAAGCTGTAGAAGTTGCAACCATAGCGCAAGCCCATCAATTTATAATGAAAACCCCCAACGGCTATGACACAGATTTAAGCCAGGGAGGCGTCAATCTATCAGGGGGACAAAAACAGCGTTTGAACATCGCCCGGGCCCTCATGAAAAGGCCAAAGATTCTCATCCTGGACGATGCCACCAGCGCAGTTGACATGGTCACTGAAGCTAAAATACAACGGGCTTTAAGACAGTGGAGCCACAAGTGTACAACCTTCATAATAGCTCAACGCATAAGCTCGGTCATGGACGCCGATAAGATCATCGTCTTGGATAGAGGGCGAATAGCAGGAATAGGCATCCATGAGGAACTGCTGGCTTCCAACCCGCTATACCAGGATATCTACAGGTCACAGGTAGGAAAGGAGGAAAGAGCGCATGCCTGAAGATACACATAATGTCCACGGCAACTCCAGTCAACCCACCAAACCATCCTCATTCTCCAAGGGATATGGGCATAACAGCGCCTCTTCATCCCAAAACCCGCGCAGCGTGGGTGCCCCTGACATGCGCGGATTTGGTAGAAGGGGGTTCCATGGACCACGCGGTCGATTCATGGGACCAGTAGAAAAGCCAAAAAATCTGGGTAAAACCCTTATCAGGCTAGGTGGATATCTGAAAGGTGACATCCTCGGGCTGGTGATAGCCATACTGGCCGTTTTGCTCAACACGGCATGCACCTTGATAGGCCCACTGCTCATAGGCCAGGCCATAGACAAATACATCATTCCTAGAGATTTTCAAGGGCTGATGCGCATCTCATTGGTCCTTCTGGGGGTCTATCTCTTAAACTCGCTAGCAGCCTTTTTGCAGGGCTTTTTCATGGCTTCGGTGTCCGAGAACACCGTAGCTCGCATCAGGAAAGATCTGTTCAGCAAATACCAGGTACTGCCGCTTAAATTTTTCGATGCTCACACCCACGGCGAGTTGATGAGCCGCCTCACCAACGACGTGGATGCTATATCCATTACCCTGCATTCCGCCTTAATCCAGTTCATCTCGGGGATCATCACTCTTGTGGGAACAATAGTACTCATGCTGGTAAGGAGCGTGACCCTTACCCTCATAGCCTTATCGATAGTTCCTCTAATGTTTCTTCTAACCCAGCTTATAACCAAACATACTAGCAGGCTATTTATGGAACAGCAGCAAACGCTGGGCGAGCTCAACGGCAAGATAGAGGAAATCATTTCGGGCCAAAAGGTGGTAAAGCTGTTCTGCCGTGAACAGCAGGCCATCGCCGACTTTGAAGAGTCCAATCAAAAGCTCAAGAAAACCGCACTAAAAGCCCAAGTGCTTTCAAGAATCATGGGCCCCACCATGAACATGCTCAACAACCTGGGCTTCGCCCTAGTTGCCGGGATTGGCGGCTTATTGGCCGTTAAAAATATCGGAGGGGCTGTAACCGTAGGCACCATATCCGTATTCCTCAACTATTCAAGGCAGTTCACCAGGCCATTAAATGAAATGGCAAACCAATATAACATGGTTCTGTCGGCAGCGGCCGGTGCCGAACGGGTATTTCAGGTTCTGGACCAAGAATCCGAGCCGGCCGATGCTCCAGACGCGGTGGATCTCAGAGAGACGGGCATAAAAGGCCACGTAGAGTTTGAAAACGTCTCATTTGCTTATGATGATGAGAACATCGTGCTAAAGGACTTTTCCCTTGAGGTAAAGCCGGGACAAACAGTGGCGCTAGTTGGGGAAACCGGAGCCGGCAAGACCACCATAATCAATCTCCTCATGCGATTTTATGACGTCAAAGAAGGAAGCATACGCATAGACGGCATCGATATAAGAAAAATCAAACGTGCAAGCCTTCGTTCTTGTCTAGGCATCGTGCTGCAGGACACTTACCTGTTTAACGCTACGGTGCGCGAAAACATACGGTATGGCCGTCTGGATGCCACCGATGAAGAGGTAGAACAGGCAGCCAAAATCGCCCACGCCCACGACTTTATCATGCGTCTGCCCCAAGGATACGACACGGTTCTCTCCGATGATGGCAGCAATTTAAGCCACGGACAACGCCAGCTGCTGGCTATTGCCCGTGCTGTACTGGCAGATCCAGCCATACTCATACTGGACGAAGCCACCTCCAGCGTTGACACCCGCACCGAGGTGTATATCCAAAAAGCCATGCGTAACCTCATGAAGGGGCGTACCAGCTTCGTCATAGCTCACAGGTTGAGCACTATAAAGGATGCCGACTTGATCGTGGTGATAGACAAAGGCAGGATGGTCGAAAAGGGCACTCATCATGAGTTGCTGAAGCGGAAAGGTGTATATTACAACCTCTATCAAAGCCAATTCGTACGCAGCCGCCAGCTTGATAATAGAGATATCGAAGTTGCTCCATGAGATTTACAGAAGCAACGTCTTGCGGGAGGGCTCTTAACCCTCCCCTTTTTATTTTATTATCCTTATTTCCTTCGATCCTATCCTTTACAGCTTTAGCCTACGTAAATCAATAACTGAGGCTGTTTCATAGTTTATCAACTTACATCTATCATATAGAGAAAAAATTCGTAACTACTTCCCCTATACAACATTATCACCCTTCTTTACGCAGCATTGTTGCCAATGACTCCCTTCCCTGCAGCCTTCTTTTTATCCTGTTCTTTAGCTTAAAAGCCCATCCGCCCATGGTCCCCATGGGGCAAAAGGCACACCAGGTTCTCTGGTGATAATAAATGCCCAGCATAATGTCAATTACGGTGGTTATAAGCACCATGCGGACGAATACCAGCCCTACAGCACCCCAATCACCCCATGCCAGGGTCAATTGCATGGCAAACAGGCTCATCAACACTATGAGAAAAATCACCTTAAATGCGGTAGCCTTGAAAAGGCGGGGAATGCCCTTGTTTAAGGTAACTCTCTTCAACATCACATCGTTAAAACTTCCCCTGGGGCAAAAGGAGTTACACCACTTGCGCCCCATAAAAGGTCCCGTAACCACCGGTGCCAGCATGCACGCCACAGCAACTATCCCTATGGGTGGATATATTAGGCCTACAATACAATATGCTATCAGCACAAGCCACATATGCCGTTTAAACGAATTCATCGCCATATCGCCTCCCGCCATTATTTTATGAGGTTATCATTATATTATGATAATGCGATATATATTATATTACAATTTTGCAAGTATGGAAACCCCTTAATTTCAATTTCCCATTGTCCTTTTAGGTTTTTCATGCAATCCTTACTCTCCTTGTAAACTCGCCGTTCTTCCATATTAGATCTGCATGCAGTAAATTTCTCCTCGATAATATGACAGCCACATGGGAAATAATAGAAAATAAAAAAGCATGTTGACAAAACCCCTACTACAGGTTAAAATATATTTTGCCGTTAGGAAATAATAAAAATAGAAGATAGATTGAGATGCGGGTGTAGTTCAATGGTAGAACTCCAGCCTTCCAAGCTGGCGGCGTGGGTTCGATTCCCATCACCCGCTCCATTAATGTGCGCCTGTAGCTCAGCTGGATAGAGCAACGGACTTCTAATCCGTAGGTCAGGGGTTCGAATCCCTTCAGGCGCGCCACTGAGAAAAAGTACGGTGGGTATAGCTCAGGTGGTTAGAGCGCCAGATTGTGGCTCTGGAGGTCGTGGGTTCAAGTCCCACTATCCACCCCAATTTATTTTTATGGCGTTGGGGCGTAGCCAAGCGGTAAGGCACGGGACTTTGACTCCCGCATTCGTAGGTTCGAATCCTGCCGCCCCAGCCACACCATGACCCATTAGCTCAGGTGGTAGAGCACTGGACTTTTAATCCAGGTGTCCGGCGTTCGAATCGCCGATGGGTCACCATCTATTAAAGTATGAATGACACCGTTTAGGTTATGGTTACACAAGCAGGGCTTGAAGTCTGGGCCTCTCAATGGAAGAGGTTATAACTGGATACCACATATAAAGAAGCGGGCGTGGCGGAACTGGCAGACGCGCTAGACTTAGGATCTAGTGGAAGGTATCCGTGGAGGTTCAAGTCCTCTCGCCCGCACCATTATGCGGCAGTGGCTCAGGGGTGGAGCGTCGCCTTGCCAAGGCGAAGGTCGCGGGTTCGAATCCCGTCTGCCGCTCCATTTATTTTTAAGTTAAATCATGCGCCCATAGCTCAGCTGGATAGAGTGACAGACTTCGAATCTGGAGGTCGGGGGTTCGAGTCCCTCTGGGCGCACCAAAACCCTGCAATATCAAGCATGGCAGGGTTTTTATTTTTCCTACACATACGATTTTCCCACATTTTTCCCCACACTTTTGGGCTACTGACCTCCGGCGCCGAATTAATTACGAGAGATTTTCGAGTTATGCGATAATTCAAGCGTTACATCAAGGCTTCTGCAAAATATAAACGATGAAGTTTGGTACCCGGAGTTCATCTTCTAGCTCCGGATATACATTTAACTGCTCCATGGTAACGGTTGGCTCTATAATCCTTTTTAAAACAAAGCCGGTCTCAATGAAATTGTTTATGTAAGTGGATAGTGAACGATGGAAATTGGTAAACTTGACTCCCAACATCTCCCAATGGCGTTCTCCTTCATCAAAGTAATTGTCCAGCATTACATGTAACTTATCCCCATCAGCGTTTCGATACCATTTTCCGGACGCAGACCTCATTGGATGTACATTGGCAACTATAAATCTGCCACCCCTCTTTAATACCCGAAACACTTCTCTGTTATTAGCCTCAAACCTGGGCAGGTCACATTGATTTAGATATGAGACCACAAGGTCAAAAGTTTCGCTTTCAATAAAGCTAAGATCTTGTACATCCTGCACGCGATAGTCATCCCGCTCGGATTTCAGTTCTAGTGCGGCTTCAATCATCAATTCGCAAAGATCCAATCCCAGTACATATTTAGCTCCACGCTCAACTAGCATCCTGCAGAAACGGCCTTCTCCACATCCACAGTCCAGGATGCTCATCCCTTCAACGTTACCGCATGCATCAAGCATTACCGAATCGAGCAGTCCGTTGCGCACAGGGTCTCCGTCTTCTCTGACCTTTTTGATCCACCTGGGCGCTAGAGCCACCCACTCTTGCCCGAGCTCGCTATCACTTTTCATCTTGTGTATCACCCTCCCCATAAAATCCAGGCATAATAATCCTCTTTGGGGTACCTCCAACACACCCCTATTTACTAATGACCCTCTTCAATGATAATCGCTCCACACATATAAAAATATTATAAAACAAAATGTCGCCAATTAAGAAGGTCTTCTTCCTCAACTGGCGACCATCATCTTAATACGATCTTGTTGTCTGGTTTAACAGCAGTATCAAATGCGTTTGATATTTTTAGACGGTCAAAGATGACTGTCGAAGCAAAAGCCATAAACGGGTATTTTCATAGACGACAGAATCAATCGCCCAACGAGTATTTTCATAGACGGCAGAATCAACCGCGCTCCAGGTATTCGCCAAGCGTCACGTCGCTGATAAGCCAGCGGCCGTCTACCTTCCGTACCGTAATGGTGACAGGCCACTTTGCTGCAGCCCCTCCCTTTTCCAGCTCAACGCTGGTAACCTCGATGATCTCCCCGTATACCAGGTACTGGTTCTCATCGAGCATTTCTATGCTCAATATATCGATGCGATCGGGCCATGGGCTGGAAACCAAACGGCCAGGAGCGCTTTGTGGATCAGCCTGCCACTTTTGCAGCAGTTCGGGCGTCACATAATCGCCATAATTCTCCTCAATGCTTGCAGCAACCACATCTTCGGGGGCTAAAAGAAAGACTTTTTGGAGATTTTTCCCGAAGGCATCCAGCAGCAGCTTGACCTCCAGTTCATCCTGGATAATGTCTTCCCTCGCGTCGGACGAGGGTACATTAACTGCTTCGCAGATAAATCGCGATCCATCTTTGATTTCATCAACCTGCTCTAGCGAGGCATCGATGGGCGCCTTCTTGGACTCGGCATCTGCCGCAATAGCTTTTATCAATAAAGCGGTGCAGCTTACGATCGCAACGAAAATGGCACAGAGAACAAAAATCTTTTTGGATCCCTTCAAACCCTTCAATCCGCCTTACCCCTTTCCGCCAAGCTTATTTTATCACTCTATTTGACGTATAAAACCGCATAATGGTTCCAATATTTTTTAGGCCCCCTATCAATGAATCATCTCACTACTTGATACATCTTACACCTGATACCATAACTAATTTCCTAACCAGTGGGTTATACATAGCCGGGCATTTTAAATTTTTGATAAATAAATTTAACTTGATGTCCTTCACCATATTTTTGTATCTATCAAAATACCCATCTATTCCCTTTTCAAGGCTCTGTGCCAAGTACAAAGAGCTTTTTAATGCATAGCTTATTCCTTCCGCAGAGCTGGGACTAATAGCGCCTGCCGCTTCTCCAATAAGCGTTACACCATCCATTCCTACATAAAACTGCGATACCTTCTTAGGTCTGTATATATAGGCGCTCTCCATTTTTATCTTATCACCAAAATTAAAGCCCAACTGTGTTAATTTTCTTTTCAACACATTATATTTTTCCCTGAAATTATCTCTAAGCCTAAGGGCCGAACCTAATAACAGATAATTATCTTTTGGTATTAACCAAGAATAGAAATCGGTAATTTCCTCATCAAAAATTGCTATAAAATAAGGCATTGGATGTGAACACTCAAACCACTCTTGGATGGCGATATACTTTTCGGGAATACCTACATCCTTACCAATAATTTTCCTCAATTTAGAAGAAGCCCCATCAGCTCCCACTATGATTCTTGTCTTTGCAGTTTCCTCTTGCCCATTAGTGATATATCTTATTTCATACCCGCCTTGTATTTTAACAAAACCTTTGAAAAAAGAGTTGAACTTTTTATCAACGCTATCTGGTATTAGAGAAACCATCCATCTGTCAAATTTTTCTCTATCCATATTGTAATAGAATCTCTGATATAACCTTTCAAGATTATTGGTTAAATCAATAGCTCTTACGGCAAAAAGCTGAGGATCTACCAGGACATCTTTAGGTACCCCTAACCCCAGTTTGGCAATCATTTTCTGTGCATCGGGTGCTAGTAAGCCCCCACAGCATTTATGTATGCGCTGTTTGGGATTATAGTTCCCCAGATCTCGTTTATCTATCAATAAAATTTTATATTTATCTCCAATTAATCGAGCAAGGTTAGCTCCTGCAGGTCCTGCCCCTACAATAACTATGTCATACATTAATGTAACGCCTCCCCTGGTTTCGGTGGTTTGGAAGGGTACAATCTTATTTCTCATTTAGAAATGTCATCATCACTTCTATATTCCAAAATATCTCCTGGTTGGCAGTCCAATGCTTTACATATGGCCTCTAAAGTTGAAAACCGAATGGCTTTTGCCTTTCCGTTTTTTAATATAGAAAGATTTGCCATCGTTATTCCAATTTTCTCCGAAAGCTCTGTGAGGCTCATTTTCCTTTTAGCAAGCATGACATCGAGATTAACTATAATTGGCATATTGACTTCACCTCAGATCGTTAAGTCGTTTTCTGATTTTATAACAATGGCCTCCTTTAAAAGCTTGCTAAGGACAGAGGCAAACACGGAAATTATAAATGCTACACCTGCTATTGCCATCCCGATAATCACTAAGCCCGGAGCATCTTCTTTTTTTGCCACTACGTAGAAAAAAGGTATGCCTCCCAGTGCGCAAATGAAAAACTCTATAAGGGCTGAATTCTTGATAATCTCCAATGCCTTTAATGATAATTCGGAGAAAGCACGATCAGTGTCAATATAGCCTAATAACTTATAAGATTGATATAAGGCAACAAAACATGGTATTGCTGCAGTACATGTACCAATAAGCAAAACATAAGATAAAATATAATACTCGGAAGTTGGATCTGTTTTTATCGCTAGCCAAGCCGCACCACAACATATAGCAAGAACTATTGCTGCTGCAATAAAGATAGCCAAACGTAATATCATTGTTGAATAATTTCTCATAAAAATCCCCCTTATCATATAGCCTAATTAATAGTTTTTTATGATTATAGCGAAATATTTATCGTTTATCAATATATTTTTATTGTTATTCGTTGAGATAACTGGATTAAGCAGGTTTCTTTGAGCAGCCTTTCGGTATTAATGGATTGCATTCACTTAATCTCTTGCCTGACACATAAATACGGGAGGCCTATATAGGCCTCCCGTATTTATCTCTAGCGCTTTTTACTTTGTTGTTCACATAACGTGTGTGGGAATGATGGCATCGATAATCCCTATGATCAAAGCCGCCACAATGGCACCAAATACATTGACCTCCATTCCCGGCACTAGGAACTGCGCCAGGTAAATGATCAGCGCCGAGAGCAGAAATCCCACGATACCCCGTCCGAACGGCGAGGCATCTACCTTAAACAGCTTTTGTATAACGTAATCCATGGCGGCGATTACGATTGCAGCCAACAAGGCTGTACCAAACCCTATATTGGAAAAACCGGGAGTCAAAAGCGCCGTCACCATCAACACCACGGCAGCGACTACGAAACGAATGATTATACCTAACCAGCCTCTGCCGCCTTCATTTCTGTTCATCTCATTTTGCCTACCCATCTCTTCAGCCATTCAACATTTCCCCTTTCCTAATTAAATTATTTATTGGTCAATATTTCGTTTGACCGATTGCACTTGCTTTTCCATGTCCATCGGACAATCATGTCGCTCGTCAATTGTCATAGTGGTAATAACCCGCTCGGCTCCCATTTGAAATGGGATACTATGAATTTGCCGGGCTATATTCATCAACTGGTCGAGGTTACCCTCTATTACCGTCCCGGTAGGCGTAACCTGATATTTTAGCCCCTGCTGCTCTATGATTTTGCATGCCTGAGCTACATAGCTGCTAAAACTGGGCTGCCCAGTGCCTATCGGCACTATGCTGATGTCCAATACGGGCGTTTCCTCACCTCCAACAATTTTCTATCCGTTATTTTTTCCGACTTTTTTATTTTTCATGCCATTTTTTAAAATAAAAAAAGAGAGGAGAACTTCCTCTCTTTTTTGTTGCATTTGCTGCACCCACACCGCACCAATAAGCATTCATTTAAAACAAACCGCCTAATCCTTTTGATCTTCATCCTGTAAAACTTGTTTCTCTTGCAAAGCATGCTCTTTATCCTTCAAAGCATCTTCCCTGGCCTGTGCTTCTTGATCATCCGTACCGCGTTTTTCTGTTTCATCCATAGGCATCGACCCTTCATCGTCGTTGGAAGGTCCCACTTTTTCAGCGTCATCCGTGGATTCCAATGCTTCGTCCTCGTTGGCGGATACCGCTCTTTCGCCGTCATACACGGATCCCGATGCTTCACCATCCAACAAAACGTTTTCTGAGGTAAGCTCTACTTTTCTGCGCCTTACCACCAGCATCACAGTGGAAAAGACTATCAGCAACCCCGCCAGCAGCTGCGATACCCTAAATGGCCCCAAATACAGGCTGTCGGTACGGAATCCCTCTATCACAACACGGCCGCATGAATACAGCAACAGATAGAGCAAAAAAATGTCACCCGATCTCTTCCTCCGCTTTCTGTACCACATCAAAAATATGAACACCAGAAAGTTCCACATCGACTCGTAGAAAAAGGTAGCCAAATGCCACTCTTCCCTTGCCTCTATGTACACGGCAAAGGGAAACCACTGCCAAGCCGGATCAGTCACCAAGTTACCATAGGCCTCCTGGTTAAAGAAGTTACCCCATCTGCCGATAGCCTGCCCCAATATAAGGCTTGGGGCTACAATATCCGCTAGGTCCCAAAATTTTATCTTACGCCAGCGGGAAAATATCCCAGCTGCTATAACTCCGCCTATCACCGCACCATATATAGCAAGGCCACCTTGCCATATCTTAAATATATCCACGGGATTATTTTTGTAGATCTCCCATTGGAAAACCACGTAATACAGCCTTGCCCCTATAATACCAAATGGGATGGCCAGAAGGGCAAAATCCAGAATCATCTCCGGATCATAATTAAGTCTTCTGGCGTATCCCATAGCCAGGTAAATCCCCAAAAATACCCCCGTCGCGATGAGTATACCATACCAGTATATTGGTCTCCCGAAAATTTCAAATGCAACCGGATTCGGCCACATAAATACTCCCCCTTAATTCAAAAATCAATTTAGCTAGGCAGTATGATTGATACGCTGCTCTGATTGTTCTCAAAAAATCTGTTGAAATGGCTTTTCAGTTGCTCGTAGTTTATCTGCATCAGCCTTTCAATGTAATCGAACAGCCCTATATCCTTAAAAATCAATGACACAAACTGCACGCCGATGTTTTCCAGCGAATTAAACATCTTTATATACTCCCCTATCTTCTTTTTCTTGATCCTGGAAAAATACACCACATCCCAGGGCTGCTCATTCAACCTCTCTATCTCTTGATAGATCATATCCACAACTCTTTCCGGGTCGGGCGACTCCCCTCCCATTACTATATGGCCGTAATCAACCTCGCCCGTATATCCGGCACTGAACGTAATGTCAATCAACCCTTCCTCATAAATTTTGTTGTATAGGTCGGAGCTTGGGCCCACCAACATGTCCACCATGATGTCGTTGAGTATCATCTTATCGAGCAAAGCCTGCCCTTGCTGCCCCACCTGAGTGTCCTTAAAGCCCAGCATAAACAGCGGCCGCGGCACCGGTAGCTTATCCTTTACCACACGAGCAGCTACCTCGGCAGGTTCATCGGGATATATCTTCTTTATCGGCCCCTGTTTTGATATGCCCTTACCATCAAAATATCGCTCCACCTGCTCTATAACCCTATCGGCATCCACATCTCCCGCCACAAACAGAACCATATTGGATGGATGATAAAAAGTCTTATAGCACTGGTACAACATGTCCTTGGTTATCTTCTGTATGGATTCCACCGTCCCGGCAATATCGTTTTTTACCGGATGATTGTGGTACAATCCCTTTAGCAAATTGAAGAACACGCGCCAGTTGGGATCGTCCTGATACATGACTATTTCCTGGGCAATGATGCCCTTTTCTTTTTCCACCGTCTGGTCTGTGAAGTAAGGCGTCCCCACAAAGTTGAGCAGCACATCAAGACATTCATAAAAGTTTCCAGTGGAAGTAAAGTGATATGCCGTGGTGTTGAAGCTGGTAAACGCGTTGGGGCTGGCGCCTAGCTTTGAAAAGACATCAAATACGCTCCCTTCTTCCTGTTCAAACAGCTTGTGTTCCAAAAAATGGGCAATGCCCTCGGGCATGGTCATAGGCTTATCCTCACCGGGTATCATAAACTGATTATCATTGGAGCCGTAATGGGTAGCGTAAATAGCAAACTGTTTCTGATAGCCCTTCTTGGGCAACACGTATACATTTAACCCGTTCTTTAACTTTGAATGTATTAACCTTTCGTTCAACACATCGTTTTTAATTTCCCTTCTCATGAACAACATATCCCCTCTTTCTATTTCTCAAAAAGTATATGGTATCCAATTTGACCTTGTGGGCCACTTCCACCACTTGATGTATGGTAACAGCCTTTATCCTCTCTATCAGCTCCTCCACGGTAATATCAGAACCGATGACGCTGTTGCCCAGATAATAATCGATGAGCTGAGATGGTTGGTCCATGCTTCCCTTAAGTGAAGTGACCAGCGCATTTATGGCCCCTTCAAATTCCTGCTGAGCAATTTGCCCCTTTGCCACGGCATCGAGCTGTTCCATTATTATATTTATCGTTTGATCATACTTATCAAAGTCAATACCGGCACCGATGAACATTAAACCTTTAAACTTCTCCAGCCGTGCAAATGCATAATAAGCCAGGCTGGCCTTTTCCCTCACATTTATAAACAGTTTGGAGTGAGGACCGCCCCCTAAAATGCTGCTATACACCAGCAGGGGAAAATATTCCTCATCAGCGGCATTTATATTGGTTCTAAACCCCATAGCCAGCTTGCCCTGGTTTACATCCATTTCCTCCGTTACGGTTTTGGGCACCACCTGCAGCTTCTTATAAACGGTCTTGGGTATGGTGGCCATCCGTTTCCTATCCATTGTTGAAAAGCTTTGCTCGAAAAGAAGCCTTATCTTTTCGGGCTGCACATCTCCCACCACAAAGACGTCCAAGGGGCTAGATTGCATAATATCACGGTACACGCTATACAACTTGGAACTATCGAGATTGTCTAGCTCATTTATATCGCCAAAAACGTATCTGCTATACTTCTCTCCCCTGCACATCTCTTGGGCGCATCTCTCCAAGCTGTACTGGATCTTGTCATTGACCAGCGACCTTATTCTGTTTTTCATATTCTCTTTTTCCTGGCTCACATACTCCTTTTTAAAACCACCATCTTCCAGTACAGGGCGATTGATGACACGATTTAAAAAATAAAAAGCCTGTGCCAATATCCCCTGTTCTGCCAGATAATCATCATTTACCACTTCCATGGAAAACCTGAGGATTTGCCTTTCGCCCTTCTTTTGCACCCCAACATCAAACACAGCCCCGTACAGGCTTTCCATATGCCTCTCAATATCCTTCAGGGTCTCAAAGCCTTCACAGCCGCGCTTTAACACCGCCGGAATCAAAGCGTTGTAGGTGTAATCCTCATCCAGGTCCCTGTGGAAGCAAAAGCTCATGGTGACGGTTTTAAACTTCTTCGTAGGTAAAACCCTTAACCTTATACCTTTGCCTATGTCTAAGCTTTCTATATGCATATATACCCTCCTTATCAATACCGATAAACCCTTAAAAACATGTCGTATGCCGACCTCATGCGGTATGCATCTCATTGTAAAATCCAACATTACACATCGGCGTTTACACTTTCACCACTTGGAAAAGCAGTTTAGCCCCTATGGTTATCACGCCCTTCCTGCCTTTCACAGTAAAATTCCAATTGCAAATTAAGCCATCTTTTGCTAATGAAGCATACGGCCCCATCCTTTGCAACGCAACGATATTCGCCATCCAGGGTTTGCCTTTTTCTCCTTTATATTTTCGCTTTTATATCCAAAAATCCTCTAAAAATTATTATTCTTTATGGAGATTTTTATATACTACAAGCACTCATAAGAGGCATTAAAGCATGGTACAATTATATGAAATCCCTTAACCCTTTTCATCTCCAAAAATTAGACGTTAAAAATGGCGCTGTTGTGGGGAAAATTTGCATATCGAAGATTATAAGCTGAAGAAATGAGCTAACAGTTACAGCGACATAAAAACGATAAAGTGGCCCGATACAAATGATGGGCAAATTGATGTTGAAGAAAGGAAAGCCTGAGCATGAACAATTAAACAAGTCCACTACATCGTATAAGTATTCCGAATAATTGACCTGTAGACAGGTTTGAAAATTAAGCTTTGGGAAAATCAGCGGTAAAATACGCAGAGTGGAGAAAAGGAAAGCAGCAGCGAAAGATTAATTAAAAAGATTAAAAAGATAAAGGGATGTTCCTGGAACATTCCAGGCAACATCCCTTCATAATATTATACATATCAGTCCTCCGCTTCCCTCGTTTATAATCCTCTGCAGGGTCTCCTGAATCTTAAACTGGACGTCCTCGGGCATCCTCATGAGCTTGTTGGCAAGCCCTTCCTTGACCAGTTCGTGCAACGACTTGCCAAATATATTGGTTTCCCATATCCTTGACGGATCGTTTTCAAACTCCTCCAGCAGGTATTTTACCAGTTCCTCGCTTTGCCTTTCGGTGCCCACGATAGGGGATACCTCGGTCTGAATGTCCACCCGTATGAAGTGCAGGGAAGGTGCACTAGCTTTAAGCCTCACGCCGAAGCGGTTACCCTGTTTTACGATCTCCGGCTCTTCAAGCCTTAGCTCTTCAAGGGAAGGCGGTACCATACCGTAACCCGTCTCGCGGACATCCCGCAGCGCCTCAGCGATTCGGTCGTATTCCCTCTTGGCTATAGCCAGCTGCTTCATCAGGCCTATCAGCTGATAATCGCCCTCAATCTGATAGCCACACTCCTCGCCTAGTACCCTGTAGAACATACCGGGTTTGACATCTATGTTAATGTCTACCTTGCCGTTCCCTAGGTTTATATTGCTCACCTTAGCCGGCTCTATATGCTCCAGCTGTTCTTCCCTACCGCCCACCCCCTCGATGTCCCGCACTCTATGTACATCCCTGGTGATGTCCTTTACGTAGTCGACTATGTATTTTACAAGCCAGTGATCCTCATCAAGGCTCTGAACCCATTTGGGAAGGTCAATGCGTATCTCGGTAAGCGGAAACTCAAACAGGACAGTGCTCAGTATGTTATGTATATCTTCAACGGTAAGATTGAGAACATCGAGGGCTAAAACGGGCACGTCATACTTCTCCTCCAAAGCACTTCGCAGCGTCAAGGTCTCCTGGGCCGAGGGGTTTTTGGAATTGAGAATTATTACAAATGGCTTGCCCAGCTCCTTGAGCTCCCTTACCACCCTTTCCTCGGCCTCTACGTAATTTACCCGTGGTATGTCGGTGATGCTACCGTCAGTGGTAACCACAAGGCCTATGGTAGAATGGTCGGTAATGACCTTTCTGGTACCCAGCTCAGCAGCCTCTTCAAAAGGAATGTCATAGTCAAACCAGGGAGTACGAACCATACGCGGCCCATCGCCTTCCATATGCCCCATGGCTCCCTTGACCAGGTATCCCACACAGTCAACCATCCTTACCTTGAGATTAGCCGTCCCCTTTATGGTGATCTCCACCGCTTCGTTGGGGACAAACTTGGGCTGCGTGGTCATTATGGTACGCCCCGTACCGCTTTGCGGCATCTCGTCCTTTGCTCGTTCCTTCTTAAAGCCGTCTTCCATGTTGGGCAAAACCAGCAGTTCCATGATTCTCTTGATAAGCGTTGACTTTCCCGTCCGGACAGGCCCCACTACCCCGATGTATATATCACCCTCAGTTCTTTCGGCTATGTCGCGATACAAATCAAACTTCTCCATTTGTCCCCCTCCCTTTTGGTTGAAGCTCAGCGATACAACCTCGCCCCTTTCTTGCAACTCCCAATCGGCGGCTTACAACTTTGCATCAGTAATATATATTGGAGGGAGACAAAAAATATGACAAGTAGTTACCACCTTATATCCATCTCGTTTACCACTTCTTCCATTTCATGCTTCCTACCCCTAAGCATGAGCTGAGTCACCGCTTCCCTGGGGTCCTTACCCTCAAACAGCACCTGGTACAGCTGCTGCGTTATGGGCATCGAAACACCATACTTTTGCGCCAGCCTATAGGCTACCTTGCACGTGTTAACCCCTTCGACGACCATTCCTATGCTTTCCAGCACCTCATTAAGGGGTTTACCTTGGCCTATCAAGATCCCTGCCCTTCTGTTACGGCTATGCATGCTAGTACAGGTCACCACCAGATCCCCTATACCCGCTAGACCCGAGAAGGTAAGGGGATGAGCACCCATAGCCTTGCCCAACCTGGATATCTCGGCAATCCCCCGTGTAATAAGTGCAGCCTTGCTGTTGTCACCAAAACCAAGCCCATCGTTTATGCCAGCCGCCAGAGCAATTATGTTTTTGAGAGCCCCCGCCACTTCAACCCCTATGACGTCGGGATTGGTATATACCCTAAATGTAGGGCCCATAAATACATCCTGAACCAGTTCAGCATCCTCCTTATTATACGAAGCCGATACAACGGCAGTGGGTATATCGCGGCCCACCTCTTCGGCATGGCTTGGCCCCGAAAGCACCACGACCCTGGCGCTGGGTATCTCCTGCTCTATGACCTGCGAAAGCCGCAGCAGCGTATCCATCTCAAACCCCTTGGCAACGTTGACCACCACATGTCCCTTGGGGATGAGAGGAGCCACTTGCCGCGCCATAGCTCTCACGTATTGGGATGGCACGGCCAGCACCGTCAACCCGGCTCCTTTTAATGCCTCATCCAATGATCGGGTAGGAATGACTCCGGCAGGGATTAATACCCCGGGCAAATACCGCCTGTTTTCCCTCAAGTCTTTTATCTGGTGATATATCTCCTCTTCTCTTACCCAGAGGTTAACCTCTATGCCCTTTTTGGCCAGCATCGCCGACAAAGCCGTACCCCAGCTGCCAGCTCCAACAATTGCAAGCCTATGTATCATGACACATCTCCCCTTATGCGCTATTTCAGGAAGGTAAATTTCCATATACCCATCGCTTTTTATGGTTTGCCTGCCGTCCTAACTCACCGTACCCTGGCTTTCTGACCCAACTTATTCTCCCTGCCCTCAAGTAGCCTTGATATATTGCTCCTGTGCCTGTACAAGGCCAATCCTCCAACTGCTACCCCAAACAGCACTATCTTCCACCCATATCCAAATATGGCCAGCAGTATAGGAAATAAAACGGCCGCCGTTATAGAGCCCAGGGAAACGTACTTGGTTATGGCAATCACGATAACCCCCGCTACAAACAGTATGAAGCTGATAAGCGGGAAGAGCACCAGCAATACGCCGAACGACGTTGCTATGCCCTTTCCCCCTCTGAAATTGAGAAATACCGGCCAATTGTGCCCCACGATAGCGGCAAACCCCGCCAGGGCAGCCCCTGTCTCACCGACCATCCATCTACCGATAAGGGTAGCTAAAACCCCCTTAAGGACATCGGCCAAAAACACCGGGATAGCTGCTTTAAGGCCCAGCACCCTGAGCACGTTGGTAGCTCCCGCATTGCCGCTGCCGTACTGCCTTATGTCGATATTTCTGGCTATCTTTCCCGCGATAAAAGAGGAGGGTATACTGCCTAGCAGATAACCTATGATGATAAGAATAAACAGCTTCACGTTTACACCTCCAATCCCAACCTGCCCAAACCCTCCATCAGGAATTTAGCTCCTCTGACGAACCAACAGCCTGATAGGAGTCCCCGTAAGGTCGAAAGTTTTGCGCAGATAGTTTTCCAGGTACCTCTGATATGACTCATGCATGAGCTCAGGGTCATTGACAAACAGAACGAATGTTGGCGGCTTGACGGACACCTGGGTAGCGTAATAAATTTTGAGCATCCTGCCCTTCTCCGAAGGTGGGGCAGCCACAGCCGTGGCATCCGAGATACAGTCGTTGAGCACCCCGGTAGATACCCTCATGGTATAACGGCTGTACACCTCATCCACCAGCTCCAAAATGCGATTGGTTCTCTGGCCCGTCTTCGCCGATATGAACACCATTGGGGCATAAGCGATAAAGCCCAGCTTTTGCAGTATACGATTCTTGTATTCCTCCATGGTATATGTATCCTTTTCGATCAGATCCCACTTGTTGACCACTATCACCGTTGCTTTGCCTTCTTCTATAGCCAGCCCAGCGATTTTGGCATCCTGCTCTGCCACCGGCTGCGTGGCGTCCAGCATCATGAGCACGACATCGCATCTCCTGATGGCTGCCAATGCCCGCAATACGCTATAGCGCTCCAAAGCCTCATTTATACGGCTTTTCCTGCGGATCCCGGCAGTATCTATGATCAGATACTTCTTTCCATCCACCTCAAAAGGGGTGTCTATGGCATCCCTGGTAGTTCCAGGTATATCGCTCACTATGACACGTTCCTCTCCAAGGATGCGGTTTACCAGCGAGGATTTGCCTACATTGGGCCTCCCCACCACAGCAATCTTTATCATCTGGTCCTCTTCTTCATCTATCCCCTTATCGGGCAGGTATTTCACTACCTTATCCAGAAGGTCGCCTATCCCCCTTTTATGAACTGCCGAAATGCCCATGGGCTCACCTAGCCCTAGGCTGAAAAAGTCGGCCACCATGGCCTCGTCTTCAAAATTGTCAATCTTATTTACCGCCACCACAACGGGTTTGCGGGTTTTGCGCAAAAGATTGGCTATCTGATGGTCTGCCGGCGTTACCCCTACCTGGCCATCTACGAGGAATATTATCACATCGGCGGTATCTATGGCGATCTCCACCTGCCGCCTCATCTTTACAAGCAGTTCGTCGTCGCTTTCAGGGTCCAGACCGCCCGTATCTACGAGGGTAAACTTCCTGTTTAACCATTCAGCATCTGCATAAATCCTATCGCGGGTAACCCCCGGTTGGTCGTCCACAATGGATATTCTCTTGCCCACGATCTGATTGAAAAAGGTGGATTTTCCTACGTTGGGACGCCCTACAACAGCCACTATAGGTTTATCCAATCCCCATCACTCCCTTCTATCCTTCAAAATTCTATCCAGATCTGCTATGGTTTTGAGCAGCTCGTTTCCATCAACTGGAACTGGAACAACCGGCACTCCCAGCGCCAAGCTCAAGCCCTCCAGGGTGATATCGTCCAAGAACACATCCTCACCCCTGCGAAGCATGGTACAGGGTATGAGCAGGGCCTTACCCAGATCCTTGCCCTTCAGTTGGGCTATCATATCGCCGCCCGTTATAAGTCCCGCAACCGTCACGCTCTCCCCAAAAAATCGATTGACAATGGGATAAACGTGCACCTTCAGCCCCATTTCCCGCTGCAGCCTATCCATCATGGCTCTTATGGTGGGGTAGGCTGACAAACCGGTAGCCACCGAAAATTCCTTGATGGATAAGTTTCTCCCGCGGTAATTGCTGATAGCCTCATCAAATTCATGGACCAGCCTGGCTATCAACCCCACGCCATTCTCGATCTGGGGAAAGTCTTCATACTCCTGATATGAGGGAAAGCCTTTTCCCGCCAAAATATAAAACTCATCGGCCGCAAACACAAAGGCGGTACCGCTCTCTCTGCGGCACATCTTCTGCCACCTTTCCACCTGCTCCAGCACCTTGGCTGCCGACTCGGCATCAAAGGGCACTATGCTCTCCAATCCCTGACGGTGCTTGGTTAAGCCTACCGGCACCACAGCCACCGAGTTCACTATAGACCTTAAGCTCCACAGGTCAGACAGGGTACGTTCAAGCTCGGCACCATCGTTCCAGTTACGGCACAGAACGATCTGGCAGTGTACCGAGATTCGCGCTTTCTCAAACTCCTTCAAGATGTCAAGCACATCACCAGCTCGCTGGTTTCCCATCATCCTCCGACGAAGCTGCGGGTTGGTGGTATGTACCGATATATAAAGCGGACTTATGCGTTTTGAGATTATCCTCTTGATGTCGTGCTGGGTCAGGTTAGTGAGGGTTATATAGTTCCCCATCAAGAACGATAAACGCCAATCATCGTCCTTATAATAGAGAGTAGGCCGCATCCCTTTGGGTAGCTGGTCTATAAAACAAAATATGCAACGGTTGCAACAAGCCCGCTGCCTATCCATGATGGGCTGTTCAAAGGTAAGCCCTATATCCTCATCAGGATCCTTTTCGATATCCAGCTCCCAAATCTGCCCATCGACTTTTTCTATAGTAACGCTTACCTCATCGTTGCTCATCCATTCCATATAGTCCAGGATATCCTCTACCGCCTGCCCGTTTACGGCCACCAGAAAGTCTCCGGGCTCTATGCCCAGCTCCTCAGCTATGCTGCCGCTTTCCACGGCCGCAATCCTGTGTTTTCTCCTCAGTTTAAACCTCTCCCCTGTTTAAAATTTATCATCTATTTTTAATACCTGCTACTAAATATAACCCCATTTTTATTATGGAGTAAAAACACCTTCAAGTCAACAACTTATGATGGCGCTGCACCAACGCTCGCTTAACCCTGATAACCAAATCCACCAGATGTGGGTAGCTCTTCCTTATACCCCATATGGTCATGGGCCTGCCTATGAAGGGAATCCCCAGCCTTCTGGAAGTAAAGCCTCCTAAGGCTGTCAAGGGGTTAACCTGCACCAGCGCGCTGACAAACACCACATCCTGCTGGGGTATGCCACTTACATTCAACAGGCTCTTGATGGCGGGTATAACCACCCTTTTCCCATCCTTCATCCCCAGCACATAGATGTCCCACCCAAGCTCATCCCGCCCCATATATAAAGGCGTACCCAGATGGTCATTATCCATTTTATCATAAAAAGGTATGGCTTTAAATTCGTAAGTTTCGGGTATACGGTCATGGGGAAGGTAATTTAAGTGTATGCAAGCGCAGGTGACCGACGTATGCGCTCCTCCATAGCAGTGATAAAAGAGTATCCCCATCCATCCTGCCTCCCTTGTCCCTTTTAAGCTATGGCAATCGGAATTTTTCCAATTCTCGCTTTTGACGCTGTACAGCCTTTGCGAAAAATCCGTATTTATGTTTGAACCACCAAAAAAATAACTTCTGGCAAAGCCTGGTATATACACGGCGTGCCAGCAAAAAGCCCATAAACCTGGGCAAAAAGCCCTCCAACGGCGTCACATCGATATGATACAACTCCTCATCTATTTTAAATATTTTAGTAACACATGCCTGAGCCTTCTCGATTACCGAAAAAAACCTGTTACACCCCATGGCATATATTTCGTTCAGGCCTTCATCCAACCCTACATATATTAAATTTCCATATTGTTCCCCGTATAAACGGCACATATCAAAATGGGCCTCTATAAATTGCTTGCTGGGCAATTGACTGCCTTTATATATTCCGGCGTGAAGTGCCGCCATCAAATAGGCTCCGTAAGTAGCCCTGTAACCGCAGTATATCACCTTCAACTCCCTTTTCTCCTCTCTCTCAAAGCTGCTTGCATGCCTCTATAAACACAAAACCGAGTTGCCTGGCCTGCCAGCAACCCGGTCAATTCATTCTCTGTCTTGCTCATCTTTATCTGACGACCTTCCCGTGACTTTGGAAAACATCTCTCTGGTGCCACCGCTTATGGCCATGAAGATTACTGCCCCTATGACCAACACCAGTACCAACCATATTATTCCCCTTCCCCCTCCGCGCTGCGCCTCCTCATTTATAGGCTCTGTCTCGTAAGTTCCCTTGTCCTCACCCTCCTGCGTCTTACCCTGTATTGTACCGCCAAACATGGCTTTTGCCACCACATCAGCCATATGTCGAGCCGCCCTCTGGGCCGATTCCTTGCTGTTTTCATGGGTACCAAACTCGAAGATCAGCGATCGCGGGGAAAGTTCCTGATTATATGCCCCGGCCCCTATATATATATCCTTTACAAGCCCGGGGTACACTTTATCGGCTATGGCCTTGATCTTATAAGCCAGCTCCTCGTTTGCCTTTCTATTTTGGTTCCTGGAACCCACCACTATCCTGACCTTGGTCATGGTCTTCCCTGCCACCTTTGTGACGTAAATATGCCCGGGCACTGCATCCCTGTGTATATCAAATATGGCAGCCACCGGCGAATACTGCTTTATGAGATTGATGGCTGTTTGCCTGGAACGCCTGTATGCACCAGCGTCATGGGGATCATGGGGCGTTTTGTCAAGCACTGCATTAATGCCTTTCTCCTTCAAAGCTTCCTCAAAAGCCTCGGCCACATCAAAGATGCCCCCGCTACCCGGGCGGCTATGGGTGCCATCCGAAGGCTGGTACGACTCATCGCTGTGCGTACAGTACAAAAGTATAGTTCCCCGCTGGTTATCCTGTTGTGCCAATGCATCCACCGAATCCGAGATTTCCCTCACTTGGGGCAGCTTAACGTCACCCATGTACTTGAGCACTGCCTTCTTGGTATCCTTGTCGACCGATACTACCGAATAACGCTTGTTATCGCTGCTGATGTATTCGTCATTTACCAACACTTCCCTGGCCATCAAGGTAAGCTCCTTGCCCGCTTCATCCAGCAAGGTATAATACCCCAGCTCCTCATCAAACCAGTCGTCGGCATATACAGTATTGGAGGCATAATGGCCGACGGCAATGGCAACCAAAAAACAAAGAGCCACAACCAGGCATACCCTCCTATTCATTCCCTTCACCTCCCGTATGTCCACCGTCATCCCCATCCTTTCTTTTAAAAGAGCCATCCTCGTAGATCATAGCCTTTTTGGCCGTTCCACCCTGCAGCCTTTCCCTCAACTCCCCTATCACCTCGGCCAGCAGCACCGCCAGAAAGCCTGCTATTACCACCGCATCCACCGCTCCCGCACCGCCCAAACGGAGCCTAGACGGGACACCCCGCAATAGGTTCTCAATCCACTGCCCCAGATCGGCAAGCAAAACTCCGAGTACGCCGGCTATGAAGGAAGCTCGGCGCGAACGTCCGAACAGATAGCCGATAATCCCAGCGATAATCCCGTAGACGTAATTGGGGTCGATTATGATGGTCTCGGGTTCCGAAGGCATATAGCGTCCGGCAAGGTATACCCCCAAAGCCGATAGTATGGACGCCACCACTGCCCTCAACTTTTCCATAGCCGTACCCGCTTTCGCAAAAAGGTATATTACCAATATAAGAGGGACGATAGCCCCGCCGATGTTTATATAGGCATTCCTCCCCAGAGGGATATCCGGAATGAGGCTGCCTACAAAAATAGCCACCATAAACAAGACGGCTGTTTTATCGCTCAAGCGCATCCTGTCCAGCATGCGCTGGCCGATGCCAAACAGCACCAGAATGGTGGCTACTATAAGTAACGTCAGTCCCAACGGCATTGTACCCCACCTTTCGCATAATTTTGGCTTCCATCTTATATTTCCCCTGGTACAGGCCTTATATTCTTCAGCTGGTACAAGCCTTATATTCTTCAGCCAAGCATACCACACAAATGCCACAAACTGAAATTGCAACATGACTTCTTCAACGCTAAGAGGTATACCTCCAGCACATCAACATCCCAAAAAGCCTATCCTCAAACAAAAAAGCTCCTACAAATAACATAGAGGTTATTTGTAGGAGCCATCGGCACCTTCGCGCATCTTAAGTTGGTCAGGACTTTACGGCCCGCAACCCAACTTTATACGCATTAGTTAGAACGTGCCTCACCGGCTAAAACGTGCCCCATCGAACAAAACGTGCTTCATGAAACAAAAACCCATTATGGATCAAAGCCAAAACTGTACGGCCACAATCAATAGGGCTTGCATATGATCTCGTGTATCCTGGTCTCCAGTATGCTGCTGGCATGGGATGGCGTGAGTATCACGGCGGTGTCAGCCCCTTCAGCGGTGCCACCCACCGCAATCACGGGCCGTCCGTACGGTATCAAACCGGCATCCAGCGCCATCACCGAAATCTCCACGCATACCTTCACGCCCTGCCCAAACATCCTGAGGGTATGGGCCATTATCTCCACCGGATATGTACCGCCAAATTTTCTGCTCAAGCCCCTTTCTGCCCCGCTAAGGACGTGGGTGGTGGTGAGGACCTTGATGCCCGATTCTATAAGCTGCTGGCGCACTTCGTCGGGCATCTCATTTTTGCCCCTTTCGCTAAAACCGTTCACATGAGTCACGCACACCACTTCCAAATCCTTTACATCCTTAAAAAAGCTGGCGGTATATCCTGAACAGGATGCCACCACTATATGGCCTATTCCCCTTTCCCTAGCGGTTTTTAAAGCCAGCTCCACCGTCTTTTGCGTGTTGTGCTTGCCCTCAGATTCAAAATACATCCATATCGCCCCCTCATCCCATCATCCTTAAATCTCAGTTTCCGTTAATCTCTTTCCCTACAACTTAGCCTTTCCAACCCTTTTAAAGCAATTTGTTCACGCCGCTTTTTGCGCTTTGCAGAACCTCAAATTGGTTCCAGGGATAACAATCGGGTGGAAAGCTTTTAAAGGCAATCTCCTCTTTCAATGTCGGGTGAACCAGCTTTATCTTGGCAGACCACAGTGCGAGCTGTTGACCTGGCCTATTCACCTCCTTGCCATATTTCTGGTCGCCATACAGTGGAAAACCTTCAAAGGCAAACTGGGCCCTTATCTGATGCGGCCGACCGGTAATCAAATTTACCTTGACCAGGCTCAAAACGCCACCATTTTGAGGAACACCCAGGCTCTCCAGGAGCTCGTACTCCAGTACTGCTTCTTTTGCGCCTTCCATTGGGGTATCAAAACAGCGCACCGTATTGGTGGCATTGTCCTTACGGAGATAATGCTGAAGCCTGCCGCTTTTAGGCGGCCTTCCCCGCACCACAGCAAGATAAACCTTCCCAAAAGTCCCCTTTCGTATCTGGTCAGATAACCTGGATGCGGCCTTGGAGGTCCTGGCAAACACCATCACTCCACCTACAGGCCGGTCCAGGCGGTGAACCAAACCCAGATAGACGTTGCCAGGCTTGTCATACTTCTCCTTTATGTACTGCTTAAGCACCGACAAGAGGTCAGCATCGCCGGTGGCATCCCCCTGCGTTAGCATGTTCACCGGCTTTTCCACCACCAAAAGGTGGTTGTCCTCGTATAAAACCTTCATATCGCCATTGATATTCATTTTCACCCAGTCCCTCTTTATCCTAAATCACAGCCGCTATGTAAACCGATGCGCTCACGGCGGCCCTTGCTGCCGTTGCCATTAAATTGCTGCAGTCACTACTTTGCCTCCATACAGCTTATATATACCCTTCTGCGCCTGGGGCCATCGAATTCGCAAAAATACACTCCCTGCCACGTGCCCAGCACTGGCCTGCCCCCCGAAATGATGATGTGACAGCTCGACCCCATGCATGAAGCCTTTATATGGGCATGGGAGTTCCCTTCGACATGCTTGTAATCTCCACGTACTGGAAAAGCCCTATCCAGCGCTTTTATGATATCATAGACCACATCGGGGTCAGCGTTTTCATTGATGGTTATTCCAGCAGTGGTATGCGGACAGAATACCACCGCTATGCCGTTTTGAATGCCGCTCTCCTTCACAGCACGCTCCACCAGATGCGTTATGTCAATAAACTCTTCGGATTTGCTGGTTGAAATGGGATACTCAAATAACCTGCTCAATCGGGCACACCTCGCACTTCCTTATTGTATGGCAAAACCAGTAATTCAATTTCAAAGGAAATCACCGTGATGTCAGATAATGCTAACAAAGGGACGACTTCCCCTTGCACTTGTCAGCTGAACTTTATGGAAAGCAGCTGGCTACCATCAATTGCGCCAGCATCTCATAGCATTTTTTGGTAGGATCATCTAACCACTTTCCCTGCAGCAGCCTATCCTATTATTAGACTCTACCACTTTTTTTATCCTATTTCAACAAAAACCCCCCTTTTGCAAGGGGGTTTTTGTTAAGTTCATTATTTATTTTTTAGGCTTGTAAATGAGCGCTTCTTCATCGACGTACAGCTCGCAGGGCATTGGCTTGTTTTCAAGTTTTTTGGCCCCTCCAAGGAGCTCTATCCTGTACATGGAAGATCTGTACCAGTTGAGCCGGGGCATTACCTGCACAAACGTATAGTCATCCCTTATGCTTCCCAACAGGTAATCCCAGTTGACGTAATGGTTAAACTCGTGAATTATGTCGGTAATGGCCACATCAAACTTGTTGACCAGCAATTGCTGGAAGAGGTTCCACTTCTTAAGGGAAGATTCGGTACGGGTCAGGCCAAAGTATCCGGCGCAACCCTCACCGCGAAGCCCCGTAAGCCCTCTGGTCATACATACTTCCAGCGCTTCTATGGTCTCGGGCGGATCTGTATTAAATGTATCGAAACGGCCCACATACTGTTCGGGAAGCTTATCCCTAAAATCGTACTTTTCGGCCTGCACAGGCAAACCTAATTGCTTTGCCTTCCTGTTTATATATTCGACCAACCTGTCGTCAATTTCCAACACCACTATTTCCTCAGGCAACCCGGACAGCCCTGCAGCGATGCTAAGTAGGTCGTCATCCCCTAAAACCAGCAGCTTTTTGCCTTCAAGGTCGCCCCTCTCGGCAATCAGGGCTATCCTGCTTATAACCGTTCGAGTGGTAATGTACCCCTGGTCATAATCCAAAATGGCCTCGGGCCTATCGACGGTCACCTCATCAAACCTTTGGGCAAGCTTTTTTAAGTCCTCATTCCAAATCCCTCGTCCCTCGCAAGCAGGACACGTATAATCCTTATGTGCAAATATCTTATGATCCCTTAAGAATGCCTTTCCTTCGGGGGTTAAGGTTATATCTCCGTTTTCCCCGATATCCACCAAGCCCCGGCTTCTCATCTCTTCTACTATCTCGGCCACCACGTTAAATGGCTTTTGCGACGTACACACGATCTCCCAGAAATGAGAAGTGCTGGCCAGCCCTGACATCACCTTTTCGACATCCCGCACAGTAGTTTCAACCTTGGTCCTCTGATAAACCCGCTCGGCTATCAGTTGAAGGTCCACGCAATCACCTCCTTTAAAGTCTAAAAAAGGACCCTGTTTTACACAAGGCCCATCAATATCAATTAAACTAGCTTAAAGCCGCGACGTTAATCATTATATTCATTTATCCCCAAGAAGTCAAGAGAACAAGGAAGGCTGGTAAACGATTTTACCAGCCCCTCTCGGCATACCTCTCCCTTTCATCCAATTTGTCGATTTCCAGGCCGTACATGGGCTCGCCCAGGCCTTCCGATACTTCAGCCAGCACCTTGGGATCATCGTAATGCTTCACCGCCTCCACTATGGCCCTAGCCATCTTCTCGGGGTTGGAGGATTTGAATATGCCCGACCCGACAAACACCCCATCGCAACCCAGTTGCATCAGGAGGGCAGCATCGGCAGGGGTAGCTATTCCGCCGGCAGCAAAATTGAGCACCGGCAGCCTGCCATTTCGCGCCACATACTCCACCAGGTGGTAGGGAGCTCCCATCTCCTTGGCCGCTATCATTAGCTCCTCATCGGACATGCCCCGTAGGCTTCTTATCTCGGCCATAATAGTCCTCACGTGTCGCACCGCTTCCACCACATTGCCGGTACCTGCTTCGCCCTTGGTCCTTATCATGGATGCCCCTTCGCCAATCCTCCTTAAAGCCTCGCCCAAATTCCTGGCTCCGCACACAAAAGGCACTTTGAAGGCCTTTTTATCGATGTGATACCTGTCATCGGCTGGTGTTAGAACCTCGCTCTCGTCAATGTAGTCTATGCCTATGGCCTCCAGTATCTGCGCCTCAACAAAATGGCCTATCCTAACCTTGGCCATCACGGGTATGGACACAGCCGCCTTTATCTCCTTGATCAGCTTAGGGTCGGACATCCTGGCCACGCCGCCATGTCGCCTTATATCGGCCGGCACCCTCTCCAGCGCCATCACGGCAACCGCCCCGGCTTTCTCGGCGATGATGGCCTGTTCGGGCGTTACCACATCCATTATCACTCCGCCTTTCAGCCTCTCGTTGAGCTCTCTATTCTTCTCAAAGACCTGCTCCATAATATCCCCCTTCCGTACAGAATTTTTATCACGACCCACAAACATTGTTGCGGTACAATTTCTATTATTGTATAATTGTATCGTTATTGTTATTAATAACACAGCAAGTGTTATGGTGTCAATATTGAAACAGGAGATTCTTTATGACACCAAAAACCGACATCCGGCAAGACATCGGAAGTGTACAAAACTTAGAAATATGGTAGGAAGGAGAAATGGTCCTATGGACGACAAAATATTATCCATCTACCTCGACGACAGGCTCCCCACCCCTTTATACATTCAGCTCTTCGTTCAGCTTAAAAGCCTGATTGCAGAAGGGGTTTTAAAGCCCAACGAAAAACTGCCTCCCATAAGAAAGCTGGCTCAGCGGCTGGGGATCAACACCATAACGGTGGTACACGCATACAAGAAGCTTGAAAGCGAGGGATTGGCCTACTCTGTAGTAGGTAGCGGAACATATGTGGCTTCTCCCAGCAGATATGAGCCGCAGCTACAGCGTCAAGAAGAGGATGAACACCTACAGATGATGGAAAAGGGGCAGGTCCAGGTAAGCAAAGACGCCATAAACTTTGCCAGCACTACCCCTACCCCCGATTTGTTCCCTGTAGACAGCTTTAAAATCCTCATCAATAAGGTATTGGATAGGGACAAGGGGCAAGCCTTTGGCTACCATCAGATTCAGGGCTATCAACCTTTAAGGGAGTCAATATGCCACTATCTGGAGAAATTTTCAATAAAGGTTTTAACGGATGACGTACACGTCATATCGGGAGCACAACAGGGGATAGACATCATCTCCAAGGCCCTTATCGAATACGGCGACTGCGTGTTTGTAGAAAGCCCAACTTACAGAGGCGCTTTAGAAGCGTTTAAATCAAGGGGGGCAAGGATAGTGGAGATACCCATACAGGAGGACGGCATCGACCTTGAAAAGCTCGAAGAGATGCTGTCGGTATATCATCCCAAATTTATATACGTCATGCCCTATTTTCAAAATCCAACCGGCTACTCGTATTCCTACTCTAAAAAGGAGCAGATACTTCAAATGGCCCGACAGCACAAAACCTTCATAGTAGAAGACGATTCCTTGAGCGAACTGTCGTTTACCAAAGAGCAACCTCTGCCCTTAAAAGCCTTCGACGCCTACCAGGTCGTCATCTATATCAAGAGCTTTTCCAAGATATTCATGCCCGGCCTGAGGCTGGGGTTTATGGTGGTACCTCAAGCCTTACGCAGCAGGGTCATTTCGGCAAAGCATACCACAGATATCTCAACCTCCGGCCTCATACAGCGCACCTTTGACCTGTACTTAAGGGAAAACATATGGCAAGAGCACATAGAGTACATGAGGCAGAAGTACAAAAAGAGATATGAAACCTTCCTAAAGGCTGTAAAAGAGAGTTTTCCGGTGAGCGTAAAATACAAAGCCCCGGGTGGAGGACTGCACGTATGGTTTGAGCTGCCGCCAGGGTACAACGACCAAGAGGTATATGCCCGTTGCCTCAAAAAAGGAGTGCTCATTGCGCCAGGCTCCCTGTTCTATCACCAAACTCATGATACGCGCCATTTCAGGTTGAGCTTCGCCGCGGTAAATTCCGAAAAAATACGAGACGGAATCAGAGCGATGGGAGAAGTCCTTCATCAATACGTAGAACAAGAGGCCACCCTGGCGCCATCAAGCCAAGAGTACAGCCCATTACTGTAGGATATGCAGGTCTTCGCCTTCACTGTGCCATATTTTTCAGCGCTTCAAGGTCCTTGATCCGTACCGAAGCGCGGTGAAAGTCTATGATCCCTTCATCCCTCATGTTACACATCTCCCTCGACAGGGAAGGCCGCGAGACGTTCAGAAAATCGGCCAGGGCATTGCGATTCATGGGCAGCATGAAGGTGGTCTTCCCTGTCTTTTTATACTGCTCCAGCAAATACGCGCTTATCTTGCCCCGTATGCTTTTTATGGACAAATACTCAACCTTTCTGCTCAAGGCAATGGCGCGTTCGGATACCATAGTAAGCATATTTTCTATAAGCTTCCTATGCCATGGGCAGGCACGTCCGCACTCGCCAACAATCTTATGGCGGCTTATGAAAAGGGCCTTGCAGGGTTGCTGGGCTTCAACGGTGACAGGCCACAGGGATTCGGTGGAAAAAGCTAAAATCTCCCCGAATACATCCCCAGGCTTAAGCAGCACCATCATCACCCTGTTACCGGCCATATTTTCTTTATAGACGGCTGCCTCTCCTTCCAGCATAATACCCAAGCCGTGAAACTTTTCCCCAGCTATGGCCAAATAATTGCCCTTCTGGTACGCCTTTACCTTTGGTTCGAGGCACTTGATCATTAAAGCGATTTCGTCCTTACTGAATCCTTTAAATAATTCAGCTTTCGAAAGCACTTCTATATATCTTTCCAGTTCCATATGATCACCTTCGATTTTGGTAACACCAGATACCGACATGATAGCTGTAATTATAATATAATAGCCGCGATAAAACAATAGAGCAAAAAAAACGGCACCGTAAACGGCATCAACCATGACGGTTACGAACGAGGCAATGGCGGGTAAAACTACTACGCCTCTTTAAAAGGCCAAATACAAGGAGGTATGAAAGCGTGATAAGAAAGATCGTGAAGATCGACCAGGAAAAGTGCAACGGCTGTGGGCTGTGCATAGATGCTTGTCATGAGGGAGCCCTGCAGCTCGTCAACGGCAAAGCCACCCTGGTCTCTGAGTCGTACTGCGACGGGCTGGGAGCCTGCCTGCCAGAGTGCCCCATGGGCGCCATCACCATAGAGGAGCGGGAGGCTCAACCCTTTGATGAAGAGGCGGTTCAACAACGCATGAAGCAAAAAAAGGAGGAAACGCTGCCATGCGGCTGTCCGGGAACACATGTTAGAACCATGGAAAGGCCTTTCGAAACGCCGGCACAGCAGCATGCATTTGCACCCGCCGAATCGCAGCTGCGCCAGTGGCCATGTCAGATCAGGCTGGTACCGCCAAACGCACCCTATTTCCAGAATGCCAGCTTGCTGGTAGCAGCCGACTGCACGGCGTATGCATATGCCAACATTCATCAGGACTTCATGCGCAATAAGATCACCCTCATCGGCTGCCCCAAGCTGGACGATGTGGACTACTCCGAAAAATTGACCGACATCCTGAAGTACAACGATATAAAGAGCATCACGGTCCTCAAGATGGAAGTACCCTGCTGCAGCGGCATTGCATATGCAGTAAGGGATGCAATTGAAAGGAGCGGCAAAATCACCCCCTGGCGCGTGGTCACCATCTCTATAGATGGACACATCATCGAGGACTGAAATAAAAAAGCAGGCATGGGAGCCACCATGCTGAAGCTACTCAGATGAGGGACGATACGAAAGCCGAATGAAGAAAATTGAGAAGATGAAGAGGAAAAGCAAACCGCTTTAAAACCGAAGTTTAAACGCAAAGCATTTTTAAAGATGCCTTTACGGAATCGACATAAGCTCAAAATACTTTAAATAAAACAACGGGAGGTTGATAATTGATGAGCATGTTTTGCAATCAGTGCCAGGAAGCCGCAAAGGGTACGGGATGCACGTTGAGGGGCGTATGCGGCAAGACCGACGATGTAGCAAACCTGCAGGACCTGTTAATATATGTACTAAAAGGAATATCCGTATACACCACCAAGTTGAGGGAGGCGGGCATAAAGCTTCCCGAAGCCGATAAATTCATCATTGAGAGCCTCTTTTCCACCATCACAAACGTCAACTTCGACAAGGAGTACTTCGTAAACAAAATAGCTCAGGCTCTCAAACTGAGAAATAAGCTTAAGGAATGGGCTTTAACTGCTGGCACAAATCTGGACGAAAAACTTCCCGACGCTGCCATTTGGGAAGGCAAAACCTTGGACGACTTTGAGGCCAAAGCCAAAACTGTAGGCCTGCTGGCCGACCAAAATGAGGACATGCGCTCTCTAAAATCGCTGGTGCTATACGGCGTCAAGGGCATGGCGGCCTACGCATACCACGCCCAAGTCCTGGGGTATGAAGACGATGAGGTGTACGGCTTCATGCAGAAGGCGCTGGCCACCCTCCTTGACGACAACCTGACGGCCGACGACCTGGTAGCGCTGGCCATGGAGACCGGCAAGTACGGAGTTCAGATTATGGCGCTTTTGGACAAGGCTAATACTTCCACCTACGGCAATCCCGAAGTCACAAGGGTGAACATCGGCGTAAGGAACAACCCTGGCATACTGATAAGCGGCCATGACCTGAAGGATCTAGAGGAGCTGCTCAAGCAAACTGAAGGTACTGGCGTTGACGTCTACACCCACGGCGAGATGCTTCCCGCCCATTACTACCCGGCTTTCAAGAAATACGAACACTTCGTCGGCAACTACGGAAATGCTTGGTGGAAGCAGGACAAGGAGTTTGAAAGTTTCAACGGGCCCATACTGATGACCACCAACTGCTTGGTACCGCCCAGGGATTCCTATAAGGACAGGCTGTACACCACCGGGGTGGTAGGCTATCCCGGAGTCAAGCACATACCCGTCCGCCAGGACGGCACAAAAGACTTCTCCGAAATCATCGAGCATGCCAAGAGGTGCGCGCCGCCCACCCAAATTGAGACTGGCGAAATTATAGGGGGATTTGCCCACAATACCGTGCTCAGCCTGGCCGACAAAGTAGTAGAAGCTATCAAGGCCGGCAAGATCAAAAAATTCTTTGTCATGGCAGGATGCGACGGCCGAATGAGAAGCAGGGAATACTACACCCAGTTTGCCGAGAAGCTACCCCACGATACCGTCATACTGACGGCGGGGTGCGCAAAATACAGGTATAACAAGCTCAATCTGGGAGACATAGACGGCATACCCAGAGTACTCGATGCGGGACAGTGCAACGACTCCTATTCCCTGGCCGTAATCGCCCTCAAGCTTAAGGAAGCCTTCGGGCTTGATGACGTAAACGAGCTGCCCATAGCTTATAACATCGCATGGTACGAGCAGAAAGCCGTCATAGTGCTACTTGCTCTGCTGTACCTGGGCGTTAAAAACATACACCTGGGGCCGACGCTTCCGGCATTCCTGTCGCCCAACGTGGCCAAGGTGCTGGTAGAAAAGTTCGGCATTGGCGGCATAACCAACGTGGACGATGATATAAGGATGTTTATGGGCGAGTAAATCCAAAAGCCATATGAAGTCAAAAGGGGCTGAATTTTTATTCAGCCCCTTTTGGCGTAATATTGAACCTCCCAGCTTTTTCAGTACAATCGTCTCATCTATAGCAAACATGGATGCCTTCAAATCTAGACGCCTCATGCATGACTGCGCCTTTAGGATTCATATTCGACAAACGGATCGGGTATCACCAGCCATTGAGCGGTTGCATCCGATACCCCTGCATAGAGTACAGCCGTCCCATCTTCCTGGCGTATGAGCCCTCCGCTGAATACCACGTTGTAAAGGTCATTCCGTTTAGCCGGCGAAGGTAAGAAATCATTGCGACAGGCGATTATCTTCAATGGTGAATGGGTCATCGAGTGGGGATCAAAGGCAAAGACCATGGGATAATAATGGCGGTTGCCCTCCTCATCATAGCGAGCGATATGGCCCAGCACTCCTAAAAGGCCGTTCTTCAATACATGCACCTCGTTTACCCCACCCCATTCTTCGTCCACAAAATGCGAATGATATACCTGCGCCCTGTTTATGTTGCTTTCATTTAACTCGTCCAGGGAATTAAGGCATATATACCCTATCTTCCCCCTGCCGCCTATTTCACCCTGAGGTCGTGTAAATACTGCTATTTTTCCATCATTTAAGCCCACAATCCTTATGTCCTTCATCCCGTTGGGTCCGCGGGCAAACAGCTTCATCTCCTTAAAATCCTTGCCGCGGAAAAACAGCGTCCTCCAGCCAATGATTTGATTTTCGTCCAAGGGATTGGTGTCTATCTGCACGCCTCCAAATATGATTTCTCCTTCCACCCGAGTCAAAAACGGGTCCTGAAAACGCGAAAACTCAGGGGTATCGGGCGATTTGATCCACTTGCCGTTCTTTTCAACAAACACCCATACCTTCGATAGCTCATCATGCCTGTTTTCCACACGGCCCGCAAGGTATTTATTGGATCCATGCACAAATGGAGCGGTAATATTGTATATATCCTTCCTGGTCCTGGTTCCAAACTTCACCATACCGGCTTTTATAGGGTGACGCTTCTTATCCCGGGCATACTCCTCATAAAGATCTAGACAGGGGCGGGCAGTCTTGGCAGGCTCAAACATCTATTGTCCACTCCTTCGATGATCATATTTAACAAAAGCTAAAATACGATGTCTTTCATCTCCAATACGGCCACACCCATAACTGTATCGGCACCGCCGTAATACACATAAATGGTATCGTCCTTCACGGCATTGCCGCAGCTGAACACCACATTGGGGACATAGCCGTTTCTTTCCCACTCAAGCTCCGGCTCCAAAATTGGTTCCTTCTGCCGTGCGAGCACCTTTGTTGGATCGGATAGATCGAGAAGGGCTGCTCCCAACCTGTATACGCTGTTCTCATCGGCTGCATGGTAAATCAACAACCAGCCATCCTTTACCTTTACAGGCGGCCCTGCAATGCCCACCTTAACGCTGTCCCAGTTCCCGGGAATGGGCTTCATTATGGGCGTATGGCCGTACCAGGTCTGCAGGTCATCCGAAAAGGCTATCCAGATATCCGGATATCTCCTGTGCAGCATGACGAACCTACCATCGATCTTTTCGGGGAACAGCGATGCATCCTTGTTGGTTTCATCCAGAACTATCCCTTTTTTCTCCCACTTTATAAGATTTGTGGATGTTGCCAGGCAAATTCTAAAATCCCCTTCATACCTCCCACCATAGGCAATATACATCATATAATAAATCCCATCAATCTTTACTATCCGCGGGTCTTCTACTCCTCTCAGCTCCTGTTCTGTATCATTGGTCATTATGGGCTTATCCAGCCTCATAAAGTTGATCCCATCGTAGCTAACGGCGTATCCTAATCTGGAAACGTACTCCCCGTATCTGGGATGAGGACCTATGTTGCTGGCCCTGTAAATCAAGTGAAACAACCCATTGTCATAGATTGCGGCGGCGTTAAAAACGGCTGCCCTCTCCCACTCGTTTTCCGCCTTTGGCAGCAATATGGGGTCTTGGGACAATCTCCTAAGCCTTATCACCTAACCATGCACTCCTTTTATTATAATTTATTTTATCATCATAGCTGCTCAATTGCCACATGTCTTTTTCCTTTTCTACTCCCTGCTTCTCCTTTTGTGCTTTTGATTATATAGAAATATCAACAGCATTGTAAAGATGGAAACAGCCAGGGATATCATTACCAGCACCAGCTCTACGCCCTCTGTCCTAAAAAATATCAACCATATGCCTGCCAGTACCATCACCAATATGGAGAAAAACAGGAAAATTCCTACTTTCATATATCCACATCCTTGTTGACCAAAAGATGGCATGCTACCCAGTGATTATCCTCCACGGCCTCAAGGCATGGGTTTTGCTCCATACACCTTTCAACGTAATAATTGCATGCGTGGACAAAGGGACATCCCTTGCTTTGGGGCGTCCGTTCGGGAACCTCATAGGACCTCAGCTGTTCCACAACCCTGTTCCTGGCTATTTGCGGATCGGCTATTGGGCTGCTGCTTATCAGCACTTTGGTATAGGGATGAAGGGGATTGTCAAAGACTTTTGCGCCTTCACCCATCTCAACTATTTTACCCCCGTAAATGATGGCCACCTCTCCCTTTTCATAGGTAAAATATTTTGCCGCCCCAATATCATGCAGTACCAATACAACGGCTATGTTATACAGGTCATTCAGGTCCTTGAAGAGCTTGATTATCGCTGCTCTTAGGGACATATCAATCATGCTGATGGGTTCATCGGCGATTATCACCCGAGGATCTGTAGTTAAAGCCCTTGCAATGGCAAGCCTTTGACGCCCGCCCCCCGATAGATGGTGTGGATATTTGTTGAAAAAATATTCGGCTGGAGTCAGCCCTACCTTTTCCATCAACTCCTTTACCTTTTGGCGAAGCTCTTTACCCTTGATTTTCTGGGCATTTTTCAGGGGATCGGCAACCGTCCTGAATATGGTTTTAGCCGGGTGCAGGGAGCTATATGGGTCCTGATGGACGTACTGCACTTTGCCTCTAAGCAGCTTCTTCTCACCCTTGTTCATACTGCTTATGTTTTCGCCAAACCACAGGACCTTGCCCTGGGAAGGCGACTCCAGAGCAGCCATGATGCGCGCCAGAGTAGTCTTGCCCATCCCGCTTTCTCCCACGATGACCAGCCTATCCCCTTCGGAAACCTCCAGATCTATATCGTCCAGAACAAGTTTGTGATGCTTTTTGAAATACCCTCGTGAAAACACCTTGCTGACATGGGACACTTTTATTACCTGTTGCATCTTCATCTTCCTCCCTGGCCATACAGATGGCACGCCACCTGCGCACCATCTTCCAATGTGAGTAAAGGTGGCTTTTCTTTCTTGCATATTTCCATGACATGTTCACACCTTGGATGGAATCTACATCCCGAAGGGGGGGTTAGCAGGCTTGGCGGGTCTCCCGGTATGGGCTTGATTTTGGACATATCGGCATTTATGGCCATGATGGAACTCATCAACCCTTTTGTATACGGATGTAGCGGATTTTTGAAAATCTCAAATACCGAATTATATTCCACTATATTACCGGCATAGATGACGGCTATCTTATCGGCCAGCTCTGCTGCCACAGCTATATCATGGGTGACAAATATGAGGGTTATATTAAGGCTTTTCTTCAATTCCTTCAAAAGCTGAATGATATAGGATTGTGTTAGGACATCCAGGGCAGAGGTTGGCTCATCGAGTATTAAAACCTCAGGTTCCAACAAGAGGGCCAAAGCTATTAAAACCCTTTGCTTCATTCCACCCGAAAGCTGCAAGGGATAAGCATACAGCACCGCCTCTGGATTTAACCTAACCATCTTTAATTTTTCGGAAGCATGTTGAATCAATTCCTGACGGCTCCAATTTATTCCATGGGCCTCCACTGTATCCTTAAAATGGTCAATCACCCTCATGGTAGGATTCAAGGATTGCTGAGCCGCTTGAGGCACTAGCGCTATTTGCTTCCACTTTATCTTCCTCAACTCTTCCTTGTTTAAAGCCAGCAAATCCTTTTGACGGTATAACACCCTTCCTTCTAAAAGCCTTCCGTTTAGAGGAAGCGTTCTGGTCATGGCCTCTATGATGGTGCTCTTTCCCGAAGCGCTTTCTCCCACGATGGCGGTTACCGAATTCTCTTCAACGTCAAAGGAAATACCGTCTGCGGCTTTAATGGTCCCCTCCCTTACGAGATATACCGCTTTCAGATTTTCCACCTTTATTATCAAACCCAATTTATTCATTCCCCCTAAGTCGCGGATTGAAGACCTCTTCGATCCCCTGCGACAACAATACCCCACCGTAAATTAGCAGCACTATGTTCAGCACCACAAAAAACACATAGTGAAAGCCTTTTGCCGTATAAAGCGCCCCCGCCTGGTACAGCGCGTAATTCAGCATTATGCCCCAGTGGGTGGGGTCAAACTTGGCTAACCCTAAAAACATAAGCCCTACCGAAAATTCCATAGCCCCTTTTATTTGCATGACGAAATTTATGAAAATATAGGGGATCAGAAGCTTTGTGATATCGCTAAATAAAATGTAGCTCAAAGGCATGTTGAGCATTCTGGATGCCTCGATAAACTCCTTATTTTTAATGGATAATACTTGAGCAGATATCTGCTTGGCCAACGGCGCCCACAGCCAAATGGCCACCAGCAGCGCTATTTCAAATAGATTGAGATCTTTATCCATGAATATGGCAGCCAGAATGAGCAGCGCTGGAAATGAAGGAATTACCAAAAAGACCATGATGATGGTATCGATTATTTTTCCGGCAATGCCCTCCAGATATCCCCTTGCCACCCCCACAACGGCACCTATCAGTACCGCCAGAAGGCTTGCCAACATGGTAAGGGAAATGACCGCTCTGGAGCCGTGGACAATTTGTTGGAAGATATCCACCCCGAAATAGTCGGTTCCGAAAGGGTGCTTGAGCGAGGGTTTTTGATACCTCTCGGCAAAATTGGAGTTCATGTCCAAAGGCACCACAGCAGCGCCCACCGTTGCCATGAATATATAGATCAACAATATAATCAAACCAATTAGTGACTTCTTGTTTTTTAATAAGGGTTGAATATAATCAAAATAAAAATTTACCATGCTTTCATTTATCATTTTAATTTCACCCTCGGATCAATTAATGCATAGACAAAATCAGCAATGAAAGTGGCCGCTATTACCCCTATTACGATTAAAGTAAACAAACCGGTCAGCAACCCAAAATCCCTAGCGGCAATGGCTTTTGAAAAATAAAAACCTATACCCGGATAATTAAAAATGGACTCGACCAGGGTGTGCCCTCCCAGCATATAGCCGACACCGATTGCCAGGCTTGCCACCAACGGCAATACGGCGTTGTTGCGAATGTACTTCCTTGCGATTACCGAGTCCCTCAAACCCCTTATCTCGGCAAACCTTATGAAATCCTCTTCCATTATCTGGGACGTATTGCCCCGCATGGCCAGGGTCCACGAAGCTATTTGAGGGATAGCAGTAGCTAGCATGGGCCCTAAAGCATGCAGAAATATTTTAGAAATAAATTTAAATGAAAAAGAGGGCTCTACATCAACGGGATAAGCCCCTCCCAAGGGCAATACCTTTAGCGATACCGAAAAGGCGAACAAGATCAAAACCGCCAATATGAAGGGAGGAACAGCCTGTATGATGCTTGAAAGGGTAGAAATAATCCATTCTATTACGGTACCTCTTTTCTGAGCTGCAAAGGCTCCTAAAAATATTCCCACTATGAAGCTAAAAAAGGTAGCAAGGGAAATGACAAAAATGGTCCACGGCAGCGACCTAGAGATGATCTCGTTCACGCTGGTATTGTAAAATGCGGAATACCCAAAGTTGCCTTTAAAGAGGTTCGACATAAACTTGCCATATCTCGTCAACAGAGATTCATTGGGATCTATCCCCATTATGTTTCGCGCTATTTCCAACGCCCGATCGAGAGGGACATTTCTCTGCTGGGCAATAGAAACAGCAAGGCCATAAGCGGGATCGCCTGGCATGTTGTTGACCAGGACAAATATCCCGCTCACGGCTACCACAAATACCACTAAAAGATATAGCACCCTGCTTATAAAGTAATTCATAGATGTACCTCCGCACCTACTTTATCTACCTTGCCACCGGAGATAATTGTCCTGTACCAATAAGCAAATTGTACACTCGTTCGATTCCACCCGGTGCCAAAGTCCATATGGGATCATCTTTTGCGGGCCATCCTTCAACCTTGTACCCGTCACTATAGTAGATTGGCAATACCTTTTCGTACAGGGATATGACCGGCAAATACTCGTTGGTGATATAAGCCAATTGCTGTATTAGCTCTCTGGCTTTCTCCTTATCATCCTGCACGACCTTCTGCAACTCAAGCGCCAAATCGTAAGGCGAAAGCTCTCCCCATGGAGTTGTATACTTTTCCTTTGCCGGGAAGGAGGTAATTTTGAAGAGATCTCCTTCGTACAGCCTCTGATATCCCGTGAGAGGATGAGGATAACCTTGCCATGTAGCACCAAATTCAATGGCCACATCGTAATCTCCGCTCTGCATGACCTGATCCCTCATGCCCTCAGGGATTATCTGCATCTCCACCTTAAATCCGAAGCTGTTGAGCTGCTGCACTACTTCCCTGGCCGCTAGTACCCAGTCGCTATGAGGACCGTATACCGACAGGGTAAATTGTACCGGCTGACCATTGGGGGTTTTCCAGGTATCCCCATCTTTCTTATAGCCTGCATCCGTCAGTATCTTCTCTGCAGCTGCAGAATCATTGGTATACTTGGTCATCTTCTGGATAGTATCCTGATCCAGCCACTCCTGCTCCATGCTCTTTAATATGCCATGGCTGTATTCTCCATAACTGTTGGCCTGCCATACCGATACATCCCTAACTTTATCTTTTTCCAAAATATGAGCAATAGCTTTCCTCAAATTTATGTCTTTAAACAGCGGTCTGTTAAAGTTGAATACCAGCGCTATATCTGAAAGGTCGGATACGGTGAGCACCTGCAAGTTGGGATTTAGAGTAGAAAGCTGTTCAACTACGTCCTTAGGCATGCTTGGATGTGCTGCATCAACTTCGTTAGAAATGAGAGCAGCCCATACAAATTCATTGGAAGACCATTTCTTAAATATGATCTTGTTAATCTTCATTTGCGAATAGGTCCAATGATATTTATTTGCTTCCAGCGCCATTTCAGATTGAGTCACTCTCACCGGTTCAAAAGCGCCCACAACCGGTATTTTACCTAGCGTCTCAAAAGGCGCAAAAGCATTTATCTGTTCTCTAAGTTGCTGGGCTTTCTCGTCGTACTCAGATTTCTTATCTTCGGGTACCGTCTGGCCTTCAATTTCCATATAGTAGATTTCCTTGCCCAATTGTGCTACTTCCGCAGCCGCATCAGCAAAGTCCTTATACACATGCGAAGGCGTGAGTGTTGCCATGGCTCCGTCGGTTAACAATGTGTGAAGGAAAGAAGTGTTGGTAAGAGTGAAAACGACGGTATGGTCATCAGTGGCTTCTACTTTTTCAATCTCGTAAGGCCATTGCCACATAGCCTGTATAAAATTTATGGTGGTTACGACATCTTTGGATGTAAAAGGTTCTCCGTCGCTGAACTTAACATCACTTCTCAGCTTTATGGTTACCTTGTTGCCATCAACCTCCCAGCTTTCAGCAAGGCGCGGTATATACTCTCCTGTTTTGGGAATGTAATATGCGAAAGGCTCATAAGCAAACCACCATGCACCGCCTATTCCACCCGCGCCAAACGGGTTACCATGAAATGGATAGGGCCAATCTGTTGCAAGCCTTATTTCTCCTGCTTGTTTTGCTTCGGATGTATCTCCTTGCTTGTCATCTCCAGAAGTGCCCTGTTCGGTTTGCTGGGAAACGTTTTGACTGGGCTGACTTTCAGTAGGTTCCTCCTTTCCACACCCAACTAAAATACTGGCCATAAACAAAGCAAGCGTGAGCAATGCAACCCACTTTTTGAGTGCCATTAAATACTCCCTCCACTCTAATTTTAATTATTTTTTGATATGCAAACGGCAGAACTCCCCCCGCTTATAGACATATAAAGCCATATCAGAATTGCAAAACAAAAGCGGGAGAAAATCTGCGCGATATCCCAAGTGGGTACAGGTTATAAAATGCGATTACTCCAAGAGTTAACCAAATATTTCCTTGACCGATTCCCTTTCTATGAGAGTTACTTCCATACATATGTGTTTATGATAGTTTTCGGGTTGCTGTATAATTTGCAAAAGCCTGTCCACAGCTTGAACTCCCATAAGTTCTTTATTCACTCGAATGGTAGTTAAGCGGGGCCTTATGATATTGCATAAGTCGATATCATCAAAGCCGATTATGGAGATGTCATCCGGTACCTTGATGTTTAATGCATTTAATGCATTGTACAGCGCTATAGCCGCATTATCATTGGAACATACCCAGGCGGTGGGCAATTTTTTTAATCCAACAATAATCTCCGTCAGTTTTTCATAATTTTTAGATAAAATATGCTGCTCCACTTCCTCCAATATACAATATTCATAGTCAACTTTTAGGCCAGCTCTTCTCATCCCCTCATTGAAACCCAGCCATCTCTCTTTAAAGCTCAAAGAAAAATCTATTTCACCAAAAAAGCCTATTTGCTTATGGCCCTTTTTTATGAGGTATTGCACTGCTCTGTAAGTACCCACCATGTTCTGGGTCAAAATAGCATCGGTATTAACGGTGAACGAGGCATGATCAACAAGCACGGTAGGTATTCCATACTCCAAAATCTCCATGAGATGTTCATCTTTAATAGTGCCTACAATTAAGATCCCCGCCACCCTTTTACCTTTTACGTTTACGGGGATTTCAAAATTATTGGGATTAATAAAACTCACCACGATATCATAGTCATATCTTTTGGCCTCATTTTCTATCCCTAAAATTACCTTTGTATAAAAATATGTATCACGAAAATTGCGTTCTTCAATTAACAGGCAAATGCTTTTAAAAGGGCTTTTGGGTGTGAAATTCGGGTTTTCATCAAAATACCCTAGTTCAGTGGCGGTCTTCAAAATTATCCTTCTTGTCTCCTCGCTTATACCCTCCTTGTTATTTAAGGCTAAGGACACGGCATTCACCGATAAATTCAGCTTTTCGGCTATATCCCTCATGGTGATTCTTTTTCTTCTCGTCGTAGACAACTCCAACACCTCATGCCATTGTCTCAGTAAATATTATAGAGCAACTTATTTTAAATGTCAAGTTTAAAATAGCTTGAATCACTTAATAAATCACTTGAATTATATCCTTTATTAACTTTACAAACAATCTAGAAACAATCATAATAAGGAATTGTAGCGATGACCCTCGACATCATTATTTAAATAAAAAATAAATTTGAGGGGGGGAAACATTACCCCCCTCGCGTTCACATCTATCACGGTCGCTCCTTTTAATCCTCATCAGTGTAAATCTCAACCCCTTTTATGGCTTTTAGCTCCTTTATCAACTTCTCCCGCTTCATACCCCGGGGGAGCATTACATAAAATCTGGTTTGAACCCACTGCTCGTCGGTGGGAACCATCTTTATGTCCCTTATCTGGACGTTCAAACGCCCCATGCACTCGGTCACTTTGGCTATTTGACCTGGTACATTCTGTATATCCAGCTCAATCTCTTCTATTTTGGACTTACTTATAATCAATCGTTCCATCCTCTTGAGCAATATCAACGTTATATAGGCGAGCAGCGCTGCAACCACCGCCACGCTATACAGTCCGGCCCCAATGGCCAAGCCGATACAGGCTACCACCCACAGGCTGGCAGCAGTTGTCAGGCCGCGCACCCTGGCCTTATCCTTAAGGATGGTACCGGCTCCCAGAAAGCCGATGCCGCTTATGACCTGGGCGCCCAAACGGGCCGGGTCCAAGTTAACTACATCGCTATACAACCCGAACAGGTGCATAGAGGTGACCATTACCAGCGTGGAGCCCATGCATACCAACGTATGGGTCCGAAATCCTGCTGGCCGGTTTGTAATCTCCCGTTCTAGACCCACGAGGCCGCCCAGCAACATGGCCAACACCAGCTTGAAGATATCCTCCAAAAACATAACTTCTTCACACCTCGCCATACAAACCAGTGGACTTATACAACTGCACGGGCGGGTTATATTTACAGCCCACCCTTAAAAGGTTGCCTTCCCACGCTAATAAGCGGCATCTAAAAATTTAAAACAGCAAAAAAGCCTGGATTACATATGGCTTTTTAGAAACTCTACCGTCTTGTCTATTACTTCTTGCTCCCACTCCCATTTGTTGAAGGTGTGATCGGCTCCTTCTATCACGTGTAATCTAGCTCTATCTCTGTATATTTCCAGGTATCTGTAAGATGTCTTGAGGGGTACAGTATCATCCTTGTCTCCGTGCAGAATCAACACCTGTTTATCATAAGGGGCAGCCATCTTAAATATGTCAAGGGACAAAACATCCTGTATAAAGGCTTTGCCTATCAGATTGCCTCCAAGGTCAAAATGCTCCACGGAGCTCACGTCAACCCCCAATGCTTGAATCTCTCTTACTTTCTCCTGAATGATCTGCCCCATATTGCCGGCCGGAGCCCAAAGGCAAAGAGCAGCAATATCCTGTGGATGGCGCCCTGCCAGCATGCTAGCCACCACGCCCCCCATGCTCAAACCCACGGCAAAAATCCTATCCTTATCGACAAACTCCAGGGATTTGGCATAATCTAAAATAGCTTCAGCATCGTCAAGCTCCCCTGAAAGCGTCACGTCTTTAAACTCTCCATCACTCTCACCGCTTCCCAAAAAATCAAACCTCAAACTGGCAATACCCACCCGCTCCAACCTCCTGGACAGCTTGACAAATATAAAGTGGGATTCCATCTTGTTGCCGGTAAAACCATGAAAGATTAAGGCAATCGGAACCTTTTGAGATGCTTCATCAGGCTTGTGCAGCATCCCCCTCAATGTCATCCCATTCTTAAATAACTCAACGGCTCTTTGCATAAATGCACCCCCTATGTATGTAACTGCTATTCATTGTATAATCCCCTGTCTATTTAAATTATACTATCTCTTACCGGTTCATTACCATAATTTAGCCGCATTTAATTTTATTTATTACGCAGTTTGGTAGATAAAAAGCTCACATAAAATATCAGCCCATGGCGGGCTACCGTAATAACCGTGAGATAAGCAGCACATATGGACGTCCACAATGGTAAGCTGGACGTCTGCAATGACAGCACCGCTCATGGGACGCAAGAATGGCAAGCTAACCGTATCCCCAAAAATATTTGAGGAATAGGGCTTTAAAGCCCTATTCCTCACTTGGGTTGGATCCTGTTAAGCAACTCGTTGATCTCCTTGACAAAGCCCGACAGCGGTTTGCCCTGACCTATATCCTTAAAAATATCCTGTATGCGGCTCACTAGGTCAGGGTCTGCAGTGACGGCTACCCTATTAATCCTGGTATCCGTCTTTTTGACCACCTGATCAATCTTTTTCTTTATCTCATCGGTTATTTTACCTTTATACTGTTGGTCGAACTGCACCCCTATTATGGCGGTAGTGCCGCTTATGATGCATGTAGCCGACCGTATCTCCTTAAGGTCAGCCACCTTATCGGCAATACGTCGAGCCCTGTCCATATACTGGCTGTTGTCACTCTGGGTACGCGTCACGTTAGGAACGGACGGCGTAGTAGGCGTTCTAGGCACAGTCCACCTGGTGGTGCGGGGCACGTTTTGATTTTCGGTATCCTGCCGCGTGGTACCCCTCTGAGTACAACCAACAATTGTTATTAAAACTATTAAAACGCAGGCAAACAAAACAAGGAACTTTTGTTTCATAATTATCGCCTCCTTGTTTTTAGTTTGCCTGCTATACTGGTTTTTATTTGATGAAATATAATGTAACCCTGCATAAAGCTACTACTTTAAAAAAACGCGCTTAAAGCGCGTTTTAATTTAAAATCTTTATTAAACTCAATCAACTTTATTAACCAGTTTCTGTAAATTTTGCTTGTAAGGCGGATATACTACCCCTGCATCGGTGATTATAGCAGTAACGTATTGGTTGGGCGTCACGTCAAATGCAGGGTTGGCCACTTTTACACCGTAAGGCGCAATCCGTACCCCGCCTATATGGGTGACCTCCCGCTCATCCCTCTCTTCAATGGGGATATCGTCTCCGCTTTCAATGGAAAGATCAAGGGTGGACAACGGAGCTGCTACATAAAAGGGAACCCGATTCTCCTTTGCCAACACCGCCAAGGTGTAGGTGCCTATCTTGTTGGCCACATCGCCGTTGGCGGCAATCCTATCAGCGCCTACAATGACAGCCGATATGATACCCTTCTTCATGAAATATCCCGCCATGCTATCGGTGATCAGGGTAACTGGAATGCCTTCCTCCATCAGCTCCCACGCCGTCAGCCTTGCGCCCTGCAGATAGGGGCGGGTCTCATCGGCATATACCGAAATATTTTTGCCGACCTCGCGAGCCGCCCGTATAACTCCCAGGGCAGTGCCGTATCCTACCGTAGCTAGAGCTCCGGCATTGCAATGGGTCAGCACCACAGCGCCATCTTGCAAAAGCTGCTGGCCAAAATAGCCTATTCGCCGGTTTGTCTCGACATCCTCCTGTGCCATCCTGTCGGCTTCTTTAAGCAGCAAGTCCTTGATATCCTCAACTGATGCCTGCCTGTTATTATAAGCCACCTTCAGCATCCGCTCTATGGCCCAGAAAAGGTTGACAGCCGTGGGGCGGGTACCTTTAAGCAGCTCTGACACCTTTTCAAGGTGCTTGATAAATCCTTCCACATCGTCACCCTTGTACTCGGCAGCGCCCAGCACCATCCCGTAAGCCGCCGAAACGCCAATGGCAGGAGCTCCCCGCACTATCATTTCCTTTATTGCTCGGGCCACATCGCTATAGGTATAGCACTCCACATACTTCTTCTGGTGCGGAAGAAGGGTCTGGTCCAGAAGGCAAAGTCTATCGTTTTTCCACTCAATAGGCCTTATAATCGGTCCCTCCTTATCTCGTCATACTCATCCATTGGGCTGCATATACACCATGCCACAGCCTTCAACACGATTATATGGTTTTTCACCAAAAGGCCAAATCATTTGCAGCAGTCGCACTCGACATCCACATCCATCTTTTCAATCATGGCCATTATGAGGTTTCTCACCTTGTCATTATTCTCCTTGAAGACCCTCAAGACCTCTTCCTCTGTGACCGGCGCTATATCGTCGCGACCCTCCAGCCCTGCATCGTAATCGGTGATGAGGGCAATGTTTACATAGCACATGCCCAGCTCCCGTGCCAGGATCACCTCTGGGTACTGAGTCATGTTTATGACCTCCCAGCCCATGCTGCTATACCAGCGGCTTTCGGCCTTTGTAGAAAACCTGGGGCCCTGTATTACCACCACGGTGCCACCATCGTGGATGGTTATACCCTGCTCCTTACCGGTCTCCACTGCCAGCTTACGCAACCTGTGGCAATATGGGTAGGCTGCGCTTACGTGCCTTACCACCGGCCCTTCAAAAAAAGTGCTCTCCCTACCCCATGTCCTGTCGACGAATTGATCGCACACCACGAAATCCCCGGGCTTGATGTGGGGCTGCAGGCTACCCGAGGCAGTGGGTGCGATAATCTGCTTTACTCCCAGCTCCTTCATGGCATATAAATTTGCCCTGTACGGGATTTTATGAGGCGGATACCTGTGATCCTTGCCGTGCCTTGGGAGAAAAGCCACCCGCTTGTCCCCTACCCTAGCCAAGGCGATCTTATCGCTAGGAGCCCCGTACGGGGTGGGTACCGTTATCTCCTCCACATCCTCCAAAAAGGAATAAAATCCCGAACCACCAAACACTCCTATATCAGCCCTGTATTCCATTATCCACGGCGGCACAAAGCTTCCAACCCCTGCAGGCTTAAACTTGCTGCTCATTGCTGCCATGGCCATATTAGATTGAAAAAGCACAGGCACAGCCCACAGACCATGATGGCATTGCCCTACGCAGCAAGGGTTGGAATATGAAGCGCCTTCCTCCCTTCTTTTAAAATTAATTATCGTTCCTATTCAAGCCCAAATAAACCTGACAGTCGCCAGCTTATGACTGACCAGCTCAAGGCTTATGACCAGCTCAAGCAAATTGGGCTATAGTATCAGCATTAGCCTTTTTGATTGACCTTTCAAAAATCGTAATTTCCTTTCCAGGTCTCAGCAGAAAATTTAAAATTACAGCAGCAAAATTTAAAATTAACTGGTACGCCATTCCCGATATACAGCCACGCTCTACATGCCATATACTGCCCCAACCATTATAATTCGGCTTTTACCGTTTGCAGCCAAGCTCGGGCAATGAGGGCATGTCCTGCCTGAGAGGGATGAACCCCATCGGGTGCCCAAAACTCGGGCTCACGCTTCGCAGCAGCTGCCGCAAAGATGCCGTCCAACGGGACGTACAGCGCACCAAATTCCCTGGCCAGCTCCCGCACTACCTGAATCTTGGGGTCTAAATCCTCCCGCCACATTTTGCGGTCCTCCGGCACCGGCAGCACAAAAGGCTCGCAGAGAATGATTCTGGCGTTTAGCTTCTCTTTAGTTTCGGTCAAAATCTTCCTGTATCCCGCAGCAAATACCTCCACCGGTGTGGGGTCGTTTCTGTCATATCTGCGCCAGCAGTCGTTTATGCCTATCAAGATGGAGACCCATGAAGGATTGAGGTCTATGCAGTCCCGCTGCCACCGCTCCACAAGATCCCTTACGCGGTTGCCGCTTATCCCCTTATTGATAAACTTCACCCTCTTTTCAGGGTAAACGGCGCTAAACCAGGCAGCTATCATATTGGCATACCCGTACCCCAGATCATGGTCATCGTCCCTGTTTCGCCCGCAATCGGTAATGCTGTCACCCTGAAATAAAACCACTGCTCCATCCTCTATCAACGTGCTCACTTCAAAAACCTCCTCCAAAAACTTTCTCAGCACTTATATTTCGCGCTTATATTTGTTTAGACTCAACTATACTTTTAACTAAGAGACGCAAGCAAGAGACGCAAGTGCGAGTTTATACCGCACTGCAAAAGTTTAAAGCCGATTATACGAGCATTTTAATCCCGCCATATATAAAGTATATCGAAAATCCAATCAAAAATAGCCCCAGGGCAAAGACCAACCAGCGGTACAGCTGATGGCTCAAGACCCTTTTACCCCTGGATATGCCAAATGAGACGGCAGAATACCATGTGAGGTCTGATAATATGTGGCCTATGTAAAAAGAGATCACCCCCCACCATCCCAGGAAATAGGCCTGACGTATCATTTCCATGCCGGCAGTAGCCCACCACATTATGAAATACGGATTGGTGATGCTGACCAGAGCCCCTGCCAGCACCAGGTTTTGAACATCAAAACGGCCCCTGGCACCATCCTGCATTGAAACGGCATCGCGTATGGCCGACTTTACCATGTTAAAGCTCATCCACATCAAAAACCCTCCGCCTATGAGGCCTATCAACCCAGCCACCCTGGGGCTGGCAAAAAAATCCTTCAGCCCCAATGCCATGGCCATAACCAGCATGAATTCAAGGACTCCGTGGCCTAATACCACCAGCGGCCCAGCTATAGCCCCTCTTTTCAGGCCCCCATCTATGGTAACGCCTAGCATAGGCCCCGGCATCATGGCCCCTGAAAAACCCGTTATAAAGGCGCTTAAGAACATCCCCCATAAGCTCATCTCAGCTCATAGCCCTTCCTTCTCCTTATCTTCTAAAGCGCTTGTTTGAGGATATTTTACCACATTTTTACCTGGCCTGCAAAAATAAACTAAACATTCTTTTAAATAAAAAACAATTTAGAAGTACAGACTAACGGTGTACCAACCATCAAAAAAGGAGGTCGGATACCCTTGGAAAAGAAATTAGAAAAGAACCTGGAAAATAAAAAACGGCTCCCCAAGGATGATACAGTAAGCGAGATTTTAGGGGACAAAAGCGCTTACGGAGAATTCGTATCAACCTTCCATGCCTGGACGGGCTTAGAAGGAACGCACAAGCGCGGAGCGGAACTTCAAGAAAAAGGCAAGGCTAAAAAGAAACAGGATAAACCTTACGTTGCCAAGACAAAAGAGGAATAGTGAATTGACGGTAAAAATTTTATAGGGCCTTTGACAAAGGTGCAACGGATAAAAACAACGCGCAAAAACCGCAAGAAAAACCGCATAAAAGCTTCTTAAGCATTAGTCAGGCCTTTGGAAAAGGCGCACAAAGGCCTCAGAGGGCACTCCCCACATGATGGCCTTTTAGCCGCACAATAGCGGTTGCCCACTGCATCAATCTGGGCATGGTACTCGTTGTAAAGCTCTACATCCGGCGGAATGTGATCCATGAAAAACCTTTGAAGCTGATGGTACTGTATATCGGCATCCACCATGCCCAGCCTGGAAAATATCCTTTTGGTATAGGCGTCCACCACAAATATGGGCTTTTCGGCAGCATAGAGCAATATGCTGTCGGCCGTCTCCTGCCCTATGCCGTATATCCCCAACAGCTCCTCCCTCAAAGGCCACAGGTCCCTAGCAAAAAAGCGCTCCAGCGATCCACCGTAATTGTCCATCACGTACCTGCAGAAGGCTTGAAGTTTCTTGGCTTTCATGTTGTAATACCGGGCAGGGCGTATGAGCCCGGCCAGCTCATCATGGGAAGCCCGGGCTATGGCTGCCAGGTCCAGCAACCCAGCCTGCTTTAAGTTCCTTATAGCCTGCTCAACGTTTCGCCACGCAACGCCCTGTGTGAGTATGGCCCCCACCACCACCTCAAAAGGGGTATCAGCCGGCCACCAATGCCTGGGGCCAAAGTGTTCATACATCCTGTAGTATATATTCATCAGCTCATGGTACATGGACATAGCTACCTTATTCTCCTCCATCCATCATTTTTTGATCTGACAAGTCTCCCTGTAAACCCACCATCACTCGTTAGATCTCTGTAAACTCACATAACTCGTTAGAAATATTATAACTCCCTGAAAATGTACGGAGACTATAGGAGACTATAGGAGACTATACACAGTTTTCACTGCACAAGTCCCGCTGTAGTCCTTTAAAAGTTTCGCATCAACAGACAACCTTCGCATCAAAAATCAACCAACGGGCCGATGAATGGCCGCTTTAGTATTATTTACTACCTTTAGCATTCTACCACCTAATATACCTGCGCGCCGCTATACCTCTTCTATGCGCACCGCTATACTCCTTCTATACAGAAAAACCACTGCTGCCCGTACACATCTACCAAATGCACTACAGGGTGGCAGCCATGGCGCACAGCCATGGTCAGTTCATCCACCAAATAAGGCGTATAAAAGCTCCGCATCGCCCAGTTAGCCGCTTTGAAGGTACCATCTTCTAGGTAGCCCACCGCCCACCAATCTACGAGGTCAAGGGGACCCAAACGCATCCCCCTTACCATGTCGTTCAAGACCTCACACCCATCCCTTTGCGTCAGGGTATAGCCTTTAAGCCGCACCACAAGCCGCTGGTCGGACAACCTGGTGCACTCCACATCAATTTCGGGGAACGCCCTGTACCCCAAAACATCCTCAAAATACTTGTAGTGGTGAAACTGTACCTTAAGAAAATCTTCATCGCAAGAGCAGCTTAACCGGCCCACCAGCCGCTTCCTGCAGGTATGCAGCGAAAAGAGGCCGTTGTCCACCCCTACCCATCGCCTGCCAAGCCTCTGGGCCACCGCCAGAGTAGTCCCCGAACCTGCAAAGAGGTCTGCCACCAGATCCCCCGGCCTGGAAGATGCCTTTATGATCCGCTCAAGCAGGGCTTCGGGCTTCTGGGTATCATAACCTGTTCTTTCAGGGTTCTTCTGATGGAGATGAGAGATATCGTCCCACACATCGCTGGGGTATACCTTGTCGTCCTCGTAATACCGGTATTCCCTGCCCCCTGACCTTATGGACCAGAATATTCGCCCGTCCTCGTCCACCTGCTGTTTCATGTGGTTGCGCTTGTACTTCCCTCGGGGAATGCCCACCGCCTCAATATCGAAATAATGCTTCGGCGTCTTTCTGTAAAACAGTATGGTGTCGTGTTTACGGCTGAAGTGGTTTTTAGCCCTGCCTCCGCTCTCGTAGTGCCATATGATCTCGTTGAGGAAGTTCTCCTCGCCGAATACCTCATCCAGCATGATGCGCATGTAAGCGCTGGTACGGTAGTCAACGTGCAGATACAGCGAGCCTTCGGGGGAAAGGAGGCGATGAGCACAGGACAGCACCTCTCTCATCATGGATAAAAAGGCATTCCTGCCCGCTTTCCACAGGTCATCATAAGCGGTATGGGTTATGATGTAGTTTCGGTTCCCCTTCCATCCCTCCGCGCCCACAGGCTGCTGAAAGCGAAACACCTGGCCGGTCACAAAAGGCGGATCCATGTACACCAGCTGCACCTTGCCCTCGTACCGCTCAAGCAACAACGGGATGGCCTTTAACACATCGCACCAGTAAAAGTCGCCGGCAATGCATTGCACATTGTCGCTTAAGCCATCCTGCCCGCTACCGCCCATATGAATATCCTTAGTGGCGTAGTATTCCTCTGCCGTTACGCCTATATGCCTTAATCGTATCAAGTTCACCACCGCGTCAACCATTAATCCCTCTTAGGTACTTTGGACCATTCTTCATGTATTATATCATAAATACATAAGATTTTAGCCATCGATATACAGAAAAGGCTGTCAATGCTATCATTGACAGCCCATGCTGCTATGTCCTCAAATCCATTTGCCATTTATAATTGGAAACCCTGTAGTATCTTTTATGCCTCTATATACTTCTCCAAGGTCTTTCTCACCGCACCTTTTCCGGCAACCAGTTCCGCAAACATGGCCTCAACCTTAGGCGCCAGCCCATACTCATACAGGTTCACGCCAAATATGACCTCGTTGGACAATATGGGCTTTAATGCTTCGGTAAACGGCCCGGTATCCCCCAGCTTTATGCCTTTGACGTATGACTGCAGGGTCTCCAGCATGGGATCAGGGCTGGGAGTAAAGGGATTGCCATCATCGTCTATCCCCATGAGATACCTGATCCAGCCCGCAAAGACGAGAGGTATATACGTCAAAGTGGAGATATCCCTCTTGCCGGTCCTGATATAGGCCTTTAAAGTCTCTCCAAAGCGCACCGGTATCTTCTGGGAGGTGTCGGTAGCAATTCTCTGGGGCGTATCAGGCACAAACGGATTGGGGAAGCGTCTCTCAATGACCTCTTTTATGAAGTCCCGTGGGTCTATTATGCCCGGGTCAACTACCACCGGCAGTCCCTCTTCATACCCAACCTTCTCTATAAAAGCCTTCAGGTACTTATCCTTCATCTCCTCGGCTATGGATTTATAGCCCAGCAGGCAACCATAGACTGCCAGTACGGTGTGAAGGGGATTCAAACAGGTGCACACCTTCATCTTCTCTACCTTATCCACCGTCTCCCTATCGGTGAATATAACGCCGGCCTTCTCCAACGGTGGCCTCCCGTTTGGAAATACGTCCTCTATTACCAGGTATTGCGCCTCCTCGGCATTCACAAAGGAGGAGATATAAGTATTCTTAGCGGTGCACACTATCTCGGCGCCTTCAAGGCCATCGGCTTCCAACATGGCCTTCACCTGCTCTGACGGGCGCGGCGTTATCTTGTCTATCATGCTCCAGGGGAATGACACCAGGCTGGAATCTTCAATGTAGTCCTTAAAGCCCTTATCCACAAAGCCTTTCTCCACCCAAGCATCGACAAAGGCTTTCACCGCCTCATACAATTTGGTGCCGTTGTGGGAGCAGTTGTCCATGCTTACCAAGGCTATGGGCAACTTGCCGGCTTGATACCTTCTATAGCACAGCAGCGCGATCATGGCCATCAAAGTTTTGGGCTGATCAGGCAGGGAGTTCAAGTCATCCACTACAGCTGGGTAATACTCTCCCCTGGCATTCTTCAAAGAATATCCCTTTTCGGTTATGGTAAAACTTGCCATCTGTAGCGATGGGGAGGTAAATATCTCGGTCAGCCTATCCATGTTGCCCGTAGCAGGCAAGGCCTCCACCACGCTGGCCACAACCCTCTTATCCACGCTGCCATCGGCCTTCAAAGTAACCACTACGCTGAGGTTATCAAATGGCGCATAGGCCTTTTCTATGATCTCCTCGTCGTAAGACTCACATACGATAATCCCCCTGTCACTGTATCCTCTTTCCAGCAGGGTTTGCTGAAGTACGGCCGGGAAAGCTCTAAATATGTTGCCCGCCCCAAAATGGATCCATATGGGCTCTTTCCTGGTCTTCTCCCTTACTTTTTGGATATCAAACTCTGGCAGCTTGTAGCCCTTTTCTACCCATTTCTGCCTATTTCCCAGATCGGCCAAGCTGAGCTTCACCGCTTTCACCCCAATTTCTAAACTAAATATATATATTATGCCACTATCCAGGCTTTAGGATAGTGGCCTGTAAAACGCAAACCGGGTTAACCGCTTACCTCATTACCTGTCAGTACTCTCCTGTTAAGATAACGCTTTTGTAACGTCCTCCCGATTTAACAACCCATTCATTTGGCTTCTCGGGCGAGCATTCCTCCACCTAACCCTCGCATCGATCGGGGTCGCGCTTCGAATCCTAGCGGAGGTTGAGCGCAATGGCAACCACCGTGCAACATTGCATCCACCGGACAACATAGCATCCACCGGGCAGCGCTCGACGCACTGGCCGCAACCCGTACACCTATCAAACAAGCACCCTGTGTTTTTGCTTTCGCTCGCCCTCTATGGCTTCAAACTTGCACACACTCTTGCAAACAGTACAGCCTATGCACTTATCCCTCAGATACAGAAGCTACCTTGCGCTTTGAAAAATCGGCATATATGGCGCCAGTTGGGCATTTTTCAGCGCATGCCATGCAGTTTACACACTTATCATACCTTATCCTGGCAAGATTGTCAACAAAGTCTATGGCATCAAACTGGCAAGCCTTAACGCACAGCCTGCAACCTATGCATCCCACCTTGCAGTTTTGGCGCACCTGTTTGCCTGGATCCCTGGATATGCAAAGCACCTGTACCAGGCTGGACTGGGGAATAAGCTCTATCAACTTCTTTGGACAGGCCTCCACGCACTTGCCGCACCCGGTACACTTATCCGGATCCACCACAGCAATGCCATCATCGGCAATGTGGATGGCATCAAAGGGGCACGCTCTCACGCAGGTCCCAAGTCCAAGGCAACCATAGCTGCAACCTTTATATCCTCCGGCCAGCATGGACGCCGCCACGCAGTCCTGTATGCCCTTATATTCATACTTGTTTACGGCGTTGTGGCAGTTACCCTGGCACAGCACACGGGCAATGGCTCGTTCCCTCTCCTCCACATCAACGCCCATTATGGCGCCCACCTTCATGGCCACCGTCGCCCCCCCTACGGTACAGCCGTCCACCGGTGCCCTGCCGGCAACCACAGCCTGTGCAAACCCATCGCACCCGGGATAGCCGCAGGCCCCGCAGTTAGCGCCCGGTAGCACTTCATGTATGGCTTCAACCCTGGGATCTTTTTCAACAGCAAACCTTTTGGAGGCAAAAGCCAGCACCGCTCCAAATAATAGCCCCATGCCCCCCAGACTGAGCAGGGACAGCAATACCTTCTCCATGGACAATAACCCCCCTCACTTTATGAGCCCCTGGAACCCTAAAAAGGCCACCGACATCAACCCCGCCGTAATAAGGGCTATGGGAAACCCTTTAAGCGGCTTGGGGATATCGGACAACTCCAGCCGTTCCCGTATACCGGCAAAAAGCACTATGGCCAGGGTAAATCCAAGGGCGGCTCCCACTCCGTTAAACAGCGCCTGAATCAAATCATACTTCTCGTCTATGTTTATGATGGCCACGCCCAGCACGGCGCAGTTGGTGGTAATAAGCGGTAAATACACGCCTAACGCCTGATACAGCGTCGGGCTGGTCTTCTGGATGACCATTTCGACAAACTGCACCAGCGAGGCTATTACCAGAATGAATATGATGGTCTGGAGATACCCAAGGCCCAAAGGCTCAAGTATGGCATACTGGACTATATAGGTGATCAGAGACGTCATGGCCATCACGAAGGTAACGGCAGCACCCATCCCCACAGCGGTTTCAACCCGCTTGGATACCCCAAGGAATGGGCATATACCTAAGAACCTCGACATGACGAAGTTGTTTATGAGTATCGAACTTATCAATATGACGAATATCTTGCTCACGTATTCCATACCATTTCCCCCTACACATGGCTTTTAAATTGAGCCTACACCCGCTCAAGTACAAGGGCACAGCCCAGCGGCCATATCCTAACACATCAAAAGCAAAATTCGAAACATCAGCCCGCAATTTAACGCTCAACATCCATCCCAGGAACTTCGCTGATCCAGGTCCTATTCAGTCCTGCCCGTCAGCTTGTTGAGCAGCCCCAGCACCAGCCCAAGGGTTATAAACCCACCGGGAGGTAGTATCATGATGACGGCCGGACTAAAGCTTTCGGGAAAAACGGGCATACCAAACCAGGTCCCGGCACCCAGTATCTCGCGTATCGAACCCAGTAAAAGCAGCGCCAGCGTAAACCCTACGCCCATACCCAACCCATCAACTACCGATAGCAGGGCCGAATTCTTGGACGCAAAGGATTCGGCCCTTGCCAGAATGATGCAGTTTACGACAATAAGCGGGATATATATGCCCAGGCTCTCGTTGAGCTCGGGAAGAAAAGCCTGCATTATCATGCTGACCACCGTAACAAAGGTGGCGATGACCACCACAAAGGCTGGTATCCTTATCTTCTGGGGTATAAAATTCTTAAGCAACGATATCACCAAATTCGATCCTATCAGAACAAAAGTGGTGGCCAGCCCCATGCCTATGCCGTTTATGGCCGCGGTAGTCAAGGCAAGGGTGGGACACATTCCCAAAACCATCCTGAAGGTGGGATTTTCATTGATGACGCCATTGAAAAATACGCTCAAAGCTTTCTTCATCCTTCAGCACCCCCGTCCTTTAATAGCCGGCCGTATAGCTCTAAAGCAGAATTCACACCTTCTGTCACCGCCTTTGAGGATATGGTAGCGCCGGTTATAGCTTGCACTTCTGTATCCTTGGTGGCGCTTCCCCTTACCACCGCCAGCGGACTACCAGCCGGCTTGCCACTATACTGGCTTAAGAAATCAGAGCCGGCAGCTTTGGCCCCCAGCCCGGGGGTTTCGTTGTGGCTTACGATGCTGACGTTTTCGATCCTATCTTCCTTAGAGTTTATTCCCACAAACAGCTCCACATCCCCGCCATACCCCTTGGATATCACCTTAAATACGTAGCCTACCGTGTCGCTCCCCGACTTGCCCTGGTAAGCCTCAACGACGTTGGGATACTGACCCTTATATTCCGATAAGTCAATCTGGACGAATTCTTCGGCACCGGGCAGCACTGCTTTTCGAGTTTCCAGGCTAGCCAGTTCGTTCTGAATCCTTATGGGCTCTTCGGTGACAGCATAGGTGATGCCCAGAGCCAGAGCTGCCACCGCAGTTATTATGAATAACTTTATAGATAGCTTTACGCCTTCAGACATCTGCCCTCACCTCCCCATAAATTCGGGGCATGGTAAACCTGTCAATCAAGGGAGTGGCCACGTTCATCAGCAGTATGGAATAAGTGACCCCTTCGGGATAGCCGCCGTACAATCGGATAATAGATGTGATTATTCCGCATCCAATACCCATTATTATCTGCCCTTTAGGCGTCACCGGTGAGGACGAGTAGTCGGTAGCCATATAGAACGCTCCCAGCATAAGGCCGCCCGAAAATATGTGGTATATGGCGTTTCCGGTAAAGAGGCCTTGAGGCCCCAAAATCCAGGTAAGCAGCGCCACGGTGCCGATGAAGCTTACCGGGATCCTCCAGCTTATCACCCTTCTCCACAGCAGATAAGCAGCACCTATGAGAAGGGCCAGGTCGGACGTCTCGCCCAGGCAACCTCTAGTACCGCCTACAATGATGGACCACAGTGGAGGAAGCTGCTCTTCCGTCCCCTCCAGCCCTTTGAGTATGGCAAGGGGTGTGGCCGAACTGACGGCATCAGTTGCTCCGCTCACAGACCAATTAGTCGACGCCATTCCACTTGCAGCGCCGCGGATGGGGTCAGCCCAGGTGGTCATATACACCGGCCACGCGGCCAGCAAAATAGCTCTGGCAGCCAAGGCTGGGTTCATGAAGTTATGTCCCAGCCCACCAAAGGCCTGCTTGACCAAAGCAATGGCGATAGCAGAACCCACCACGGGCAACCACAGCGGAACGGTAGGCGGCAGGTTAAAAGCCAGCATAAGCCCCGTCACCACAGCGCTCCAATCGCTGATGGTAACCGGCTTTTTCATGAGCTTTTGCACAATGGCTTCGGTCATCACGGCCGATAAAACCGATATGACCATTATCAAAGCCGCTCTTCCCCCGAAGAAGTATACGCCGGCTGCCGCCGCCGGCAAAAGGGCTAGCACCACATCCAGCATGATGCGGGCCGTGGTATCCTTTGAATACACGTGGGGGGAAGAAGAAACTATCAAAGGCTCCATCGCAACATCCCCCTCTTCATCTAAACCATATGGGTACAAACCCGGTTTAGAAGGTTGGGGTATTTGTAATCCGCCTTTATATGATGCTGTCCCGGCCCCAACAGGCGGTATTTGGGACAGCCCTGCTTCTTATAACTTTGCTCCTTAACTGAACGCAGAACAATCATGCCTTGGTTTAAACAGTCCAATCCTTGGGCAAAAGCTACGCAACAACGCACACAACAGGCTTCTGGAGCTTTACCGTTGCCTATCAGCAGCTGGCATCAGTTGGCCGCAGCACGCTTTCTCCTTTCGGTAATCACCCGTTTAGCAGTGCGCACCGATTGCACAAGCGGACGCTTAGCAGGACATATATATGAGCAACAGCCGCACTCTATGCAGTCCATGGCATGTAGCCTTTCGCTGTTATCATAGTCCCCCTTGAGGGCATAAGCGCTGATAAATAAAGGCATAAGTCCCATGGGGCAGGCCTCTACGCATCTGCCGCACCGTATACATGGACCCGGTTCGGGCGTCTCGGCTTCCTGCTTGGTGAGCACCAGGATCCCCGAGGTGCCCTTTATGACCGGCACATCCAGGGTGTACTGTGCAATCCCCATCATGGGCCCTCCCGATATCACCTTGGCGGGCTGGCCCACCAGTCCTCCGCAGGCGTCGATCACATCCTTAAAGGGCGTGCCAATGCGCACCAGAAGATTCTTGGGCTGGGCCACCCCACCGCCCGTCACCGTTACGATGCGCTCTATCAGCGGCATGCCCGTCTTTATTGCCCGGGCAATGGCAGCCGCCGTACCCACGTTGTTGACCACAACTCCTACGTCCATGGGCAGGCCCCCCGACGGCACCTGCCTGCCAGTCAAGGCATATATGAGCTGTTTTTCGGCGCCCTGAGGGTACCTGGTCTTAAGCTTCACCACCTCGACCCCGGACACCGATTTGGCGGCATCCGCCATAGCGCGTATGGCATCGGGCTTGTTGTCCTCTATGGCAATGTACCCTCTTTCAACCCCCAACACTTTCATGATGACCTTCAAGCCTTCTACTATATCCTGCGGATTTTCAACCATCAAGCGGTGGTCGGCCGTTAGATAAGGCTCGCATTCGGCACCGTTCAGTATCACTAGGTCTATCTTTTTGTCCTTAGGCGGCGAAAGCTTGACATGAGTAGGAAATGCAGCACCGCCCATGCCCACGATTCCGGCTTCAAGGATCAAATTTCTTAACTCCTCGGCGTCCATAGACTCCATATCCCTTGGGATTATGGACTCATCAGGCTCATCCATGCCGTCATTCTCGATAATAACGGCAAGCCCCTCCCCCATCGCAGGATGGGGCATCTGCTTAATCTCCTTCACAACCCCCGAAACGCTGGCATGAACCGGCGCACCCACAAAACCCTTGGGCTGCCCAATCTTTTGGCCCAGCTTAACGCGGTCCCCCGGCTTTACCAGCGGTTCACATGGGGCACCTGTGTGTTGCTGCAAATGTATATACACCAGCTTGGGCGCTTGCATCCGTTCAACCGCTTTGTCCTGTGTGCCCTCTTTCCTGTGGGGAGGATGCACCCCTCCTTTAAACCCAAACACCTTCAACCCCATCTCACACACCTTCTTCACCTTAAATCTTTATAACTTATCCGATGCACAAGTCAGCACGCGACTTAATTCGGAATATTGCAACATAATATACATACATCCTCAGAATATTATAACATAGTTTTTATAAAAAATGTTATACATCACACAAGTTTATTTTTTAACAAATGGCTTGAAAACAGCATTTTAAACAGTTTTAACTGTTATATAACTAGTACACACTGTAATATGTGTATTATACATATATTCCAAAAAATTTAAGAAAAGTTTGCTAATTTTTTTGAAAATGCAAGGCTGCTTTCATGGCGTTGGCATGTTACAAATTTAGCAATCTCTGAAAAAATTCTTTAGCAATTTCATGAAAAGCTCCTTTGCTATTCCGCAATCGCACGTTATTTTTTTTCGCTTCGCTTAAGCTCCCAAATGCCCATTGTCAGCAGGAAAATACCAAACAGCTTCTTCAATACGTCGGAAGAGATAGCAACAGCAAGCTTTGCACCCAGAAATGCTCCTATGGCTCCTGCTAGAACGAGATAGAAGGCCATCCTATATTTGATGTATCCGTTTTTGATATGAAGCCAGATTGCCAGAATTGCCGTAGGAAAGAATGCCGCCAGATTGACCCCCTGGGCAGCGTGCTGGGACAAGCCGACCAAAAAGACAAGAGCAGGGATGAGGATGCTTCCTCCACCGATGCCCATCCCACCGATGATCCCGAAAGCCAGTCCTATAAAAAAAAGCAGCATTTTATGTAATCATCCTTATTGCAGCAATGATCATGAAAAGTCCAAAAACTTTACGTAGCCAGTAAGGCGAGATTCGATTGAGGATCCACGCCCCTATAAGGCCACCTATGGCACCGCCGGCGGCCACCTTCCATATCACATCCCACTGAAAAAATCCGCCTCTGAAATACACAAAGGAGCTTATGGCCGTCAAAGGCAATATGACCGCCAGGGCAGTAGCGTGGGCATCGTGCTCTTTCATACCCAAAAGATGTACCATGGCAGGCACCACGATTGTGCCGCCTCCCGAGCCAAAAAAGCCGTTGCACAGCCCCGCTGCAAAACCTGCTATGCCAATTTTGATCCAATGTTTCATCCCTTACATCACCAGTAATTAATCTTGCCAAAGCACTAGCCTTTTATGCCTATATAAACAAAGCCACTGGTCTTATCGGCCAGCGGCTCTCATCACAGCAGCCTGATGATCAGGATCCTGTCTGTTGTGTATGTGGGTCCTGCTCTTGTAAAAGTGTATGCATACATGTCCCTGCATGCCGTTGTTGGGTATGGTATCATAGGCATGGGGCATTCCGTGCATGGAAGCAGCCACCCGCACGCCGCCAATCTCAACTATCACAGGCCTGCGCTCCCAGCTCCAACCGCCCCATATCTCCCTTATGGTCTGAGCATCCTTTGCCGTCAGCGGCTCTGAATCTGCATGGTTACTGCCACCGGTGCGCTTCATGTAAAACGACCTGCCGGTATAGAGGTCTATCACCTTTGCTACCGCACCCCTGGGAAACAAATACTGCCCCTTGGAGAACCACTCTACCAGCACCCCCATGGAAGTCCTCCCACCACGGGAAGCCGGCAGATAAGACGCCGCCGTGGATGGATATACAGTGTAGCGCTTGGCATTAGGGCTGTACAACACCCTTCTGGTCTCGGGTCCCACTGTTCCATCCACCTTAAGCCCGTTTACCTCCTGAAACAGCCGAACGGCGTCGGCAGTGGCTGTCCCGTAATATCCCGTGACCTTGTAGTTAAAATATCCCAGATCCCTGAGCCTCATCTGAAGGTCCACTACCTTTTGGCCGGTGCACTTTACCTTAAGCACCTCATTATCGGCCGTTACAGGTAAATCCCCCTGATTTGTACCTACCCCAGCAGGCGTTCCTTCACCCCTTGCCGGAACGCACAAGAGTAAGCACACCATCAACGTCAAGATAAATAGGTTGGCTTTCACCTTCATCGGTATCACCTTATTTGAAATCATATGTCCAATTTAATATTATCACAAATCATGGAAAATTGCATCAATTTTTACAAAATTATTTCAAAAATATTTCCACTTTATTAATTTGCGCGCATCAAAGCTAAAAGTCAGCACAGGCACAAGGCAAGCAGCTGCCATACTCCAAATTTTTTGCCATGATGATTATATCCTCAGGCTTATCGTCCAGCATGATCTGATAGCGGGTCTTCCGCACCTCGGAAAATCCCATGCTCCTCCAGAATTGCAACCCTGCTGTATTGCTGGCCACTACACCGGCGTACAGCCACCTGATGAGCCACACGTCCCTGAAATACTCCTCCAGCATTGACACTACCATCTGTCCGATCCCCGCGCCCTGATAAGCCTCATCGATGAGAATAGAACTTATCCAGGCCTCGTCTTTTAATAGATAGTGCACGCGCCCTTTTACCACTCCCAGCATAATGCCACGCTGCTTTTCAACCACCTTGAAAAAGAACTCCCATCGGCTGCAACGGGCTTCGATGTACTTGTCCCTCATCTCCGCAAAGGTGATGGGCCTGTCAAGCCCGGTAGCCAGCTTATATCTTTCAACATCGCTGTACCACAGCCATATCTGAAATAAATCTTCTCGGGTAACAGGCGCAATCAGCAATCCATCCCTTTCCAGACAGTGTTTAATCATTTCCGCGCATCCCCTTTTGGATATGATAAAGACACAACATATTGTAGCTGTACATTATTTTTATTCTACAAATAGTGCACCAAATCCTCCTTCATAAATAAAAATTTTAAAAACCAAAACCAGCGCCCATCCATCTGTCAATTATCCTCTTCAAGTTCGACCTTATGGTGTTTTCCTTAACGTCAGCTGCGGCGTACAGATCTTTCTTTATGCTGACATCTTCTCCCAAAGTCACCTTTACATATCCCACCTTGGTGCCGGATTTCACCGGCGCTTTGATATATTGAGGCAGTTTAACCTCCACCGCTATCTCCTTTTCCTCCCCCTCCCTTATCGGCAAGGCTATCTCATCCCTGCATATGGCCGCCACCTTTTCCTCATACCCGTCTTTCACCGGAATATACCCCATCACCTGTCCCTTTGCAACGGCGGTATGGAGTTTAAAGTTTTCAAAGCCGTAATCTAGCAGGGCGGCGCTGTCCTCAAACCATGGCTGGCAGTCCAGCACCACGCATACCAGCTGCATGCCATGGCGTAGGGCGGCAGAAGCGAGACACCGTCGGGAAACTTTAGTATAACCCGTCTTTATGCCGTTAGCCCCTTCATAGGTCCATAGCAGAGCATTCTTATTCTGAAGCACCCTATCATAGTTTCGCCCCTCCCAGGGGATCTTTTTGTACTTGGTGGAGACTATGGTGCGAAAGACGGGGTTTTGCATGGCATAGGCCGATATAAGGGCCAGGTCGTAAGCCGTGGTGTAGTGCATGTCGTCATGCAGCCCATGGGGGTTTACAAAGTTCGTATTTCTGGCACCTATCTGAACGGCCTTCCTGTTCATAAGCTTAACGAAGCTTTCCACGCTGCCACCTATATGCTCGGCAATGGCGACAGCGGCGTCATTTCCCGAGCGGAGCATGAGCCCGTACAAAAGCTGCTCCAGGGTCAGCCGCTCCCCCTTTGCCAGGTAGATGGACGAGCCCTCCACCCCTACCGCCCTGGGCGAAACCGTCACCACGTCATCAAGGTTGCCCAGCTCTATGGCCAGTATGGCCGTCATGATTTTGGTGGTGCTGGCCATGGGCAGCTTCATATGCGGGTTTTTGGCGTACAGCACCCTCCTGGTGGATGCTTCCATCACAACAGCCGCCCTGGCAGCGGTAGAAGGCGTCGTCACGGGCACCGCGGAAGAGGCGCCCTGCATCTCCGTACTCCTGCCGGCACTTTGAAGCACGGCATCCTCCAGTTCTAAATCCTCAAGTTCTAAAGAGGCCGTCCACTCCCAAATCAATTCGGGAACCAATTCGGAAACCGACTTCTGAGTGACAGCCTCCTCCGCTTCTAAAGTCGCTTTGGAACTCAGCAAATAACTAAGTTGGACTCCATCTTTTTTCGTCCCTGCATCCGGCAAATTACTGTAAGCATTATGGTCTGCCAGAGCACCATCGGCAAAACATACGCCAGCCGGATAAAAAAATATATATGCGAAAAGCAGCATACAAGCTACGCAGCGCCTTATCACCTTTTCTTCCTCCCCGTCGACAATATGGCAAAACTCTCCATATCGTGCTAACGTGCCGGCCATCAAGCCAATTCCCTGTCGTACAGCGTGAAGCAGACGAGTTCCGGCACAGGTTTATTATTTGACAGGGAGGGAAAATAATTCGCCAAAAAATCAAAAGCCCCGCTTTTGATTAAGCGAGGCTTCAATTTGGTGCGGAAGAAGGGACTCGAACCCTTACGCTCTTAACGAGCAGCAGCCCCTCAAACTACCGCGTCTGCCAGTTCCGCCACTTCCGCACGTCCAAAACTATACTTTTGTAGCAACCCCATCGGTTTGCAAAAAATATTATATTCACTTCAGATAAAATTGTCAACTGGAATTTTAAAGGGTGTGTTGTTATTCTGTGATAATGTCTATTGAAATTATTCTGATATAATGTCATACATGAGGAAGGAGATATTCAACATGACACAAAAAGAAATGACTCGTTTAAGAGTCATAAACCAAACAATCGACAAAGTCATAACCATCAGAGAAGCTG
>PKRC01000009.1 GCA_017577715.1 Clostridia bacterium
CCTTCTCTTACCTCAATTACAGCAGGACCCACTTTTACGGTTAATACGGTTAAAAAGTCGCTTAAAGATATGTCTTCTTTGCTGCTTAAACTAACGGGTAACCATTGCACTGTATTACCAGTCTGTTATTTTAAAATTTCCTTTCTTAGCCAGTAGTACAACTGTTTTGTGGTTATGTTGTGTTGCCTGCAAAAATCCCTTGCAAACAAGCCGCTGGCTTTGTAGGCTTCAATTCTGGTTTTCCATTGCTGCCTGCGTTCCGTATGTGTCATAGATAATCCCTCCCCATCATTTTTACGGAGAGATTATCTCATATTTGCTTGCAAATTTTTAGGTGTGCTCTATTTGACGCTTACGTTCAAGTAAGCGTTTTTTTAGCAAAGGATTTGCTTTATCAACCTCCCCACTCCGAAATTTTTTAGAGATAGAACTACATAAAAGACACTGTCCGTTACACATTGATGTAACAGATAAGCTTAGGTACAAAGGATACGAGGGTTGTATTCATTTTTCAATGTAATGTTCTGTTATAATGTCAAATATCTTTCCCCCTCCTGTTAAAAGAGTATTATTGTTTTTATAATATTTTAGATATTCTAGAATTTTGTTCATATTTCTCCTCCTGTCGACTGGTATTTTTTCAGCCCTTGGTAAAGGATAATTTTTAAAACCAAATAATATAATAAGGGAGATGAATAACACCATATACTCTCGTATACATTGCTCTTACCAAGGGCAATCCTTGCAGGAATTGCACTTAATAAGAAAATAGGAATTGCATATATGAGAAGATTACGGAGGATTTTTGGGAAAACCGTATCAGGCTTTTCTGCCATTGTTAAAAGCTGCAGGACTATCGCTGAAATTGCTTCGGACCTTAAACCAAAAAGAGTAAAACTGTATACTATGAAAAATAAAAGTCCCATTAAAATAGAAGCACTGAAAATTGAAATGATATAAGCTATTGTCAATTTAATTCCACATATTTTCATACACCATATATTTAGAAATATTAACAAGGGGGTTGAAAAAGCTGCAGGAAAATTTAGGTTTTTTAGTACGATGTATTTTATGAGAGGCAGTGGTTTTAGTAAATCAAAATCAAAATACCCTGTTAAAACTGATTGTCCAAACTTGGAAACAGCTTCTGCAAAGAAAATTGCATATAAGTTGTTTACTAAAAAGAAGCAGGTTATATAAAAAAGAATTTCTTGTCTATTATAATCACCAAAAATGTCAATTCTTTGAGTAAGCAGGTAATAGCCTAAAAATGTCGCAGTATATAAAGATAAGTCTGCCAAAAACCAGCTTAACAAATTTGCTCTATATTGAATTGCTTTTTTAATTGAAAATCTTATAGATTCTATTAACATGTTTTCACGCCCCATGAGAGGTGTATTTTTTTAATCCATTTTTCATAAGTAAAAAAACAATGAAACCAAGTATTAGCACCCAGACTAGTGAAATAAGCAATCCTTTATTTACTATTTCAATGTCAAAATTAGCATCACATATAAGCTTTGACGGGATATATGTTATATAAGGGAAAGGAGTCATTAGCATAATTGATTCAATTTTGCTAGGCAAAAGGTCTAAAGGGAAAATGGCACCTGAAAGAAGACCTGTCAGTAAGTTTCTGATGGCAGCTATGCCCCATATTTCTGTCAGCCAAAAAGATAACAATCCTATTATAAAGGAAAATAAAGCATTGAGTAAAAAACCCAAAATTAACGCTAAAGGTAGGTATAACAGCCGGTTTGCTGGGATTTCAATTTTTGCCCAAATTGAGAGCACAATAATTATTGGCATATATAAAATTGCAAACCTTGCAAGGCTTGAAGATATGTGACTGTATGAAATACTGGTCAGATAATCTACTGGAAGTAAAAGCTTTTGCCCAAATCTGTAAGTTTTTATATCCTTTTCAATGTCATGTTCAGCATGAATTTCTGTAAATAGAAGTATTACATTAGAAATGACAATGTAAATCATCATTTCTTTCAGAGTGTAATTTATGGGGTTTCCTTCAATTAAAGACCTCCAGAGAAAGAAGTTTATTAGGATTGGTACAATTAGGGAGCTTAAAAGCTCTCCTATAAGGTAAATTCTATACATTAAGAGTCTTTTTATTGAGTAGTCAAAATATCCAATAAAAATATACAATGTCCTCATTTTTCTGCACCCTTATACAATGACTCTATGATAATATCGAGATTATCATCGTGAAAATTTATATTTGAAATTTCAGCCTCATTTGACAAAACTCTCATTACATTTATCGTTTCTTCTGGACTAAATCTGATGAAATATTCTTGTTCTTCACTTGCTTCTTCTACTTTATAATATTTACTGATTCTTTCAACTGCACAATTGCTTGCGTTAAATCTAACCTTTCTGATGTCGGGAATCATACTTTTCAGTTTCTCAATTGTTCCATAATATAGCTCTTGACCTTTGTGGAGTATATAGATGTTGTCGCACAAATCTTCAATATCAGTTATGTAATGGCTTGTTAGTATTATAGAGGCATTATATTTCTTTTTATAATTTTTTAAGTAGTTTCTAATTGCCCTTTGGGTGATAAAATCCAAGCCAATTGTAGGCTCATCAAGAAAGATAACTACCGGCAGGTGAAGGAATGATAATATTAATTCACCTTTCATCCTCTGTCCTAAAGAAAGGGTTCTGACCTGTTTTTGCAAGTCTATTTCTAACAAGCCCAATTCTTCTGCCATTGATTTTGCCCTTGAAATTGCTTCTTTTTTGTCAATAGAGTAAATGGAGGCAAAAAGTTTTACAGAATCAATAATAGTTAAGTCTGGATCTAACTGACCTCTCTGTCCCATTACTAATGAGACTTTTCTTCTTGTAATCTTTGCTTCGTAAAAAAGGGTCTTCTCCCAATACTCTTATAATACCCTCATCTGCTTTAATAATGCCAGATACTAATTTAATAGTAGTAGTTTTCCCCGCACCGTTTAAACCAATCAGTCCAAGTATTTCTCCTTGATTTACAGTAAAAGAAATGTCCTTTACTGCTTGTATGTACTTGTACCTTCGCTTAAAAAAGCTTTTAACTGCATTTATCACGCCATTTTCTTTTATGTATACTTTGTAAGTTTTACTGACATTTTTAACAATTATCTGAGGTTGCATTGTTTTTCCTCCTACAACGAGGGTCAACCTCTTGTAATGTACCATATCTATTCGTTAATTGCAAGTTAAAATGAAGCTCTTTTTCTCTGTTGGTTCGTTGTAAAATTAAATGCAACACCAAAAAAATAATAAGACCATAGTAAAAAATCCTCCTGTATGATATAGATATCCAAAACAAACTAATCATACAGGAGGTTCACTATGGTTAATTACAATTGTACCACAAAACGTCGTCCTTTTAAACACCTAAATGCTTATGAAAGAGGAAAAATTGCTGCTAAGTAAATTGAAAATTTAACTTCCACCCCCATGGTTATGAAATGTGGAACTTAATCTTGCAAATCAATATGTGGATTTTAATCCTGCAAGATGATATACTACTTCTAAGTATTACCCTTTACAGCAGTGCCTGCCTCAAATAGAAAGGGGCAACTATCATGCCTAAGTTTAAACACCTTACACTCACTGAGAGGAAGGCTATTGAGAATTATCTCAACGGTTCTCTATCCTTCAAAGCCATTGCAAAAGACCTTGGTCGGGATTGTACTACTATATCCAAGGAAGTTAGAAAACATATTACACACAAAAAGACAGGGGCGTACGGCAGAGCATTTAATAATTGTGTCCGTCGATTTGACTGTACTCACTCCTATCTCTGTGACAGCGGTAATTGCAGGAATCGTTATTGCCGTTTCTGCTCTAAATGTTACCTGGTGTGTCCTGACTATGAGGAATATCTGTGTCCTTTGCTTTCAAAACCACCTTATGTATGTAATGGCTGCAAAAATCTTAAAAGCTGTACACTTAAAAAATCTTTCTATGTTGCAGAAGATGCTCATCAAAAGTATAAACTATTACTCTCTGAATCACGAAGTGGAATCTCTGTTGACGAGGAAGAAATTATACGTCTTGATAGCATCATAAGCCCCCTCATTAAAAAGGGACAGTCTTTACACCATATATGTTCTAATAACAGGGACGTCATTATGCACAGTGAAAGGACTATCTATAACTATGTTGATTATGGGCTTTTTACTGCTAGAAATATCGATCTTCCAAGGAAAGTAGTATATCGACCAAGGAAGAAATCAGCTGACCATTTTAAAGTTGATAAATCCTGCAGAGTTGGCCGTACCTATGAAGACTTTATTAACTTTTTAAAAGAACATCCCGATACACCTGTTGTTGAAATGGATACTGTAGAAGGTACAAAAGGTGGGAAGGTGCTCCTTACAATCCACTTTATCGGTTCTCAGTTTATGCTGGCATTTATACGCGATGCCAACACTTCTCAGTCTGTCATTGATGTTTTTGAAGAACTTTACTTAAAACTGGGTTTAGAAGTTTTTCAAAAGCTTTTTCCAGTTATACTTACGGACAATGGCAGCGAGTTTTCTAATCCTACTGCTATTGAGTTTGATAAAGCTGGGAATCGAAGAACCTATATTTTCTATTGTGACCCTTCTTCCCCATATCAAAAAGGTGCAGTAGAAAACAATCATGAATTAATCCGCCGAGTTATTCCTAAGGGGCATAGTTTTAATCCGTATCAGCAACAGGATATTACATTGATGATGAACCACATAAACTCTTATGGGCGAAAGAAACTAAATGACTGTTCACCATATGCAGTATTTAGGTTTCTCTATGGAGATGATATTCTCAAAAAATTAGGAGCAGAACTTATACCAGCCAATGAAGTTATACTAAATCCAACCCTTTTAAGAAAGTGAAATAAAAGAAACAGGTATTGTTGTAAGGGTAATACAAAAATTGTAAATTGAGCATGTGGAAGGGGTGGAAATCACCTTTGCAAAAAATGGTTGCTTTTTTCACCTTTGATACTTTATGCCCAAAAACAGGCAATAATTGCCTGTTTTTGGGCATAAAGTCGATAAAAACAACTAAAAAATGTAAAAAATAAATTATTTTTGGAAATAAAAATTGTTTGTTTTTTGAAATGGGTTGACCTTAATTCTTCAAAGTGGATTTTACTTTTTCATTTGACCCTCTCAAAGCTAGGACGATATTAGAACGATTAAGGACGATATTGAGTTTAAATATCGTCCTAGGCTCAAAGCCTTGATACAAGCGGATTTGAGGGACTTAAACACCCCTTTAGGACGATAAAGACGATATTTTTCCTACTTCTTTATATGGCATATCACCCACTTAAAGCCACCATGCCCCCTTCTTTGAGGGGGAAGCGTACCGTTAAATCGTTGTGGTGGACAACAAACCAAAATCAGCGGTGGAGGATGCAAAAGCCCTATATACAACAGCATTTCAGCCACACCACAGCAAAAACACGTTGCAATTTTGGGATACCGTTTATTTGCCACGTTTATCCATATTGCTGTGAATTGGTGAGTGGACTACAATTTCGCCCATCAAAACTAAAGCAGGAACACAATGCCATCCTCCACTTTTAAAGCTCGATTGCTAGCTAAAACAGTTATACCAAGGCTTTCCGTTCATTCTCCACTTTTATGTAAATTTTGCCCTTTATCCTCCACCTATCCCATGTTTCTAAGGAGGATAACAGTTATTCATCACCACCCTTTAAGGCGGTGGATGGAATTGAACAACCATAAGCTGGTGGATGGCTGCTAAAGCCTACAGACGACTGCATTTCCAGCCACACCACCACAAAATCATGCTCAATTTTTGGGATAGCTCACCACTTGCCAGATTTATCCAAAATCAGCTTAATGCATTTTTGTTTTTCATTGCATTACTTTTGCATTACTAACACCCATTTATGAAAAATTCCAGGATTTTCAAAACCCTGGAATCCTTGATACTGGTGCCGGAGGCCGGACTCGAACCGGCACGGTCTTCTTCAGACCCCAGGATTTTAAGTCCTGTGCGTCTGCCAGTTCCGCCACTCCGGCAAAAATTATTGGAGGCGCCGCCCAGATTCGAACTGGGGAATCGAGGTTTTGCAGACCTCTGCCTTACCACTTGGCTACGGCGCCATGATGGAGCGGGAAACGGGATTCGAACCCGCGGCTTTCACCTTGGCAAGGTGACGCTCTACCCCTGAGCTATTCCCGCGTATTATTATCTTGTACGCTGGTGCCTCGGGGCGGAATCGAACCACCGACACGCGGATTTTCAGTCCGCTGCTCTACCAACTGAGCTACCGAGGCCTCTTGCTGTTTTTACCAGCTTGCTCACTCCTTGCTAGCATAAACAGCGCAACTGCTTTATCTGCCCCTTCAAGCCGTCACCATCTTGTGATGTTGTGTTAACTATTATTAGTATACGGTAGTCACAATTATAAGTCAAAAACAGCCGTGGAGGATTTGGCACAACTATCTCCATATTTCTCGCAAAATCTCGCATTATCTTTATCAATATCCTGTATGCTATCTCCGCCTCTTTAATTCTTCAAATACATCTTCAAGCGATATGCCCTGCTCAACCAGAACTACCAACAGGTGGTATATAAGGTCACACGTTTCATATATGACTTCTGATTTTTTCCCATTTTTTACAGCTATTATCACCTCGGCTGACTCTTCTCCCACTTTCTTTAAAATCTTATCGATGCCCTTTTCAAACAGGTAGCAGGTATAAGACCCTTCCCTGGGATGCAGCTTCCTGTCCACTATGACGTCATACAGCTCCTGCAACACCGATGTGTTTTGATTTATAGGGGACTGTGCTTCGGCGTATACCTCTTCTGGGATAAATACCCTTTCTCCCTTTACAGTCCATGTACCAGTGGCTTTGTCTGCAGCACGATAAAAACAGGATTTATAACCGGTATGGCAGGCGGCCTTCACCTGCTCCACTTTAAACAGCAAGGCATCTCCATCGCAGTCTATAAATACTTCCTTAATTTTCTGGATATGTCCAGAAGTTTCGCCCTTTTTCCATATCTTTCTACGAGTTCTGCTCCAAAAATGGGTTATTCCGGTTTCAAGGCTTTTTTGGAAAGCCTCGCGGTTCATGTAGCCCACCATCAACACTTCCCCGGTATCATGATCCTGTACTATAGCGGGGACCACACCGTCAGCGTTAAAGCTTATCTCATCTATCAAGGTATTCAAAACCCCTTCTCTAAAATTATCAACTTCTATGGCTTTCATCTTTTTACCCCTCCTCCAGCTTTAAAGCTTCCCTTAAATCTATCTTGCCGCTATATAGTGCCTTGCCTATGATGACGCCGGCTGCTCCAGCAGATTTAAGCCCCACTATGTGTTCCAGAGAGCTTACCCCACCCGATGCTATTACCTTGAGGCCCGTCTCTTCTATCATCTCCTGAGTGGCTGATATATTTGGTCCTTCCAGCATGCCATCGCGCAGTATATCGGTATAAACTATGGTTTCCACTCCCATCTCCTTCACCTTTTTGCCCAGCTCAATAGGCGTTATGTCGCTCACCTTTATCCAGCCCCTTACGGCTATCCTGTTGTCTCTTGCATCTATCCCAACGGCTATGGAGGAGCCAAAACGCTTCACCGCCAATTCAATCAATTCAGGATTTTCTATGGCCACCGTGCCCAGTATAATCCTTGCCACGCCGACTTCCTCTAAAAGATGGGATATCCTTTCCATAGAACGTATACCGCCGCCCACCTGAATGGGTATATCGACTTCTTTTACAATTCTCTTTATAATATCCTCGTTGTGGGAATATCCCTGGAATGCCCCATCCAGGTCCACCACATGGAGAAAAGATGCTCCCTTTTCTTTCCACTGCACAGCAACTTCTACCGGATCCTGGCTGTATACCGTCTGCTGATCAACCCTACCTTGCCTTAACCTAACGCATTTCCCTTCTTTTATATCTATAGCCGGATAAACGGTCATGTTCTGAAATTACCCCCATTTTCAAAAATCAGTCAATTATCCCCTTGGTAGAGGGAATTCCATCGGCATTCTTTTCCAAAGCCACGGCCTGCTTTAAAGCCCGTGCAAAAGCCTTAAAGACAGCCTCCAGCATGTGATGGGCATTTTTCCCGTACAAAACCCTTATGTGCAACGTGATCCCGCATTGGTTGGAGAAAGCCCTGAAAAACTCCTCGGCAAGCTGGGTATCAAAATCCCCTATCATGGGAACAAGGGTAGGCATATCGTAATGCAGATAAGGCCGTCCGCTGATGTCCAGGCTTACCATGGCCAGCGATTCGTCCATGGGCACAAATGCTGTACCGTAACGGAATATGCCCCTTTTATCTCCTAGCGCCTGTGCAAAAGCCCTACCCAATACGATGCCCACATCCTCAACGGTATGGTGACCGTCCACATCCAAATCGCCACGACATTCAACGGCGATGTCAAAGCCGCTGTGTCCTGCCAGGATGGTGAGCATGTGGTCAAAAAAACCGATGCCGGTACTTACTTGGGCCAGCCCCTTTCCGTCTAGCTTTATTTCCACCTTTACGTGTGTTTCGTTGGAATGCCTTTCGGCCCTGCCTATCCGTTGATCCATGTTTTATCCCTCCAGTATACGCTCCAGTGCCTTTATAAAATACTCATTGTCCTGCCTGGTGCTTACCGTGATGCGCAGATGATCTTTGAGCCGGGGATGATTGGGGAAATTGCGAACCAGTATGCCTTCCCTTATCAGCTCTTTGTGTACATTTTGAGCATTGGGAACTTTTATGAGCAGGAAATTGGCCTTCGATGGATATACCTCGATCCCTTTAAAGCCACGTAATTTATGATACATCCATTCCCTTTCACTTACTATGCTAGCAATCCTGCTGCTAAATATGCTCATGTTTTCTAGCACCAGCTGTGCTGCCCTTTGCGAGAAGCTGCTGACATTGTAAGGCGGCTTTACAGCGTATATCCCTTCAATTAGCTCCCGGTTGCCTATAAGGTATCCAACGCGCAGACCTGCCAGTCCAAAAGCCTTTGAAAAGGTCTTAAGTACCAGTGCATTGGGGTAATTAGTCATCTGAGACGCAATGGAGTGCCCACAAAACTCGCCATAGGCCTCATCCACCACTACCACGCCATTAAAAGCCGTGACTAGCTTCATAAGTTCATCTTTATGGATGACGTTGCCCGTAGGGTTGTTGGGAGAACATATAAATATGAGTTTGGGTTTGTGCTGTTCCATGGCCCTATAAAACCGGCTCATGTCGTAGTTGAAACCTTCACCCAGCGGCACCCCTATTGGGATGCCCCCCGCTATACGGGTGAATACCTCGTACATTGTGAAGGATGGGTTGGGATACAGCACCACGTCTCCTTTTCCCACGAATGCGCTTATCACCACCCTTATTAGCTCATCCGAACCGGCCCCAACCATAACCTCCTGGGGCGATACGCCGCAATATCTGGAAATGGCCTCTTTTAAAGCGGTTGCGTCCGAATCGGGGTACCTGTTAAATTGGTACCCCCGCATTAGTTCGTTTGCCAACCGTTGCCTGATGGCATCGGGCAGATCATAGGGGCTTTCATTGGCATCCATTTTGATCCTGTATGGTATGCTGTCAACCTTGTATGGCTTTAAACCTTTAAGATCATCGCGCATGAATTTATCCATTTTCTTTGAACCTCACTTTTATGGAATTGGCATGAGCGGTTAACCCTTCCCTGTTGGCAAACTCTATGACATCGTGAGCAATGGCCCTTAAGGATTTTTCGGTGTAGGATATTATATTGGACCTCTTTACGAAATCGTATACTCCTAAGGGTGAAAAGAAGCGCGCTGTACCGCCCGTTGGCAGTACGTGGTTGGGACCGGCCATATAATCTCCCACCGGTTCGGGGGTATAATGTCCCAAAAATATGGCCCCCGCATGTTTGACAGCTTCCAAAATCTCAAAGGGGTTGCGTACCGCCAGCTCCAGGTGCTCCGGACCAACAGCATTTGCCAGCTCTATGGCCTGCTCAATATGATCTACGACGATCAGCGCTCCAAAATTACTTAAAGAAGCCCGTACGATGTCTTTGGTCGATAAACCTTCAACCTGCCTTTGCAGTTCCTCAAGCACGCGGCCGGCCAGGTTGCTACAGGTGGTTACCAGGATGGCCGACGCCATTGGGTCGTGTTCGGCCTGAGACATCAGGTCAGCTGCTACAAAAGCCGGGTTGGCCGAATCATCGGCCAGCACCATCACCTCGCTGGGGCCTGCTATCATGTCGATGTCAACATAACCGTATACCTCCTTTTTGGCCAAGGCAACGTAAATGTTTCCTGGGCCTACTATCTTATCCACCTTGGGTATGGTTGGGGTACCAAAGGCCAATGCTGCTATGGCCTGTGCCCCTCCTACTTTAAATATCCTTTTACATCCCGCCTCACAGGCTGCCACTAGGGTATAAGGATTTATTTTTTTATCCTTCCCAGGAGGCGTAACCATGATGATATCGGATACCCCCGCCACCTTTGCAGGGATGACGTTCATGAGCACCGATGAGGGATAAGCGGCACGTCCTCCCGGCACATAAACTCCAACCCGCTCCAGTGGTACTATGCGCTGCCCCAAAATTATGCCCTTTTCATCGATGAGCCACCAGGAATTTTCAATCTGTCTGCTGTGAAATCTTTGGATATTATCACGGGCACGTTTGAGCAAACTTATGTAACCGTTATCCACCTTTGAATAGGCTTCTTTAACTTCCTCTTCCGATACCAGCATTTCCTGTACATCGTCGTAGTATACTCCGTCAAATCGAGCGGTATACTCCAGTACAGCTTCATCCCCTCGTCGCTGGACAGCCGAAAGTATTTTCAATACCACGTCCCTTTCCTTCTCAGAAGATGCCTGCAAGCGCCTGTTTAGATTTCCCAGTATCCAGTTGGTATCCTTACCCCTTCCGTCAATTAACTTTACCATTTTCTCGTTCCTCCACTACCCTTTGAATGTCGTCGATCAGGGCCTTTATCTCCCTGTTCTTCATTTTCAGGCTGACGCGGTTGACCACCAGCCTGGCGCTTACGCTGCATATCTCTTCGAGTATCACAAGCCCATTTTCTTTAAGGGTTCTGCCGCTCTCGACTATATCCACAATTACATCCGATAGTCCCGTTAAAGGCCCTAACTCTACCGAGCCATTCAGCTTTATAATCTCTACGCTCTTGCCCTTATGCAAAAAATAGTTACGCGCTATATTGGGGTACTTTGTAGCTACGCGTGTATGTGAATGCGTGATCCAGACATCCCGTTTTTCAGGAAAACCGGCCACCACGAGCTTACACCGGCCAAACTTCAAATCCAGCATCTCATACAGCAAGCGCTCTTCCTCCAGCAAAGTATCCTTTCCTACAATGCCCATATCAGCTATGCCGTATTCCACATATGTTGGAACATCATTGGGCTTGACCAGAATCATTCGGATTTGCCGGTCGGGGGTAAAGAAGAACAGCTTTCTAGACGGCTCCTTCAGCTGGCGGCAGTCAACGCCAGCAGCTTCTAGGATATCTATGGCTTGCTCCATAAGCCTTCCTTTGGCAAGAGCTATAGTTATCAATGAAGTTTCCCCTTTCTGTTAAGCTGAAATTGTATCGGCAAGTAAAATTCGGCCTATATCTTACTCAATGCCTATTTCGTATTCGATGACTTCTGCGTTTACCTTAAATTCTACCACTTTGGGGATGCACCTTTGTCTGGCGTAATCCAGGGGGGTTATGGAGCTGTCAACAGGCAAAAACATCTCTACCCTCATATTTTGCCTTTTCAGACGTTGCATCAGATGGTATGCTTCTCTTCTTTGCCCATCTTGAGCCACCACAAGCACGTCCACCCCTGGTACCTGTTTCAATTTTCCCTGGCGTTCCAACGCTATGAGTAACCTTTTTATACCCACCGCAAATCCCGTAGCCGGAAGGTCTCGTCCAAATTCCGATACCAGCCTATCGTATCGCCCACCACCGCATATCGGATAGCCCAACTCTCTGGTAATGCCCCTGAAAATAATGCCGGTATAAAAGTTAAAGCTATGGACCATTCCCAAATCGAAGGTTACAAAACGGTCGAAGCCATAATCCTTTAAAATTCCATACACTTGATATATGTTTTCCAAAGCAGCCCTGCATTTGGGATTACGGGAAATTTTCATAGCATCCTCTAGAATTTGACTGTCTCCATAAAGCTGCGGCAAACGATATAGGGTATCTTTAATTTGCTCAGAAATGGGCAATTTTTTGAGAAACATCTCAAGGGCCAACATGTTTTTATGGTCAATCAGGCTCCGGATTTCTTCCACTTCTTCTTGGACAAGGCCAGCCTCCTCAATCAAACCTTTAAAAAATTCCACCTGTCCTATATCTATCTGAAACTCTTTAAGCCCTAGCTCCAGAAACAGCTGAATGGCCATGGCTACCACTTCAGCATCGGCTTCGGGGTCACTTACGCCCAAAAGCTCCATTCCTGCCTGGGCTACCTCCCGCTGTTTCCCGGCTTGAAAGTTACCATATCTATACACATTCCCCAGATAAAACAACCGTAAAGGCAATGGGTCGTTAGCCATCTTGGTTCCCACCACTCTGGCGATGGGCATGGTGATATCGGGACGCAATACCAGAATTCTGCCTTCCGGATCTATTAACTTAAACATCTGTTCTTGCTCGATGGAAGGCTTTACCCCAGCAAATACGTCGAAAAATTCAATTATAGGGGTCTCGATCTCATTGTATCCGCTTAAATAGAAAAATCTTCTAATGGTATCTTCTATCTCGCGTTTGTTGTAGCATTCATCGGGGAGATAATCCTGCACTCCCTCAGGTAGTCTTAATTTCAACTTACCCAACATCAAAAACCCCCAGTTGATTTATTGCTTTAATTAATTAAAGTGATAAAGTGATAAATTTGCCTATATTATATTACAAACTCTAATAGAATGTCAAATATAAATTTGCCCTTTGCCTTAGGCTAGATAACTGTCCGTCAGACCCGTCAATTGAGGCTTAAATTGTTCTCTATATAGTATTGAATAAAGGCCGTTATTCTTAAGAAGCTCGTGATGGGTTCCGCTTTCCACAATCCTGCCGTTGTCTATCACCAGTATGCGATGGGCTGCCAGAATGGTAGAAAGCCTGTGAGCGATGACTATGCTGGTACGCCCCGAAAGTAGGGCCTCCAATGCCTTCTGTATCAGAGCTTCGGTGTGGGAATCCAGAGATGACGTTGCCTCATCTAAAATTATGATTCGGGGATTGGAAAGGAGTACCCTGGCTATGGCTATGCGTTGTTTTTCACCACCTGAAAGCTTAATTCCCCGTTCCCCTACTACCGTATCATATCCTTCAGGCAGCGATGATATAAAATCATGAATCTGAGCTGCCTTACAGGCGGCTATCATCTCCTCCTCGGTGGCGTCGGGTTTGCCGTAAAGGATGTTCTCTCGAATGGTAGCGTTAAATAGATATGGATCCTGCGTCACCATTCCGATCTGACTTCGCAGCGATTTCAAAGTGACAGTTCGTATATCCCTTCCGTCAATCAGGATTCTTCCCGATGTGGGCTCATATAGGCGCGGTACCAGATATGCTATGGTGGTCTTCCCGGCACCTGTCGGTCCTACTATTGCTATCATTTGTCCTGGTTCAACAGAAAAAGTGATGTCTTCCAAAGTAGGATTTTCCCCGTCATATGAAAAGTACACATGATCAAATTCAATTTTCCCTGAAATCGGGGGCAATTCAACAGCCTCAGGCAAATCCTTGATATCCGGTTCCCTATCAAGGTAATCGAAAATCCTTTCAAATAGCGCGAAAGATCTGGTAATGTCCACATGGAGATTGGACAGGTGGCTGACGGGACCATAAAGCCTTGTAAGTAGGGTAACAAATGTAACTACAGTACCTACGGTCAGTTCATCCTTTATGACGAGATATCCTCCAACGAAATATATAATGGAGGGGCCCAGTACCGAGATGGTCCTTAACAGCATGAAAAACCATCGTCCAACCATGTTTTCACGAATTTGAAGCTTTATCACTTCCAAATTTATATCATGAAATTTCTTTATCTCGGCTTCCTCACGGGTAAAAATTTTGGTCAGTATGACGCCGCTTATTCCCAACGTTTCCTGTATGTGCTGATTCATCTCAGCCATTTTTTGATGGGTTTCGCTTGCCAGCCTCCACCTCATTTTTCCTACCTGACGGGTGGGCAATACGAAAAACGGTACGAGGAAAGTTCCCAGGATGGCAAGTTTCCAATTCATAGAAAATAAAGCCGTCAACGTTAAAACAAGGCTAAACAAATTATATACTATATTTACTAGAGTGCCTGATATAATACCCTCTATTCCGTGGATGTCATTATTTAAACGGGAAATTATCTCTCCGGTCTTTTCATTGGAAAAAAATTTTAAGGACATGTATTGTAAATGCCTGTACATCTGGTTTCTTACATCCAGTATGATGTGTTTCGACATCCATGTTGTTACGTAGTTTTGCCCGACGCTTATAAGGCCAGATAGGATTGTGGCAGCTATGGAGGCCAATGTCAAAAATCCCAGCAAAGCCATGTCTTTGTTCTTAATTGCTACGTCAATAATGTTTTTGGTAATAATGGGCGGAATTAAATCCAGCCCCGAAATTGCCAATAGGCATAGTAAGATTATAATTTGCTGTTTCCAATAAGGAACTAGATACTTCAAAATCCTTATAAGGATCTCCTTGGAAATTTGGGGACGTTGCTTTGAATCCTCGAATCGCATCCTCCCCCATCCCATTCCTCTGCCCATACCGGGTCCAACAAATCCTGGCCCTGGTCGTGGACTCATCAGTATCATCTCCTTTAAAAAGATTTCATCCTCTGGAGGAGGGGGATGAATTGCTAAAAATATGATATAATATTTAGAACGTCATGACAATGGACAATATACCAAATCTATCAAAGGCAGGGATGAGAGTTGATGGATTATCACATTCACAGCACATATTCGGTGGATAGCCGTATGTCTATGGAAGAGGCATGCCTCAGCGCTATACAGGCGGGAGTTATAGAAATAGCTTTCACCGATCACATAGACATCGATTGGCCGGACACCGCCGTTCCGCCATTTGATGTCGGAATGCTGGATAAATATTTTGAAGACATAGAGAAAATGCAGGATAAATTCAAAGGGCAGTTGGTGATAAAGAAGGGAATTGAAATTGGCTTGCAACCACATATCCTGGATGAGTGCGCCGATATAGTGCAATCTTACCCCTTCGATTTTGTGATAGCCTCGGTTCATTTGGTAGGAGGTGTAGACCCATACTTGGGGGGATTTTATCAGGGTAAGACGAAGGAAGAAACCTATGAGGAATATTATGAGGAGATATTGAGGCTCATTACATCCTTTGACCAGTTTAACGTCTTGGGGCATTTGGATTATATAAAAAGGTATTCGCCATTCCCCGTTGAAAAAAATGATCATCTACTTGGTATTTCCTTAATAGATGAGATACTTAAAACCCTCATTGACAAAGGTAAGGGGCTGGAAGTCAATACGTCGGGCTACCGCCATGTATCGGAAACCCCTATGCCCCATCCCGATATAATCAAAAGATACAGAGATTTGGGTGGTAAAATCATTACGCTGGGCTCAGATGCCCATACTCCCGAGCACGTGGCATTCAGACTTGAAACCGCCCTTAAAGAAATAAAGAGGTCAGGGTTTGATGCCCTCACCTCTTTCACCGGCATGCAGCCTGAATTTATCATTATACCTTGACCTTGATGACAAAGTCAATCGATGTTGTAGCGTTTCTTTACCTTTAGCCTGGCCATGGCGCGGGCCATAGCGGCTTTTGACTGGTAGTATTCCTTCATGCTCCTGCGCAGGCGTATCCTCTGCTGCGCTCTTTCGAGGGCTGCTTGAGCGCGCTTTTCATCTATTTCCTCTGGCCATTCTACAGAGTGGGATAGAATGATAACCCCATCGGGGCGTACTTCCATAAATCCTTCATTTATAGCCGCCTCGCGCCATTTGCCGTTCTGCTTTATTTTAAGCGTCCCAATGGCAACCAGGGCTACCATTGGTATGTGCCCTTTCATGATGCCCAGCTCGCCGTCCGAGCTGTTTACAATCACCATCTCCACATTCCCTTTGAAAAAGGTCTTCTCGGGGGTTATGACCTCAAGGTAAAACTCTCCTGCCATCTTCCATCAACCCGCTTTCTTCATCTGTCCGGCTTTTTCAAGCACCTCATCCAGATTACCCACCATGAAGAATGCAGCTTCGGGTATGTCATCCACCTTTCCATCCACAATAGCCCTGAACCCTTCAATGGTCTCCTTAAGCGGGACAAATTTCCCTTGTATGCCGGTATAGGTAGCAGCCACGTGGAATGGCTGGGACAGGAACCGCTGTATTTTGCGCGCTCTGTAGACTACCAATCTATCTTCTTCACTGAGCTCTTCCATACCAAGGATGGCTATTATATCCTGCAACTCTTTATACCGTTGTAGGATTTCCTGGACCTTTCGCGCTACCAGGTAGTGCTCCTTGCCCACAATTCTCGGGTCAAGTATCCTCGAGCTCGATTCCAGAGGGTCAATGGCAGGATATATGCCCATCTCGGCGATTTGCCTGGACAGAACGGTGGTGGCATCCAGATGGGCAAATATAGTGGCAGGTGCAGGGTCAGTGAGGTCATCAGCCGGAACATACACCGCTTGAACCGACGTGATGGAGCCGTTTTTGGTGGATGTTATGCGTTCCTGCAGCGCGCCGACTTCCATCGCCAGGGTGGGCTGATATCCCACTGCCGAAGGCATCCTCCCTAGCAAGGCTGACACCTCGGCCCCTGCCTGTATGAAGCGAAAGATGTTGTCTATGAAAAGCAACACGTCCTGGCCTTCCCTGTCCCGGAAGTATTCTGCAAGGGTAAGGCCCGTCAACGCTACCCGCATCCTGGCACCCGGTGGCTCATCCATTTGGCCAAACACCAGAGCAGTCCTTTCCAGTACTCCTGACTGCGTCATCTCGCTTACCAGCTCATGCCCTTCGCGGGTGCGTTCGCCTACACCGGTAAACACCGAGACCCCGCCGTGCTGTGTCACGATATTGTGTATGAGTTCCATGATGAGTACCGTCTTGCCCACGCCGGCTCCGCCAAACAGGCCAATCTTGCCCCCTTTGGGATATGGAGCCAACAGGTCTATGACCTTGATCCCCGTCTCCAATATATCGGTGGCCGGTCGTTGCTCTTCGATGGGCGGTGCAGGACGGTGAATGGGCACCCTTTCCCGTGCATTTACAGGCCCCTTGCCATCGATGGGTTCTCCTAAAACATTAAACACTCGCCCTAGCACTTCCTTACCCACCGGTACCGTAATGGGCATCCCAGTATCATAGGCTTCAAGGCCTCTTTTTAAACCATCGGTGGCTTCAAGGGCAATGCAGCGCACCTTTCGGTCCTCTAAATGCTGGGATACCTCTGCCCATACCACCCTTGAACCATCCACTATCTTTATGGCATTGAGGATAGCCGGCATATCTTCCGATTCAAACTGTATATCGATCACTGGACCGACAATTCGTACTACTCTTCCCCTGTTTTTGTATTCCATATATATCTCATCTCCTTTATGAGTACTGCTTTTCAAACGCAGCTACGCCACCCATTATCTCGGAAATTTCATTGGTGATGACTGCCTGCCTTGCCTGATTGTACTTAATCTGCAGCTGGGCTATCATTTCATCGGCGTTTTTGGTAGCGGTATCCATTGCCATCATCCTGGCCTGCTGTTCGCTGGCAAATGATTGTATCAACGCCCCGTATATAAATCCCAGAAGGTACTTGGGGATGAGCAGGTCAAGCACTGCTTTAGGCGATGGATGATATAGTATATCGGCGCGATAGTTGACATCAAGGCTGACATCAAAAAAAGCCGACAGTTCTACTGGCAGCAGCTTTATAACCCGTGGTGTCTGTTTTACCGTCGATTCCATATGGGTATAGACGATGTACAGCTCATCCGTCTTGTTTTGACTGTAGCAATCTATCAGATATTCGGCCATATCCCTTGAATAGTAAAAATTTGGATTCTCTGCTGCATCCAAAAATTCATCTCTTACTTTATATCCCTTTTTCTTGAAGAAATCGCGGGCTACATGGCCCACTACGAATATATCAACAGAACCGCCGTGCTGCTGTATATGTGAGAGGGCCGTGTGCAGCACGTTATGGTTGTATGCGCCGCACAGCCCTTTATTTCCGGCAATGACCAAATAAGTAGCTCTTTCATTTCCTCTAGGTATAAAAAAAGGATGGTCTATTTCTGGACTATGGATTATGATGTCTTTGAGAGTAGAGCGTATCTTCTCGAAGTATACATGGTTAGCCCTGTATTTTTCCATGGCTCTGCTGAGCTTGGACGAAGCTATGAGGTACATGGCTTTGGTTATTTGCCGCGTTTGGCGTATGGTCCTGATCCTGCGCTTAATCTCAATCACGCTATACATGGCAATATCACCCGCACATCCTTATTGCTTCAAGAAGGTCGGTTTAAAATCCTTAACAGCGGTCTCTATCTGGGCCATGTCCTCTTCCGTTATATCGCCACTTTGGCGTATGTTTTCGATGACGTTCCTGTGATAGCACTCCATATATTCGATAAACTGTTGTTTAAATTCCTGGATCCTATTTACGGGTACATCCAAAAGCATCTTTCTGGTAACTACATACAGCAGTATTACCTGATGTACTACATCCATGGGGTGGTACTGCTCTTGCTTGAGCATCTCGGTAATCCTCTCTCCTTGGGCCAGCAATTGCTGGGTAGATGGATCCAGCTCCGAGTTAAACTGGGAAAATACCTGCAGCTCGCGATACTGTGCAAGCTCCAGGCGCAATGTCCCCGAGACTTTTGCCATGGCTTTAATCTGAGCAGCCTTTCCTACCCTTGATACCGACAGCCCCACATTTACAGCCGGACGAATGCCAGCGAAAAACAGCTCGTCTTCCAAGAAAATCTGACCATCGGTTATGGATATTACATTTGTGGGTATATAGGCCGATATATCTCCAGCCTGAGTTTCTATTATGGGCAGCGCCGTCAAGGACCCACCGCCTTTTTCCTTGCTCAACTTGGCTGAACGCTCCAAAAGGCGGGAATGCAGGTAAAAGATGTCCCCGGGATAGGCCTCACGCCCAGGAGGACGGCGCAAAAGCAAGGATAATGTCCTATAAGCTACGGCATGTTTGGACAGATCGTCATAGACAATGAGCACGTCCCTTCCCTTGTACATGAAATATTCCGCCATAGCACAACCCGCATAAGGGGCAATATATTGCATGGTGGCAGAGTCGCTGGCTGTAGCCGAAACCACAATGGTATAATCCATAGCCCCCATTTCCCTTAGGGTATTAATGACCTGGGATACCGTGGAAGCTTTTTGGCCTATTGCAACGTACACGCATATTACATCCTTACCTTTTTGGTTGACAATGGTGTCAAGGGCGATGGCCGTCTTACCCGTCTGGCGGTCACCTATGATGAGTTGCCTCTGACCCTTCCCAATGGGTATCATGGAATCTATGGCCAGCAGGCCAGTTTGCAGGGGCTGATTTACCACATCCCTCTCATATATGCCGGGGGCCTTGTTCTCAATTTCCCTGTAACCTTCAGGTCGAATAGGGCCCTTTCCGTCGAGGGGCTGTCCCAGGGGATTGACCACCCTGCCCAGCAAGCTTTCGCCCACCGGAACCTGTACCATCTTCCCGGTGCTATAGACCATCGTTCCTGCGGCTACCGAATTCTGGTTGTTGAGTAGCACCGCGCCCACGGCGTCCTCCTCTAGGTTAAAGGCTATGCCAAATGTACCACCTTCAAACCTTAGAAGTTCACCATACATGCAATCGCTCAAACCGCTTATTAGTACCACTCCATCCCCCGAACGCACCACCCGCCCCACATTTTCCACATCAAATTCCTGCTGGTATTCTTGAATCCTCTCTCTAATAAACTCGCCGACTGACGCCATGTCGGTGAGTTGTTCCGACGATTTGACGCCAGTGACAAGGTCAACCATATCCCCTTTTTGAAAGTCCAACAGGTGTTCCTTTATCCTACTAAGCTGCCCTTTTAAGCTGCCATCATATATCCTGTCCCCGATGGATACTATGATTCCGCCTATTATTTCCGGTTCAACTTTTAAATGAAGTTTCAGCTTCTTGCCTAAAAATTTTGAAAACCGTTCCTCTATTTGCGCAACAGTTGCCTCATCCAATGGAAAAGCCGACCATAAGGTCCCCGTTTCAACGTTCGGTACATTCATGTTTCCACCTTCTCCAGGAATTCCTGTATCATGGCTTTATTCTGTTCAGGGGTTATATGGCTTTGCAGGACCTTGGAAGCCAGCTCCACGACCAACTCTGCAGTCTGAGCTTTGAAAGCCTCAATTGCCTGTTGGCGTTCCTGCTCTATTTGGCGCTTTGCTTGTTCCAGCATGGCCTCTGCCTCTCTTTGCGCCTGTTGCTGCGCCTCCCGTATGCGCTGCTGTGCGGTGTGCTCGGCCTGCTCCATGATGGCCTTTACCTGCTGGCGCACCTTTTCAAGTTCCTCGCTGGACAAGCGCCTTTTTTCCTCGATCTCGCTTTCGCGCTTTTTGAGCTCCTCCATCTTTGCCTCAATGTTCTGCGTACGCTTATCCAAAAAACCCTTTATGGGTTTAAAAAGTAGACGCTTTAGAAACCAAAACAGTATAACTATGTTGATTATTTGGAAGACAAACGTCCAGATATACTCCTTCATACCGTATTCACCGTTTCCTTAAATTTTTATTATTCGTGGGAAAGGTATCTCGCAAGAATGTGGCATCAAAAGCCGGTATCGTTTATTGTATCTTATTTTTGATGAAAACCATAAACCTTTGCTTGCCTATAGTGGTCTGGCTATTTATTATTAGAAAGCATTTACCGCACAAAGATTATGAGCAATGCAATGACAAAGCCGTATATGGCTATGGACTCTGTAAGAGCCAGGCCCAAGAGCAGAATTCTGTTGATCTGGTTTGCGGCTTCTGGCTGCCTTCCAGTGGCCTCAACGGCTTTACCGGTAGCAATGCCCATGCCTATACCTGCACCCACGCCAGTCAAAACCGCCAATGCAGCGCCAATAGCAGCTATTCCCATTTTTTAGTTCACCTCCTAAGATGATGGTCTCCAACATCTTGACTGCATCAATTTGTTTTTGTGGCATCACAATGCCTTTTTACCAGTTATGCTATAGCTCATTCTATAGCCTCTCCTATGAACGTCAGCGATAAAGTAATGAATATATAGGTCTGTATAAGCCCATCAAACAGGGTGAAATATATAGATAAAAAAGCAGGTGCTACAACAGGTACCACCTTGCGGATAAGCTCCATTACCACCAGTCCTCCCAGAATGTTCCCGAACATTCGGGATGCTAGGGATACAGGCACAGCCAAATCGCTGAGAACTTTGATGGGAGCAATAAACGGTACGGGTTTGCCATAATTCTTTATCCGGCCCCACAAGCCCTTTTTCTTTATGCCATAAAAGTTGATCAGGAAAAATGTGATGAGCGACAGGGCAAAGGTAATGACAATGTAGGTAGTAGGAGGTCTCAAGCCAAAAAGCTCAATGGTGTTGGCAAACCCCAGATAGAGCACTAGAGTACCGATATAAGGTGCCAGCTCGTCGCTGAATTCATGTACCGCATCGCGGGAAAAACTGTATACCCACTCAACCAGTAATTCAAGTACGTTCTGAAAACCCCTCGGTATATCCTGAAACCGCGGGAAAATACAAAATCTTACTATAACAGCGAAGATTATCAACCCCGCACTGACAATCCACGATATGCACACTGCATCAGTCACGGGTATTCCGCCCATTATGGGTATAGTAAACCACACCTTAGGATTTAAATCTATTCCTTCCATGCTCCATCGCTTCCCTTCCTCTTAAATAGTCTTCCCAATACGGCGGTTTTTCTTTATAACATAGAAAAATATGTACAGCACCATGCCGGCACTTAAGGACAACAAAAGCATCGTTGACCAGGCAGCTGCCAAAGTTAAAATAACCAAAATAATGAAGTTTTTGGCTGCCAAATATACAAAAAATTTTTTGCCCATTCTTTCTGCGTTAAGGGCCCTTGCCACTGCAGCTTCGGTCAATCGCATCGCTTCTAGCTCAACAAAAAAGCCGCCTATTAAGCCGGCTAAAATAATAATAACCTTCAAATCTTGATACCACCTACAAATTTGAACTTTAAATTTTTGCCCAACGGGCCGCTCTGTTTGGTTACATAAACTCAAGTATAAAAAGTCGCTTAAAAGTTGTCAATAAGAAATATTAATTCCCATTTGGCGAAAAAGAAAAACAACGCTTAAAAAACGCATATAGTAACATTCTTGCTTTGACACAGGTTAAAATTCTAAGGCAATTAATAATCCTCTATTATGTAATTTACCGCTGGTGTAAATATGGTTTCCAGGTGATCCATTGCTCTTTGATCATTAACATCAAGCTTACCCTGCTTTTTAGCTTGCGCTGGGGTTATATACCCCCACAACAGCTGTGCAAGGGTTGTGACTGGGATCACGGCTTGTGGCGATGCGTCGCTTGACGATACTTCCATAGCCCCACCAGCATTACGTAGGCTAAAAACTCCATTGTTCCATTCCAGCAGTGGGTCAATGACCTGTATGTTCAACTCAACTTCTCTTAGAGGTTTTAGTATCCTCAACGCTTGCCCCACATCTACGATACGCCCCATTACGTAAGGCTGTTTATACATCATCCCCCTGGGATCGGGCATATCCATATAGGAAATGTCATCCGGCGGCGCATTCCACACGATGGAATCAATCTGGGAATAGTGGTTGGCAATAAGCCTCATGAGCGCTTTCTGGGCCTCCGGACTGGTATAAATCAGCTCCCTAACCTTGCATTGGCGGTTTGAAATCTCAAAGAGCACATAACCAATCGCTTGAGAATCCTTTACTGCTATGTACCCAGTGCCACCGGCTATATAGAGGTCATCCAGCAACCGATCCCAGTCATCTTCATTTCTCACTACATATCCATTATATGTTTCCATAAATTTTTGGTAACACATATTCATCAGGTGTATTTGCCCTTTATCGGCAGGTATTATGTCTTCCAGGATTTTACCTGCCGGCCCCAACATCTCCCTACCCCCGCGGTACATTAAATGATGGTAACATATTTCCCAGCCGTGCTTTCTATAAAAATCATAGCGAAAGGGTAGCAAAATGGACACCCACTCCTGGCGCATGCGCATGATTTCCAAGGCATGCCGGATGAGTGCCCTTGCATTGCCCCTTCCCCTGTATTGGGGCCAGGTCGAAAGGCCCACCAAGTATGACGTCTTGAGAGGTTGGTCCCTGAGCATGATTTTGTAAGGTAAAAGCTGAAGGGCGCAGCGTATGCTGCCTCCCTCGTATACCGCCAAAGTATTTTGATCCTTGTATCTCCTGCTGAAAAACCAATTGACAAACTCTGGAGGATCATCAAAGCAGTACTCCCACAGTCTCTTTATTTGCGCCATATCATCGGGGCCAGCAAACCTTATCTCCATGATCATTCCTCCGCTAGATAACCCGTGTATTTCTCCACCATCTTAACGGGATGGTATGACCTCTTTGCCTGCCGCAATCCAGGTAACCCCATGTCCTCTTCACGGTTTATATAGCGCACATCCTTCCAGCAATGCTCAGCAAATTGCTGATTGATCATGGCATAACATCCATGATATTGCGTATTGGCCTTTTCCACGTGAATGACCGCCATCTCGGGATTGAGCAGCTCCCCTAGCGCAAAAGCTTGGATCTTGCCGTCAATCCTCAATGCACCGCCCTTGAGCTTTAAAGCATCAAAATTGCGCAATGCCTCCAGCACAGCCACCTTTTCATATTCCAGCCCGGGGATTGGATCCTTGTTTTTCATCCATTCCAGCTCGGCCTGTATGCACTCCTCTATGTTTTTGTCGCTCACCGACTCATAAGTGTACTGATAACTTTTTAGGAATTTATTGATATGATTCCTCTTTTGATGATATTTCTTGCCCCTCAGGTAAATGAGGTCCTCGGCAAGATAGACATAGTCATCATTATTGGGATCTCTTTCGAATCTAAACAAGCCGGGCACGGCTTCTTCCAGCATTTCCTTGGTAAGGTCGGTAACCCCTTTCATGATAACGGGATACCCATTTTCTTTAAAATACTGGATCATCTTATGAACCGCTATATCTATTTTGCTGTTTTCTCCGGGTACGGGTGGGAAAAAATAATGGAAGTCTTTGCCAAACTTCCCTATGATACAAAGGCAATCCCCGATGATTGAAAATTTCAAGTTGAAGGGCTGCCGCCATATATACATGTTTGTAAACGTGAATTCGGAATTCTCATAATGTCTTAAAGAAAAATAGTGGTCAAATATAGGCTTATCCCCCAGCTCTATTTCTTTAAAATATATATCCACAATCACTACCCCTTTCTCCTCATTAAAAATATATAATCTCATTTTGGGGCATCTAAACACAAATTTTATCGACTTTTATCGATGAGTGGGGTAGTAATGGGATTTGTAGTGCTATTGCAGCCTGTTGAATTCCATTATGGCGGCATTCCTATCGCTATTCACCTCTGCTTCGATGTTTGATAACATCTCTTTTATAACAGCCATCACAGGCTCTAACTTCTCGTAAAATATCACTATCAGATCTCCTGCCTTTGCCCTTCTTATGGCGGTCTTAAGGGCTTCAACCTCCGAAAGAATTATCTCTACTTTGCTGGGGTCCATGCCTGCGGATAGGACGCCTTCCTTTAGAAGCTTGGCCACCTCACCCCTGCATCGGCCTCTCAGGTCAACGTCTTCCTTGATGATGATGCGATCAAAACCCTTTCCGGCTATAAACCCTATGCACCTGATGGTGTCATCCTGTCTGTCCCCCGGAACTCCTATAATTCCTACCGTTTGTAATGCTCCCATTTTCTTGATGGCCTCTATAACCTGGGTATAGCCGCTGATGTTGTGGGCATAGTCCACTACCACCCTGAAATCCCTTATATTGAAGACATTAAAACGACCGGGATTGTGGATCTCATCAGCATAGAAGGAAGCCAGGGCTTTTTGTATGGTTTCTATGGGTATTTTCATGGCATAAGCAGCGCTTACGGCAGCTAGGCTGTTTTCGATATTGTATGTGAGCATCCCGCCGTAAGTCGCCGGGATGCTGGCAACGTCCATGCACTGTATAAATCCATCTCCATTGGCAATAGTGATATACTGCCCTTTTAAAAATACCGCCAACCCTCCATTTGCCATGTGTCGGTGAACGATGAGGTTGTCCTCCTGTTTGGAGAAATATATTATATTGCACTTCACTCGCTTGGCAGCTTCTACTACCATTGGGTCATCAGCATTGAGTACCACATATCCGTCTGGCTTTACCGCCTCCACCACCAATGACTTTACATGTAACAAATCCTCCAGGGTATAAATCCCGTCACACCCTAGGTGGTCTTCGGTGATGTTGGTCAACACAGCGATGTCGCTGAGATCATATCCCAAACCAGATCTGATGATGCCGCCCCTGGCAGTCTCCAGCACTGCTACTTCCACCCTCTTGTCAGTCAATACTATTTTTGCGCTGGCAGGACCCGTGGTATCCCCTTTCATGACACAGCGATGGCCTATGTAAACGCCTCCGGTGGTGGTCATTCCAACGGTATAGCCGTATGTCCTTAAGATATGAGCAATCATGCGAACGGTGGTAGTCTTTCCGTTTGTCCCTGTAACCGAAATTATGGGAATGGAGTGTCTACTTCCTGGCGGGAAGAGCATGTCTATAATGTGCTGGGCAACGTTTCTGGGCTTGCCCTTGGATGGATAAAGGTGCATGCGTATACCTGGCGCGGCGTTTACTTCTATAACCGCCCCCATCCCTTCCTCTATGGGCTTGGAAATATCGGGGCAGGCAATATCAATCCCTGCAATGTCAAGGCCTATTATCTGGGCAGCCCTTACCGCAATTTCGCAATTTACTGGGTGTATCTTGTTGGTACAATCGATGGCTTCTCCACCAGTGCTCAAATTTCCGTTGGCCTTTAAATATACCACCTTGCCGGCGGGAGGAACGCTTTCCGGCGTGTATCCCTGCTTTCTAAGTAGTGCCAGCGATATTTCATCTATCTTTATTTTGGTGAGCGGCTTTTCATGGCCCTCCCCTCGTCTTTCGTCCTTATTAACCATATCCACCAGCTGGGCAATGGTATGTATGCCGTCCCCAACTACATGAGGTGGGATTCGCTGGGCAACAGCTACTACCCTGTCGCCCACCACCAGCACGCGGTAGTCATTTCCCTTGATATACTTCTCCACTATGACGTTTTCATCCATTTGTTTGGCAATGTTAAAGGCCTGAGCTACTTCATCAGGTGTGGTAAGGTTAAGGGAAACCCCCTTCCCCTGATTTCCCCTTTCGGGCTTGACCACAACGGGATAACCCAGCTGTTGCGCTATATCCAGCGCTTCTTCAAGCGAAGTGCATACGCCACCTTCAGGGACGGGTATCCCTCCCTCCCTCAATATCTCTTTGGTCAGGGACTTATCGCAGGCTATATCAACCGAAATACAGGTGGTATTCTCGGTTATGGTGGCCTCTATCCTTTTTTGGTATTTTCCATATCCTAGCTGTAATATGCTGCTATTCCCGATCCTCATAACTGGGATTCCTCTTTCCTGCGCTGCCTCAACAATGGCTTTGGTACTGGGGCCTAATTCATTCTTCATGGCCTTAGCTTTTATCCTATTTATATGGGAGTCGAGATCAAAAGCCTGACCACGGCACAAGGCTTCCACCAGTTGAACCGAGCACCTTCCTGCTTCCAAACCTGCCACCTCATTTATATAGGCATACACAACAATATACTTGGTGGAATCTTCCATCTGCCTTGCCCTGCCAAAGCTGACCTCATACCCTAGAAGGTATTGTATCTCCAGGGCACAGTGTTCGATGACGTGTGCCAGATAGGTGCCCTCCATAAGCCTGGTGACAAAGCCACCCGGCCGCCCTAAGGAGCAGTGATGCTGATACAGGCCGGGGAGCAGCCTCAGCAATGCATCGTTAAATCCCTCTATATCCTTTGTAGCTACATCGACCAGCTCTTCTAGGTCAATGACCATCTTTATTACCTTTTTATGGCTGTAAATATTTCTCCCTTTAAATGCCTTAAGCTCACAAATTTTCAAGTTGACTACCTCCTGATCACTGGCATTCGGGCTTTGATGTCGTACCGGTAACCTGCCGGAAGCACATGCATTATGACGTTAGTCAGTGCCAGTATTTCGTCAGGTTTAAGCTCCGAAACGTTGGTAAAATCCAGAGTTTTGCCATCGAGTATGGTCACAGCATGGGAACCTATCACTTCAAACACCGCATCGCCGTCTACTATGATAGCGGTATCCTCGTCAATTCCCACTCCCAGCATATGCGGGTTTTGCGCTATGGCGGTGAGCAAGCGTCCGATCCTGCCCCTCTGGGCAAAATGCTGATCTATTACCACGTCTCTCAGAAGCCCCAATCCTGGTGCCATCTTCAGCGTACACTTCCTGGGCGCATCTTCATCGTTGCCTGAGGTGATCATGGTCTCGCTCATGACGGAAGCGCCTGCGCTGGTTCCAGCAATCACCACTCCGCGGTAATAGGCTTGCTTTAACTTCTCTTCAGCTTTAGTGCCCCCGAGAAGGGAGGTGATGCGCAACTGATCGCCGCCGGTAAAAAATATACAGGTGGCATCATCGATGCTGTTTATCACTTCACCATGGTTGGCATGACATCTGGAATCTATGTGTACCACGCTTATCTTGCGTACACCAAGCTGCTCAAATATACGGGTGTATTCCCGGCCTATGGTTTCGGAATGTTCGGTGGCTACCGTCATGATCACTATACTCCCCTCTCGTCCCCCTGCCAGTTCCACCAACTTTCTTAGGATTATGCACTCGCCCTCTTTGTCTTCCGCACCACCGATTATCATGAGCTTGCCCTTTACCTTTTCCTCCATGCTCGGCTCCTCCGGAATATTAATGCAATATCTTTATTTTCCCAAAAATATAGAACATTATTCCATACAGTCCCATACAACCACTTCATAAAAAAAATACACCCGCCACAAGCGGGTGTATCTCTCTTTCAAACGGCACTTTCGTACCGTATTAAAGGCCTATCCTCACTTTTGAAAGCTTATGTTCACCTTTGATCTCTCGGCCCTCGTCGCCTCAAAATCTTCTATTGCCTTTAAAATTTGCTTCCTCTTGCGAAGCCCATCTATATAGCTGATTCCCGACAATAGGGGAAATAAGGCTATCGGTATTATGGCTATATGGGGCATCATCTTATCAAATGTAGTAAATATCTTGGTATAAGGTATCAGCCAGAGACGCAATGCGATCTCAAACCAGTTAACGTTGCCTAAAGGCTCCATGGCAATAGCCAGCAAATATAAAATGATGCTGGGAATAGAGGCTAGAAGGCCAGCTATAAAACCTTTGTACTGGGCGAAAGCATCCTTTTTAGCGTCATCCAATCCCACCTTGCTCATGTCAGCATATACTATCAGCCAGAACATCGCTATACAAACAAGCCCCACGAGCCATTGGTATATTTGATTTTCAAAAATGCTCAACAATGGGGGTATAAATATAAACTGAATCAGCGATACGATAGCATGAGTCCCCATTAGCTTCAAACCCTGTTTTATGAGTCCCACTTTATTCCCTCCCCTTTCATGCTTATTATACTATAAAACAAAGGCCATTGCTAGGCAATTTTGAAGGGGAGGCAATTTATAAAATATATTTACTACTTTAAGTGATTTTTAAACACATATATGGCAGCTTGTGTACGGTCGTTTACATCCAATTTCTTAAATATATTGGACACATGGTTTTTAACCGTCTTCTCACTTATGTACAGCTCATTGGCTATTTCCTTGTTGTTTTTGCCATCGGCAATGAGTAGCAAGACCTCTATTTCCCTCGGAGTTAAGTTATGCTCTTTAAACTGCCCCCTCACTGAACTATAGCTCATCCTATCAAAATCCTTTATAAGTTTGCTGGAAAGGTTGGGTTGTATGTACGTTTCCCCTCGATATACATCTCTAATAGCCTTCAAAAGATGATCAACATCAGCATCCTTCATGATATACCCTGATGCACCTATTTTTACTGCTTCCAGGAGATATTCTCGGTCGTCGTGCACGGTGAGCACTATTATCTTGGCAGAACAACCTCTTTGCTTAAGCTCCTTTATAGCATATATACCGTTTTGAACGGGCATGTTTATATCCATCAAAATCACGTCGGGGTTGAGCAGAAGAGCCTTTTCCACCACCTCTTTGCCGTTGGATGCTTCGCCCACTACTTCTATATCATCCTCCAACTCAAGCAGCTGTTCAAGCCCCTTTCTGAAAAGAGAATGGTCATCAGCAATGAGCACCTTTATTTTCCTCTGCTCCATACCTTTAACTACCCCTCCTTTTCAATGGAATTAACTGGTATTTGAAGTAAAACTGTAGTACCCTTCCCTTCTTGGGATTGTATACACAATTTGCCTTTAAGAAGCTCAGCCCGCTGCCTCATGCCATATATGCCAAACCCACTTTCATGAATATTGGCTCTTCTTTGTTCTTCAACTTTTACTTTATCAAACCCTATGCCGTTGTCGACAATCCTGCCCATCAAAAAACCATTCTTGATATACAGCTTGATATGAGCCCTTGTTGCTTTTGAATGCTTTTTTATGTTACTTAGAGCTTCCTGTATGATCCTGAATACCGCCACTTCAACCACTTTATCCACAGTGACTTCATCTAAGTCATAGACCTCTAGTGTTACGTCTATACCTGTCTCTTCAATGAAAGTAGCCACATACCGCTGAAGCGTGGGTACCAGGCCTAAATCATCCAGGGACATGGGACGTAGGCCGAATATGATCCTCCGTATTTCCTGAAGGCTGGATTTTACAAGCTGCTTTAGTTCGTTTATTTGCTCCCTAGCTTTATCCGGGTTCCTGTCCAGAAGCTTTTCACACAGCTCACACTTGAGCACGATATTTGAAAGCGATTGAGCAGGGCCGTCATGGATGTCCCGAGCTAGCCTTTGGCGTTCCTGTTCTTGAGCGGAGATTATCCTTATGCCCATCATCTCTTTTTGTTGTAGCTCATCTATCGTACGGCTTATATTGTTCAGCGCATCGATGAGATAGCTCATGGCAGTAGCTACATGGGTAATCAGATACTCGGCTCTTTCTACGATCTCCCTTGCGCGCCGAATGCGCATCTCAAGCTCGGTCCTTTGAGCGATCAGGTACTGTTCGTTTTCCTTTTTAAGGGCAAGCTTAATCTGCATTTCTCTGGCGATATCGTAGGCCCTCTTGATTTCATCTTCGCTGTAGATCTTAAAATTTTTGCTCAATATCATAAGCCTATAACGACTTTCTTTCTCCAGATGCGACAGCCTCTCCACTTCTTCTATGACTTCTCTTACTTTGCTCTGTAGTTCAGCAAGCTTAATCTCCAGGTCCTTCCATTCCTGACGGGCACTCTCGGCAATCTCAAATATCTGCTTTTTTCCGTCTTCTAATGCATCTATGGCCTTTTTTACTATTTCGTTAAGCTGTTCTGGGCTAATCTTTTCGACCAAATTCACTCCCTCGCATGCACGAAAATCTACACAAAATCTATACAATTTTGCATATTCGACAAAATTATTAAAATTCCTCTTTATGATGACAGTGAAATAATTAAAAAATTAAAGGCACGGGGCTTCTAGCCCCATGCCTTTTTGGTGCAAGCAGTTTTTATTATACAGCAAATCATTCATTTTGGCTTTTTTATGCCGTTTTCGGTTACGATAAGGTCCATAGGAACATCAAAATGGCAAACAGGAATGCTGTATACTATTTGAAACTCAAAAGCCAGGCCTACCTTTTTGGCAAAAGGCGAAACCCTCATCAAAAAGCGGTCGTAATAACCTTTCCCATGTCCTATTCGATTGCCTTGCATATCAAAGGCAAGACCAGGTACTATTATTATCTCCAAGACACCAGGATCAACCGGCCTTATGAATTCCTTTTTGGGCTCGAAGATTCCGTAATGTCCGGGCGCAAGTTCGTCCAGCCCTTTAATTTGGGAAGGGAGCAGGTTAACCTCTTGGGGGATGCAAACTGGCACCACCACAGTCTTGCCGGCATTCAGCAGATCCTGGATTATTTTCTCGGTTCTCACTTCGCCCGGCATGTTTACATATACCATGATGATCTGGCTATTTTGTATGATATCTAAAGAGAACAAGAATTCAGCTATGCGCTGGCTTTTACAATCGATTTCATCCTGGTTCATATTCTTTCTGCGCTTCAACATGATCCGCCTTATATCCTCTTTTGTCACAGCTTGTGCCTCATTTATCAAGTGGCATCAGCTCCCCCTATGCTTTGCTAAGCCTTCATCAGATGTAAATCCTGGGTATTCTTCGCCCTATACCTGTTAGGACCTCATATGAGATGGTACCGCACAGCCTTGCGATATCCTCTGCTGATATAGTCTCATTCCCCTGGGTTCCAATGAGCACCGCAATATCGCCGGGCTTTACCCCAGGTATGTGGGTGACATCCACCATCACCTGATCCATGCACACCACGCCCACGATGGGGGCCTTCTGTCCGCGTATCAAAACCCATCCCCTGTTGCTTAGCAGCCGGCTATACCCATCTGCGTAGCCTACTGGAAGGGTTGCGATGCGCATAGGACCTTTAGCGATAAAAGTTCTACCGTAGCTGACGCTATCCCCTTTATCTATATCCTTAACATGCACTACCTTTGTTTCCCATTGTAGTATTGGTTCAAGGTGTATCGCTGAGCGCTTGACGGCTGCGGAAGGATAATAGCCGTACATAGCAATTCCTGCTCGAACCAGGTTGAAATGGGCATCGGGGCAATCTATAATAGCAGCGCTATTTGCGGCATGAATCCACTTGAAATTTATGCCATCGCTGCGAAGAGCATCTAGTATGTTTAAAAACCGCTTTATCTGCTGATTGGTAAAGGATTTATCTTCCTCATCCGCTGTCGCAAAATGAGTAAATATGCCTTCCAAAATCAAATGGCTGTATGACTTTACCTCGGAGCAGAATTCCCTTATGCTTTTAATATCCACCAGCCCAATGCGCCCCATGCCGGTATCCACTTTTAGGTGTATGGCTATCTTCTTGTTCAACCGCTGCGCTTCATGATTTAAAAGCCTTGCAACCTCCAGCGAAAACACGCACTGGGCCAAATCGTACTCCACCACCGTCTTTACCTGAGTCTCATCTATGCCTCCGAGAACTAGAATAGGTGCAGTGATTCCAGCCTCCCTCAGCTCCGCCCCTTCTTCGGGTATAGCAACGCCCAGCCACGAAGCGCCCGATACCAAAGCCTGGTGCGCCACGCCAACTGCTCCATGGCCGTAAGCATCCGCTTTCACAATCGCCATTAGCTGGGTGTCAGGCTTTAACATGCGCTTTATGTTTTTTATGTTTCTGTCCAGCTTAGCAAGATCGATTATCACTTTACTGGGTCGCATCTTAAATCACCTGATTCCTCTATTTAAATATATTTCATTGTTTGCGTTTAGGCCGTATATTTTATATGATTCATCGCCGCATATAATGAATTTTTGATTGCAAATTCAATATACTTTAAGATTATAAATCAATTTACAGAAAAAAGAAAGGTCAAAACGCAAATTTTTAACGCAAAGAGGGTATGCCCTGAAAAAGGCATACCCTCTTTTCTAGCTTTTAAACCTAATCGTACTTAGGAGTGGGGAACAAAAGTGGCACAATCAGTTTCCTGGGTGGTTCGAGCATTTCGCGGCTGTATCTCAATTTTGGCAGCCCCGCAGTGATCACCTTCCATATAGTAATGGCAGGTATTTACCACGCATTTGACCCCAGGAAGAGGCTGATTCTTTTTTGGTACGCGGCCTTCCATTTCATGCATCCCTCCTATAAAGAATTCTCTGTTTTAGCTTTTGTATTACAGGAGGGTTTTATTCCATCCAAGTATTAACAAGAATAGCTAATCCAATTTTTATAAAATATATCATTTAAGCTCCATTCCCAGCTTTATAAATCTGAACATTCGATCGGCGGCATCCTTCAGAAGCTCTTGAGATCTGGCTATAGCCTCATCTAGCGATATGGGAGCATTGACGATGGGCATAATGCTTGCTATACCGCAATCATACACCTTTTGGGCTCCTGGACCCATACCGCCCACTATGGCAATTACCTTAACCCCTTTGGATTTGCAGCGCCTGGCTATTCCTACGGGTACCTTGCCGTACAACGATTGCCCATCAATCCTGCCCTCACCAGTTATCACAAGGTCAGCACCCTCGATCAGCTCTTCAAATCTTACATAGTCGAGGATAGTGTCGATTCCGGGCTTTAATACCGCTCCGAAAAATGCCACCAATGCAGCTCCAAGCCCACCTGCTGCGCCCGAACCAGGGACTTTGCTCATATCCATACCGGTTGTTTCCTTTATGAGCCTTTCATAGTTTTTCATCCCCGACTCCAAAATATTAAAGGTTTCTTCGGTTACTCCTTTTTGCGGACCATATACGGCGGTAGCGCCATGAGGCCCGGTAAGGGGATTGCTCACATCGCATATGACGGTGATGGTGCTCTCTTTAATGCGAGGATCCATATCATCCAAAATGATCTTTTCAATATGCTGCAGCTGCTTACCCCCAAGCCCTACTTCTTTGCCGAATCTATCCAAAAATTTAACACCCAGCGCTTGGGCAGCACCAATTCCGCCGTCATTGGTAGCACTGCCACCAATGCCTATGATGAAGTCCCGAATACCTTCATCCAGCGCCTTCCTTATGAGTTCTCCGGTGCCATAGGTGGTAGCATTCAGTGGATCCCTTTTTCCGGTTGGAATAAGTGGCAGCCCAGATGCCTGCGCCATTTCGATTACTGCCGTTTTGCCGTGGATAATGCCGTATTTGGCTTTAACGCGCATTTCGGGCAGCGGGCCCATAACCTCCACTGTCCTGTATTCGCCTTTAGCAGTTGTGACAAGGGCATCCACCGTCCCCTCGCCGCCATCGGCAATAGGCACCTTTACCACTTCCAAAGGCGAAAAGTGTCGCCTTGCCACCTCTTCCAGGTGTTCAATCACTTCCAGAGAAGAAAAACTACCTTTAAAAGAATCAGGTGCTAAGACGATCTTCAAGCTTCAGCCCCCCACTTTTTAAAAAGCTCTTTTGCCATCTTTCTAAATGGTAAGATGTTACTGCAAAGCAATTTAGCTCTTCAATCAAGCGCTCTCAAGCGAAAGGGCCACCTCCATCATGAGGGCACACTCTATCCTCTTGCGCTGCATGAGGCACGCCAGCTCGTTTGGCATGTCGATGCTTCCGTTGGTATAATACGCATTGGCATGGCACCCCCCGGAGCAAAAATATTTGGCCCAGCAATCCTTGCATTTTTCCTTTGTCAGAATATTGCACCTTTTAAACTGCTCGGACAATCCTTTAGGGTCATCTATGCCCTTAAATACATCCCCCATTATAAACTGCGGCTGCCCAACAAATTGATGGCAGGGGTAGAAATGCCCTTCAGGCGATACTGCAAGGTATTCAAAGCCTGCGCCGCAGGCCACAAGCCGCCTTTGAATGCAGGGCCCACCATAAAGGTTGATGTTAAAATGGTAAAACTTAAGCTTGTTCCCGGCCTTTATATAGTCCAGTATCCTTTTGGCCAACCTTTCGTACTGGTCGAGGATAATGGGTATGTGCTTGTCGGTAATGTGAAATGGCTGACCGCCGCCCACCACCGGTTCAATGGATATCTCTTCGAAGCCCAACTCTGCTATATGGAAGACATCCTCGGAAAAATCCAGATTTCTATTGGTAAAGGTCCCGCGGATGTAATAGCTCTTATTGCCCCTTCTGCTTACCAAATTCCTGGCAGCATCCACAATCTCGTCATAGCTTCCCTTTCCATTTCTGTAATACCTCATGGCATCGTGGATGCTCTTCCTGCCATCCAGGCTTATAACCACGTTGTCCATGTATTCATTGATATAATCGATCTTTTCCTCATCAAGCAGAGTGCCATTGGTGGTTATGGTAAAATAGAACTTCTTGTTGTACTGCTTTTCCAGCTCTTTGCCATAATCTACAGCTCTTTTTATCACTTCAAAGTTGATCAGCGGTTCACCGCCAAAAAAGTCCACCTCTATATTCTTTCTGTCTCCGGAATTTTGAGCAAGGTATTCCAGAGCCTTAAATGCCACCTCTTCAGGCATTAGCCTCCTTTCGGAGCAGTAACTCCCCTTAGAGGCAAAGCAATACTCACAGGTTAGATTGCAGTCATGGGCTACATGAAGGCACAGCGCTTTCAATCCGCTCTTGTTTTCAATCTGCCGCATGAGAAGGGGTTGGTCCAAATCGGGGCTGTATAGCATCCCCTGTTCGATCAGCTGCTCAATCTCATGACAGGCTTCTTTAACCTCCTCAACGCCAAATTTTTCTCCAAACATCTGGATTGCCTTATCCGCCGAAAAATCATACGGAAACGCCTTAAGGATTTCATATGTAATTCTGTCAAGGCTGTGTATACTTCCGGTGTTGACGTCTACGGCAATGTAAAATCCATTCATTTCAAAAGCATGTACCATTAGCTTCCCTCCACATTTAGAAACATTGCCCGCTTTATTTCCTTCCTATAAAGAGAAATTAGCATCTACCGTTAGGCAATTATCAGTTAAATGATATCATCAAATACGAATCTTGTCTATCCACAATAAAAAAGAGGAGAACATCTCGTATTAAAATGCTCCCCTCCATATCTCTTGTCTTGACAGCAGTACCGCATTTAAATCCGTCAGTACATCTTTCCCAGCATTGCTGCACCTACTATGCCCGCATCGTTGCCTAGCTGCGCGGCAACTATCCTGGTCTGAGGTACCCCCTCAACGGTATACACCCTTTCCATCACCAACTTCCTGAGGGGCGCCAGCAGATATTCTCCTTCTTTGGAAATTCCCCCGCCTATGGCTATGATCTCGGGTTGGAATATATTTATCACGTTGGCTAGGCCCTCGGCAAGGTATTTTATATACTCTTCGACAATCTGCAATCCAACCCTGTCCCCCTGCTTTGCAGCATCAAAAGGGACTTTAGCATTTATCCTTGACAGATCCCCATCAACGAGCTTATTTATCAAGGAATCAGGATTGGCAGCGGCTGCTCTTTTCGTTTGGCGTATCAAAGCAGTGGCCGATGCATAGGCCTCCCAGCATCCCCTTCTCCCGCAGGTACACGGCTCACCATCTACCACAATCACCATGTGTCCCATCTCGGCAGCGGCATTGTTAAACCCATTGTAAACCTTGCCATCTATTACAACGCCGCTACCCACACCCGTACCCAGCGTAATGGTCACTGAATGCCTGGCGCCTTTGCAGGCCCCCGCCACGCTTTCGGCAAGAGCTGCCACATTGGCATCGTTATCAAGGTAGACAGGAAGATCTATGTACTTCTGCATTTCGGCCCGCATAGGAACGTTTCTGAATTTAAGATTGTTGGCATAAACCAGTATACCTTCCCGAGTGTTGGGCGTCCCCGGACTCCCTATGCCTATAGATTTTACCTCCTTCAAAGAAACGCCCGAGTCCTCAATCACTTTCAGCGAAAGCATGGCCATATCCTTAATGATTTCAGGGTATTCCCTCTCGCTTAAAGTGGGAACGCTGTCTTTGTGGATGATTTTCCCCTCTTCATCCACCAGTCCCACGGCTATATTGGTTCCTCCCAGATCAATTCCTATGTAATACACAGCTAATTTAATACCTCCCCAGACATAGCTTCATAGTAAAATAATACAACACCTTTTAGATAAAGACAATACAAAACTATTTACGGCTGTGACAAGCTACGCCATTGCAACCTGCCATTTGGCTGCTCCTGATACTTACGTATGCATTTCCAATTGACAGGTTATACTACAAGAAGGGTGATGTGGATATGTTTAGAAAAATAAAAAGGCGTTTGAGAGTGGGAAGCCAGCAAGACAACATTGATACAATATATACGGGCATAGATGAGCCTCTGCCGCGGAATATCGAAAGAGTAAAAGAAAGGCTTAATGAGATTTTTTCCGAATGCAGCGATTATATCCAAAGGGAGATAGTGTGCGGGGAGGATGGTAGCGTTCGAATACTGGTCTCATATATTGAAGGATTTGTAGATAAAAAAATACTAAATCAGGATGTAGTTCGTCCCATACTTGACTATTTCTCGAGTGCAGAAAGGCAGGACAAAGCAAAACGTGTATATCAACTTATAAAAGAATGCATTATAAGCAATAATGAAGTTAGAGAAGTTGAAAGCCTGCAGCAGGCGGTATACAAAATCGTATCAGGTGATGCGGTGCTTTTTGTGGATGGAAGCAAAAGTGCGCTGGTTGTGGGGGTTAAAGCCCCACAGGGCAGGCAGGTTGAGGAACCCGACACGGAGGTTTCCATAAGGGGCCCAAGGGAAGGTTTTGTTGAAAATCTTGCTACAAATATGGTCCTCATTCGCAAAAGGATTAAAACCCCCAACCTGAAATTCGAGATGATGCAGCTAGGCATTCAGACCAAAACCGATGTCTGCATATGCTACATCAAGGGAATTGCAAATGAAGAAATCGTCAAGGAAGTACGAAAGAGGGTTAAAAAGATTAGAGGTGACGCCATCCTCGATACGGGGTATATAGAACAGTACATAACCGACAACCGGCTAACCCTTTTCCCCGTTGTGGGAAACAGCGAAAAATGCGACAAGCTGGTAGCAAAGCTGCTTGAAGGCAGGGTGGCAATACTGTGCGATGGCACTCCCTATGTCATTACAGTACCTCATCTTTTTATAGAATCTATCCAGACGTCAGATGATTACTACGACCATGCTTTTTTTGCGTCATTCATGAGAGTGCTGCGGTTCCTTGCACTGCTTATATCCAATTTACTGCCAGCGATGTACGTAGCACTGGTCAGCTTCCACCACACAGTAATACCCTTTAAACTTATAATTACGCTGGCTGCTTCACGGCAGGGAATTCCCTTTTCGCCTTTTGTAGAGGCTATATTGATGATAACGGCTTTTGAGCTCTTGCGCGAGGCCGGAGTGCGCATGCCCAGGCCGATAGGGCAAGCGCTCAGCATAGTAGGGGCTATCGTGCTGGGCGAGGCATCGGTTAATGCAGGAATTGCCAGCAACCTTATGGTGATCATTGTTGCCATAACCGCCATATGCAGCTTCGTTGTTCCACCGCTCATTAGAGCCACCATGCTGCTGCGCTTTGCTTTTTTAATAGCCGCCAATTTTTTAGGTTTCCTGGGAATATCTTTAGTGGCAGTAACTGTTATCATACACCTGTGCAGGCTGCGCTCCTTCGGCATCCCATATATGGCGCCCCTTTCTCCGCTTACAGCTACCGATCTTAAGGATTCGTTTATTATGGTGCCAATATGGGCAATGATAACCCGGCCAAAGATACTGTTTCAGGAGGATACAAGAGGTACTGTAGGAATAAAGCGCCAGGAGGTGGACAAAATAAGTGAAGATTAAAAAACTGGCGATTGTACTGATGCTGCCCATACTGCTGACCGGATGCTGGGACAACGTGGATTTAACAGAGATCAACATAGTAACTGCTATGGGAATAGACAAAGCCGAAGATGGAAAAGTCATTGTAACCGTACAGGTGGTGGAGCCGGCCGCCTTGCAATCGACATCTTCAGGCCAAGGGGGAGGAGGATCAACGCAGCCCAAACCGGTATTTGTTGAGTCTTATAAAGGTGAAACCATTTCCGATGCCTTAATAAGCATGAAGTCAATAGTAGATAAAAGGCTGTTTTTAAGCACAATCCAGGTTTTAATCTTAGGAGAGAGGTTTTGCAAAGATGGTATTAATGAAGCACTGGACTTTCTGCACAGGGATTATCAATCAGAGTATCTAACAGATGTACTGGTAGCAAAGGATGTAACTCCTGAACAAATTTTGAAAATACAGTCCGACATGGAGGCTATTCCGGCAATGTACATAAAGGGGACAATAGAAAACACGGCTATAAGAGCAAAGGTAAAGCGGACAATGTTAATAAATTTGTTTAAGGACATAAAAAACAAATGCAGGCAGGTTACCATTGGTCAAATAACAAAGGTGAACGAAAAAACAGTTAAAACAGAAGGCACAGCCGTCTTCAGGGATGGGAAACTGGTTGGATGGCTGGACCAATACCAAACAAGGGGATATTTGTTTGCAACAGATAAAGTAAAAAGCACCATTGTCAATATTCCGGTAACCAATGGCAAGATGTCCATAGAGGTGTTAAATTCGAGCGGAAAACTAGATGTAGAATTCAAAAATGGTGAACCAGCTAAACTGTCTATTCAGGTTAACCTAGAAGGAAATATAGTAGAATACATTGGAAAAGAAACGCTTGATTCTCCTGGGGATATATATAAATTGGAAAAAATTTTAAGCCAAGAGGTTAAGAAAGAAATCGTTATGGCGCTGAATAAAGCACAAAAGGATTACTCTAGTGACATATTTGGGTTCGGCACAGTAGTGCACAAATATCATCCACATTACTGGGAAAAGGTAATGGACGAGTGGAACGATGTCTTCAGCAAACTGCCAGCTGAAATCAAGGTAGACGCAAAAATAAGGCGTGCGGGACTCATAAAAAGTCCGATGATGAAAGATGAATAGCAACATGCTAATAATATTAATAATTTTTACTATTCTGGGATTGTATGACTTTCGGCGATTTATAAGAAAAAAAGAACCAGCAAAAGTGGTTATTGTTCATATTATCATCATGGCATTAAGCCTTGCCATAGGATTGTTTTTGGCGATAGGAAAAAGGCCTACCAACCCTTCACAATGGATAGAACGGATATTAAAAATGACGGGGGTGATAAAGTAATGGAAAAAGCCAGAATATCCAGCTTACAATTATTTCTACTCATAACAGGTTTTCTATTTGGAAGCACGCTGATTTTAAATCCAGCAACGGGCGCAAAAAACGATGGGTGGCTGGCCATACTTATAGGCGGAGCAGTTGGTACACTGCTGCTCGCAGCATATGCCTCAATCGCGTTATTAAATCCCTCGAAGACACTGGTGGAAATTTTGAGAGATCGATTTGGAAAGGTTATAGGGAATATAATTGCAATACTATATATATGGTACTTTATACATTTGGCTTCTCTGGTGTTTAGAAACTTTGGTTCGTTCATGCTAACAACCACATATCCCAAAACACCCTTGGAGGTTATCATCGCTGTTTTTGCCCTTGTAGTTATGTACGCTGTAAACAGCGGCGTAGAGGTCGTAGGAAGAATGAGCGAAATCTTGGTGCCGTTTGTGCCAGTTATAGCCGTTATTATCAGCTTGGGGATTCTAACCGTCCACGATTTTACCGCGTTTCTCCCTGTACTAGAGAACGGCATAAGTCCTGTAATAAAAGCAAGTTTAAACTTGCTTACCTTTCCATTTGGGGAGACCATCGTATTTCTGATGATATTTCCACATTTAAACAAGAGAGAGAATCTGAAAAAAGTTTCGACTTTATCGGCATTATCGGCCACTGGGCTGTTTCTCTTTATTTTTTTCAGGGATATAACTGTACTTGGAAGCCACCTTATATATCAAGCGACCTTTGTACCTCACCTGACTTCTGTGCTCATTCCAGGTATAAACCTAGAGCCGCTTTTTAATGTAAACCTGATAATAGGTGGAAGTATAAAGGTTGTGATTTGCATGTACGCTGCTGTAAACGGTTTGAATCAGCTCATTGGAGCCAACGACTACAGGAAATTCACCACAGCGGTGGCCACGTTTTGCGTTGTGCTTTCTATATGGGTGTATGAAAATATATTCGAAATGTTTGATTGGGCTGAAAATATATGGCTCTACTATTCCATACCGTTCCAGATAGTCATCCCTTTGATGCTGTTGTTTTTATCTTTAATCAAAAAAGGCAACCCGGCTCACGAGAAATCAATTGAATAGTGAATCCATCATCCTCTTTATTCTGCTTTTTCTTGCTTCGGTTTCAGCGTAATCTACTTTAATGTCATCTTCTTTATCTCCCATGATTATGAGTACAGTTCCTTCCTTTGCATCCTCGGGCAGCCTTGATTTCTCAATATTAATCATTTTCCTGTCTTCATCTTCGCAAACCGCAAAATCGCCTTCAAATCTGTCAATTATAACTTTCTTCATTGTCAAAGCCCTCCTTATGGATTGAGCATTTCAATTGCCTTTCCATCGCTGGTTGCGATTATGGTGCCCGATTCATCGGTCCTGTATATCTTGGCACCTGCCTGCCTTAGCCTCTGTATAGTTTCAGGCGCCGGATGTCCGTAATCATTATCCTCTCCAACCGATATCACTGCTATTTTAGGCTGTACGGCTTCCAAAAATTTCATCGAAGTAGAATACTTGCTTCCATGATGTGCCACTTTTAGCAGGTCCGCCCTTAAGTCATACCCTTTTTCAAGCATTTCATTCTCTGACTCAAAGCCGGCATCCCCTGTAAACAAGAATGATGTGGCGCCGTATTGCAACTTTATAACCACGGAATAATCATTGGTGTCTTCATAAGCTTCACTGTTAGGGGCAAGTATGGTAAACTTGGCTTCCCCAAGTGAATATTCTGTACCGGGCACCGCAGGAGTAATCTTTAGCCCCTTGTTTGAAATTGCTTCCAGTACATCTTCGAAGGTTTTTGTGGTGCTCTCTGCCCTGGGCATTATTATGTTTTTCACCTCAAAACCGTTTATAACGGCATCCATCCCACCGATGTGGTCTTCATGGGGATGGGTGGCAATGACATAATCCAGCGTTGTTATTCCTCTCCCTTTTATGTAATCAACAACTAGCTGGCTGTCCTCGTTGTTCCCAGCGTCTATCAGCATTGCGGCATCTTTGATGGTTACCAAAATGCAGTCGGCCTGCCCAACATCGATAAAATGTACCGCCAGGTCATGCGAGATAGCTTGGCTATCTTCAGCAACAATTTCCCTTTCAGGCCCTTCGACTATTTTTTCGCCGGATAGCCTGGCTATCACAAACACCAAAAACAGTATGAAGATGTACATTACTCTTATCCAAGTTGCAGTAACCTTAGATTTCCTTGGCATCAAACAACATCCTCTCCCTTACTCTATTTTCCTCTTGGCCACATCGACTCTCCTTAAACCCAAATATATTCTAGCATATTTTATATGACTTTTTCTGTGATTCGCCAAAAATTTATCGCGGTACGTAGAACTTCCTTGATTTTAGAAAGGCAATGTGCTATTATAAGTGACAAGTAGTATGGTAGCACGGTAGGGAAAGAGAATACGTTCATGCTTTCCCTCCGTCAATACAAAAAAGGAGGGATTTTTTGTGCCAAAAAAAGCTTTTGCTTTCCTTTTAACTATAATGCTCCTATCGACCATCTTTACGGCATGTAGCACGACTACATCTTCAAACAAAATAATAAAAATAGGTATATCCCAGCTGGTGGAGCACCCTGCCTTGGATAGCGCCCGCGAAGGCTTTATCGAAGCTCTCAAGGAAGCCGGCTATGAGGATGGCAAGAACATCAAAATCGACTTTCAAAATGCGCAGAACGATATAACCAATGCACAGACCATAGCCCGTAAATTCGTCGATGAAAAAGTGGATATGATACTTGCCATAGCTACATCCGCGGCACAGGCGGCGGCCAACGTAACCAAGGATATACCTATATTGATTACGGCAGTGACAGATCCGGTATCAGCGGGCTTGGCTGAAAGCCTTGAAAAACCTGGTGGCAATGTAACCGGAACAACCGATATGAACCCTGTGGCCGAGCAGATTAAATTGATAAAGGACCTGGTACCAAATGCCAAAAAAGTCGGTATATTATACAATGCCGGTGAAATAAATTCAAAGATCCAGGTGGACATAGCAAAACAGGCTGCTGCAGAGTATGGTTTGACTATAGTAGAAGCAACAGTAAGTAACAGCAACGAAGTCAGCCAGGCCACTCAATCGCTGATGGGAAGAGTGGATGCCATTTACGTTCCCACTGACAACACTATAGTCTCCTCCATAGGAGCGGTTATAAAGGTTGCAAATGATCACAAAATACCAGTCATAGGCTCCGAACGAGGCCAGGTAGAAGCAGGGGCCGTTGCTACAAAAGGTATAGATTATAAAGAGCTGGGCAAACAAACCGGCCGAATAGCCGTAGAGATTATAAAAGGCAAAAAACCCCAGGATATACCTATAGAAGGGGCTAAAACTGTCACTCTTATAATTAACCAAAAAGCGGCTGAAACCATTGGCCTGACCATACCCAAGGATATACTGGATAATGCCAACGAGGTTATAAAATGATTACGAGGTGGTTTGATTGTTTGGTCTGATTACAGCCCTGGAACAAGGGCTTGTTTTTGGCATAATGGCGCTGGGAGTCTATATTACGTTTAAAGTACTTGACTTCCCTGATCTAACGGTAGATGGGAGCTTTCCGCTTGGCGCGGCGGTGGCTTCCATCATGATTTTTAATGGCGGCAATCCTTTTTTAGCGCTGTTTTTGGCTGCAGCAGCCGGCATGGCTGCTGGCTGCATTACAGGCTTACTTAACACGCGGGGAAAGATAACCGGACTGCTTTCTGGTATACTGACCATGACAGCGCTTTATTCCATAAACCTGCGCATCATGGGCCGGGCAAATGTCACGCTCCTGAACGCCAGGACCATATTTACGTATATCGAAGAATGGGGAGTGCCGCACAGATGGGTATTTCTGGCATTGTTTATAATTACGGCATTTCTGATAAAGGTTTTGCTGGATTGCTTTTTGAAGACCCAGATCGGTTTTGCCTTGAGGGCAACGGGCGATAACCCTGAAATGGCTCGAGCCAACGGAATAAACACCGATACCATGAAAATACTCGGCTTATCCCTATCAAATGGGTTGATAGCACTGTCAGGTGCACTTGTAGCACAATATCAGGGGTTTGCCGATATAGGTATGGGTATAGGCACCATTGTTGCCGGTTTGGCTTCGGTAATCATAGGTGAGATGATGCTAGGAGAAAGAAGCATTTGTATGGCGACTTTTGCCACCTTGATGGGATCTTTTATCTACAGATTGAGCATCGGCATTGCATTGAGGCTAGGCTTTGCAGCAACCGATTTAAAGCTGCTCACCACAGTACTGGTGATAATAGCCCTCAGCACGCCAAAGATCAGGAATTTGCTCTGAAGTACCTCATCAACTGTCTCCAATTGAAGCTGGAACCGTGATGTTTTGCTTTGTACGGGTTTTAATGGGAAGGAGGTTATCATGCTAGAGCTTAAAGGGGTAACGAAAATCTTCAACGCGGGTACTGTTAACGAGAATGTAGTGCTGCGCGATATTAACCTCAAAGTTGATGAAGGCGATTTTATTTCTATAATCGGCAGCAACGGCGCAGGAAAATCCACTCTTTTGAACGTCATAGCAGGCGTATACCCAGTTGATAAGGGAACCATATTGCTGGATGGAAGGGATATCACCAGGGTACCCGAACATGAAAGAGCCAGGTTTATAGGCAGAGTTTTCCAGGACCCCATGAAGGGTACCGCTCCATCCATGACGATAGAGGAGAATTTAGCCATCGCCTACTGTCGAAGTTCGCGCCGCACTTTACAATGGGGCCTTAACAATAAACTCAGGGAAGAATTCAGGCAGAAATTGGCCGAAACCGGCTTGGGTTTAGAAAACCGTTTGAATTATAAGGTAAAATTGCTTTCAGGAGGGCAGCGGCAGGCCCTGACCTTAATTATTGCCACCATGGTCAAGCCCAAGCTGCTTCTTTTGGATGAGCATACTGCTGCACTGGATCCGTCCACTGCCCGCCTGATAAACAACCTGACCGAAAAAATCGTCCTCCAGAAAGGTATAACCACGCTCATGATCACACATAACATGGAGCATGCCATTAAAATGGGTAACCGACTTATAATGATGGATAAAGGGCAAATTGTACTGGATATAAAAGGTTCGGATAAATCGTCGCTCACCGTAAATGAACTGGTGGGTATGTTTGAACAGGCTGCCCAGAGGAAATTCGATGAAGACAGGATCATGCTGAGGGCAAGCAGCTAATTTAAAAAATAAATAAGTTTTTCTAATATTATCCCCTACAAATATATGCCGCATATATATGAAATAAGCAGCAAAGAGCGCGCATAAATTTTGTAGCGGCCTCTGCAATACTTTTTTCCCCGTTTTTCAGGCTATTTACTTTTATTAAATTTTTAAAACTTTACTCGCAATCAATATAATATCCGTCAGCTAATGCGTGTCAAAACACCGGCATCCATCTCATAAACGGTATCACATAGTGCCTCTATATCCTCGGCATAATGTGATGACAATATAATGGTAGCTCCTTCCCTATTTAATTCCTTGAGCACCTCGCGGATTTCTAAAACGCCCTGCTTATCAAGGCCGTTCATCGGCTCATCCAGAATTAGCAGCTTTGGCCTCTCCATTATGGCCTGTGCAATTCCTAGCCGGTGCCTCATTCCCAAAGAGTATTTGCTGACATGCTTTTTGAGGTTGGGATCAAGCCCCACGCGCTCAAGAGCTTCACGAATCTCTGCATCCGATATCTTCCGCCGTATGGATGCCAGCAGCTTAAGGTTTTTGTATCCGCTTAGTGAGCCGATAAAGCCTGGGTCTTCAACAATGATGCCGATCTCTTGAGCTGCTCCTGGCCTCACGGGACGACCGTCTATCAAAATGCTGCCGGAAGTTAATTGCATAAACCCGCAGATGCATTTGAAAAGCACGGTCTTCCCCGAACCGTTGCGCCCGATTATCCCGTGGATCTTGCCGGTTTCAAATTTGACCGTCACATGATTCAGCGCCACCGTCTCTTTAAACTTTTTTACAGCATCCAAAACCTCTACCATATACTCCGCCACATCAAGCCCCCCATTCCTGTATATTTATATCTTTTTTACAAAACACTATTACCGAAACTATGCTCATAAATAATATCGCTCCCAGCAGACAGAACACCGCATAAGTCGGCGAAGGAATCTCACCTGTATACTTCCAGTTCAGATAGTTCATGCTGGCCCAGCTATACGGTGAAAAATAATAGATTTTAGGACCAAAGTTTAGAGTACCGGCATAGATTGAAAAATATGACATGAATATAAAGGCGCCGCTTGCTACCAACCCGCTTATCTTACCGATCACGATATTAAAGCAGAATATAAGCACACCAATGAATACCGATACAAGTTGCGGTATAATCTCCGAGTAATCATCTATCACTACCTGCAAAGCCTTTGCTGGACTGATCAGCGGTTTGTTCTCTCCGCCCTCAACAATATCAAGTAGATCAATAGCGTAAATTTCTCTTATTCCGTCCCTGGTATAAAAAACGGTAACATAAGTCACCGGTGTTGTTTCATTTTCACCAAAAGTTGCTTTTGCCCAGTAAATGTTTATAATGGGAATGTCATCAATTACCTGCCGAAAGAAAAACACATAACACTCGTCATCCTTAGTGAAAGCAATCTCTTCTTTTCCGCCTGCTTTTTTGTAAAGTTCGTAATGTTCCAGCATGGTTTTCAAATCCATCGAATAGGCTTCCGCAACCTCAAGTTCAGGGAACCCCAGGGTATCGTATAAAAGCTTCTCTACTGCTGCAAGGGCATCTTTGTAGCTCATATTTTCACACTAAACGTCCACTTGCGACCCTTGCGGTTAAATTTTAACTATGGTTATTAAAGCATTGCACTCTTGAAATGTCATCTGCATAATATATAACATGGTATATAATGAAAGAAATAAAAAAGGTGATATTCTATGTCGCATGACTTGGATGATAAGGAATATTACGAATACAAAGTTGACCCATCAGATCCAAACTCAATCCCGAAGTTTGTTGATGAACTGCCAATTCCCCAGGTGCTGCAGCCTACAAAGAAACTGAAAGAAGGAGAATACTATGAAGTAAAAATGTTGCAGGTAAAACAAAAACTGCACAAATATTTTCCTGAAACTACGGTCTGGGGGTATAACGGCACATACCCCGGCCCCACTATTGAAACGCTAAGGGATCGTACCGTCATGGTCAAATGGGTTAACTGCCTGCCAAAAAAGCATCTATTGCCGATAGACCGTACCTTGCATGCGACCATTGATACACCCGAAGTACGAACAGTGGTGCATCTTCACGGCGCACGGGTCTCGCCTGAAAGTGATGGACATCCGGAAGCCTGGTTCACAAAAGGCTATAAAGAGACGGGCCCATTTTTTTCCACGGAAGTATACACGTACACCAATCACCAGCAGGCTACAACCTTATGGTATCATGACCATGCGCTGGGAATAACCAGGTTAAACGTATATGCAGGCCTTGCAGGTTTTTATATCATACGCGATCACCTAGAGCAGAGGCTCAATTTGCCGTCAGGCGAGTATGAAATCCCTCTGCTGATCCAGGACAGGTCGTTTAATAAAAACGGTTCACTGTTTTATCCCGCTGAACCGCCTCAGCCAGTACCGGGAGTCTTTCCATCAGTGGTACCGATATTCTTGGGAAATACAATCCTGGTTAACGGCAAGGTATGGCCTTATCTCAATGTAGAACCGAGGAAGTACCGTTTTAGAATTTTGAACGGATCAAATTCCCGGACATATACGCTGAGGCTATCAAATGGCCAGAAATTCTATCAAATAGGAACCGATGGAGGGCTTCTAGAAAGTCCTGTAGAGCTCGATGCACTGACACTTATGCCTGCAGAGAGGGCAGATGTCATTATTGATTTTTCGGGCTCAAAAGGCAAATATATTATACTGACAAATGATGATACGGATGAAAATACAAGTAATGTCATGCAGTTTAGGGTAGTGCTTCCGCTTAAGGGTAAAGACACCAGCACAATACCCGAAATACTGTATCCTTTCGAGCGACTAAATGAGAATATGGCTAGCAAGGTCAGAAATCTGACTCTTGATGCGGTACCAGATAGATACGGTCGTCCATCGTTTCAGCTCGATGGAAAGATGTGGCATGATCCCGTTACCGAGATGCCCGAACTGGGCAGCATCGAAATATGGAATTTGTTGAACCTGACAGCTTTCCCGCACCCCATCCATGTACACCTGGTGCAGTTCCAAATTTTGGACCGCAGGCCGTTTGACGTAGCGCGCTACAGAAACGCGGGCGAAATTATATTTACGGGAGACCCCATCCCACCTGACCCAAACGAAATGGGCTGGAAGGACACCGTGAGGGCTACGCCTGGGCAGATCACAAGGATTATCGCAAAATTTGATGGCTATACGGGTGACTATGTGTGGCATTGCCACATTCTGGAACATGAAGACCATGACATGATGCGTCCGTTTAGGGTAATTAAGAGTTACTTCTCATAAAAATTAGCAATGAGCCTCCGAGATGTATCCGGAGGCTTGTTATCTGTTGAGTGATTTAGCAAGCTCTAATCTTAACCCAAATATTTTTTCCTTATTTGTTATAAATTCTTCGATTTCGTCTACACTTTCATAGGTAAAGGCGTCTAAGGTGTCATCGTCGTTGGTGGAAGCAACACGAATCTTTGAGACAAGCATATTCATTTTCCGTCCCTATATCTGCAATGAAATCCATAAATATAGCCCCTTGGCCGTCATTCCCTCCAGCTGAGCGAAGTATCGCACATCCTCTTCTGTAAATTCCAACGTGGAGAGAAGTCGAAAATCATACATTTTCTGGCCATACGCATAGTTTATCCAAACCTTTCACGATGACAGAGCTTGTGATCACATATCATAGGCTAATCGATTCCGGCTTATAATCATCGGGCAATTCCTCTTCGCTTAGAAATTTAAAATTCTCATCGCTCAATATGGGTATGAAAAATTCGTAGGGAATTCTGGAAAACTCACAGCCATAATTGCTGGCCCCAAACGCCATACCCGCTTTGCTGCCCCAGTTTAAGCCTCTGGCAAACTTTGTATAATTGGAACAATCATGGACTACCACATCCCATCTTTCCTCATCGGCTATTTTCATGAGCTTCAAGGTCAGTTCGCGGCTCCAAATAGGTGAAATATAACCAAACCTGGAAATATACATATTTTCACCATAATAGTTGTATATATTGTTCTCATTTAAATGTAATTCTGCACAGTTGATGAAATCCAGCTTTGTTTCCAAAATCATCCGTTTTTTCTTCAAAAACGCTTCAAAGAATTCGGGCGTCATCGGACTTTCAATGCCTACGCTCTTAATATATTTTTTGGCTATAGCAATATTTTCAATAACCTTGTCCGAACAGTTGGAAGCCGCCAGGTTGAAGCGCATCTCGTCAAGACCTGCTTCCCCTAGCGCTTTTAGTGTCTCTTCAGTAGCCAAAGTGCCATTGGTGTATAGGTGCTGGTAGACCCCGGCATCGCTAAATTTCTTTATAACCGAATAATATTTTTCTATTTCCATAAACGGTTCTAAATAAACATACGAGACGCCAGTGGGCTTTGGGTAGATGGAAAGTAACAAGTCAATATCCTTCTCATAAAATTTGGTACCCCCTATTTCCCACACCTCTTCACCTACCGGTGGGATATCCTCCAGCCGCCCATAATCGTAACAGAACTTGCAGTTTAAATTGCATTTATTCGTCTTTCTAATAGCATTGAGGCCGGTGCCAAACAAGCAGGAAATACATCCTTTTGGAAATTTATCGTCGTTTCCCACATAATAAGTCCTGTTTTTCAAAGTCTTCAAACCTTTAATTTGAGACATCAATAAATTATTCCTGTGTTCGACTGCGGCTTCGATCTGCGCAAAAGTAGAATTGATTATTTCTTGATGTTTTGCACTTATTTCCTCATCTTCCGGCAGCTGCGCAAAAAACTCAAACCACATCAACGCATCTTTCTTTGAAATCTTCATGATTGCCCTCCTCTAGTGCATCTTGCCTTCATGAATTTAAATTGTATCATTTAAATCCATGAAGCGCAACGGTTTTGAAACCATATTTGCCTTTGTCAATTTTGCAGTATCGACAAACCATATGACCGAATCCTTTGATACCAAGCTTTTAATCTTTATCCCTTTCTTTTCAAACGTCTCCTTCATCTTGAGTACGTCTGCGCAAGGGAAATTCCTACCATCAAATCCTACCACCTGTCCTGCTGACAAGCTCTTTTCAATGAACTCGATATAATTTGGTATACCCTTCTCCATCTTATATAGCTCAAACTCGGTACCGGCAATCTGCTTCTCCGCCTGAATGTAATAGCGCCCATCCGTCCAGAGTATGGCTTTATCAAAAGTTACCACCACCGTCCCAGCTGAACCGGTAAACCCTGAAATCCATGCTCTCGCTTTAAAATGGGAAGGCACGTATTCATTGAGATGGGGATCAGTACTGGGTATTATATAGGCATCAATACCATAAGCTTGCATTTTTCCTCTTAATTTTTCTAGTTTTTCTTTTACTGTCATTATCCATCATCTCCTTTGAAAATTTTCCATTATTTCACCAGCTCCGCGATTGCCATACGAATAATTATGTTATAAAAACTCAAAGGAAGCGAAACAAGTGCTTTAGCCTTCATAATGGCCTTTCCACACTTCCCTAATTGATTTTACTAATCTCTATTTTTATCTTATCATCTGCGGCGTTTATTGAAATAGTTTTGCTTTCGTCTTTTATAATTCCAAGCTGTGTTTCATCTTGGTCTTGAATAATATATTCTGCACCGGCAGCCGATACCATCATTTCTACATTTCCTCTAAAAGCAGCAGTATCAATAATTAAATCTATAACGTTTAAATCGTAATCAGTTATGATTTCGTGATCGCTGGAAAACTGTCCCCTGTCCAAAGTTATACCAAGTTTTAAATCATCCTTTACTATGTAAAATCGCTGCCTTACTCCGTCTCGAGGCAAAATTTTTAATGTTCCATTTGCCTCCTTCAATAAGCATCTACTCTTTTAATGCGCTATATTTCAACTATTCCTTTTTAAACTTATTTGGAATTGTAACTTCAATGAGCCTTACCACATTATTCGTATTATTATTTTCCCAATTGTGCATTTCATTAGAGCGAATATGTACTGAATCTCCTGGATATAAATCGTACTTCTGATTTTTGTAGTAATAAGTCAATATACCTTCCAAATATGTAAATGAATTCTTCGCCTTCATGGGAGTACAAGTTGACTTTTTCGTATGTTTTGCGAGGTAAAATCTCGATCAGACGTGGAAGCATTTCCTTGTCCGATAGGTCTTTTGACAATCCGTACTGTATAAAGAGGTTTAATCGTTATATTCTTTATCACCTTAAACAATATAATAGCAGGGATCAGCAGATCCAAAAGCAGAAACAGTACAAAAACAGGAAGAAGATTTATAAGCATTTATGGTCCCTCGGGAGCAGGCATTCAAATCATCAATGTCGACAACATATCCGAATAGGAGAAAACTTAAGGAAATATTTCGGTCATTAAGGGAAGAATATATAAGCACATTCCTTTGATTACTCAAGACTTCTGCCTTCCGTGGAGAGATCTAGAATTCAACATGCAGATGGGATTACCTGTGAATTTGTCCCCAGCCATACATCCAGTTTCTCAATGCGCTTTAAGAGAAGATAAATTGATTTTTTAGGCAATGATGAGCTGGGATACATTGGGAATCTCAACTCTTCATTTTTGATAGAAGTAATAGATAGCTATATATACTTAAATCCGACCTCATTTAAATCATTGATTATTGATAATAGATCATTGTCGCTGCTATTAACTTCAAGGACAAGTTTGCGACAAATGCCGTCATCGAACAATTCCGCAAGTGAAAATAGGAATTCTCTTTTTAATTGGATATCATTGTTAAAATAGCTATTTAAATCGCCGTAATGGGCTATCTTTCTCCCATTTTCGGAAAATTTTTTACCCCAAAGATGAACCCCACCAATGTATTTTCTGATTATTCTTAACTCATTCAGTAAATCTATAATTAAATGTTTTTTGCCAATAGTAACATTATGCGCAGTATAGAACTGTGGAACATCAAAAGCTATCTTCAACGAAAGATTTTCTTTCGAAATCCGGTCGCACAGTTCAACCATTTGATTTAGTACGGAAATAATAAATTTTCCTCCGCAATAAATAGAACCACAACGGTTTTCAATATAAATATCAGTGGTTGGATATCTACTTTTGATTATTTCTTCAAACACCTTATACCTTCTAATAAATTCAGAAATGTTATCTGTGTAATCATCAAAAGGTGGGTGTATTTCAATAACCTTAGGGGGGACAAGCTTTTCTGTCGCTCTTAAAATGAAATTTGCAAACTCTTTAGCCCATAGTTCATTCTTCCATAGTTGAGGTATTCCGCCTTTATGTGAGGTAATAATTTCATCCAAAGCCTCAAGATAAACATTAGTGAATTTTCTTTTCCCATAGCTATACTCAGTATGAAGAGAATAATCCATAACAGGCTTTATGGTAACAACATCAAAATGCCCTGCAACTTCCTCTATACTTATCTTAATATTGGGGGGGTAATTACGATTATGATATCTTACCATCTCAAAGACGATCACACATATTCCCTCCACCTATATCCTTCCAATATTGCCAATACCTTCTAGATCATGAAGTCAATTTAATTCTACTAACTTTTTAATGATATAAAACCTATTAATCGTAATCGAAAAAATTTGCCTCTTTACGTTCAACCACATTAATCATGCATCTGTCACTTTATATTCCCATGACACTGGGAATAATATGCAATCGCAACTTTCATAACGACACCTCTTCCTTTCATTTGCGAAATCGTATTACCTATTTAACGAAATTTATCAAAACAACCCATTGTCTTTTTTGTATCCTGAATAATAACAAAAGAGACTGCAAGTCCTACATTTAGCATTATTGTTGCTGTGATAACAACCATTTTCACTTCACCAAAAAGAGCCACAATACTGCTCAAAAGCAATGGAAAATATACCTTTTGCGAAAGCTCTTCTATATTTTAATCTTTCTTTTCTCTTGATATCCTTTGACGATAACTATGAGACAAATTATGATTTATCAATCGTGACCGAGACATTAGAAAAGAGCTTATTTCACATAGAACAAGCGGCTTAAGTTAATACCTTAGGGTGTTCTTTTAACCTTACATTTTATCCTGTTAGTGCATGCGCATCAGATTCAGCTGCAAGTTCGGAATTTTTTCGAATCCGGCACCGTGCATAAAAGAAAATGCCTACCTGTCCTAGTCCTGCTAACCCCCAGGTAACCGGATAGCAAGCAAAAAGCGTAATCACCGTCGGGTACCAAGCAAAGACCGTTTTCAGCCAAACGATACGCAAGAGACACGCTCCTATCAGGGTACACATCATAGGCGATACAGAATAGCCCATACCACGTGTCAGACCCGGAAATACGTTCATAACGCCACAGGTAAAATATGCAATCATTAAGACTTTTAAACGCACCATGCCAAGCTCGATGACCTCGCCATCGGAGGTGTACATGGCCAGCAGCCACTTGCCGAAGAGCAATATAGCGCCACTCAGGAGAATCCATGTAGCAAAGATTAGAACCGTACATATCTTTGCAATCGTATCAATTCTATCATACTTCTTGGCACCCATGTTTTGTCCGGTAAAAGTAATAGCCGCATTGTAATAGGCATTCATTATGGTGCCAACAAGCCCCTCTACATTCATTGCAGCAGAATTGGCTGCCACCATGGTGGAGCCGAAGGAGTTTACGGCTGACTGGATCATTACATTGGAAATGGAGAACAATAGGCTCTGCAACCCCGCAGGCAAGCCAATCCTTACAATTTCCTTCAACTTATACCCTTCAATACGCATTTGGCGCGGTATAAAGCGTATGCCTCTATTGCTCCGCAACAGGCAGATCATAACTAGCGCCATCGAGAGGAACTGGGATATGACCGTAGCCCACGCTACTCCATCGACAGTCATACGCAGCACAATTACAAAGAACAGATTGAGTATTACGTTTACCATTCCCGAAATGGTAAGGTAGTACATTGGTCGTCGGCTGTCCCCCACAGCTCGCAATATGGCAGCACCAAAGTTATATACCATCATGGCAGGCACTCCTAGAAAATAGATTTTCATATACAGTACCGCCAAATCCAATATATCCTCCGGAGTGCCCATTAGGATTAGCATTGGCTTGCACAAAACTAATCCAATCACCATAACAAGCAACCCGCTAATGATGCTAATAGCTATGGAGGTGTGAACAGAGTCTCTCAATCCCAACATCCGGCCAGCCCCATAGTCCTGCGCCACAACGACAACTGTACCCACCGATAATCCCATAAACGTGTTAACTATAAGGTTTATAAGAGAACCCGTAGCACCCACCGCAGCCAGTGCTTCTCTACCCGAGAAGCGCCCGACAACTATCATGTCTGCAGCATTAAACAGTAACTGCAATATATTCATTGCCATGATAGGCAATGCGAAAATCAATATTTTGCTGAACAGCGGCCCGCTGCACATGTCCATATCGTGTTTCTTGGATAACATAACAGCATTCTCTTCCTTTTACTTTTCATTATTTCATTACTTCAATTTGATTTCCCTAGCCTATTCTTCTACTCTTTAAATGGCACCAATCTTCACTCATTCAATCATATGGCCCTAATACAAGTAGGAAATGTCATCTATTTTGCATCCAATAGTAAGTATTATAACATAATCAAACGACAAAGCAACCGTTATTAGTGGTTGCTTTGTCGAAAATAAACTGAAATTTACGAATCTACTATCTTTATTGCCCCATCCTACGCGTAATCATATGAATCATTCCCTATTTAGTACAAAATCTTTAGCCATTGCTCCATTTAATACCATTTATAGCTTATAAATATAAAGCATAAAGCTTCCAATAAAAAGTATTTGGGATAACATCAGTCCCGGATATCAAAAACCACTTTGGAAAAAGAGGCTGATCTAACCGTCTACACAGCATCAGCATAGGGTTCAATACATCCACCATAGACGGTATTCGAAACTATATTCTGTGCCCAACGCCCGTCTTTAACAACGATTATCCCGATTATGCACTTTATAACGTCAGCTAAACAGCAAATCGGATAAAGCACTGAAATGTCCAGACTTGTAAAATGTGTAAGTACATAGGCAAATGGAACAAAGACGGTCCACGTATAGACGCTGTCAAAAAGGAACGTTATGAATGTTTTGCCCCCCGATCGTATTGTAAAGTACGCACAGTGACTCACCGCATTAACCGCCATATACATGGCATTTGTTTGCATAAAACGGGTAGCCAGCCTGCGCACATCATCGGTAGTATTGTATATATACGGAATGACCGGTGACGAAACAGCAAGCAGGATACCAACAACAATACAAACACAAACGTTGAAAAATATAAGCCTCCACGCGGTTTGCTTCGCGCGCGGAATATCGTTGGCTCCAAGAGCCTGGCCAACCATAACAGCAACAGCAGTGCCCATAGAAAAAACAACCACATTGAACAAATTCGTTATGGTGCTAGCTATATTGAGAGCTGCAATTACATTTAGTCCCCGGGTTGAGAATATCTGCATCAAAGCGGTCATGCCCAATGACCATAATAGCTCATTTACAAAGAGCGGTATTCCCTTTTTGATTATCTTAAAAACAAGGCCTTTAGGAATCTTCATCATTCGATATAAGCCTTCAATAAATTGGAATCTCTCGAGATGCCTATGCGTATATACTATGATAATAGCAACTTCCACAAAGCGTGAAATAACCGTTGCTATGGCTGCCCCGTCAACGCCTAAAGCCGGGAATCCAAGCTTTCCATAGATCAACATGTAATTCAGACAGAGATTGGTAATTATGCCAGCCACGCTGGCCTTCATCGGAAGCGTGGTTTCTCCCATCTCGCGGAGTGTTCCGCCATATACCTGAGATAGGGCAAACGGCAGTAATCCCCATAGCATTATGTGAAGGTAACTCCTGCTATACTCGAGGGTAGCTGCTCTTTGGATGGCATCCCCTTCACCAGTGAGATACAGGGCAATCAATTGATCTCCACAGATCAAAAATATAGCTATTGAAACTACTAAAGTAATAGCGACAGTCCACAACTTGAAGCGCACCGTATGACGCAAGCCTTCATTATCTCCTGCACCAAAAAACTGGGCGCCGAATATACCTGGCCCAGAAAGGACGCCAAAAATGGCCAAATTAAATACAAATATAAGTTGGTTGGCAATGGCAACTCCTGACATTTGAGGCGTACCTAGCTGACCTATCATGAGGTTGTCCAGAAGGTTTACGAAATTTGAGATGGCATTCTGTACAATAAGCGGCAACACTAACGCAAATACTGTGACGTAAAACTCACGATCCCCTATAAATGTGTTGCGAAACTTGCTAAAAGCGCTTGATGATGCACGTTGCTTCATATATAACCCCCAACCTTGCTTTTTTCAACAAGTATCATTTCCCAAGGGAACAGGTCATCACCATGATGATAACGAAGTCGAGTATTGCTTTAGTTGCAAGTATGGACCAGTCGCCGGTTAGTCCATCCTCAATAGCGCCGACAATGGCCATAGCCCCGATACAAACGGTCAATGACGCCGTTACAAAGGCGTTCACAAACTTGCTGTCTCTTGAATTCCCGGTTTTAAACTTCAACCATTCACCAAACTTTTCAAAAAGGTGTTCAATATCTATGATTTCGCCTATCAGCGTACCAAGTGCAAGGCAAAGAGTTACCATCATAGCCTGACTGCTATTGATAGCCCCGTTATTTATGGTTAACATCCCTTCCATAGCCCCGGCAATCCCTATAAACATAACGCTGATTCCGCAGGCTATTTTTAAAGACTCCTGATGGCGATCCTTTAACAGCTTACCGAAAAGCATCCCCGATAAGCCGCCAACAATTATTCCTAACGTATTGACTATGGTTCCTAACCCGATCATTTTCCACCCCTGTGAAATTCTTTTCTCACTTAACGTCTTTTCCACACATTCAACAAAAGGCATTTGCAAGCTTTGACTTCTTTAAACGATGGGTAGCTGGCTACAGCTCAACCTGCGCTATCATGCTGGCTAATTTATTGGATGATTCCGTATTCATCTTCATAGCGTTATCTATATCTCGTACTGCACTTACCATTTCGCTATTCTGCTCGGCAATACTAGCTGTAGCTGCTGTTGCCTGTTGCATTGTTGCAGACACATCATTTATTGCGGTTGCCACAGAGTTTACGGTTGCCTTAAGTTGCTCTACTGTATTTGACAATTCCCCTAAAACTCCACTTAAGACAGCCCCGTCATTTCTATAATTTTCTATTGCATTCAGCATCAAAGTATAATCCTTTAAAACATTTTCATCAAGAAACTTTAATAGGTTATTTGTAGCTGAAATCAGCCTATTTACCGATGTATCTATGTTCTCCGCAAACTGCTTTATTCTTCCTGCTGATCTATTAGAATCTTCTGCTAATCTCCTTATTTCCTCTGCTACAACTGCAAAGCCTCTACCTTCCTCGCCTGCTCTAGCCGCTTCTATAGAGGCATTTAAGGACAATATATTCGTTTTTGCTGCTATGCTTAAAATTGTCTCCGCTAACATTCTAACCTGTTCCACGTTCTTCGCAGACTCTACGGCAGACTCAACTTCATTTTTAGCCACATCCAAAATATTCATCGTATTATCTTTAGACTCTTTAAACTGTTCATCCAACTCTGCTGCCTTTCTGGCTATTTCATTGGCAGTCTTTGCTCCTTCTTCCGCTTTGGTGGCGAACATGGACATTGCTGTATTTAAGTCAGCGGCTGACTGCGATATAGATTCAGTTGTTGCACTGGTCTCTTCCATACCGGCTGATAGCTCTTGCGTAGTAGCTGATACTTCTTCCGAAAGCCTTAATAGCGTAGTTATCTTCTCCAAGGTAATGTTATAAATTTTATTATTTATAGTCGAAAGCTCTTTTAAATTAGCCGTAAAGTCCCTCAACTTTTCTATGATCACCTTAAAAGCTTTAAATATCTCACCTACTTCATCTTTTCTATTTAAATATTTCTCGTCTACATCTATGTTCAATTTTAAATTGGATATATTATCTGCCATCTTCTTGGTCATCATAATCGGTCTAGCTATACCATTTGCTATAACGAAAGAAACTCCTATACCCGCGCACAAGAATATTATGGATATAAATAAGGTGATCTTTTCAAACTTATCTTTTGCCTCAAGTATTGCGTCTTTATCAACTGCTATTCCTATAGCCCAACCCGCTTCATCTACTTTATCAAAGAAAAAGGCCCTTTCTTTCCCGTCGTAATCCTTTATTATTCTTTGATATAACGATACACTTGATAACTTTATTAAGTTATCCAGTTTCCCTTCTAATATCTCTGCTGCCCTAGTTATTTTATCGGGTTTTGCTGAAAAATCCGGATTTGGATGGCTGATTATATTGCCTCGTCTATCTATTAAAAATATGTAGTACGATTCTTTAGCCTTATCCAATGTGCTTTTATAGCTCGCATTGCTCAGAGTAGCCGAAGTTTCAGCATCCACTGTATATTTTCCAATAGAATTTACATATTGGTCTATATCCGATATTTGCATGTCTACTCCCAATACCGCTTTCCTTCCATCGTTTAATGTAATTTCTTTAGACAACGTTAAGACCAAATTCTTTGTCACGGTATCCACATAGGGGTCACACACATAAATCTGCCCACTATTCTCTTTTGCCTTGACATACCAATCCCTAGTTAAGGGATTATAATCATGCGGCACCCGCCCGGATGCGTCAATAAATGTCCCATCCTCAAGTGCCAGGTAATATAGGTTTCCAAAGCCCATCTCATCCGTTTTTTCTAAGACTTTATACAATGTATCGTTTTCATAATTTTCAGCTAGTATTACCCTTTCAGCTACAATTTCTAAGTTTTGCTTTTCTTTGAGTATCCATGCATTTATATCGTTGGCTTTTAGTTTTACCTCAGCTATCACCTTATCTTGTATAGTATCCTCTAAATACCTCAGCGATATAAAATTATTCAATCCCCACATTGTCCCAACGCATACTATACACATTATTATAGCAACTAAACTTATCTTATGTTTAATCTTCATCGTTACTCCCCCTATTAGTTTAATTTTTGCCATTTTAGGGCCATTATTGTTGCTTCCTTGAATTTATAGTCTTATAGGTTATTTACCCATAATCAGGGCCGATATATTAAAAAATGGCTTAAATTGACTTATTTTATCATAAGATCAAAGCCCTGTTTGCGGATGACGTTCAGTATTTCCTGGCGTTTGGGATTATACTGTTTAAGCCTGACAACCACCTGGTTGCTGAAACTATCAACCGGCCTGCTAGGCTCCCTTAGATCGTAGTAGGTACGCATTTCTTCATCGTATTCTTTGATCTCGTCGAGATAGCTTTCAAAAACTGTATAGGCATTTTCAAAAACCCTAAGCCGCATTTCCATTCTAGGTTTAAGCTGCGGATTTTGATTTGGATATCCTAAACCAAGGCCTATAACCGGGAATGTCAATTCTGGCAGTTTTAAAAGCTCACAGATTTTCTCAGAATCGTTGAGTATGCTCCCTAAATAGACCGTCCCTAGGCCCATAGATTCTGCAGCTATTACAACATTTTGAGCCATTATACACGCATCGGTGAATGCTGCAAAAAAGCGATCCATATCCCTGGCGGTTTCTACAAAGCAACCCTTTTCTCTTGCTATTTGATTGTTTCTGTATTGATCCACGATGAAAACAAGGAGTTCGGGGATTCTTGCCACATACTCCTGCTTGCAAACTTCGGCGATCCTGCTTTTGATCTCCGGATCCGTGACGCGGATAATGGAACAGGCTTGCATGCCGGTAGATGTCGCCGTACGCCTTGCAACTTCCATTAACAGTTCAAAAACCTCATGGGGAATTTTCTGATCCTTAAACTCCCGGATAGTACGATGCGCAAGTTGCGTTCGGATGGTTTCATTTATGTCCATCTCATGATCCTCCTTTGCTTTTTGTCTGTTGCTATATAATATATATAATCCTCATATCACAGGTAAAAACTCTCATTGGTAAAAACTATCGTTTTTTGTGGCAACACAATGCGCTCAACATCAACAAGTTGGATCTCCACACCATCCACTATTATACTCACACTACCAATGTATCATCGTAACTGTAACTGCATTGTTGGCATAATCTCCTCTGTATAAAATGCGTGTTAGGATTTTTACCAATAATTTTTATAAAACAGGTAAATAATACTACATTTTGTAAAATCATTTGTGATATAATTCAAAGTAGTACAATACACACAAAATAACAAATAAAGGGGGATTTTATCATGAAATATTATGTAGACGTAAATGCCGAGAGGGACGGTGACGGTTCCAAGGAAAGGCCATTTAAACGCATCAACGATGCTGCAAAGGTGGCGCTTCCCGGAGATGAAATATTGGTTGCTCCTGGGATTTACCGGGAGTATGTAGACCCGGTTCATTCCGGCACTGAAGATGCCCGTATCACTTATACTAGTATTGTACCTCTCGGTGCTGTGATTACCGGAGCAGAACAGGTAAAAACTTGGAAGCATTACGAAGGAAATGTCTGGGTATGCCGCATCCCAAACAGCTTCTTCGGCGATTACAATCCCTATACTACCTTTGTATTTGGAGACTGGTATTTCGCTAGGCCACTTAAACACACTGGCTGCGTTTTCTTAAATGACAAAGCGATGTATGAGGCCTCCACTTTGGAAGAATGTCTCAAAGGCGAAGTTTATGAGTACAGCTGGGTACCAGAAGAATCCATTTATAAGTGGTATACAGAACAGGACCCAGAAACCGATGAGACAATCATTTATGCCAATTTCCAAGGGCTGAATCCAAATGAGGAAAATGTTGAGATCACCGTACGCCGCAGGTGCTTTATGCCATCTAAGCCAGGCGTCAGCTATATCACCGTCAGAGGATTCAAGATCGATAAAGCAGCTACCACCTGGGCACCGCCAGCAGCCTTTCAAGACGGCATGATCGGCCCTCACTGGAGCAAGGGATGGATTATAGAAGACTGCGAAATTTCAAACAGCAGGTGTGCCGGCATTTCTCTGGGCAAATACTATGATCCTGACAACGACCATTATTTCACAAAGAAGCACGTAAAAAGTCCTACACAGATGGAACGCGACGCGGTTTGCCGCGGCCAATATCACGGTTGGCTGAAAGAAAAAGTCGGCAGCCATATAATTCGCCGCTGCAATATCCACCACTGTGAACAGGGCGGCATTATTGGCAGGATGGGCGGTGCATTCAGCATCATTGAGGACAACCATATCCACCATATAAATAATATGCAAGAGCTGGGCGGTGCAGAAATTGCCGGGATAAAATTGCATGCGGCCATCGATGTGATCATACGCCGCAACCATATCCACCATTGCACAATGGGGATCTGGTGCGACTGGGAAGCACAGGGCACGCGCATTACACAGAACCTGCTCCATGATAACCAGCGGCCGCCGCATGTCAAAAAGCTTGAGGGAAATATGGATTCTCAAGATATATTTGTAGAAGTCAGCCATGGTCCAACGCTGATCGATAACAATATACTGCTTTCAGAGGTCAGCCTTCGCTTTGCGACCCAAGGCGTGGCTTTAGTCCACAACCTTATCTGCGGTGCATTTACTTCAGTTGGCAGGGGAACCGGTTGGCGTTACACGCCATACCACATACCGCACCGTACGGAAGTGATGGGCTGGATGACCATCCTTCACGGCGACAACCGTTTCTACAACAACATATTTGTCCAGAAGTGGCCAGCTGAAGACCATGAAAGCCATAACGATCATGACTCACAACAGATCATCCGGGAAAACAAGCAGGTTGGCACGCACGTTTTTGACGAGTACCCAACCTACGATGAATGGATTGCCCAGTTCGATTTTTCCAAGCCTCCAAACATGAGAGCTTTAGAACCTGTACACTTTGGTCATTTGCCGATCTGGAGTGAAGGAAATGCATACCTAAACGGCGCTAAACCATGGAAAAAAGAAGTGAATTACCTGCTGGTTGAAAAAGGCGATGGGGAGATTAAGGTCGAACTGGTGGAAAGGGACGGTCACTATTATCTGGTCACAAATATATTCGATTACATAAAAGATTTCAACGTACGGATGATCAACACTCAGGTGCTCGGCAAAGCGTTCGAACCGGAACAATACTTTGAAAACCCTGATGGAACGCCGATACGCTTTGATACAGACTACTTTGGAAATCACCGTGGCCTGCAAGTCATCCCGGGTCCCTTTGCATCGCCTTCTAACGAGATTAAAGTATTATAATCATCGATACAAGCGTTATATGTAACAAATAAGTGGACGTCTCATCTCCGGGATATTAACGAAAAAGCTTTATCAATGCCGGAGGGAGACGTCCTTTTTATCATGCGCGTCTTTAGCACTACTTACCCCACGCACAAAAGTATAAGTAAATGTTTTCAAAGTGTCGGCCAGCCAATTGGAATACTATCAGTCAATATTTGTGCATCTTGGATTATCTAGTTTTTGTTTAGTTGAGTCATGTTTATAATTTCCATTTGAAATCCTCCCATTCTTAAATTTTAGCATGAAATCAAATTAACATGGAGGACTTCGCGCTTTAACCTGATCCGCCCTGTCTCCTCAACCTATACGTTATCTATGCCCCATTCCTTATACCCTTCAAATCATCTAATACAATTGTCCCTATACCATTCAGATATACCTGATATGCAGTCCAAAACTGCTGGTATGCGGAAATATATCAACGGTTCTTTTGCTATCTTCTGTATAACCAAGGTATGCAGCCACTTACAATTGCTTTCTTCGAAATATCGTTACCGAAAGTGACACAAAGATCAATGAAAGCAGACAGGAAATTAGGATAGCACTGTAAAGTGAAGATACCTCTATGGAATTCATTATTAATCCCATATTATCAGTCGCTAATGAAATAGGGTTATACCTATGCATCGCGGGTATGATGTCCATAATCATACAGGCCACCACGGCAACAAATGTTATGAGCAGGCATCCATAATTACTTTTTGTTAAGGTGGCTGAAAATATTAACACTGCCAGTAAAAACAAGCCAAACAGCCATAGGCAAAACACAGAAAATAGTAGATTTGATGTTTCATCCTTTGGGAAGAGGTACACCGTGTAACCGTAGGTTAGCCCGAAGCACAGAGCAATACTTGCCGTCCAAACCAGAACCATACAGGTGTATTTTGAAAGAATGACCGCTGTTCTGGACAATCCTTTTGTCAGCAAATTGATAAGCGTTCCCTTTGAGAGTTCGGAAGATAAAACGCCGCTGAATATAATCACCGTTACGATCAATCCCATTTGCGTTGCATTTTTGAAAAACTGCTCCCAGGCATCGTAGGCAGTCGGATCCGGTAATGTTATGATGACACCGTCGGTTGCAAGGCTTTCAAGAATTTCAGGCAGCAATTTTGCTATAAGGGGATTGGTGATTCCGAAAATTGCAAAGACCACCAGCATAATGAGTAGTTTATAAGTTTTTGTGTATTCAAATATCTCTTTCTTTAAAAATACCAAATAACCTCTCACCGAACCACCTCTACAAACAAAGTTTCCAAAGTTGGTTCCATAACTTCGAACTTCAACGGCACAAGACGCTTTTGCGATAACACACTCAGTAGAAAATGACCATCCATATTGCGATCAGTCAGAAACACCCTCACGGTGGTTCCATCGCGTGACAGACTTATTGACGGCTGCTTTAGCTCTTCCGCATTTTCAAAAAGGAAAGCATCTTTTTCATTCTCGAATTCAAGGATAAATCCGTTATGCCTGTGACGCTTTTTTATTTCGGAAAGTGTACCGCATAGCGCAAGCTTTCCATCATGCAATACCGCAATATGGTCGCATATCCTTTCAACATCCGACAGAATATGGGTCGAAAAGACGATTGTTGTTTTCCCTTTGGCTGCAAGCAGAATATCCAGTATTTCCTTCCTGCCAATTGGATCGAGCGCTGATGTTGGCTCATCACAGATCAGGAGTTTTGGCTCATTCAGCAAGGCCTGAGCAATGCCGAGGCGCTGCTTCATCCCTCTGGAAAACTGGCCAATTTTCCTTTTTTCGTCTTTTAATCCCACAAGTTCCAGTAATTCCTCGCTCCTCGATTTAATTTTGTTTTTCGGAAGGCCGGTTATCTCACCGCACAGCTTCAAATATTCCATTGGATTCATGTATCCATAAAATTCCGGAACGTCGGGCACAAAGCCTATGTTACGGTTAGTTTTTGTTTCGCCATAGGTAACTTTTTCGCCGCATACGGTTACTGATCCGCTGTCCGCTTTCAATAATCCAAGGATAATTTTCATTGTTGTCGTTTTGCCTGCGCCATTCTGCCCGACAAAACCAAATATAGAATGCTCGGGCACATCCATATCCAATCCCTTCAACACCTCATGGTGCCCAAAGCGTTTATAAAGCTGTTTAATTTCCAGGATACCCATCTAATCCTCACCCTTACCTAATGCAAAGTATAAGATCGGGCCGACAAAGTGTATGAACATAACGACCAAAACCCACATCACCTTATTCCCGAAACGGTAATGAGGATGGCGCAGCACATGAATAAGTGCGGTAATACTAAGTGCAAACTGTAAGATAACCAACGGAATAAGAAATGGCAAATATTCTTTTAGCATAGACAAATCCATTGTACACTCCTCCATTAATGATATCTTGATTTCTTCACTTTCATGATGAGTCCCGTTCCTAACAGTTATTTTTTAGTTTTTCCACAATATTCCTAAAACGGCTTTCATCAGCCAATACTGTAAAGGCAGGGTTATTTATGATTCCGTCGACCATGCTCTTGCGTATAACTTTTTCATCCCTGGGAAGGACATTTCCTAAGTCGAATTCCTCAATCCACTGATCTATTAGATAAAAATATTCATCTCCTTTTAACTCCAATGGATAAATATCCCCGGTGACAAGCTCCGTATATTTTTCGAGAATTTCCAGGGCTCTTTCTTTATTTCCAAGCATAGTGTATCCCTGGGCAGCAACGAGATAGAGCTTAATGAGCAACGACGGATGAAGCCTTTTTAAGTCAAAAGCATCGGCAATGTCATTTGCACGTCTAAATGTTTTATCAAACTGTTCGGGGTTATCAGTACAAAGCATGAGATAATCCGTTAACGCTCCAAAGAGATTAACCATATGCTGATATATAGCAACTTGTGATATCAATTTGGCTTCTTTTGATTTGCCAACCATTTGATATGCTGACGCAAGCAACGTTTCGGTGGAAATGATTTTATGGTTCCTTCCTTCCAGCAGTTCGATTACTTCGGTCGGATTCCCCATTAGCAAGGCGCAATACGCTTCCATATATAAGGCAAGTTGAACAAGCTCTGCATCTTCACTTTCCGTTTTTACCCTAATAAACAACTCTTTGGCTTCTGAAAGCACAGAAAGGGCCTTTTCCTTGTCTCCTGCTTCCATACAGTTGTTTACAAGCAGTAGTCCGATATGGAATAACAAAGAAAAGCAGGAGAAATACTTTTTAACAATATCACGGCAAGAATTCAATACTCCATCAAATGGTTTGGAAGCAAAATCGGCGGATAATTTCACATACAGTTTACGAATATCCTCTTTGCTCATCTGAGGTTCATAGCCCATGAGCTCATCAATGCTTATATTAAAAAATGTCGCAAGCTGCGGAAGAAAAGTAATATCAGGATAGCTCTGGCCAGTTTCCCATTTAGAAACCGCAGCCTTAGATACGCCAAGGTAATTTGCGAGTTCCTCCTGCGTCAACCCCTTTTCGCGTCGCTTTTTAGCAATCATTCTGGCAATATTGATTTCTTTCATGTTCATCACCCTCACTTTTATTATATAACTAATAAAATGATACTCAATGGATTTACGGTAAATCTAAGATAATTAAATTAACCGTAGGTAAACTTTTTATCTGTTAACTCAACCCTATTACTTTTAGGCCAGTTGATTTGTTGCCGTAAATAATAAAAATAGGGTTCCTCAACAACCCTTGACATCAATGTTATGTTGATTTCTGAACCAGTCCAACCGGCTGAGTGAAATAAATGAACCAAATATGCATGATTAGCCAATGATACCATATATTTACTGATAATATCAAGGCCAAAATATTTATGACCCAAATTGCGCTAATTGTGAGGATACATAAATACAATTCTGCAACCCCATTAAAATCAAGGCTTGTGCTCTTGACATTAGTATTACACATTCAGCAAATGTATTGTTCTGAACTTTTTATCAAGTAAAATACAAGATGCTGACATTCAATATATTTTATTTTCCTTCTCTAACTTCGTTAATTGCAAGTTAAAATGAAACACTTTTTCTCTGTTAAAGCTAATCGTCCACTTATGTTTTTCGATTTACTTATTAAACTTTATATATTCCCTCCCCTAGGGGAGGGAACGGCTTTTTACAATTCTCACACTCCTCAACCACTTCCCTAAAGCTCTTCCCATTCAAAACTCTCCTCGGGTAATTATTTATCCATCCCCGTATCTTTAAAACCGAGTCTCCGCATGTAAAAAACAGGCAATTTAATTACATTTATTACCAAAAGGATTATTGAATTTTATGTCGAATATATATCCCCTGTATAAAGATGCAGGGGTGATTGTGAATGGATATAAACGATGTTAAGAGCATTATAGCATACAATGCCTCCAGTATACCAGTATTGTTTGAGATGTGCCGTATTGCAAAGATAGCAGAAACTGTCAACGATATGGTGGAGTGGAAGTCTGATAATTCTAAGATTTCACCAGGATTTCTAATAGAAGTATTGGTAGTAACTATAATGCATAGGAGGCAGCCCTTATGGAAAATTGAAGAATACTGGAGCAAACAAAAGCTTGAATTCATGTTAGAGGGTAGCGGTATTACAGTGGAACAATTAAACGATGATGCATTTGCTCGTGCTTTAGACAAACTGCAGACAGTAAACATGAAAGAACTTGTCAGCCGTATATGTCTTAACATGTTAAAGGCCCATGATTTGTCACCGCCGGTGTATAATTGACCCAGGAGCAACGAAAAGGAATTGACCCACCCCCTGGCGAATTATCCCTCTGATTAATTCTGTCAAGAATCGGAGGGAAATAAATGCTAGGGAGTGGATCTATTATCATGTTACACGAATTAAAAGCAAAGGGCAAGAGCATTCGTGCAATCGCTAAAGAGACTGGCCTTTCAAGAAATACTGTAAGAAAATACCTGAGAGCAAACGGTATTCCTCAAAGGAAACCGCATCCTAAAAGGGGTTCAAAGCTTGATCCTTACAAGGATACTATTCAACAGATGATAAATTCAGGTATATTCAACTGCGAGGTCATTTATGAAAGGATTAAAGAGGAAGGTTATACTGGTGGCCGTACTATTCTAAGGGATTATGTAAGGCCGTTTAGGCCTCCTAAACAGATTCCTGCTGTGCGCCGCTATGAGACTAACCCCGGCCAGCAAACTCAGGTTGACTGGGGTGAATATACTTACATTGACGAGGAAACTGGCGAGGTGCGTAAACTTTATATCTTTGTTATGGTGTTAGGGTATTCGAGGGCTATATACGTGGAATTTACAAACCGCTGCAATGTCCATACTTTCATTTGCTGCCTCATTCACGGATTTGAATATTTTGGTGGAGTAACTGATATAGTGCTCACAG